>NSIQ01000022.1 GCA_002737415.1 Alcaligenaceae bacterium | reverse complement strand
CGGCGTCTAAAAAGGGCACCGCCATGCGCCGCAGCCTCTCAAGTGAGACACCCGGCTCGTCGGGCTCTGCGACATGAAACGCCTGCAGACAGTCCTGCGTGACCTGCACCAAGGCCGTCTGCGCACGGGCGCCCAGCACCACTTCGACCTGTGCAACCTTCAGCCTCAACGCGAGGGGTTCTTGCAAATTTTGCAGCAGTTGTTGCGGCTGACGATTCATCGCGAGCGCCCAATGCTCAAGCGCGAGTGGCGTCAGCGAAGTCCGCAACAAGGCATCAAGCACCTCGCCCGAATCCGTCTGGCAAAGCAGGCGCAGCAGCTCAAGGCGTTCGGGCGTCTTGCGTGCCCGCACAGGCGGCGAGATATCGAGCACTAAGGCGCCGGCCAGAGTCACGCGTGCGCTGCCGTCGCGCAACACCAGGCGGTCATGCCAGCAAAAAGGCAAAGCACGTTCAAGCACACACTGCGCGAAGCCTTGCTCGCCCGGCAGAAGCTCGCTTTTTTCTAACAAAATCAAACGCACTGTTAAGTGTTCACAACCGTGATGCAACAGCACGCGTTCGCCGTCTTTTAGCGAACGTTCGACATCGTTGGGAACGTTTAACAGGCAATCAATGCGTGAAGTTTGTACGGTAAATTGCGGTGCCAGCAGCCAGTCACCGCGCCGCACCTGACTGAGCTCTGCACCGGTCAGCACCAACCCACAACGCTGACCCACGGTGGCAAGTTCAGCACTTTGATTTTGCGCGTGAATCGACCTGACACGCACCTCGAGTGCGGCGCCCGCCAGGTGCAAGAGATCGCCCACTCGCACCTGCCCCGCAAGCACAGCGCCGGTCACCGCTACGCCAATGCCTTTGACAACAAACACGCGGTCAATCGCCAACCGAAAGTGAGCAGCCTGCTCGAGGGGTTGTGTCACGGCAACCGTCAAGAGCGCCGTTTTAAGCGCGGCAACACCCACACCTTGACGCGTTGACACCACATGAGAATCAACCTGCCCGAAACGCGTCTGCCCGACATAGTTCAAAGCTTCGGCACGCACGTGTTGCGCGCGCGCTTCATCGACCATGTCAGCTTTTGTAATCGCAAGCGTCAGACCGGCTACGCCCAATAAATCTAAAATTCTAAGATGTTCGCGGGTCTGGGGCATGATGCCGTCGTCGGCGGCCACCACGAGTAAACCGTGATCCATGCCAACTGCACCGGCAGCCATCGTGTGTACAAATTTTTCGTGCCCCGGCACATCGACGAAACCAATGATTTCTTTGGCCTCATTCGGGGTGTAAGCAAAACCCAGCTCAATGGTCATCCCCCGGGCTTTCTCTTCAGGCAGCCGATCGGCATCGATCCCCGTCAACGCCTTGACCAACGAGGTTTTCCCATGATCGATATGGCCGGCAGTGCCAATGATCATTGTCTGGGCCCAGAAAAAATCGTCACGCTACAGTCGAGCTTCAAGGTGCAGCCACCAAACTTGCGACTGCAGCTAACAAATGCGCGACTAAAACCTGCTCTTTATCAATCGTTAAACAACGTAAATCTAGTAGCAAGGATTTTTCTGAGAGTCGGCCAATCACGGCCGTGGGCGAAGCGCGTAGCAAACGCTCAAGACGCACCACAGTCTTTTCGTGAGCCTTTGTACTGGCCTCGATGGCCAGCGCAACCGAGGGCAAGCGCTCAACCGGTAGCGAGCCCGAGCCGATCTGTGACTTCACTGGTCGTGTGTGTAGGGTGAGTCCGCAAGTCAGTAAGCCTGCTTGCACCTGCGGCATCAGGCGCAGGGCTTGCGCTTGCATCTCACTTTCGGGGCGTGTCAACAATTGCAACACTGTTAAGCGTTGAGGCAAAGTCTCAGGGTTGCGATAGAGTCGCAACACCGCCTCGAGCCCGGCAAGCGTTACTTTGCCGACACGCAAAACGCGCTTGAGTGGATTTTTTTTGATCTTTTGAATCAAATCACGACGTCCGACCAAAATGCCGGCCTGCGGACCCCCAAGCAACTTATCGCAACTGAAGGTAACAAGATCGGCGCCCGCCTCAAGCGCTTGTCGGGGCGTTGGCTCGCTGGGCAAACCGTAACGCGCCAAATCAATCAAGGTGCCCGAGCCTAAGTCGACGACAAAGGGCAACTGTCGCTCATGCGCGATGCGCGCCAGATCAGCTTCGGGTACTTCAGCGGTAAAGCCTTGCACCACATAGTTACTCGTGTGTACCTTCATCAGCAAAGCAGTTTTGGGGTTGATCGCCTCAGAAAAATCTCTAGGGTGCGTTCGATTCGTAGTGCCGACCTCGATCAGTTTCGCGCCTGCCCGCTTCATGATGTCAGGAATTCTAAACGCCCCGCCGATTTCAATCAGTTCGCCGCGCGAGACGATGGTCTCTTTGCGATTAGACAAAGCGTGCAGCAGCAAAAATACCGCCGCGGCATTGTTATTGACGACTGTAGCCGCCTCGGCACCCGTGAGCTCACACAGCAACTCTTCAACGAGTTCATCACGGTCGCCGCGTTTGCCCTCGCCCAAATCGTACTCGAGGGCGCAAGGCTCTGCTGCAGCACTCGCCATGGCGTCTATGACTTCGGGGGGCATCACGGCACGGCCGAGGTTAGTGTGCAGGACCGTACCGGTTAAGTTGATGACGCGGCGCAGATTCGGTGTGGCGCGCTTTTCAAGCGTTTGGCGGATCTCTGCAAGCACCGCCTCTAGGTCGGGCTGGGTTGTGCGCTTTTGGGCTAAGCACTCTTGACGGATCAACGCTAGCGTTGATCGGATCACGCGCAAGACCTCATCGCGACCATAATGTCTCAGCCAGTCTTGGCAACACTCTAACGCTAAAACTTTATCGACTGAAGGTAACTGGGCAAGCCATTCTGACACGGGCGCACGCGCCACGGTGAGTTTGTTCATGAAGTTTTAGCAACCTATAAAAGGGTCAGAGTCTAAAAAATGTTGCGACCAGAGTCGTTCGGGTGAATCGTCGAAATAGCCAAGCTGCCAAGCAGACGTTGAAACGCGAGGTCGACTAAGTGGTTGTCGTCGATTGGCCAACGGTAAAAAATAAATTGCGCCCTGTACGAAAAAAACCTTCACCAGAAAGCGCAAGATCCAAACTAATTGAGGCAAGGTCGTCCGCAACAACATCAACCAAAGGCTCTTTGGCTTGAAACATTATTTTTAAGTAGCCGTGGCACGCTTCGCAACACTCACCCTGTTGTCAGTAGTTTTATGACTGGAAGCTTACAGACAAGGGTATACATATACTAGGAGTTACCCTTGGTTTTAAAACCCGACCGCCTGCCCATCGCGCCGGCTATCACTCGCCGCCACATAACCGTCTTCAGACAAGTCAGACAAGCGCCAAATAAATTGACCCGAACCAAAATCCATATACGGGTCGTCAATCGCCTTGAGCTGGTGCCCTAAGCCCTTCAGCCCTGCAATAGTTTCAGCGCGCATAGTCGCTTCGACATCAAGGGTGAAATCGCGATTGAGTTTCCAGCGTGGCGCGCAACAAGCCGCTTGCGGTTGCTGGTGGTAATCCAGCATACGCACCACCGTTTGCACATGCCCCTGGGGTTGAATATCACCGCCCATCACACCAAAGCTCATCACCGGCACGCCGCCACGAGTTAAGAAGCCCGGGATGATGGTGTGAAAGGGGCGCTTGCGCCCTGCCACCACGTTTGGAGAGTTTGGATCCGTCGAGAACCCAACGCCGCGGTTTTGCAAACTGACGCCGGTACCCGGCACCACCACACCAGAACCAAAGCCCATGTAGTTGGATTGAATAAACGAAATCATCATGCCGCTTTCGTCGGCGGCGGCCAGATAAATCGTGCCACCCGACGCAGGCAGACCATGAGAAAAATGAGAAGCCCTCTTCGGATCAATCAGTTTGGCGCGCTCGGCCAAATAGGCGTCATCGAGCATCTGCGCTGGAGTGACTTCCATGGCGCGCCCATCAGCCACGTAACGGTACAAATCGGCCATGGCAAGCTTCATGGCTTCGATCTGAATATGCTGCGACTCAACGGAATCGACTTTTAAACTTGCCAGATCAAAATGTTCAAGAATGCCAAGCGCCATCAAGGCCGAGATCCCCTGCCCGTTTGGCGGGATTTCGTGTAGCGTATAGCCGCGGTAGTTTTTTGAAATCGGCGTGACCCAGTCTGGTGAATAGCTGCGCAAATCATCTAGGGTGTGTGCCCCACCATTGGCTTGAATAAAAGCAATGATTTTTTCCGCAGTCTCGCCTTCGTAAAGATCGCGACCTTTGCTGGCACCGATACGGCACAAGGTGTTTGCGATGTCTTTAAACACAAACCGCTCACCGACGTGAGGCGCGCGACCATGGGGCATAAAGGTATGCGCAAAGCCTGGTTGATCTTTGAGTTCAGGCACGGCTGCTGCCCATTTTTGCGCCACGACTGGCGGCACCGCGTAGCCGCGTTCCGCGATTTCAATCGCGGGTTCCATCAAATCCGAAAACGGCAGTTTGCCGTAGCGCTCGTGTAAGGCTGCCCAACCCGCTACCACGCCAGGGATGGTGATGGCATCCACCCCGCGCTTGGGGGCTTTTGCCAGCCCTTTTTCATTGACGCCGTACTTGTTTTTAAAGTAGTCAACGTTCCAGGCTTGTGGTGCATAGCCCGACGCGTTCAGACCCTGTAGGGTTTTGCCATCCCACACAATCGCAAAGGCATCGCCGCCTAGGCCGCACGACACAGGCTCAACCAACGCGATCGTCGCAGCAGCGGCAATTGCAGCGTCGACCGCAGAGCCGCCTTTAAGCAACATTCGTAAGCCAGCCTGTGCTGCTAAAGGGTGTGACGTCGAAACGACATTGCGCGCAAAAACCGGGATACGAATGGTGGGATAAGGATTAGACCAATCAAACTGTTTCATCAAAAAAACACTCAAGTCAAAAAATAAAAGCGCCGGCACGTCACGTGAACCGGCGCCCTGCAAAGGGGCGTGATGCCCAGAGGTTAGGTCTTACAGCGCAGCGTCACCGCTTTCGCTGGTACGAATACGAACGGCTTGCTCGACGGGCATCACAAAAATCTTGCCATCGCCGATTTTGCCGGTGCGTGCGGCCTTGACAATGGCTTCGATGACATCGTCAACCATTGAATCAGGGATGACCATTTCGATCCGGATTTTAGGCAAAAAGTCGACGACATATTCGGCACCTCGGTACAGTTCTGTGTGTCCTTTTTGGCGGCCAAAGCCTTTAACTTCGGTCACTGTTAAACCATTGACCCCAACCTCGGCCAGCGCCTCGCGTACTTCATCGAGTTTGAACGGTTTAATAATTGTAGTGACTTGCTTCATATTCGATCCAATACAAGAAATTTAGAAGGTTTCGCGAAAACCGTTAGACAAAGGATAACGCCAATCGCGCCCGTATGCGCGTCCAGTGATACGGGGACCCGGCGGACTTTGGTTACGTTTGTACTCATTGATACGAATCAACCGGACGATTTGTTCGACCGCAACGCGCTCAAACCCTGCCGTCACGATGTCGGCGGCAGATTGATTTTGCTCGACATAGCGCTCGATAATACCGTCAATAATGTCGTATTCGGGCAAATTATCTTGGTCGGTTTGATCGGGACGTAACTCGGCCGAGGGCGGGCGCGTAATAATGCGCTCAGGGATCGCCTCAGACTGAAGGTTGCGCCATCGCGCCAGACGGTACACCAAGGTTTTTGCCACATCTTTGAGCACTGCAAAACCACCCGCCATGTCGCCATAAAGTGTGCAATAGCCGATTGAAAGCTCAGATTTGTTACCCGTTGTCAGCACAAGATGACCAAACTTGTTGGACAAGGCCATCAATAGCATGCCGCGCAGGCGAGCCTGAATATTCTCTTCAGTGGCATCAAGCGCTTGACCGGCAAAAATAGGGCTAAGGACCTCATCAAAATTTGCAGCAAGTCCGGCGATAGCGATTTCTTCGTACTTAACCCCAAGGCGCTTGACCATGTCAAGGGCATCAATTTGCGAAATGTCTGCAGTGTAACGCGAGGGCATCATCACAGCGTGAACGTTTTGAGCACCTAAAGCATCAACGGCAATTGCCATCACCACAGCCGAATCGATACCGCCTGACAGCCCAAGAGTCACCGTACGAAAACTGTTCTTTTTGACGTAATCGGCTAGACACGTCACCAAAGCTTGCCACACCTGCGCTTCAAGGCAAAGCGCGGGTGCTAGCGCCTGTTGCGTCAGCCCGGGCACAGCCGACGGGCAGACTGACAGACGGCTGTCGCCTGAGACTTCAATCAGGCTTTGCGCGCTGACAAAGTCTGCTAATTGGTTAATCACCACCCCACTGGCGTCCATCGCAAACGAGGCGCCATCAAAGGTGAGCTCGTCTTGACCCCCTACTAAGTTGGCATAGAGCAAAGAGCAACCCGTTTTTGCCACGCAGGCACGGGCAACCGACAGGCGCTGCGCATGCTTGCCAATGTTGTAAGGCGAGGCATTTAGCACCAATAAGGTATGTGCGCCTTGCTGGGCGGCTGCCTCTGGGGCGGCCTCAAACCAGATATCTTCGCAAATATTGACCCCAAAACAGACCCCCTTGACGGTAAAGGTGAGCGCATGTTCGCCGGCCACAAAATAACGCTGCTCGTCAAAGACTGCGTAATTCGGTAATTCGCGCTTGAAATAGGTGCCAAGCACTTTGCCCTCGAATAATACTGAGGCGGCGTTGCGTAACAAGCCATTTTGAAAAGTAATGTGACCCACCACCACATGAAGACCAGTCAGGTCAGTCAGGCTGGCACATAAGTCGCTTAGAACGGCTTCACAGTGCGTCACAAACGACGGTTTGAGCAACAGATCCTCGGGGGGATAGCCAGTCAGGACCAGTTCGGGCGTTAACAGCACCTGAGCGCCGGCAGCGTGCGCGAGGCGTGCTGCCTCTCGTACGCGATGCGAATTACCGGCCAAGTCACCCACTAAAGCGTTAATTTGTGCAATGCTGACCTTAACGGCAGACATGAAGATCCTGGTGATACGAGTTATTGTCTGAAAATTATCGCACGCCTGCGAGGTCGGCGCAGCACTCTATAATCCAAGCATCATGAAAAACACCAAAAACCTTACGCATAATCAGTTTGATAAAAAAACCCAAGCTTGGTCGGCGCGCTTCTCTGAACCCGTTTCTGACCTCGTCAAGCGCTATACCGCCTCGGTGGATTTTGACAAACGTCTGGCTCTCGTAGATATCGAGGGCTCGCTGGCTCACGCAACGATGCTTGAGTCCGTCAAGGTGATCAGCCCCCAGGATTTAGCCGATATTCAGAGCGGAATGTCGCAAATTCGTAACGAGATCGAGGCTGACACGTTTGTCTGGCTGCTTGACCTCGAAGACGTACACCTGAATATCGAAAAGCGCTTAGTCGAACTCGTCGGTGATGCCGGCAAGCGCCTGCACACCGGGCGCTCGCGTAACGACCAAGTCGCAACCGATATCCGACTGTGGTTGCGTAACGAAATTGATCAGCTCGGCGACTTGCTCAAAGCGCTGCGTCGGGCGCTCGCGACCGTTGCGCTGCAACAGGCCTCGACCATCTTGCCAGGCTTTACCCACATGCAAGTGGCTCAACCCGTTACCTTCGGCCATCATCTGCTTGCCTACGCCGAAATGTTCGCTCGCGACGCCAGTCGCCTAAGCGACTGTCGTAAGCGCGTCAATATTTTGCCTTTGGGTGCGGCAGCGCTTGCCGGGACGAGTTTTCCGATTAATCGTCCGCTCGTGGCCGAACTGCTGGGGTTTGACGATGTCTGTCAAAACTCGCTTGATGCGGTGTCTGACCGGGATTTTGCGATCGAATTTTGCAGCGCCTGCGCGCTGATCATGACGCATATCTCAAGGCTCTCTGAAGAGCTCATCATCTGGATGAGTCCACGTGTGGGTTTCATCGACTTGCCCGATCGCTTTTGCACGGGCAGCTCGATCATGCCGCAAAAAAAGAACCCCGATGTGCCCGAACTTGCTCGCGGCAAAACTGGGCGTGTCAATGGCAACTTAGTGGGCTTGCTCACGCTCATGAAAGGTCAGCCGTTGGCCTACAACAAAGACAATCAAGAAGACAAAGAAGGCTTGTTTGACACCGCAGACACCGTGCGTGATACCTTAATCATTTTTGCCGATATGATTGCTGGCATTGAAGTCAAGCCCGACGCCATGCGCGCGGCCGCCCTACAGGGCTTTGCCACTGCGACAGACTTAGCCGACTATCTGGTCAAGCGTGGTGTGGCGTTTCGCGATGCCCACGAGGCCGTCGCGCATGCTGTACGCGAGTGCGAGAAAAAATCTTGTGACCTTGCAGATTTAACGGTAGACGAACTCCGGGTATTTCATCCCTCGGTTGGCGATGACGTACACCAAGTGCTGACACTTGAGGGCTCAGTCGCTGCACGCGATCACATCGGAGGCACTGCGCCTGCAAGGGTGCGGCAAGCTGCTGAAAAAATCTTGGCGCAGACAAGTTAACGCTCGAACACCGCGAGCGATTCTATGTGGCTGGTGTGCGGAAACATGTTAATCGCACCGGCGCTGCGCAACCGATAACCCGCCTCTTGCACAAGCACCGCAGCGTCGCGCGCTAGGGTGGCCGGATTGCACGAGACATAAATGATGCGCACGGGGCGTTCTTGCGGCGGCGCTGCAGCCAGAGCCTGCACCAACGCCTGCGCCCCTTCGCGCGGCGGATCAATCAACATGCGATCGATTGTTCCGAGGCTTTGCAGCCAAATGTGATCGACCTCAAACAGATTCAAAGTCTGAAACCTTGCGTTCACGATTCCTGCCGCAAGGGCTGCCTGCTCTGCGCGTGCGGTCAACGAAATGCTACCTTCTACGCCAACCACTTCGCGACACCGTGTCGCCAAAGGCAAGGTGAAATTGCCTAAGCCACAAAACATATCCGCGACACGATCTGTGGGCTGCACGCCAAGCAAACTTAAGGCGCGCGACACCAACACGCGATTAATCTGATGATTCACCTGTGTGAAATCAGTTGGCCGATAAGGCATACGCAGCCCAAACTCGGGCAAGGTATAACTAAGCTTATGCTCGTCTTCAGGCTCGAGGGGCTGCACAGTATCGGGCCCCTTAGACTGCAACCACCATTGAATGTTGTGCTGCGCGGCAAACGCGCGCAGCGTTGCGATTTCGCTTTCGCTTAACGGGTCGAGATGACGCAACACCAAGGCGGTCACCGCATCACCCACACAAACTTCAATTTGCGCGAAACGATCAGGAGCAGACAGCGCCATAATCAACCCACGCAAAGGCACTAACAATGCGGCCACATGAGGCGGCAACACATGGCAGGTTTTGATGTCTGCAACAAAGCTACTTTTTCGTTCGTGAAAACCCACCAGCACGGTGCCTTTTTTAGCAACCCAACGCACCGAAAGACGCGCGCGATAGCGATAGCCCCAAGACGGACCATGCAAAGGCGGCAACATTTGTTCAGGCCGTACGTTACCGATGTGCGCAAGACTATCTTCAAGCACACGTTGCTTGCTAGCGACTTGCGCCGCAGGGTCAAGGTGCTGCATGACACACCCCCCGCACACGCCAAAATGCTCGCACCTGGGTTTGACTCGTTGCGATGACTCACGCACGATCACCTGAACGCGTCCAATATCGTAAGAGGGCTTGCGACGAAAGATGTTCGCCGTGACGCGCTCTGAGCCTAAGGCGCCTTCGACAAATACCACCTTACCCTCGTGCCGGGCGACACCTCGCGCCTCGAGGTCAAGGGACTCAACCTGCAGAATGTCTTGCGGCATAGGGATTCGTTTCTTTCAGAAATAAAAAAACCTCTCGGTTTGACGAGAGGCGGTCAGGCCTTGTGGCGATTATTTTGGCGCAGTGACCGCGCCCGTCTGAGCTGCGGCCCGCGCCTCGGTGCGCTCAAGCGCGGCCTGTTGTTTAGCGCGCAAGGCGACACGCTCGGCGGAAGCTGCCGCCGAGAGTCGGCCTTGCACGGCATGCTGATCACGCATATAGCCGATTAAAATTTTACGTTGCGCGGGGTTTAAGACATCCCAAAACGCCAGCCAACTTGTCTGCACTTCATCAAATCCAGCGTCGACTTTTGCACGTGTTTTTTTGCGCAGGGCAATTGCCTCACGCGGATCGAACTTATCGGTCGCAAGTTCTTGGGTCAACGCTGCGTATTCGGCCTGCCGCGCCAACCGATTCACAGACCACATTTTGCGACGCGCCTCATGAGCGGCATCGAGCTTTGCTTTTTGGGCAGGGTCTAAAACCAAACCTGCAATCAGGGAATCAGGCAGTTTACCCAGGCTATCACCTGTGAGGGGCGCAGCACTTGGCTCAGCAGCCGCGGCAGGCGCGGGCGCAGGCAGACGTCTTTCTTCTGCCTGATTCAATTGGTTTGAAGAACGTAACTGCAATTGACCGTTTTGAGCGTTGGCACAAACACTTACCAGAAGCAAAAACAAGGGGGTCAGAACAAGACGTAAATCATAGCTTCGCATAAGAAGGCTCCGTGGGGCGGTGGGTGGCCGCAAAAAAATACGTGTCATGACCAGGCTGCCAGATATTGCGCCCAGTGTGGCTCGGTGCTCTCTTGTAGGGTCGTGCGCACCAAATCAATTTCGGCCTGATAGGCCACTGGATCGAGCTCGCCCCGAATCAGTCTGAAGCGGCAATATACCAACCAGGTATTGACCACATCGGTCTCGCAATAGGCCCGTACTTCGTTGGCACGCCCGTTTGACCAGGCGTCCCAGACGAGGCTGCCGTCCATTCCCAGTTTGCCCGGAAATCCGCACAATTTAGCCAACTCATCCAGGGGTGCGTTGCCACGCCCGTTGTACTTTGCCAGAACATCCATCAGGTCAAGATGACGCGTGTGATAGCGGCTCAGATAGTTGTTATAGCGAAACTCTTTGTCGTCTTCGCCCAGATCCCAGTAACGAGGTGCTGCGATACCGTGAATCAGGGTTCGGTAGTGCAAGACGGGCAAATCAAAACCCGAACCATTCCAACTGATCAGTTTGGGCGTGTAGCGTTCGATCGTCTTAAAAAAACTGGTCAATAAAACAGGTTCGGCATCGTCGGCCTGCCCCAGACACCGAACTCTAAAACCTTTGTCATCACGAAACACACAACCCACCACCGCCACCCGCTGCAGGTGATGGGGCAAAAAAGTATTACCGGTGAGTTCTTTGCGCGCAGCAAAGGCGCGCTCGGCCACCTCGGCGTCAGGCACGTCGGCACCCCATTGATGTAAACGCCTTAAGCCTTCGATATCAGGGATAGTTTCTAGGTCAAAAACGAGTGTGGGTGTCATGCGAGCGGTGCTTAACGGCCAGGTAAGTATTGCAGGGGATCAACAGGCGTACCTTGCCTGCGCACTTCAAAGTGCAAGCGCACCGACGCTGCATCGGTTTGACCCATTTCGGCGATCTTTGCGCCTTTTTTAACCTCTTGATCTTTTTTAACTAGCAGAGTCCGGTTGTGCGCATAGGCTGTGATAAACCCATTTGTGTGTTCGACGATGACTAAGTTACCTAAACCACGAACCCCGTTACCGGCGTACATCACTTTGCCGTTGGCCGCGGCTTCGATCGCGTCGCCTGCGTTACCGGCGATGTCGATCCCTTTGGTTGTTGGTGTAAAGCCTTGAATCACGTTGCCTTGCGCAGGCCAACCCCAACTGATTAAACCTGCATCGGCCGCAGGCGCGGGGGTTTCGCCCATTTGGGCGCTGCCACCAGAGGCCTCAGACGCACGCGCGTCGGGCTTGCTTGAACTTGCAGGCCGCACAGGTGCGGCAACTGACTCTGAGCCCTCTGAGAGCCTTAAAGTTTGACCAATAAGCAACCGGTTAGGATTGACGTTCTTGTTCAGCCGCAGGATGGTGGCCTCGTCAACGCCGGTTGCGCGCGCGATTTTATTGACCGAGTCACCAGCCTTAATGACATAGGTGCGAGCCATGCCCGAAGAACTACTGTTTAAGTCGGTCACGGGGGCGCGACTGCCAGAGTTGTTGGCGCAACCCCCTAACAAAACCAGGGCACACGCGAAGACGACGCCCGTGCGTGCCCAAAGCGGCCAGCGAGCCTCAAGCTCATTGCCTTGCACCATCTTGCTTTGTCTAACGTACTCAGCGTGCATGCGTTTCTCCTGTTTGCTCATGTTTGCACCCCTGCCTTGAGAGGCACAAATCTGACTTCTTCGAGTTCTTGCCTGTCCCAGCTCGAAGCACCTGTTCTGGTCACGCGAATCAACCGCTGTGCGCTTGTTCCTTCGGGGGCAATCAAGACCCCGCCAATCCTTAACTGCGCAAGCAAAGCCTGCGGAATCCGGATCCCCGCTGCCGCGACCACGATTGCATCAAAAGGTGCAACCGAAGGCAACCCCAACATACCGTCACCATGTACCAGACGCACTTTAGTGAGCCTAAGCAACCGCAAGTGTTCTTTAGCAGTATCGTACAACGCGCGGATGCGCTCAATCGAATGCACCTGCGCAAATACCTTTGCCATGACTGCCGCCTGATAACCGCAACCGGTGCCAACCTCGAGCACTCGCGCGGGCATCGTGGCGTTGCACACTGCCGCAATCATACGAGCCACTACCCATGGCTGCGAAATCGTTTGTCCGTGACCAATCGGGAGCGAGGCGTCGTCATAGGCACGACTTGCGAGCGCTTGGTCAACGAACACATGGCGCGGAATCAACTGCATGGCGGCAAGAACCTGGTCGTGCGTGATGCCTTGAGCGTGCAGACGCTGCACCATCGCCTCGCGCATTCGTTCAGAATTCAAGCCTAGATTTTCGCTAGCAAGTGCCGCAACCGGTGAGCCGCTGGCCAATCGATTTGGAATGCGGGTCGCTGAGATGCGGGTGTTACTGTTCGAGGCAGTAATTCCGTGCAAACCTCGTCCAACACCCGAACGAGAGTCTTTGACTGCCATTCGCAAAGTTGACGGCCGGACTAGAGGCATAAAGGCCCAACCCAATCAGACATTTGCTCGAGTTGCGCGTGCTGAGTCAGATCCAGACGCAGTGGGGTGACCGACACAAAACCCGTGGCGATTGCATCGAAATCGGTGCCAGAGGTTGCGTCGTTGGCCGCCCCAGAGGGGCCAATCCAGTAAACGGTCTCGCCGTAAGGGTTCGCCGAGCGCACGACCGGCTGAGACGGATGACGCTTACCCAGACGGGTAGCCTTAAAGCCCTTGACTTGTGCGGCAGGCAGATCAGGAAAATTCACATTCAACAAAACAGGCCCTGAAACCGGTTGCGCGAGCTGTCGCACCACCAGACGCTGCGCCTGCGCGACTGCAGCCTCTAGGTTTGACCAACTTCTGGACACCAGCGAAAACGCAATCGCAGGGATACCAAATAAGTAACCTTCAGAGGCCGCCGCAACCGTGCCGGAATACAGCGTGTCATCACCCATATTGGCGCCATTATTGATACCTGAGACAACTAAATCAGGACGGCGATCCAGCAGCCCAGTGAGGGCAACGTGCACGCAATCAGAGGGCGTGCCGTTGACGTAGATAAATCCATTCGAGGCGTGGCGAACAGCCAGTGGCCGTGTCAGAGTCAAAGAGTTTGAAGCGCCGCTATGATTGACCTCGGGCGCGACAACAGTGACTTCAGCGATGGTGCGCAGCGAAGCCACCAAAGCCTCGAGGCCCGGCGCCGTGTAGCCGTCGTCATTTGAAACAAGAATGTGCATATGCTTTGGCTAAATAATACTTTTTAAGCTGAATGATAATTGTACTCGCTGGCGGTGTTTTTTTGCTATGCAAACCACACCACAGACGGCCGCGCGTTAGAATCAAGCGGATCTTTTCTCTAGGCCAGAAATCCCCTATGACTTTAACTGCATTGACGTTCACAGATTTAGGCTTGCTTGGACTGGCCTATCTGCTGGGCTCGCTATCATTTGCTGTCGTGATGAGTCGCGCTTTTGGTCTGGCGGATCCGCGTACCTATGGCTCAGGAAACCCAGGCGCCACGAATGTGCTGCGTTCGGGTAACAAATGGGCTGCCGGTTTGACGCTTCTGGGCGACGCAGCCAAAGGCTGGCTCGCCGTTTGGGCCACAGGTCAACTTAACACCTCAGCCACCGTGCAAGCCTGCGTAGCGCTCGTGGTGTTTTTGGGCCATCTGTACCCCGTTTTTTTACGCTTTAAAGGCGGCAAAGGAGTCGCGACCGCCTTTGGCGTGATGCTGGCGGTGCAACCCTTGCTCGCACTTATCGCAGCCATAACTTGGTTCTCTGTGGCAAAAATCTTTAAGTATTCATCGCTCGCGGCTTTGGTCAGCGCAGGTTGCGCACCACTGTTTTATCTATTGGGAGGCGTGCAAGGCTGGTGGCGCGCCGAACCCCCTTTCGCTTGGGCCTTATTCATCATCGCCCTTTTTTTGTTGATCCGGCATCGCAGTAACATCGAACGCTTGCTAAAAGGCACCGAACCGCGCGTTGGCAAAAAATAGTAACGCGCCAGGCTAAAGCGTTGCTAAATCCCAGCGAGGATGGACATCAAACCCATGCGTCTGTTGCGACAAATCACACAAGCCTCTCTGGACACGCTGAGCCGCCGCAAATGCAATCATGGCGCCGTTATCGGTGCACAACTCGAGTGGTGGAAAAAACACCTGTATTGTTTTTTTAGCCAAGCGCTGAGCGAACAGCTGGCGCAACAGACGATTTGCGCCAACCCCGCCTGCGACGACCAAACGTTTTAACCCTGTTTGCTCAAGTGCCRTGGCCGCCTTTGCGACTAGCACTTCAACAATCGCGAGCTCAGTCGCTGCAGCCAAATCCGCCCGCATCTGGGCGTCGGCATTGCCTTTGAGTTGGGCGTCTTTCAGACGCGTCAGCACGGCCGTCTTTAAGCCGCTAAAGCTAAAATCAAGGGTATGACTATGCAGCATGGGGCGCGGCAACGCGATGCGCAGTGGCTCGCCCTGCTCTGCCAGCTTAGACAACGCCGGCCCACCCGGGTAGCCCAGACCCAACAATTTAGCGGTTTTATCAAACGCCTCACCGGCCGCATCGTCAAGGGTTTCGCCCAACAAGGTGTACTCACCCACGCCGTCCACACGCAACAACTGGGTATGCCCGCCCGATACCAGCAAAGCAACAAAGGGGAACTCTGGACATGGCGTGGCCATGCGTGGCGAAAGCAAATGGCCTTCAAGGTGATGGATCGGGATCGCAGGCAAATCAAGCGACCAGGCCATCGACTGCGCCACACTGGCGCCCACCAATAACGCACCAGCCAAGCCAGGACCGGCGGTATAGGCAATCGCCCCGACATCTTGCAAACTTAACCTGGCCAACGCCAGCACCTGCCGAGTCAGGGGTATCACCCGCCGCACGTGATCGCGCGAGGCCAGCTCGGGCACGACGCCACCAAACGCCGCATGCATCTCTACTTGTGAGTGCAAGGTGTGCGCCAGCAAACCACGTTCGGTGCAAACTAGCGCCACACCTGTCTCGTCGCACGAGCTTTCAAAGCCCAAGATGATCATCGTCTGGTCTCGCGCCGCTTAGCCTTCGATCCCGCGCGAAGCTAAGTACTCTTCGTAGGTACCGCGATAATCCACCACGGCCCCACCGGCCTGGATCTCCCAGATACGCGTGGCAAGGGTCGACACAAACTCACGATCGTGCGAGACAAAAAATAAGGTGCCTGCGAACTTATCAAGCGCGAGTTGCAAGGATTCGATCGATTCCATATCCAAATGATTGGTGGGCTCATCCATCAACAACACGTTGTGACGGCGCAGCATCAGGCGTCCGAAGGACATGCGATTTTTTTCGCCTCCCGAAAGCACATGCGGCTCTTTGGGTAAATCATCGGCCGAGAACAACAGTCGACCCAAAATCGAACGGATCTGTTGATCATCATCGGTTGGCTGACGATAACTTGTCATCCAGTCAAACAGGTTGCTGTCTTTTTGCAAGAACTGGTCAGACACGTCTTGCGCCATATAGCCGGCATCGGTATTTTCTGACCACTTTAAAGTGCCTCGGTCTGGCGCCAGATCATTGGCCAACATACGCAGTAAGGTGGTTTTACCGGCTCCGTTTGCACCAATGATTGCGATTTTTTCTCCGGCCTCTACCATGGCCGAAAACGCTTTGATCACCAGAGAGTCAAACGATTTTTGCGTGTGCTCGAGCGCGACCGCCTGACGATGCATCACCTTCAACATCTCAAAGCGGATGAAAGGGTTTTGACGCGACGACGGTTTAACCTCGACTTGCGCCGCTTTGATTCGATCAATCTGCTTGAGCCGCGAGGTTGCCTGCCGCGCCTTAGACTTATTGGCAGAGAAACGTCGCACAAAATCCTGCAACTCAGAGACCCGCTCTTTGGCCTTAGCATTCGCACTTGAAACGCGCTCTCGTGCTTGTGTCGAGGCCAGCATGTAATCGTCGTAGTTGCCGGGATATACCCGCAGCTCTCGAAAATCAAGATCCGCCATGTGCGTGCACACTTGATTTAAAAAATGACGATCGTGGCTGATGATGATCATTGTGCTTTGGTAACCATTCAACACATTTTCAAGCCAGCGAATCGTATTGATATCGAGGTTGTTGGTCGGCTCGTCAAGCAGCAACACATCGGGATTGGAGAACAATGCTTGCGCCAACAAGACGCGAAGCTTCCAGCCAGGCGCGATTTCTCGCATCGGTAACTGATGCTGATCGACCGGAAACTCAAGCCCGAGCAGCAGTTCGCCGGCGCGTGCTTCGGCGGTATAGCCGTCATACTCAGCAAATTTGGCCTCGAGATCAGCCGCGCGCATGTAGTCGTCGTCGGTGGCATCAGCGTTTGCATAAATCGCATCCCGCTGGCTCATCGCTTCCCACATCTCAGTGTGGCCCATCAACACCACGTCAAGCACGCGCAAGTCTTCAAAGGCGAACTGATCTTGTCGCAACTTACCCAGGCGCAAGCCCGGCTCTAAAAAGACGTTGCCCGCCGTCGACTCAAGATCGCCGCCGATAATTTTCATTAAAGTCGATTTACCTGAGCCGTTTGCGCCAATCAGGCCATAACGATTGCCTTCGCCGAACTTGACGTTGACGTTCTCAAAAAGTGGTTTGGGGCCGAACTGGATGGTGAGGTTTGATGCTGTTATCACGAGAAGCCAATAGAGTAAATATGTTGGTTACAACTTGAAAAATAAGTATTGAGTGTAACAAGTCAGCACTTTTTGCTCTTTTTTGCCCAGCAATCCCTATCATGCGCACCAGAGGTCGAAGTACTTTCGGCATTCGTATACGCACTAGGAGATTAGGTTGGAGTCACTCACTATTTTATTTCATACTCTTGGGGACATTGTGTGGGGTCCCTTCATGCTGGTTTTACTGGTTGGCACAGGTGTCTACTTCACGGCTCGCCTGTTCGGTCTGCAGTTTTGGCTCTTGCCCTACGCATTGCGGCTCGCGTTTTCGCGCAAAGACCACCCAAGTTATCCGGGCGATATTTCGCAGTTTCAGGCACTCATGACGACCCTGGCAGCCACAATCGGCACTGGCAACATCGCAGGGGTCGCCACTGCTGTGGTGCTTGGCGGACCCGGCGCGCTGTTTTGGATGTGGCTCTGCGCGCTTTTTGGCATGGCCACCAAATATGCAGAGGGCTTGCTCGCCGTTAAATATCGTGTTCAGGACGCCGACGGAAAAATGTCTGGCGGGCCGATGTATTACATCTCGCTGGGCTTGAACATGAAATGGCTAGGCATGCTCTTTGCCATCTTTGGCATGATTGCAGCGCTAGGCACCGGAGCCTCGGTGCAATCCAATTCGTTGGCTGAGTCGATGCTCTCGAGCTTCGGTGTGCCAGGCTGGCTGACCGGGGTGGTGCTCACGGCCATCACCGGACTTGTCATTGTCGGCGGCATCAAAAGCATCGCACGCGTCACCTCAGTCATCGTGCCCTTCATGGCATTATTCTATTTAGGGGGCGGCCTGGTGATTATCGTGCTTAATATTGAGCTGCTTTGGCCCGCCTTGAACTTGGTAATGACAGATGCCTTCACTGGCAATGCCGTGGCAGGTGGGGCGTTGGGCACGGTGATTCGTTATGGGATGGCGCGCGGCGTCTTTTCAAACGAGGCGGGCTTAGGAACTGCACCAATCGCGGCGGCGGCGGCAAAGACCGATCAGCCCGTTAAACAGGCGCTGGTTTCTATGACGGGCACCTTTATTGACACCATTATTGTGTGCTCAGTCACTGGTTTAGTGTTGGTCATGGGGGGAATGTATACCGACGGCAGCACGGGCGCCGCGTTAACCGCGCAAACCTTTGACCGACTCCTGCCTGGGCCCGGCGACTGGATCGTGACACTTAGCCTACTCTTTTTTGCCTATTCAACCATTCTTGGCTGGAGCTACTACGGTGAAAAATGCGCACAGTACGTTTTAGGCAAGCGGGTGGTTATACCCTACCGCTGCCTTTACACGGCCTTTGTGATGATCGGCGCGGTGGTCTCGCTTGATCTTGTGTGGGCGGTCTCGGATGTCGCGAACGGCCTAATGGCGTTTCCGAACTTAATCGGCCTGTTGTTGTTGTCGGGCGTGGTGGTCAAAGAAACCAAAGCATTTTTACTCACGCTTAAACACCAGCGCGAGAAGGCCTAGGGCGCCGGCGCTTAGCGCTGGCGCTCATCCAGCACTAAGTGTGCAAGACCTTTTTCGGTTGCGAGGCCAACCCTTGCCCCGATCGGAAGCGTCACTTTCATCAAAGTATGACCAAACGGCAAACCCGTGATTACCGGGATTTTGACTGACTTTCGGAGGTAGGCAATCGCGGCTTTTAAGTCGTAACCGCGATCGTGCTCAGCCAGTCGATACTCAGTAAAACCGCCAAGAATCAAGGCTTTTTGTTTAGCCAAAATACCGGCCTGCGCCAGTTGATTGAGCATGCGCTCAACGCGATAGGGGTGCTCTCCTACGTCTTCAACGAACAGGATGCCACCTTTAATTTTAGGCATATAAGGAGTGCCCAATAACGATGTGATCATCGCTAAGTTACCTCCCCATAAAATCCCACGTCCGTCAACAGCATCTGCATCTTGGGTCTCAAAGCTTAAAATCTCAAGCTCGCCACGCATGCATTCCCCGAAGATCTCTGCAGTCAAACTTTCCGTTTTTTTACCGCCAAAGTCAAAGCACGCCATCGGCCCGGCATAGCTGATCGCTTCGGTCTTGGCTAACAAAGCCAAACTAAAAGCAGTGAAGTCACTGTGCCCGACAAAACGTTTACCCGAGTCTGCAATGGCATGCCAGTCAAGAGCATCAAGCAAGCGCCCAACACCATAGCCACCGCGGCTGGCCATGACGATGGATAATTTTTGCTTGAGCGCACGCGCAAAACCCGCCAAACGTTGCGCGTCGGTGCCGGCAAAGCGCTGCGCTTGATGGAGAACGCCACGATCTAGCGCCACCTTAAAGCCCAGCGCAGTCAGGCGTGCGTCGGCACGCGTTAAGGTCTCTGGATCGGCCACCGCGCCAGACGGCGAAATCACATAGACTCCGTTCGCGTCAGGCTTGTAATGCTGGTCGTGAACTTGCTCGGCGTGTCCGTCCAGAAGGTTTGCTTTAGTCATGTTTGATCTCTTTGCTGCGACGCTCTTTGAAAAAATCACGTAAGGTATCGCCGCACGCTTGCGCGAGTATGCCGCCCTGCACTTGAGTCTGATGGTTCAATTTCTTTTCAAGCGCCAGATTTAAGACACTGCCACACACCCCGGTTTTAGGATCGGGCGCACCAAACACCACGCGTGCAAGGCGGGCATGCAGCATTGCCCCCAGGCACATTGCACAGGGCTCCAGTGTGACGTACAGCGAGGCGCCCGGCAGCCGGTAGTTTTGTACTCGCTTCGCACCAAGACGCAAGGCAACAATTTCGGCATGAGCGGTTGGATCGTGATCAATAATCGTGCGGTTAAAACCCGTGGCAAGCAACTGTCCCTGCGCATCCACTAACACAGCGCCCACCGGCACCTCGCCAAGTTGCTGCGCCTGCGCCGCTTGCGCTAACGCCAGTTGCATCCAGGCAATGTCAGCCACGATATAAACGGGCCTTAAGCGCAACGCGCGCCGCCAAACTGGTTAAGGCCTCTTCGAGCCATTGATACAGTTCGGCATCGGCGTCATAACGCGCCTGATTTAAGTTCGATACGCGCCCGTCTTCAATAAAGCCCCAAGCCCGACTACGTTTGTCGCGATGTTTAGGATCCCAGACGCCAAAGGCGAAGCCGCCAGAACTGCGAATCAACGAAAAGCATGGGATATCTGTGTAGCCATCACCCACGAACACCATTTGATCGAATGGCACGCGCAAACGATCTTCGGCGACCTTACGATTTACCTCAAAGGGCTTGCCTATAAACGCCGGCCCCACAATACCTTTTTGAATCTGAAACAGGTAGCGTGTTTTGTCAGTGAAACTCACGATACGTTTCGGAAAACTAATCGCACCCTGTTGATCATATACAAATTCAGACGCCCAGATCCCCGTGAATTCGTGCGCAATTGGGGTGTGGCGCACCACATCACCAATGCCGCTTGAAATCAGATAAAACTCAAGCTGCACCTGTGGATGCGCCTGGCGGACTTGATTGCGCAGGCGACTAAACAAGGTCTGCACGCCCGCGTGCAAAGGGAGAGTCTGCCCCCATTGCTGTAATTTTTTTTCGGTAATGAGGCCATGTGTTTGCTCGCGCGACAGTGCGATCATCTCATGCAAATAGGCTGGCACCGGATCCCAGTCTTGCGCTAATAAGGGATCAACACGTTTCGTCCAAAACTGCTGTGTATCAACCCCAAGCGAATCCAGAAACCCCGAGGTGCTGTCAGGCGCCAAGGTGTCGTCAAAATCAAAAATCAGGGCAATGACATCAGACATTGTTCTCTACTCTTTAATCCCTAGCTCGCGAATAATCTGACCCCACTTCGCGCCATCGCGCTGCATGTATTGTCTGACTTCGTCGGCGCTTGACACCTTGAGGTCTACGCCTTTMAGCGCCAGATCCGTTTTCAGCGCTTGGTCTTGTCCGACGACCTGCATCGCTGCTTTCAAACGATTCACGATCGGTTCGGGCACCTTGGCAGGTGTCACGAGCGCCAGCCAAAATACGGCATCAAACCCTGTCGTCCCTGAGGCCTCGTCGATAGTGGGCAAATCTGGCAAGGTCGCCACGCGCTTGGGTACAGACACTGCGATGCCGTGTGTGCGACCCGCCGCCAACATCGGCAAGGCCTCGTTGGTTGCCGAGAACATCATTTCGATGCGCCCGCCAATCAAGTCTTGCGCGGCCGGAATCCCACCTTTGTAATGGATCACCGCCATTTTAAGACCAAAGGATTTGATAAAATATTCGGCAGCTAAGTGATTAATCGAGCCAACTCCAGATGTACCAATCGAAAATTTATCAGGATTGGCCCGCACCAAACTAATTAAATCTTTTAAGTTTTTTGCTTTGAAATCTTTATTGGCTTGAAGCACAAAAGCCGAGGTCATCATCAGTGAGATGGGTTCAAAATCTTTTTGCGGATCGTACTCAACCTTAGCTTGCAGCACGGGGTTAATCACAAGCGAGACCGGCGCAGCATAGACCGTGTATCCATCCGGTGCCGCACGTGCCGTTAAATTACTGGCAAGAGTCGAAGCCGCGCCCGCTTTGTTTTCAATCACGACCGTTTGGCCAAGCTCGCGTCCTAAACGCTCGCCAATTAAACGGCTAGCGTTATCGGTGACACCGCCGGGGGGATACGGCACAATCAGGCGCAATGGTTTGCTGGGGTAGCTATCTGGCGTTTGTGCAGCGACAGGCCCCACGACCAACGCAAGCATAAACCCCGCTAACCATGGCACAAGGGTTGTGCGACGTTTAGGCTCTGCGCTATGTTTGACAGTGATTCTCATGTGTTTTCCTTTGCGGCAACCGGTTGATACCAAGGTAGATCTGAGCGCTGGCCATAACGGCGCACCCGCAAATTCGCTTGCTCGCCGTGACCCGCGAAGTTTTCCATATGGCACAGACGCGAACAATATTCGCCCACCATGGCCGAAGCGGCATCGGTGGTGACGCGTTGATAGGTGCAGGTTTTTAAAAACTTACCGACCCATAAGCCACC
This sequence comes from Alcaligenaceae bacterium, assembly GCA_002737415.1. GTDB lineage: Bacteria > Pseudomonadota > Gammaproteobacteria > Burkholderiales > Burkholderiaceae_B > Zwartia. The sequence goes on along the minus strand of NSIQ01000022.1, from coordinate 108,717 downwards.
GGTAAAACGTGCGCTGCGCTTAGTGGGCAAGGTGTGATTGGTGCCGATCACCTTATCGCCAAAGCTCACGTTGGTGCGAGGGCCTAAAAATAAAGCGCCGTAGTTGGTCATGCGCTTTAAGAAAATATCCGGGTCACGCGTCAACACTTGCACATGTTCAAACGCCAGCAGATCGGCGGTTTCAATCAGCTCGTCAAGGGTATCAACCACAATCACCTCACCGTGCTCGGCCCACGACACGCGCGCGATCTCGGCGGTCGGCAAAATGGATAATTGACGCTCGACTTCCGCCATGGTGGCACGCGCCAAGGCCTCGTTCGTGGTCAATAAAATCGAGGGTGATGTGGGGCCATGTTCAGCCTGCCCTAACAAATCGACCGCGCACATTTCAGCATCAGCCGAATCGTCGGCAATGATCAAGGTCTCGGTCGGGCCTGCAAACAGATCAATCCCCACGCGACCATACAGTTGACGCTTAGCCTCGGCCACAAACATGTTGCCAGGACCCACCAACATATCCACTGGGGCTATCGATTGTGTACCCAAAGCCATTGCGCCAACGGCCTGAATACCGCCTAGCACCAAGATTTCATCGGCGCCGGCAAAATGCATAGCCGTCACTATCGCGGGGTGTGGGGCGCCCTGATAAGGCGGGGCCGTCGCAACAATACGCTTAACGCCTGCCACCTTGGCCGTCAGCACACTCATGTGAGCCGAAGCGATCATTGGGTACTTACCGCCGGGCACGTAACAGCCCACGGCATTCATGGGGATGTGGGTATGACCCAATACCACGCCTGGCATGGTTTCCACTTCGACATCTTGCATGGAGGCCCGCTGAATTTCAGCAAAGCGGCGAATCTGCGTTTGAGCGAAGCGAATATCTTCAATCTCGCGCGGTGACAGTTGTTTGACCGCCTTTTCGATCGCGGCATGGCTTAAGCGAAATTCGCTAGGTTCCCATTGATCAAATTTGGCCGAAAGCTCTTTAACCGCAGAATCCCCACGTTTTTCAATATCTAACAAAATACCTTCGACGGTGGCACGAACTTTTGCATCGGCCTCGGCAACTTCGGCGGCATTACGGCCACGTTTCAAATAACGCACTGACATCGGTTGAACTCCTAACGATTTAAATCAATACGCTAGGATACGATATTGTTGACGTTTATATCTGTAGTCACCGGACAGACCCAACGAATCGCGTCGCGTGTCGCGTCGATACAACCGCCTTGAGCATAAATGCCCCGACCATCACGAACCCTCATCATTTGGGTAAGGATCTCTTGCATTCCTAAGCTATCCTTTTCTGACTGCAAGACCAATTCTTGCACAACAGACTCGTCCATCCAGAGCTCGCCGGTTGGCTTGCGCGCCAACCCGTGCCGCCAGTGATAGACCTCTAAGCATTTTTGCTCGAGTGTGTAGGGATGCGCCCGATCCCAAAAGTTACTAAACTGAGCGGCCCCCAAGTAGCACACCCAAGAGCCCTCGAAGCCTTTGATATCGGCCGACGCCTCATCTGGGTTACGAAACCAAACACGATCCCCCGGGACATAAAATTTCATTGGCAGGGGGTTTTCTAGTTTGCCATGTTCGTGCATAAAGGCGTCGTTGAAATCATCGGCAAGCAAAGCGCGCGTGCGCCAGAGGGCTTCAATCTGTGCGAGCATGACCGGATGCGTCTGTTTAAGCTCTTGGGCAAGCGCCAACAACAGCACATACTCAGACGCACGAAAGCACGAGAAGGTATAAGACGAACGATCAGTTAGTGGCTGAGTTGTCTGCGTCAACGCCGTAATCAAATCAACGCCTGCATTGAGCGTAAACCCGTTGCCTTCTTGATAGGTCCAGCATTCAGCGGGGCGCTCAAGCCCCTCGGGGTCAAATGCCAATTGCGTCTGCCGTGCCGCCAGCACGGTCAAACGTCGGATACGCAACGCGGCAAAAAATTCATCGCACGACGGAAAGCAATAGGCGCGTGGACCTCGCGCCATGGTCAACACAATCTCAAAATCGAGTTCGCGCGAAGACTTCAGCTCAGGCAACCCTAAGCGCTTAGATAAATCGACCGTGTTGTAACTTGGCGTGAGTGCGCGCAAGGTATCAGAGGCTGAAATCTGCATCAAAGACCACTGTTGGTGCTGCCTGATTGCGATACTAAGGTAAGCTTGCACCCCGGTCTGCCCAGACCAGTCGCCAAATATTTTCTTTGCAGCGAGCAGGTCGCTGTTATTTTCAAAAAGAAAACAAATACCACCTAAATACTCTAAATCGTGTCCGGAAAAGTATGTCATCAAGCGTTGTGTCATATTGTATTGTTGAATTTCGTGGCGCCTCGTGCCGTATCCTATGGTTTCTGTCTTATATCAGTCCTTAATTTTGTCCGTCTATAGCGATTAACCCTGCAATGACCTTCCCTGAAATACGTCCAGAGCAATCCCTTGAGCTCTTAAAAGCGCTGCATATTTTGACGCGCGAGGGCAAACTCAATCAGGATAGCCGGCGCAAGCTCAAGCAGGTGTACCATTTGTTTCAGTTCATTGAGCCATTACTCGCGCAATTGCAAGAGACAAATCCAGCGTTTTGTGTCGTTGATCACGGCGCTGGAAAATCTTACCTCGGATTTATATTGGTCGATTTGTATCTGCGTCACCACGCCAAAGCGGCGCGCATGGTAGGCATCGAAACCCGCACAGAGCTTGTGACCCAAACCGCCAACTTAGCGCGCGACCTGGGGTTTTCGCAAATGCAGTTTTTCAACGAGTCGGTTGCCGACTCGATCCACTCAAGCGCACTGCCTGAGCGCATAGATATGGTGACCGCCTTGCATGCGTGCAACACTGCTACCGACGATGCGATTCGCTTTGGCTTGGCTAAGCACGCGCGCTTTATGGTGCTGGTGCCCTGTTGCCAAGCCGAGGTAGCCGGCGTGTTGCGCAAGCACAAGGCGCAGCAACTTAAAGACCCGTTGGCAGAAATTTGGAGACACCCCTTACACACACGTGAATTTGGCAGCCAAGTCACGAATACCTTGCGTTGCCTTCAGCTTGAGGCACACGGGTATCAAGTGACGGTGACTGAGTTGGTGGGTTGGGAGCACTCGTTAAAAAACGAACTGATTATTGCTGAGCACAAAGGCCCAGCGAAGCCACACACGATTGCCCGTTTGCAAGCCTTGTTAGAGCGACTTGGGTTACAAGAACTCAATGAACGATTTTTCGTGCCAACATGACAAACAGAGCGCTTCAAACTGATTCATACGGTACGCCTTTAGCCACGCCAAGCACCAAGCGCGTATTGATCGCTGGCTGCGGCGATTTAGGTTTGCGCGTGGCTAGGCTGTTAGCGCTCGAAAGCGCTTTCAACCAAAGTTGGGGGCTCAGGCGTAATCCTAGTCTTGAATCGACTAACGACTTACAAAGCTTTTCGTGGATCGCAGCCGACTTAACTCAACCAGATACCTTGCGTGATCTGCCAGAGCACCTCACGCACGTGCTGTACACGGCGGCGCCCAACGCCCGCACTGAAGCCGATTATCGCGCTGTATATCGCGATGGTTTAAAACGCTTGCTGCAAACGGTTGCCTCACCCGCGTTGCAACGTGTGTTGTTCGTCTCGTCGACTGCGGTGTATGGCGATCATGGGGCGCAATGGATCGATGAAGACACGCCCACCGCGCCAAAAAGTTTTAACGGCCGAGTGCTGCTTGAAACAGAACAATGGCTACACAGTCAAAGCGCTCAGTTTGAAACCTTAAGTTTGCGGCTCTCTGGCATCTATGGTCCGGGTCGCAGCTATTTGCTTGATCGTCTGCGCACAGGCCGAGCCACTGCGCCAGCAGCTGAATCACACTGGGTCAATCGGATCCATATTGAAGATGCCGCGGCGGCTGTGTTGCATCTGCTGAACTTGCCCAACCCGCAACCCGTTTATTTAGTCACCGACAGCACGCCCTTACCGATGCGGGTGTTGTATGACGCACTAGCAAAACTTGTGGGGGGGCCAGTTCCTCCCGTAGGGCTGGCACCGGCCTCGGTAGGCAGCAAGCGGTTAAGTAACGCGCGGCTAAGCAGCAGTGGTTTTACTTTTAAATGGCCAGATAGCCGCGAGGGGCATGCTGCGCTGATTAGCAAGTGAGCAACCGTCTGTTGCCTAGCCGTGTTCAGGCATCGGCGTAGCTAACTTCTAAAATATCTAGCTCATCAACCCCACCAGGGGTGCGCAGCGTAATGGTATCGCCAACGCGAGCTTTATTTAACGCACGCGCGACCGGCGAGATCCAGCTGATTTTTCCGTTTAACGGTTCGGCCTCATCCACGCCAACGATTGTCACGCGGCGCTCTAAGCCGGTTTGATCGGCATACAACACGGTCGCACCAAAAAACACCTGATCGCGATTTTGTTGCTCGGCCGGGTCAACGATCTCGGCTAATTCAAGCCGCTTGGTTAAGAAACGCATACGGCGATCGATCTCGCGCAAGCGTTTTTTGCCATATAAGTAATCGCCGTTTTCAGAGCGATCACCGTTTGAAGCGGCCCACGACACGATCTGCACCATCGCCGGCCGCTCTTCGTTCATCAGCTTGATTAATTCACTGCGCAGTGCGGCATAGCCGCCGGGCGTCAAATAGTTACGCGTGCCTGTTGGCAGCGCAGCGGCCTCGGGCAGCTCGTCGTCATCGTCGTTGTCTTGTTCTTTTACGAAAGCTTTGTTCATGTCTTCACAAATCTATTTTGAAATGCTGCAACGCCTTACAGCAAGTCTTGCCAAACAGGTTTCAAATCAGCAGGTAACGGTGGCAGACTACCAAATTCAATTTTGCTTTCTTTTGCRCTATGAAAATCTGAACCACACGATGCCAAAAAATCATAATGGCGTGCGACCTGCGCGTACTCTTGATATTGCGGCACAGTGTGGCTACCCGTAATGACTTCAATGGCTTGGCCGCCAACGTCTTTAAACGTATCAAACAGTGCCCCAAACTGTGTGGGGGTGTAATGATAGCGGCCAGGGTGCGCGATCACCGCGACGCCACCCGAGCCTCGAATCCAACTGACAGCGTCTTCGAGCTTGGCCCATTGCATCGGCTCGTGCGCGGGGCCATCATCGCGTAGGTAGTGGTCAAACACGCTTTGCGTCGTCGGGCAATGACCCGCTTGCACCAAGAAGCGCGCAAAGTGTGTGCGGCTAATTAATTCAGGGTTGCCCGCAAAAGTGAGCGCACCTTCAAAGGCACCAGGCATGCCAAGCTTGGCTAAGCGCTCGCCAATGCGACGCGCACGCCCTGCTCTGCCTGCACGGGTCTCACGCAAGCCCTGCACCAAGGCTGCGTTCTCAGGATCGATACCTAACCCAACAATATGCACGGTTTGTTTCGCCCAAGTGACTGAAATCTCGACACCTGACAAATATTTCATRCCCAGCTCTTCAGCTTTTACACGAGCGCGGTGTTGCCCTGATACTTCGTCGTGATCAGTCAGTGCCCATAACGTCACGCCGTAGGARTGCGCGCGTTCGGCAACCACCTCGGGGTGATAGACGCCGTCAGAGATGGTTGAATGACAATGCAGATCCGCACAAAAAGCAGGCGTTTGATTAGGCATATAAAAAATCCGTTACGACTTTGACTTGATCGTCAGCCATCAGGGTTGGTGCATGGCCCACGCCTTTAAATTCGTGCGACTGAGCCTGTGGATTGCACTCAAGCATGCGCTGCAAAGTTTGTTTAGACAATAAATCAGACTCTGCGCCACGCAAAATCAAAATCGGAGTTTGCACAGACGCGTAGGCGGACCACAAGTACTGTTCGCCTTGCGCGGCAAGTGCAGGGGTCATGCTTTTAAACGGCACAGCTAGCCCAAGGTCGTAGTGCTTCAACCAGACACCATTTTGCTCGATATAGGTGTAGCGCGTGAGTTCTTGCCACTGCGCCTTGGTGTGCGGACCAAACGATGCTGCAGTTTTTTTGACATACTGGACTGCGTCCTCAAACTTAGCAAACTCAATCGCTTCGCCGACATATTGCCCGATCCGCTCAAGAGACACCGGCTCAAGGCGTGGCCCCACGTCATTGAGCACAAGGCGATCCAAGCGAACCCCCGTTGAGGGCAAGCTTGAGTAGTGTTGAGCAGGGGTCAGCGTTTGTTGTTGCACGCTGGCTAACGCCAGCGCACCAGCGTAAGCCAAACCAATCAAGCCACCCATCGAGGTACCCACCCAGTGCAACTCAGAGGGTTGCAGGCGATCAACCAAATTCACCATGTCGGCGGCGTATTGGGGCACCGCATAAAACGCTGGATTTGCCAGCCGATCCGACATCCCACGCCCAACCAAGTCGGGGCACACGACCCGATAATCTTGGGCCAAACGCTTGGCCAAGACGTCAAAATCACGACCGGTGCGCGTCAAACCATGCACGCACAACACCACTTTTTTATTTGAAGGATCGCCCCATTCGGTATAGGCCATGCGATGCAACCCAGCTGGGCTGCTACACATGACTGCTTTTAGGCGAGGGGTGGCCATAAGGAGTGCTCCTGAAAAACTAAGTCCTATTGTAGTGGTTCTAGCGCAGCCTTTGATGCCAGTACCGCTGCCGCAGTTGGCTATACGGCTGAACTAACAGCCCCTGGGGCTCAGACCTTGCCACGATCGCTCCGTGACGATCAGTTTGCCAGAACTTGGCCTCAGCCTGCAGCCAGCGCTGCTTAATCAATGGGTGCGGGTGACCGAAGCGATTGAGATAGCCCGCTTGCACGATCGCGTGTTGCGCCCCTAAACGCTGCACAAAGAGCGGTGAAGAAGAGGTATCAGAGCCATGGTGCGCCACCACGACCAGATCGGCCGTCAGTTCTGTGGGCGTGAGGGCGGCACGCGGCTCAAGCAAAAGTTGCTCTTGCTTGACGCCAATGTCCCCTGGCAAGAGGGCCGAATGGTGTAAGCCTTGGATATGCAGCACACAACTTTGCGCGTTTTTTGAGGGACGGATCTTGCTTAATCGCGTGGGCACCACAGCAAGTTGCGTTGCCTCAGGATGCAAAAATTGAAACACCACGCCATCCCACTCCCAGTTGTGTCCACGTTCGCACAACAGTGCCTGCGCGGGTTCATTTTTTAGCGCGGCTGGGGCGCTCGCGGGCGACGCACGCCTGAGCCACTCTTGAAACGAAAACGAGCTATACAACGTGCCGACCGGTAACGCCTTTAACACCGCCAGTAAGCCGCCTGCGTGATCGCTGTCGGCGTGAGATATGACTACGCTGTCGAGCTTTCGTATGCCTAGCGCCCGCAAGCCTGGCACGATCGTTCGGGCACCAGCATCACTGGCTCCCTGACGTGGTCCCGTGTCAAACAAAATATCGTGCGTTTGAGTTTGCAAGAGGACTGCGCCGCCCTGCCCGACATCAAAAGCAAGCAGCCTCCAGTACCCCAACGCAGGACGTGGTGGCTCAAACGACACAACGGGCAAGAGCAGGCACCATCCCACCCAACGCACGGGCCAACCGGGGGGCTGTAGCGCCCAGCACAAGCCGGCACCGGCAAGCGCCAAGGTCCAAAAAGGTGCTGCGGCGACATCAAAACTTGCCCACGACAAATTTGCTAACCATGTCACTGGGATCAAGGTGTATTCAAGTGCCCAATGCGCGAGGGCACCACTTGCTGTGGCGAGCCAGCCTAGACCAGGGACCAAGCCGAAGAGCGCTAAGGCCAACGCCAACGGAGTCACCACAAACGTCAATACAGGTATCGCAAGCGCGTTAGCGAATGGTGAAACCAGCGAGACTTGTTGAAACAAAAAGGCCAAGACAGGGAGCATCGCGATCGTAATGAGCCACTGCAAACGACTGGCCTCGGCGCATACTTGTTTGGCGCGTTGCCAAATCGAGCGGGCCTGACCGAGCTTTCTACCCGCCGCTCCGGCCGCAAACAAAATACCTACAGCCAAAAACGACAACCAAAAGCCGGTTGCCAACGGCGCCCACGGATCGGCCACTACCACCACGGCTGCCGCCGCTGCCAGCACTCGTGAGGCTGACAGAGTGTGGCGCACCAGTATCGATGCCGCTACGCAGGCCAACATAAAAAAGGTACGTTGCGCAGGCACACCCCAACCTGCCAATAAGCAATACAGCCAGGCCACTAGCATCGCCGCAAGTGTCGCAATCACCCTAGCAGGTACGCGTTCACAAAGCAGGTGCCCGCGCCAGCACGCTCGCTTCATGATCAACAACATGAACCATCCCCCAACCGCCGCTAGCATCGTCACATGCGAACCACTAATTGAGACTAGATGAGTGATCCCAGTCAGATTAAAGATCTGCCAATGCTCTTGCTTGACGCTATCTTGGTCGCCGATGGCCAGCGCGATTAGCACCGCGCCGTAAGGCATGTTTGCCGTGACACGGCGCATGCCCTCTCGCACGACATGCCGGGCGCGTGCAATGCTGACTGAGAAGCTTGCGTAGGGTTCATCGGACAATAAGACCGGCAAGCCACGCACACGCCCGAGCGCTCGAATATTTTTTGCAAAAAGATAGCTCTCGTAATCAAAGCCATGAGGATTGAGATTGCTATGCGGACGACGCAACACTAACGCAGCGCGAAACACTTGCCCAGGCAACACTTGGTGCATGGTCGACGTCTTTAACCAAGACACTTGCAGAGACGTTGGCACCCCTGCTTTGAAGGGCTCAAGTACTTGTGCCTCGAAGCGCACGCTCTCTGAGGTGTCGTTAGGCAAAGACGTCACTCTAAACGTCAAGCGCGTAACAACGTTTTCATACGCAGTTGAGAGCACGGCGTTTAGGCGTTGCTCTGCCCGCCAAGTTACCCATGTGGTGCTTAAAAGCAAGACCAACAAAACTACCGTAAGCCGCCGCAACGTCTGACCAGCGTGCTTAATCCTGTTCGTCTGCTTTTTATTGCTGCCTCGTTGCAGCAGGCACAATAGAGCGAGTAGGCCTCCAACACACAGACTTGCTGCATACAAGCCGTCGAGGGTAGGCAGCATAGGCGAGCACTGCACCAGCACCGCACCCAACACGATCGCCAGCGCAGAAAGTCGGCCCATGCTGCCTCACACAAAACGTGTGATGCTGCCGTGGGTCACGCGTCAACGCAACCCAAACAGGATCAAATTGTCCGGTTCAAGCCTGCTTCAGCCGCTCGCGAAGCCTAGGAATTGCGAGACCCTTATGCGCCGTTTATGCCATTGTTGCCAGGTACCCTTCAGGCGGCGCAACATACCCCGGTATTTTTGTGACATCGACCTCGTCAATCTGCTCAGCACCCAGGTATCCTTGCGCGTACTGCAGATAGACTTTTTTCCAGATAAAGACATCAAACAAATCTGGATCGATATGCTGACCGAGCTTCATCGAGCCCATGATTTTTAAAGACTCAGACAAGGTCTTAGCCTTCTTGTGCGGGCGGTCGCTCGCGGTCAACGCCTCGAAAATATCAGCGATACCCATGCAACGGGCTCGTACCGACATTTGGTCACGGGTAAGGCCCTTGGGGTAGCCCTTGCCGTCCATCTTTTCGTGATGGCCGCCGGCATACACCACGCGTAACCGCCGAGGCATCCAAGCAAGCACCCGAAGCAATCGTGGTTGATGCCGCCGGTGTAAAACTTTGCGTTTGTGTGTTGGGCCTACCGCCACCGATCGCGATCTTGCCGTTCACCATCTTTGCAGAGGTCGCAGCAACGACCCCATCTGTATTAATCACCTGCCCCATCACTCGAGAAGCGGCGCGTGCGGTCATCAATACACGGCCACCGGCGGCTTGAACTGAACTCGAGTTATCGACAATCGCCTTTCCATCAGTTGGAGTCACGTCGACCGGCGCTGTGACCACGAACGCAAAGGTGTTGTCGCCACTGATATCCAGCGTGAAAGCCTTTGCACCCCCTAAAATCACTTGTCCTAAGTTCGCCCCTATGTAGCCCTCGTTGCGTACGGCTTCACCGGCCAGCACGGCGTAACCACCCTCAGCCAAGACAATGCTGCCCTGATTGACGGCACTTGCGCCGACCACGCCACCGTCAATGAAAGCGTAATTACCCGCCATAAATTGTTGATCGGTCAACGAACGCGTGGTGGCCAGAAAGCTACCCGCAGCAACCTGACCGCTGGGGGCAATCAACACACCGTTAGGGTTTAGCACCCACACCTGCCCATTGGCCTGCAACAACCCTTGAAGCACCGAGGCTTGACTACCAGTGACGCGATTCAGTGCAATCGACGAGGCTGAGGGCTGCACAAAACGCACCGTCGAACCGCTGCCGATTGAAAAGTTGCTCCAGCTAACAACTGCCTTATCTGATGATTGCTTGACGGTGGTTTGCGAACCTGACTGCGTGATGCTCGCTGAGCCTGCAGACACGATACCGCCACTAGGTCCCGCCGCAAAAACCGGCGCAACCAAAACCGACTGTGCCCAAACGCACGCCAGCAACGACAGGTCGCGTAAGTGCTTAGAAATTAATCGCAGTCCGTTGCCACCCTTTAGCGAAAGACAGACAGCCCGGTCACGGTCAGTGAAAGCGATTGGCACCACCATCAAGCAAGACACTCAGCACGCACAAAATTGAAACGAAGAACCGAAACTTATTGAACTGTCTTCGATCGAGCAACCGAGTTGGTGAGCTTTTTAAGCGCTAAGGGTGTTGGACAGATTGCTCTGCATTTTTGTGAATATTTTTGCTATTTTTGGGCTAGCGTTAGGGAACTAATTTTTTTAAAAAAACTAATGTTTTCATAAATTTAGCGCCATAATCTTATAAATCGCTAGAACTCTAAGCAAATTAAAGCCCATTAATCCCCAACCCTGGGCAAACCCGCCGTGCAGTCTCACCAGTTACGGTCGCAATCTCGTCCATCGAGCACCCCCGCAGTTCAGCAAGCACCTGTGCAATCTGTAGCACCTCACAAGGCTCGTTGCGATCCCCCTTAGGCAACCACGCCGGTGAAATATCCGGCGCATCGGTCTCAAGCACCAAGGCACTTAAGTCAAGTTCTGTCGCTAACCGTCTGATCTGCAACGCGCGCTCAAACGTCATTGCCCCGCCGATACCCAACGCGAAGCCCAGCTCAACAAACTGCTGCGCTTGTTGCATGCTGCCGTTAAAGGCATGTGCAATCCCTCCACGCACACGATGGCGTCGCAGGTATTTTAATAAGGTATCTTGCGAACGTCGCACATGCAACAGTACGGGCAAATCAAATTCAAGCGCGAGCTTTAGCTGAGCTTCGTAAAAAATCTCTTGCTTCACGCGTGGCTCGCCTGACGAAATTTCAGGGATAAAAAAATCAAGCCCAATTTCACCTACCGCAATTAACTTTGGATCAGAACGGTGGCGCAATAAAGCTTCGCGCAGATGCTCTAAGGCCTCTGGCTCTGCACGCTCAACGTACATTGGGTGAATACCCAGCGCATAAAACCCTTGCGCAAACGAATGGGCTAACACACGCACGCGTTCAAAGTTAGCCACTTCAACAGCAGGGATGACAATGGCTTGTACGCCAGCAGACTGCGCACTCGCAATCACCTGCGCGCGGTCGTGGTCGAACTCTGCTGCGTCTAAATGACAGTGCGTGTCAAACAGCATCGCGTCAAGAGGCATCCACCAAGCGCCCTGCCTCCATGTAGAGGCGGCGATCGGCTAAGGCTGCGAGCTCTTGATCATGGGTCACAATCAAAAAGGCCGTCTTTGCTTCGGCGTTCACTTGCTTGAGTAAGCGAAACATTTGCTGCGCGGTATGACGATCAAGATTGCCTGTGGGCTCATCGGCCAACACGCAAGCAGGCTTCGCCACCAGCGCACGCGCCAAAGCCACTCGCTGACGTTCGCCACCCGATAACTGACCCGGAAAATGCTGCACCCTCGCCTGCAAGCCTACGAGCTCAAGCACCTTTTGTGCTTCAGTACGCGCGTGCTCACGCGACTCACGTCTCACGATCAAGGGCATGGCCACGTTATCCAAGGCCGAAAACTCAGGCAGCAAATGATGAAACTGATACACAAAGCCCAAGGCATGATTGCGTAAGCGACTACGTTGGGCTTCAGACAAGCCATCCGTGGCTTGCCCTGAAACAGTGATCGAGCCCGAGCTTGGCAAATCCAGCAAACCCAAGGCATGCAATAGCGTACTTTTGCCAGAGCCCGAAGCGCCCACTACTGCCACCATTTCACCCCGCGCAATCGCGATACTGACGTCCACCAATACATCGATGCGGGTCACACCGTCGTCATAGTGTTTAGATAAGTACGAGGCTTGCAAGGCAAAATCAGTCATGGCGCAAGACCTCGGCGGGTTGCAAACACGAGGCGCGCCAACTTGGATAGAGTGTGGCCAAAAGCGACATGATCAATGAGGTAATGCCGACACTCGTGATGTCTGACAAACGCGGATCAGACGGCAAGGTGCTAATAAAATAGATTTCGCGTGGCAAGAACTGGGCGCCTATCATGCGCTCGATGGCGGGCACGATGACATCAATATTGAGTGCGAGTGCCGAGCCACCCACTACACCTAACAGCGTGCCAATTACACCGATCAGCGCGCCTTGCACTAAAAATATTCGGGCAATTTCACCAGGCGTTGAACCAAAGCTGCGCAAAATCGCGATATCAGATTGTTTGTCTTTAACCGCCATCACAAGTGATGACAGCAGGTTGAACGCGGCCACCGCCACAATCAACGCCAAAATCAAAAACATCATGCGCTTTTCTGTTTGCACCGCGGCAAACCAAGTACGATTATTGCGAGACCAGTCTGCCACGGCCACCGTGGCCGGTAACAGTGGCACTAGCTCTAGCGCGATTTCAGGGGCGCGATGCATGTCATTGACGCGCAGCCGCACGCCTGCCATTGCACTGTCGCGAAACAGCTTGGCCGCATCGTTGACATCGACAAACGCTAAAGACGAGTCGTATTCATAATGGCCTGAACGAAACGTACCCACCAAGGTGAACTGTCGCATACGCGGCGAAAATCCCGCAGGGCTGATATTGGCAGATGGCGCAAGCATCATGATGGTTTGTCCGATGCGCACATTTAAAACGTCGGCTAGGTCTTGCCCTAACACAATGCCAAATTCGCCAGGCTTTAGATCAGTTAGGCGGCCGCGTACCATTTGACTGCCTACCGCTGACACATTTTTTTCAGTCACCGGATCAATACCGCGTACCTGCACACCGCGTAACTCTTGCCCGCGCATTAACATGCCTTGAGCGGATAYAAAGGGCGCACCCGCCAAGACTGCCGGTGATTTTTTGGCTGCTTCGATCAGCTCTGCAGCTTGGCTCACGGTGCGCTCAGCATCAGCCCCCGGAGCAAAGATTTCAATGTGCGGTAGCACCGACAACATGCGATCGCGCACGTCTTTTTGAAAGCCGTTCATGACCGACAAGACGACGATCAGGGCGGCCACACCCAAGGCGATTCCCGCCATTGACGTTGCCGCGACAAACGAGACAAAGCGATCGCGTCGGCCTTTGCGACCGCGCAAGCTGCTAAGCCCCGCATACCGGGCGCCAATCCACAATTCGTAAGGTAGTTTGAACACAGCGGCATTATTGCATCAAACCCGCGGCGAAACCCTTAGCATCCCACTACAATCCGGCTATGCATCTTTTGATTCCCGGGGCGCTGCCCCCCTCTAATATTTCCAAAGACCTGATTGCGCAGGTTGAACAACATTGCCCTGTGCTTATCGAGCGCCTAAAAACGCTGGTCGCAACGGTTCAAGAGCTGGCGCCCGAGCACACCGGTTGCACGCCCTTTGAGGCCGTCAGGCTGCAACAAATGGGCTACACCCCTCAACCGGGTACGAATCTGGGCGCTGGCCTCGCGGCGCTGCACGCGGGGGTCAAAAACTCCACTGAAACTGTTTGGCTGGCTGAATTAAGTTCGATTTCGGTTGGGCGCGAAGGCGCAACCATTGCTCACTCGGCTTCGTTTGAGGTCACCGCTGACGAGGCGGATTCCTTATTTGACGCAGTGTCGGGGCTGTGGGCCGATCGCGCGATCTCGGCCTTGCCGCTTAATGCCAGGCAATGGCGGATCTGGCTTGATCCCAGTGCGAACACACGGTCGCTCACGCCCGCCGCCATGGCTGAAATGCGGCTGTCAGATTGGTGGCCCCAAGAAGACAGCCTGCGCGAGTGGCGTCGTCTGCTTAACGAAATTCAAATGGTGTGGCACGAGCACCCCGTTAATCTGGCTCGCGCAGAGCGTGGTGAGGTGCCGATCAACAGTTTATGGCTGTTTGGTGGCGCGCAAGGCTGGTCACCCGCTAAGACAGCTCCGCAGGATCAAGCTCAACGCGAAGCCCTGCCCACGCCTCAGTCCCAAGCTGGCGCCCTTTTATCTGCACCAACCTACGAAGGCCTGCACATCCCCTACCTGCAAGGCGACTGGGCCGCGTGGATTGCTGCGCTACCCGCCTTGTCTGAATACCTCAGCACACTCGACCACAGCACAAGCCTGACTCTGACAGGTCAACAACGCGCCGTCGTCTTAACGCCTGCACGCAAACGCTGGTGGCATGCCCTTTTACCGGCACGCCCACAACTCTGGAACACTTGGTGGAATCTCCCAAACTAACCATCCGACGCGTTGATTTGACGACCACCCAGCGGCTTGAGGCTTCGGGGGTACACCCGCTGCTGGCTCGACTTTGGGCAGCCCGCGGTATTACCCAAACTAAAGACGTGCAGCTTGAGTGGCCGGCCATGCTGGCCCCCGGCACGCTAACCCATGCGGCGCGTGCAGCTCAATTGCTGGCTGATGCCATTGCCGCCAATAAAAAGATGTTGATTGTGGCGGATTACGACTGCGACGGTGCCACCGCGTGTGCCGTGGGCCTGCGAGCGCTGCGTGCCATGGGAGCAGACGTTGATTTTTTGGTGCCAAATCGCTTTGAAACCGGTTACGGCCTGTCGCCTGCGGTAGTCGACTTAGCGTTGCTGCATCACGCCGGCAAGCCCGATCTGTTGATTACCGTTGACAACGGTATTGCCAGTGTTGAGGGCGTGGCCGAGGCCAACGCACAAGGCATTGGCGTCATCGTGACTGACCATCATCTGCCGGGCCAAACCTTGCCCGACGCGCTTGCCATCGTCAACCCCAACCAAGTCGGCTGTGGGTTTCCGTCAAAAAATCTTGCTGGTGTGGGGGTGATTTTTTATCTGATGCTGGCCTTGCGCGCTGAGCTTCGCGCGCGCGGTGTATACCCCGAAAACGGTGGGCCGCGCTTAGACGCTTTAGCTGACTTAGTGGCCCTCGGTACGGTTGCCGACGTGGTCAAACTCGATCCAAATAATCGTTTGTTGGTCACGCGCGGCTTAGACCGCATGCGGCGCGGGTTGATGCAACCAGGCATTCGGGCTTTGTTTGCCGTTGCAGCGCGCAATCCACAGGCGGCCAGTGGCTTTGATTTAGGCTTTGCCTTGGGCCCGCGCATCAATGCCGCGGGTCGCTTAGCCGACATGAGCTTAGGGATACGGTGCCTGACCACCGATGACGACACACAAGCGCTCGAACTCGCGCGCGAACTCGACACCATCAATCGCGAACGCCGGCAAATTGAAGGCGTCATGAAAGAGCAGGCCCTCGCCGCCACTGAGCAAATCCAAGCAGGCAAAATCGGCGCGTCTGTGTGCGTGTTTCACCCCGATTGGCATCAAGGTGTGGTGGGCTTGGTGGCCTCACGCCTCAAAGAAAAATACTTTCGGCCGACGCTTGCCTTTGCCCCCGCCGGAGACGACGAATTGCGAGGTTCAGGTCGCTCGATCCCCGATGTGCATCTGCGTGATGTGCTTGACTTGGTCTCAAAGCGCCACCCCGGTCTGATCCGCAAATTTGGTGGGCACGCCATGGCTGCGGGCTTGACGCTTGGGCGTGACGATTTTGAACAATTCTCACCCGCCTTTGAACAAGCCGTGATTGAACTGACCGGGCGCAAAAGCTTTGAGCCCTTGATTGAAACCGATGGCTCACTTGAGCAAGGGTTTGCCAACGCCCAAGTCGCCGTGATGCTTGAGCAAGAGGTTTGGGGCGCAGGTTTTGCCGCACCCTTGTTTTTAGACGAATTTATGGTGCGTAGTCAGAAACTCGTGGGCGAAAAGCACTTGAAACTCTCGCTCGAACGCGGCCACCAGCGCTTTGACGCCATTTGGTTTAACCGTGTCGATAGCCTGCCCGAGTTTGTCAAAGTGGCCTACCGGCTGGATCAAAACGTCTGGAACGGTCGAATCACGGTTCAGTTGGTGATTGAATACGCTGAGGCGGCCTAAAGCCGGCTCGGGCATCTAGCGCGAGCCCTCGCGGTTCTCCGTTAAACTACGGGGTTAAATCACTCGTCCGTGGAATTCAAAGCAGATGGAAGCAGAACGTCAGAATCAAATCTCTTCGCGTTTAACCGATTACGCGGCGCGCGAACGTGCGCTTCGGGGGTATCTTTGACTACGAGGTCAAAGCTGAACGTCTGCACGTTGTTAACGCCGAACTAGAAGACCCAAACGTCTGGAACGACCCCAAACGCGCCCAAGAACTCGGCCGCGAAAAAAAGACCATTGAAGGTGTGGTCGGCACCCTCAGCAGCCTGGCTCAGTCTATAACTGATTCACTTGAATTATTTGAACTCGCGGCCAGCGACAGCGACGATGACACGCTAGCGTCAATCGAAGACGATGCGGCGCAGTTTCAGGCCACGCTTGAGGGCATGGAGTTTCGCCGGATGTTCTCGAACCCAGCTGATCCGCTGAACTGCTTTTTAGATATTCAGGCAGGCGCCGGTGGCACTGAAGCACAAGACTGGGCTTCGATGCTGTTGCGTCAATACTTGCGCTATGCCGAACGTAAAGGCTTTAAAGCGGAGCTTCTCGAGGAATCTGATGGCGAGGTGGCAGGCATTAAGTCAGCCACCATCAAAATCGAGGGCGAGTACGCCTTTGGCTTTTTACGCACTGAAAGCGGTGTGCATCGCTTGGTGCGCAAAAGCCCGTTTGATTCCTCGGGYGGTCGTCACACCTCGTTTGCGAGCGTGTTTGTCTACCCCGAGGTCGATGACTCGATCGAAATCGATATCAACCCCGCCGACTTACGCGTGGATACCTATCGCGCCAGCGGTGCGGGCGGCCAGCACATTAACAAAACCGATTCAGCTGTGCGCATCACGCACATCCCCACCAATATCGTGGTGCAGTGCCAAAACGATCGCTCGCAGCATCGCAACCGTGCTGAGGCCATGCAAATGCTGAAGTCGCGTTTGTTTGAACTTGAAATGCGTAACCGTATGGCCGCACAGCAAAAGATGGAAGACGCCAAAACCGATGTGGGCTGGGGCCATCAGATTCGCTCGTATGTGCTCGATCAAAGTCGCATCAAAGACTTGCGCACCAACGTTGAAATTTCAAATACGCAAAAAGTCTTAGACGGTGATCTCGATCCGTTTATTCAGGCAAGCTTAAAACAAGGGGTTTAACAGATGACTCAACTCACCATTCTGACCGGCACCACGCGCGGCTTGGGTGCCGTGATGGCGGCCCAACTAGCACATAGCGGCGAACACCTTGTGACGCTTTCGCGTGTGGCCTCTGATACATTGGCCACCACCGCCAAAGCACACGGTACAACGCTGACTCAAATTAATGTTGATCTGGGTGAAACTAAAGCACTTGAACAGGCTGCTGCACAACTCAAGCCCTTACTCGCCAAGCACACCAGCGTGCGCTTTATTCACAACGCCGGGGTGGTTGCACCGATCGTGCAGTCGCAAGACCTGACCGATCTCGCTTTGATCAATCAGGCTTTTCAAGTCAACATCACCTCGGCCATTTATCTGACGGCGTTTGTGCTAGCCGGTGCAACACAGGCCAGCGATTTGCGCGTGATGTTGATCTCGTCAGGTGCGGGTCGCAATGCCAGTTCAGGCTGGGGCGTTTACTGCGCCACCAAGGCTGCGATGGATCGCTATGCAGAGGTTGCCCAACTGGACCAGGGCAAGCGTGCGCGGATCGTATCCATGGCACCCGGCATGATCGACACCTCCATGCAAGAAAAAATTCGCGCCACGTCAAAAAATGATTTACCTAGTTTGGATCGCTTTTTAGACGCGCACTCGCAGCAAAAATTAGCGACACCTGAAGGTACCGCGACACGCTTGCTGAAAGTGCTTGCCAGCGAAGCCTTTGGTACCAAAACGATTGACGATGTACGTGAGCACAACGTTCAAGTCTGATTACAAATAAAGCGAATGAACTACAGTTTAAATATCTCATGAGTGGCATTGGCTGACCTTGCAAACTACAGACCAGTCTCCAAGTTCGAAGAATCTCGAACATTAGTATCCACGTCTCTTATGAGCAACACGATATTTTTAATTAACGATTAAGCCCACCATGACCGAAACCACCGCCGCCGTGCCAGACGAAAACCACCTGATCGCTGAGCGACGGGCTAAGCTTGCCGCGCTGCGCACCAAGGGGGTAGCTTTCCCAAATGATTTTGTGCCGGCTGACCGGGCGCAAGCCCTGCATACGCAATACGGCGAGCAAGAGCAAGCCGCTCTTGCTGAGGCCAAACACCCCGCCTCAGTGGCCGGGCGCATGATGCTTAAGCGCGTGATGGGCAAAGCAAGCTTTGCAACCCTGCAAGACAGCACCGGTCGTATTCAGATCTATCTGGATCGCAACAATCTTGGCGAAGAGGTGTACGAATCTTTTAAACACTGGGATACCGGCGACATCTTGGCCGTCACGGGTTACATGTTTAAAACCAATAAGGGCGAGCTTTCAATTCATGCCGAGAGCGCGCGTATCCTTGCTAAATCACTGCGCCCCCTGCCCGATAAGTTTCACGGCATTGCTGACCAAGAGTTGCGTTACCGGCAGCGCTACGTTGATCTCATCATGACCGAGCAAACGCGCCAAACTTTTGCTGCGCGCAGCAAAGCAATCAGCGCTGTACGCCAGGTGATGGTTGATGCAGGGTTTCTAGAGGTTGAAACCCCAATGCTACACGCCATACCCGGTGGTGCAGCAGCCAAGCCTTTTATCACCCATCACAACGCGCTCGACATGGAAATGTTTTTGCGCATTGCACCTGAGTTGTATTTAAAGCGCTTGGTAGTCGGCGGCTTTGAACGTGTGTTTGAAATCAATCGTAATTTTCGTAACGAAGGTGTCAGCCCACGCCACAATCCTGAATTCACCATGATGGAGTTTTATGCGGCTTACACCGACTATCAATGGTTGATGGATTTTACCGAGCAGATTATTCGAGCGGCAGCAATTAGCGCCTGCGGCACCGCGACCCTCACCTACCAAGGACGCGAGCTCGACTTAGCCAAGCCCTTTCATCGTTTAACGATTGTGCAAGCAATTTTGGCACATGCGCCACAATTTACTGAAGCGCAATTAAACGATATTGACTTGGTGCGTACCGAGCTCAAAAAGCGCGGCGTCGATGTCAACGCACCCAACCTGGCACGTGCGGGCCTCGGCGCACTGCAACTCGCCTTGTTTGAAGAGACCGCCGAGTCACAGTTGTGGCACCCGACCTATATCATCGACTACCCCATCGAGGTCTCGCCCTTAGCGCGCGAATCCGATACCCGCCCCGGCATCACTGAACGCTACGAGCTGTTCATTACCGGTCGCGAGATCGCCAACGGCTTTTCTGAGTTGAACGACCCAGAGGACCAAGCCGCGCGTTTTCATGCGCAAGTTGTGGCCAAAGACGCCGGTGACGAAGAGGCGATGTTTTATGACGCGGATTACATTCGCGCACTCGAATACGGCATGCCCCCTGCAGGGGGTTGCGGCATCGGCATTGATCGTTTGGTCATGCTATTGACTGACAGCCCAAGCATTCGTGACGTGATCCTGTTTCCACATCTGCGCAAAGAAGACTAAGTGAACGCGCCTGCTGCAGTCGCAACAGCCAGCAGATCCAAGCGCACAGAGGCGCTGTTACAAGGGCCTCTGTTATCGACCA
Organism: Alcaligenaceae bacterium; assembly: GCA_002737415.1. Taxonomy (GTDB): domain Bacteria; phylum Pseudomonadota; class Gammaproteobacteria; order Burkholderiales; family Burkholderiaceae_B; genus Zwartia. Next base: position 88,707 of record NSIQ01000022.1, on the reverse strand, counting down.
TCTTAAAACTAGCAACGCCCAATGTCTTGGGGTTATTTGCCTCAACAGGCATCATCGCTTACGACGGCTACATCATTGGTTTGCTCGGTACGCAAGCGTTAGCAGGCGCAGCCTTGGTGTTTCCGCTTGCCATGCTGATGCAACAAATGTCTAACGGCGCACTTGGTGGCTCAATTAATTCTGTCGTCGCACGCGCTCTCGGCTCGGGCGATCGCGCCTTGGCAGAACGGCTTGCACAACATGCGATTGCCACCGCACTAATTATGTCAGTGATTTTTTCGTTATTTGTGTTGGGCTTTGGTCGCTCTATTTACACCTTGCTAGGCGGCAGTGGTGAAAACCTGCAAGTCGCACTCACTTACTCAACGGTATTGTTTGCAGGCGGGTCTACAGTTTGGTTAACCAACACGCTCTCAGCAATCGTGCGCGGCTCAGGCAATATGTCGATCCCGTCGTACATGTTGATTGGTACAGCGGTGTTACATGCTGGCTTATGCCCCTTGCTTGTCTTTGGCTGGGGCTCGTTTGACGGACTAGGCATCGCAGGTGCCGCCGCAAGTGCGGTCGCCGTCAACGTATTGGCAACAAGCGTGATGCTGATTTACTTGCTAAGACCACAAGCCGCGGTCAGATTGCGATTTAACGGTGTTTGGTCATCCACACTGTTTCGCACGATTTTACGTATCGGCCTGCCAGGTACGCTAAGCCCTCTGCTGAGCAACAGTTCAATCTTGATTGCAACCGCCTATGTCGGTACCTACGGTGTCAGCGCGCTTGCAGGTTTTGGAATTGCGGCAAGACTTGAATTTATCCTGATCCCCATCGTCTTTGGGATTGGCACAGTGTTGACCACCATGGCGGCGACAAATATCGGTGCGGGTAACCCTGCACGTGCGATTCGTTCGACTTGGACGGGGGCTCTACTCGTCGCGGTGATTACCGGTACGATCGGCGTCACCGTTGGCGTGTTTCCGCTTTTATGGATGCAATGGTTTACCGCCGATCCAACAATCATCGCCTTTGGTAGCGCCTACCTCAACATCGTTGGGCCATGCTACGGCTTTTTTGGCGTTGGCTTAGTATTATTTTTCGCCTCACAAGGCTCGGGCAAATTAGGCTGGGTACTGATCGGCAGCACCACACGCCTCGTGTTTGTCGCCCTCGCCGGATGGGCGGCGGTGCATTGGCTAAAAACCGAACCCCCAGCCATGTTCGTGATCGTTGCGATTGGTTTTACACTCTACGCGACGATCAACGCCCTGTCTCTGTACATTGGTCGTTGGGGATATCAAAAAAATCACCCTCTACGATCGATATCTTAGCCTCGTATTTAGCAACTAACTAAACAAATATGCCGCCATCAGCTTGGGCGCGCTCGAAACTCCAGYCGCAAGCAAAAGTGAATCCCATGTCAGGTCGTTCAAAGAATTGTCGGCGACTGTATCAAGGTTGTCGTGCACACGAGCCTTGAGCACTTCATTTTCAAAGCTACTGCTTTGAAGTTGCGAGTTCGAAAATTGTTTTGAATCTGACATCGACTCCCCCTCAACTTCGACAGATTCATCAGAAGAAATTAGATCGTAAGCCAGCACCTGACGTTTTAGGTTTTTTAACCAAGTTAAGAAGCATGCCAGGTTAACCAGCGGGCTTCAAACGCCTCTATTAACTTAAAGAGCATAACGCCCAATACACGTAATAAAGTTAAGGCAACAAAAACAGTCGGGGTATTAAAGCTGCTTTCAAACTACAGCTTGGCTTTTGAAATAAAGGAGAAAATGATCGCAGGATTTGGGGTTGCCGCTGATGCGCACACCTGCGGCTTGACGAATTCTGCAAAGATCGCTATTCTTACCAAACAACTATCGATCAATGGGTAGCCAGAAATGTCCAATACCGCAACGCTGTCGAGTAAGTTCCAAATCTCCATCCCAAAAGAGATCAGAGAAACGATGCACTGGTCTGCTGGGCAAGAGTTTGTGTTTCTGCCTAAGGGTGAGGGTCTACTCGTCATGCCCGTACCCGAGCTCACTCAACTRCGAGGGATCGCAAAAGGCGCGAACACTGAAAAGTACAGAGACCGCAAGGATCGCTTCTGATGGCATCCAAGCAACTGTGGGTGATAGACACCTCTGCATGGATTGAATGGCTGACCGATAGTCAGCACGCAAAAAAAATCAGCGGCAGGTTTCCTTCGAAGGACTTGTGTATTGTGCCAACAATCGTACAACTCGAGCTCTCTCAGTGGCTAACCAGAGAACTAAGCGAAGAGCGAGCTGATTCGGTGATCGCCTACACACAAAAATGCATCGTGGTACCGCTTGAAACTAACATTGCATTGCTGGCAGCAGAGTGTCATCGCAAGTTTAAGCTCGCAACCGCTGACGCGATCGTTTACGCCACGACAATATATTGCGGTGCCGAATTACTGACTTTTGACGCACATTTCGCTAAGCTGCCTGAGGTAAGGTACTTTGCCAAGTGACAAAAATACGATCGCAGCACTTAGCGATAAATAGCTGATTGAACTTACCGCTCAGCGAACACAAGCAGAGCGCTGCAGACTAGCGCAGAAGCGCGCCCGCAGTGAGATCAATACGCCTTCAACCAACCTAACCCGGCTTCAACTTCGCCGCGAGCGCGGTATTCGCAGCCGATCCAGCCGGTGTAGCCTAGTTCATCAACACGCTTTAAAACATTGGGGTAGTTGACTTCACCCTCGTCAGGCTCTGCGCGTGTAGGCACTGCCGCGATCTGAATATGGCCGATATGGGGCATGTACTGTGCCAGCTTAGTCAGGATGTCGCCCTCGGCACAACCCACGTGGTAAACGTCAAACATCAGTTTAATGTTGCTGCGCGCGCAGGCTTCGCGGATTGAGTTTGAATCAACCTGCTTTGAATAAAAGTAACCAGGCTTATCGCGTTGATTGATGGCTTCAAGCAGCAGCGTGACACCGTGCGGTGCGGCTTGATCGGCGGCCCATTGCAGATTACGGATTAAAGTCTCGCGCGCTTGTGCTTCAGTGCCTGGCTTCAAAATACCGGGCATTACATGAATGGCGGGTGCGCCACTGCCAATACACCACCGCAGCGATTGGTTAAAAGCCTGTTGAAAATCAGCCTCACGACCCGGCAATGCGGCCAAGCCCGACTCTCCGATACTGGCGTCTCCAACGGGTGTATTAACAGCCAACAGGGTCAGCTTTAAACGCGCGACAGCAGCTTTAACCTCTTGCGCGGAGGTGTCATACGGCCATTGCAACTCGATCGCTTTGAAACCGCTGGCAGCAGCCCGTTCGATGCGCTCAAGCAGCGGTAAGGTCGACCAAAGAAATCCTAGATTTGCAGAAAAGCGGGCCATAGAAAGCTCTCGTAGGGATCAGATGAGTAGATGAGTAATATTACAGCGCAAAGAATAGAAAATTCAGTGACCGCATCTTCTGAGTAATCGCCTCGCTCAAGGCCTAGTGACTTTCTTTAGCGTGATTAATCGTATAACGCGGGATCTCGATCGTGAGATCAGCAGAACCTATTTTTGCCTGGCAGGCTAAACGCGAAGTTGTGGATAAGCCCCAAGCGCGATCCAATAGATCTTCTTCAGAATCTGACGCAGCCTCAAGCGAATTGAAGCCAGCCTTGACGACAACGTGACAGGTCGTGCAGGCGCATGATAATTCGCACGCGTGCTCAAGTTCAACGTGATTGTCTAGCAACACGCGACAAATCGATTCGCCAGTCGGCACGTTATCAATCACCATGCCCTCGGGGCAGACATCAGGATGAGGAAGAACCGTAATTTTTGCCATAACCTTAAAAGCTCAAGTCACAAAAAATAAAAAATTTAACTTAAAGTTCGTTCAACGACTTACCCTTCAACGCCGCACGAATACTGCGATCCATGCGCTGCGCAGCAAAATCATCCGTCACCTCTGACAACGCCTTAGCCGCCACACGAATCGCCTCAAGATCATCACCTTGCGCGCATAACTTCGTTGCTTGTAACTGTTGGGCGATACGCGTTTGCTGAGCCGCACTTAACAGATCCGAATCCGCAGCCAACGCTGCCACAACCGACTCTATCAGYTGCTGTGCATTGACCTGCTGCTCGCGCAACATCCGCATTTTGGCATCGTGATCGGCTAACGAGATACTGTCTGACAACATTCGCGACACTTCATCGTCGGTCAAGCCATACGAAGGTTTCACCGTCACAGAAGCTTCAACGCCCGAGCCCTGCTCACGCGCTGTCACRCTGAGTAACCCATCGGCATCAACCTGAAACGTCACTCGAATACGCGCGGCTCCTGCCACCATCGGTGGGATCCCACGCAACTCAAAGCGTGCAAGCGAACGACAATCTGCAACCAGATCACGTTCGCCCTGCACCACATGAACCGCCAAAGCAGTTTGGCCATCTTTAAACGTCGTGAACTCTTGCGCACGCGCGACCGGAATCGTGCTGTTACGCGGGATGATGTGTTCAACCAATCCGCCCATAGTTTCTAAACCAAGGGTTAAGGGCGTGACATCCAACAATAACCAGTCTTCACCTGGGTTGCGATTACCCGCCAACAAGTTGGCTTGCAACGCGGCACCCAAGGCGACCACCTGATCCGGATCTAAATCCGTTAAAGGCTGTTTGTTAAAGAGCGCTTGAACACTAGTCTGTACAACCGGCATGCGAGTGGCCCCACCTACCATCACAACACCCTGCACATCTTTGACAGTCAGCCCTGCGTCTTTCAACACTTGTCTCGCACAGGCTAGCGTGCGTTCAACCAACGACTGCGCAAGCGCTTCAAACGCCACACGCGTCAACGACAAGTCAATTTTTGCGGCATTCAACAGCAACGACTCAGTATGCGACGCATGATCCGTGAGGGCTTCACGCAAGCGACGCGAGGCACTTAATAATGCACGCCTGGCAGCATGATCTAAGTCATTCAGGCAATGTACGCCTGCAAAATAATCAGCCAAGGCTGCATCAAAATCGTCGCCACCCAAGGCAGTATCGCCGCCGGTTGCCACAACTTCAAAGACGCCGCGCGCGAGCTTTAATAGCGAGACATCAAACGTGCCACCACCTAAATCAAAGACCGCATACAGGCCTTCAGAGCCGTGATCCAACCCATAGGCAATTGCGGCTGCGGTGGGTTCGTTTAATAAACGCAAGACATTTAAACCGGCCAAGCGAGCCGCATCGCGCGTGGCTTGGCGTTGAGCGTCATCAAAATACGCAGGCACCGTAATCACAGCACCCACCAGTTCATCACCCAAGGTACCAACGGCCAAAAATTTCAATTTCTCTAAAATCTTTGAAGCCACCTCAACCGGCGACACATCCGCGTGCTGGGTATGGATTTTGACGCTTTGGCTGTCGGGAACAAAATTAAATGGCATACCAGAGGCGACTGCGTCTTCGTAAGAACGCCCCATCAAGCGCTTGACCGACACCAAGGTGTCAAGCGGATATTGCGCCTGCTGCGCGAGCGCCTCGATACCGATTAAGGCAGCACCGCCCGCTTGATAAAACACCGCCGACGGCACAAGATGGCGACCCAACTCGTCGGGCAAAACCTCCGCGACACTGCTGCGCACCGAGGCCACCAGCGAATGTGTTGTCCCTAAATCAATCCCCACCGCCAAGCGTCGTTGATGCGGGGCCGGCGATTCGCCCGGTTCAGAAATCTGCAATAAAGCCATAGGTACGTTTTAAACTTCTATAGTTTGGAGCTGAGTGGTTAATTTATCTAGAAACATCCACTCGCGGATACGGCTAGCGGCTTGCGTGTATTGTTCAGCGTCAAGCGCCTTAGATACGGTATGTTGGCATTGTGCCAACGCCAACTCAATCTCTTGGATCAAGGCTTCGCGTGCGCCGGAATTGTCGGGATGCTCAAGACATTCATCAAGCTGTTCGTGCCAAGACATTTGTTGCACCAAAAAGTCAGGTGCCATCGCCGTATTGGTTTCAGTTTGCAAATCAACGCCGGCAAGCTCGCACAAATAACGCGCACGCAACAAAGGCTGCCTGAGCACTCGATAGGCCTCGTTAGCTTGCGCACTCCATTGCATAGCAACCCTGCGCTCGGGCGCTGAGCGCGTAGCAAAGCGATCGGGATGCACGGCCTGTGCGACATGTTTCCAGGCCGCCTCAAGTTGCGCGGCATCTAGTGCGAAGGTACGCGGCAAATCAAAGAGCGCAAAGTGATCTGTTGCGTTCACAGGCTGTTATACCGTGAACGATTCGCCGCAGCCGCAGGTCGCCTTTTCGTTAGGATTCCGAAACTTGAAACCTTCGTTCAGGCCTTCGCGCGCATAGTCGAGCTCAGTCCCTTCAAGGTAGGCTAGGCTCTTGGGATCAATAAATACTTTGACACCAAAACTTTCAAACACCTGATCTTCGGTAGCGGGCTCGTCCACGTATTCAAGCTTGTAAGCCATACCCGAACAACCGGTGGTACGCACGCCTAAACGCAAGCCAATTCCGCCGCCACGTTTTTGCAGATATTTGCCGATATGGTCGGCGGCCTGAACAGTCAGTGTGACAGCCATGGCTTATCCTTGGTGTTTGTCTTTGTAGTCTTTAACCGCAGCTTTGATCGCGTCTTCAGCCAAAATCGAACAATGGATTTTGACAGGAGGCAAGGCAAGCTCTTGTGCAATTTGGGTATTGCGAATGGTCAGCGCTTGATCAAGCGTCTTACCCTTCACCCACTCGGTTACCAGCGAGCTTGAAGCGATCGCTGAGCCACAACCGTAGGTTTTAAATCGAGCATCTTCGATAATGCCGTCGGCGTTGACACGAATCTGCAGCTTCATCACATCGCCACAGGCTGGTGCACCCACCATACCTGTGCCAACCTGATCGTCGTCYTTATCAAAGGTGCCGACGTTGCGGGGGTTTTCGTAGTGATCTAGTACTTTTTCGCTGTATGCCATGAGTCTTCTCCAACCTATACGTTTAGTGGGCGGCCCACTGAACCGAATTCAAATCGATACCGTCTTTGGCCATTTCCCAGAGAGGTGACATATCGCGCAGCTTACCTACGCGTGCTTTAAGCAATTCAACGGCAAAGTCGATTTCTTTTTCGGTGGTGAAGCGACCAATGGTAAAGCGAATTGAACTATGTGCTAACTCGTCGTTACGCCCCAGGGCGCGCAACACATAAGACGGCTCAAGGCTGGCCGAGGTGCAAGCAGAACCGCTTGATACCGCGAGCTCTTTAATGGCCATGATCAGGGATTCGCCCTCAACGTAGTTAAAGCTCACGTTCAGGTTGTGCGGCACGCGTTGCTCAATGTCACCGTTGAGGTAGACCTCTTCAATTTGCGACAAGCCTGCCCAGAGACGATCGCGCAGCATGCGGACCCGTTCATTTTCGGTGCCCATTTCGGCTTGAGCCAAGGCAAAGCATTCGCCCATGCCCACGATCTGGTGCGTAGCGAGTGTGCCCGAACGAAAACCGCGCTCGTGACCACCACCGTGCATTTGCGCTTCGATGCGAATACGCGGCTTACGACGCACGTAAAGCGCCCCAATGCCTTTTGGGCCATAGGTTTTGTGTGCGCAAAATGACATCAAATCGACTTTAAGGGTTTGCAGGTCAATATTTACCTTGCCCGTTGCTTGGGCAGCGTCAACGTGGAAAATGATGTTCTTTTCGCGGCAGATTTCGCCAAGCGTCGCAATGGGTTGAATCACGCCAATTTCGTTATTCACAAACATCACAGACACCAACACGGTATCAGGGCGGATGGCTGCTTTGAAGGAATCGAGATTAATCAAACCGTCTTCTTGGACGTCAAGGTAAGTGACCTCAAAGCCTTGGCGCTCGAGTTCACGACAGGGATCGAGCACAGCTTTATGTTCGGTTTTGATGGTGATGATGTGCTTGCCACGCTCAGCGTAAAAGCCAGCAGCACCCTTGATTGCCAGATTATTTGATTCAGTCGCGCCTGAAGTCCAGACAATTTCACGCGGGTCAGCATTGACCAAAGACGCCACTTGGTCGCGTGCGCGCTCGACGGCCTCTTCGGCCTCCCAGCCGTAGGCGTGGCTGCGCGACGCCGGATTACCCGCGTGCTCGTAGAGCCACGGAATCATCTTATCGACCACTTTGGGGTCAACAGGGGTGGTGGCTGAGTAATCTAAATAAATCGGTAATGAGGACATTGAGAGCTCCTAGGCGTTTGCAGCAGCAGGCTGTTTAACAGTTGGTAGTGTATTGACTATATTGACACGTACGCCAGCACCACTAGCCTGACTTGCCTCTTGGATTTGGCGCAAACGCTGTTGGTCAACCAAATCCTGTAACGCAACTGAATCAAGAAAATCAACCATCTTACGGTTAAGGGTTGACCAGAGTTCGTGGGTCATACAGATGCCTTGCTTGCCATCTGTACCGGTAGCACAGTCAGTTTTACCCGCACAGCTGGTGGCGTCGATGGGTTCATCAACAGCGAAAATGATGTCAGCCACAGTAATCGTGCGCGCCAGACGCGCCAAGGTGTAGCCGCCGCCGGGGCCGCGCACGCTTTCAACCAACTCGTGACGACGCAACTTGCCAAACAGCTGCTCAAGATAAGACAGAGAAATATTTTGTCGCTGACTGATCGCCGATAAAGTCACTGGCCCGCTTTGCTGACGCAAAGCCAAGTCAATCATGGCGGTAACAGCAAAACGCCCTTTGGTGGTGAGTCGCATGACAGAGTCCTTTTAACGAAATGGCTACACAGTGCAACCACTTACCCGACTAAACCACTCAAGTATACACAATTCTTGACTGTTTTGCTAGGGTATAGCCCTAAAGACCTTAAGGCCGTCACAACTCGGTACCAAAAAAAAACCGCGCCTCGCACGGTTTTTTGACTTTTAGCCCGCTGCACCTGAGCGGTGCGCTAAACGTTAAGCAGCCTGGTATTGCGTTGCGCGTTTGCGCACCAACTCGAGCACGCCTTGGCAAGAATCCTCAAGATAATCAAGCACTTTACCAAAGCCCTCGGGGCCACCATAGTAAGGATCAGGGACCGTTGCTTCTTCGAATTCGTTAGCAAAGCGCATCAATAACATCAATTTATGTTGATGCAACTTAGGGCACTGTTGCTGCATGGCAGAAAGGTTTTCCCAGTCCATTGCCAAAATCAGGTCGTATTCGCGGTAATCTTCAATCGTGACCTGACGCGCAATGTGTTCAGTGATGTCGTAACCTCGCTTGCGTGCAGCTGCGAGTGCGCGAGGGTCTGCTCCCTCACCAAGGTGAAAGTTATGGGTGCCGGCGGAATCAATGCCAACGACCTCAGCGAGGCCCGCTTCTTTGATCAGGTGGCGGAAAACGCCTTCAGCACTGGGGGAGCGGCAAATGTTACCCGTGCATACGAAAAGAACTTTTGTCATCATRATRGTTATTGTGCGGGAAAACCCCTAACATGTCTAGATATTTTTCACATCGATGACGGTGACGTTTGCAACCCATAATCTTACTTTTTATTATTTAATTTCAAACACTTACGATAAATCCTAAATATATGACTTAGTCCATATAGTGAAAAACCCTTTTTTTAAAGAAAAAAAAGTTTAAAACCCCTATTAAACCTGTCAGTTGATGCACCAACACAAAGCTTTCTTAGTCTGATTACGCACCAGAAAGCARCACTCGGTCTTTTAGCGCCTTTAAAGCGTCGCGCGCGGCTGCGGCCTGTTCAAATTCAAGGTTACGAGCGTGATCCAACATCAGTTTTTCAAGCCGTCTGAACTCTTTTGCCAGCGCTTTTTCGTCGGTAAGCAGCGCATAAGAAGTCAAATCCTCGGGCTGTTCTCTAAACGCTGGCGCCACAATGCCATCGATCAGCTCACGCACCGCTTTGCGCACGCTGCGTGGCTCGATTCCGTGTTCGAGGTTAAACGCCAGTTGCTTATTGCGACGCCTTTCGGTCTCGCCCATGGCGCGCTTCATTGAATCAGTCACGCGATCGGCATACAAAATGGCACGTCCATTCAAGTTACGGGCGGCACGCCCGATCGTTTGAATCAAGCTGCGATCCGAGCGTAAAAAGCCTTCTTTGTCGGCGTCGAGAATCGCCACTAATGATACTTCGGGAATATCGAGCCCCTCGCGCAACAAATTAATGCCGACCAGCACGTCGAACACACCCAGACGCAAATCACGAATAATTTCAACTCGCTCGACCGTATCGATATCTGAATGCAAGTAGCGCACGCGCTGACCACTTTCAGATAAGTAGTCGGTCAAATCCTCAGCCATGCGCTTGGTCAGGGTCGTCACCAGCACACGCTCTTGCACCGCAGTACGCAATTTGATTTCGCCCAACAAGTCGTCAACCTGCGTACGGGCTGGGCGAACCTCGACGATGGGATCCACCAAACCGGTTGGACGCACCACTTGTTCAACCACGTGGTCAGAATGGGCCTGTTCGTAATTGCCTGGTGTGGCAGACACGAACACGCACTGACGCATGCGGGTTTCAAACTCTTCCATTTTTAAAGGGCGATTATCCATCGCCGAGGGCAAACGAAAACCATAATTCACGAGCGTTTCTTTGCGAGCCCGATCCCCACGATACATGCCACCTAACTGCCCGATCGTGACATGACTTTCGTCGATAAACATTAGCGCATCGCGCGGCAGGTAATCAATCATCGTGGGCGGCGGGTCGCCCGGCGCAGCACCAGACAAGTGTCGCGAATAGTTTTCGATACCTTTACAAAAACCAAGTTCAGAGAGCATCTCAAGATCAAAGCGAGTGCGCTGCTCAATGCGTTGCGCTTCGACCAAATGACCAGAATCAACGAATTGTTTGACGCGTTCGCGCAGCTCTTGCTTAATCGTCTCGATCGCGCGCAATACCGTATCGCGTGGCGTCACGTAATGCGAACCCGGATACACGGTAAAACGCGGAACCTTCTGACGCACCTTGCCGGTCAAGGGATCGAATAATTCTAGACTTTCAACTTCGTCATCAAACAGCGTCAAGCGCACCGCAAGCTCGGCGCTTTCGGCCGGAAAAATATCGATCGTTTCACCGCGCGCGCGAAAGGTGCCGCGCGTAAACTCAAGATCGTTACGCTCGTACTGCATGGCGACTAAGCGCTCAAGAATTTCGCGCCGAGCGATACGATCGCCCGTTCGTAAAATCAATACCATGGCATGATAATCAGCGGGGTTACCAATACCGTAAATGCAAGACACTGTGCCCACGATAATGGTGTCGCGCCGCTCGAGCAAACTTTTGGTGGCCGACAAGCGCATTTGTTCAATATGCTCGTTGATCGAGGAATCTTTTTCGATGAACAAATCGCGGGTCGGTACGTACGCTTCGGGCTGGTAGTAGTCGTAATACGACACGAAATACTCGACCGCATTTTTCGGAAAAAACTCGCGCATCTCGGCGTACAGCTGCGCGGCYAGCGTTTTGTTGGGGGCCAATACCAGTGCAGGCCTGCCCAGGCGCGCAATCATATTCGCCATCGTGAACGTTTTGCCCGAGCCCGTCACACCCAACAGCGTTTGCGACATCAAACCGTCGCACACGCCCTGCTCAAGCAAGTCAATCGCGCGGGGTTGATCGCCGCCAGGGGGGTAGGGTTGGTACAGGTGAAAGGGGCTATCGGGATAATCGATAAACCGCCCCTTCTCGTTGCCGGTTGAGATGGCGGCGTTGTAGATGGTATCGACTGGTTCGGGCACGTAACTCGCAGCAGTCGGCACCGGAGGGACGGCGCCCGCGGGGATCGTCGTCCCTGACTGCGCGCTTAAAACGTCAGGCGAGTCAGCCTCTGCGTTCGCCGCAGGAGGGGGCTGCACGCTTGGCAGTGCGGCTCTGTCAGTCGCACGGGTTCGCGCCTTGGACGTTTGCACACCTTGTTCGGTGATGGCTTGTTCGGTGTTTTTTTTGCTCTTGCGGGTGGCCATGCTAGACTTATTCGAGATACCCCTCAGTCTGAGGGTAACCCGCCATTATGTTCTCTGAAAATGCGTACGTCTACCCCAACCTTGTCACTCTTACTTCTTGCACACTAAAACCCAGATGAGCACCCTCTTTCAAGCCGTTGAACTTGCCCCCCGCGATCCAATCCTGGGTTTAAACGAACAATTTAATGCCGATACCCGCACAACCAAAGTCAATTTAGGTGTGGGTGTTTATTACGACGACAACGGCAAAATCCCCCTGCTTAAGGCCGTACGCACCGCTGAGGTGGCACGCGTTGAGGCGGCCGCTGCACACGGCTACTTACCGATCGAAGGAATCGCGAGCTACAACAAAGGTGCGCAAGAGCTGGTGCTGGGCAAAAACTCGGCGCTGATCGCCGCTGGCCGCGTCTTAACCATGCAAGCCTTGGGCGGCACCGGTGCACTCAAAATTGGTGCTGACTTCATCAAGCAATTGGTACCCAATGCCAAGGTCGCGATTAGTGACCCAAGCTGGGAAAACCACCGCGCGCTCTTTGAGCGTGCTGGCTTTGAAGTGGTGACCTATCCCTACTACGATGCAAAGACACGCGGACTAAATTTTGAAGGCATGCTAGCGGGGCTAAAAGCTCTGCCAGCTAAAAGCGTGGCGGTTTTGCACGCCTGCTGCCACAACCCAACCGGTGTCGATCTGACAGCCGAGCAATGGCAGTCCGTTGCACAAGTGGTTCAAGCCGGCGAACTCATTCCCTTCTTAGACATCGCCTACCAAGGGTTTGGCGATGGCCTAGAGCAAGACGCCTCGGCCGTACGCATCTTTGCCGCTCTGGATATGACGATGTTCATCAGCTCGTCCTTTTCAAAATCCTTCTCACTTTATGGCGAACGCGTTGGCGCTTTGACCATTGTCACAGGCAGCCAAGACGAGTCCAATCGCGTGCTCAGCCAGGTCAAACGCGTGATTCGTACCAACTATTCAAATCCACCGACACATGGGGGTACGATTGTGTCCACGGTGTTAAAGACGCCCGAGCTTTTTGCCCTTTGGGATCAAGAGCTTGCCGGCATGCGCGACCGGATCCGCCTGATGCGCCGTCAGATTGTCGAAAAACTGGCACAGCACGGCGCCATGCAAGACTTCAATTTTGTGATGAAGCAGCGCGGCATGTTCTCGTTTTCGGGGATGACTGCGCCTCAGGTTGAGCGCTTGCGCACTCAGCACGCCATCTACGCGGTCAGCAGCGGTCGAATTTGTGTGGCCGCGCTGAATAGCAAAAACATCGATGTGGTGGCCAAAGCCATGGCCGAGGTCATGAAAAACGCCTGAAGAGTACCAATGCTGTCTTTTTATACAGATAAATTTGCACAATTGCATTAAATCGTGCAAAATAACACCTGTATATAAAAACAGCTCGGCTTATCTAAGCCTAAAGGATGCTTTCCATGTCGCTCAAGCTTACCGATCGTCAGCAACAGATTTTGGATCTTATCCGGCAAGCAATCGTGAATACGGGGTTTCCCCCCACGCGGGCCGAACTCGCTGCAGTGCTAGGCTTTAAATCTGCCAATGCGGCAGAAGATCACCTTCGTGCCTTAGCACGCAAAGGCGTCATCGAACTGACAGCCGGAGCGTCAAGAGGCATTCGCCTAACCAACTTAGCCAATGAGTCAATCGAGGCCGATGTTGACACCGAGCTTCCGTCCGATCGCCCTCGGCTTAAAACGCTACCTGGTTCAGGCTTTTTGCTGTTGCCTTTGATTGGACGCGTGGCCGCTGGTCATCCAATTTTGGCCGCTGAAAATATTGAAAAAGAAATCAATATCGATCTCAATATGTTTGCCCAGCAGCCTGATTATCTGCTTAAGGTCAAAGGCCTCAGTATGCGCGATGCCGGCATCTTAGATGGTGACTTGCTGGCGATTAAAAAAACCAGTGATGCCCGCGATGGCCAAATCGTAGTGGCCCGCATCGATGACGAAGTGACTGTCAAACGCTTAAGTAAGTTGGGTGGACGTATTGAACTGTTACCTGAAAACTCAGATTTTCAGCCGATTCAAATCCAACCGGGGCAAGACTTCTCGCTCGAGGGTATTGCGGTTGGTTTGATCCGCAATACAACTCTGCATTGAAGAGAGACATACGCTAAACGTCGCGCCATTTTTCTAGGTCACGTCGATCGCGTTTTGTTGGACGCGCTTTAATCTCTTGCGACGGCTCAACAAAGTATTTGCGCTTTTCTGTCGCCGCCTCCCTTGCCAGTAAGCTCTCGGGCGTTTCATCAAACAACATCCGCGCTAACGGTGCTGAACGTCGCGTTTCAGTCACACCACGTACCCACAGCTCAAAACGTTCTTGTTCGCGCTGGATCAGCACGCGATCGCCCACCTTGACTGTCCTTGCGGGCTTCACGCGCTCGCCTTGCAACTGAACCCGCCCTGCCTCGATTGCCAACACCGCTTGCGCACGTGATTTAAAAAATCGTGCTGCCCACAACCACTTATCGATCCGCACCGTAACAAGACTGTCTGGCATTCTTATCTCAAAAAAAGGCGTCGCAAATAAGACGCCTTTTTGGTCAAGCTTAAAGAAATGCTCTGTCAAATGACATCAGGGCTTCTCATTCAAAACAAACTTCAGTGCTTAATCACTGGATCAGCGGCCGCAGCGGTTCCTGCCGCTTTAGCCACAACCGTCTCTGCCACCGGTGCCTCGTCGGCAAGTGGCGTTAACGGATTCACCAGCGCAACCTCTAACACTTTATCAATCCAGCGCACCGGAATAATTTCAAGTTGATTCTTTACGTTGTCAGGGATCTCCGTCAAGTCTTTGACGTTTTCTTCAGGAATCAGCACGGTCTTAATGCCACCGCGATGCGCCGCTAAGAGTTTTTCTTTCAAGCCACCGATCGCAAGCACTTCTCCGCGCAAGGTAATTTCACCTGTCATCGCAACATCCGCACGCACAGGGTTTTGCGTCAGCGCTGACACAATCGCCAAGGTGATCGCAATACCTGCTGACGGACCGTCTTTAGGCGTAGCGCCTTCGGGAAAGTGCACGTGAATATCACGCTTTTCAAAGATGCTGTCCGCAATCCCTAAGCGCCGAGCGCGCGCACGCACGACACTGCGCGCCGCCTCAACCGACTCTTTCATGACATCGCCGATCGAACCCGTGCGCTGAATCACACCCTTACCCGGCATATCGGCGACTTCAATCGTCAACAAATCCCCGCCGACTTCAGTCCAAGCCAAACCATTGACCTGTCCGATCTGATTTTCTTTCTCGGCCATGCCAAAGGTAAAGCGACGCACGCCCAAATAATCACTCAAGTTTTCTGAGGTAACCACCACCTTGGCAGGGACTTCTTTGGTCTTCGCCAACTTTAGCGTTTCGCTGTCTGCCAACAGTTTTTTGACAACCTTGCGACAGATTTTGCCGATATCGCGCTCAAGAGAACGTACACCCGCTTCACGGGTGTAATAACGCACGATGTCACGTAAGGCTGATTCTTCGACAGCGAGTTCTTCGATTTTTACGCCATTGTTTTTCATCACTTTAGGTAACAAGTGATCCATCGCGATATGGATTTTCTCTTCTTCGGTGTAACCCGAAAGACGAATGACCTCCATCCGATCGAGCAAGGCCGCGGGGATATTCAACGTGTTGCTCGTAGCAACAAACATCACGTCAGACAGGTCAAAATCGACCTCAACGTAGTGATCTTGGAACGTGTGGTTTTGCTCTGGATCCAGCACCTCTAAAAGGGCTGAGGCGGGATCACCCCTGAAATCCATCCCGAGCTTGTCAATCTCATCAAGCAGGAACAGGGGGTTACGCACAGCAACCTTAGACATATTTTGTAATATCTTGCCCGGCATTGAGCCAATATAGGTGCGACGATGCCCACGAATCTCAGCCTCGTCACGCACGCCACCTAAGGCCATGCGAATGAACTTTCGATTCGTGGCTTTTGCAATCGACTGACCCAGCGAGGTTTTACCGACGCCCGGTGGACCGACCAAACAGAGGATCGGTGCCTTGATTTTATCGACCCGCTGCTGCACAGCAAGATATTCAAGAATACGTTCTTTGACTTTATCTAAGCCATAGTGATCGTCATCAAGCACGCTTTCAGCGTTGGGAATCGAATGATTCACCTTGCTCTTTTTACGCCACGGCAAATTGATCACAGTATCGATGTAGTTGCGCACCACAGTTGCTTCGGCCGACATCGGCGACATCAGCTTGAGTTTTTTGAGCTCGCCATCCACTTTCTTTTTGGCGTCTTTGGGCAACTGGGCAGCAAGAATTTTTTTTTCAAGCTCTTCAATATCGGCACCTTCTTCGCCCTCACCGAGTTCTTTTTGAATCGCCTTCACCTGTTCGTTCAGGTAGTAGTCACGCTGACTTTTCTCCATCTGCTTTTTCACGCGACCGCGAATTCGCTTTTCAACTTGTAGGATATCAATCTCTGTTTCGAGTTGCGTCAACAGAGCCTCAAGACGCGCTGCAGTTGAAATCACTTCAAGCATTTTTTGTTTCTGCTCAAGCTTGAGAGGCAAATGTGCGGCAACCGTATCTGCAAGACGACCAGCGTCATCAATCCCTGCCAGCGAGGTCAAAATCTCGGGTGGAATCTTTTTATTGAGCTTGACGTACTGCTCAAACTGACCCACGATCGCACGGCGCAAAGCCTCTGTCTCTGCGTTTGCGGCGATATCGGGGGCAATTGGTAACACCGTCGACGTAAAGTGCGTGCTGGTATCTTGAATTTCTGTGATGCGGGCACGTTGGGCACCCTCTACCAGAACCTTAACGGTGCCATCGGGCAACTTGAGCATTTGTAAAATCGTAGCCACGCAACCGATTTCGTAGACGTCTTCAGGTGTCGGATCGTCTTTACCTGCAGACTTTTGTGCGGCGAGCATGATGCTTTTGCCTGCCTCCATCGCGGCCTCAAGGGCTCGAATCGAACGCGGCCGCCCGACAAAGAGGGGGATTACCATGTGCGGAAACACCACCACGTCGCGCAAAGGCAACAGCGGCAAATGAATAGGTTCAGATGGCAAGGTCTGGTTTTCAGACATGAGGATATCCTAATAGAAACTCGGTAAAGCCCAACTGAGCAACCGATGCAAAGCCCGTGATGACACGAATAGGTATGTTATGTAGACGATAGCCCAAATTTCAAGCGTTTAGCTCGGACATAAGAAAAAGCCCCTACAAAGGGGCTGAGAAAACTTGAATTTGAAAAAACGAATTGACTTTTTTAGCGCTATGCTGCCGCATCACGTAGATTGCGCTCGGCTTTAGTCTGCTCTTTTTCGTCACCGTAGACCAACAAGGGCTGACTTTGACCTTCAATCGTTGCTTCGTCGAGTACGACTCGCTTGATATTACCTTGGGTGGGCAGTTCGTACATGGTGTCTAACAAGGCAGACTCAAGAATCGAACGCAACCCGCGCGCACCCGTTTTGCGCTTGACCGCTTTGCGGGCAATCGCACGCAACGCCGCTGGGCGGATCTCAAGTTCGGCGCCTTCCATGGCAAAAAGCTTTTGAAACTGCTTAAGCAAAGCGTTTTTTGGCTCGGTCAGAATCTGAATGAGCGTATCTTCGTCAAGCTCTTGCAGCGTCGCAATCACGGGTAGGCGTCCCACCAACTCAGGGATTAAACCGAACTTAACCAGATCCTCGGGTTCGACCTCAAGAAAAGTGCTACCGGCTGATTGATTTGTTTTCGAATCAACAGTCGCGCTAAATCCGATACCAGAGCGCTCGGTGCGGTTTCGAATCACCTTTTCAAGGCCGTCAAAGGCACCACCCACGATGAACAAGATGTTGGTGGTGTCGACCTGAACAAAATCTTGATTGGGGTGCTTGCGGCCGCCCTGCGGGGGCACTGACGCTACTGTACCTTCAATGAGTTTGAGCAGGGCTTGTTGGACGCCCTCACCAGATACGTCACGGGTAATAGAAGGGTTATCAGCTTTGCGAGAAATCTTATCGATTTCATCGATATAGACGATTGCGCGTTGCGCTTTTTCGACTTCATAATTGCAATTTTGAAGCAGTTTTTGAATAATGTTTTCGACATCTTCGCCCACATAACCCGCTTCGGTCAGCGTTGTGGCGTCAGCCATCACAAAAGGCACATTCAATTGACGCGCCAGTGTTTGCGCAAGCAGCGTTTTGCCTGAACCTGTAGGGCCAATCAACAGAATATTGCTTTTTGAGAGCTCGACGTCATCGCCCTTGACTTCGCCGTGGCGCAGCCGCTTGTAGTGGTTGTAAACAGCCACGGCGAGCACACGCTTAGAGGCCGTTTGGCCAATGACATATTGGTCTAAAAAGGCTTTGATTTCGGCTGGAGTTGGCAGATCAGTACGAATCGAGGCGCGCGCACTTGCTTGCGCTTCTTCGCGAATGATGTCGTTACACAATTCGATACATTCGTCGCAAACAAAAACCGAAGGCCCCGCAATGAGTTTGCGCACTTCATGCTGGCTTTTGTTACAAAACGAACAATGCAAGACTTTAGTGCTAGCTGAGCCTTTTTTTTCTGACATAAGGATCCATTACCAGTTGTTTCAGATCGAGTGCTTAGAGAACTTGTGAAAAAATCTTAAACACTCTTCAAGATCTGCGAAATACTAAGCGGTATCCGCGCGCGACGTTAGAACCTTGTCGATCAAGCCATAAGATACTGCATCTTGAGCCGACATAAAGTTGTCGCGTTCGGTGTCTAACGCAATACGTTCGACCGTTTGGCCGGTGTTTTCAGCCAACATCGCGTTTAAGCGTTCGCGCAAGTCAAGAATTTCGCGCGCCTGAATCTGAATGTCGGTGGCCTGGCCCTGCGCACCACCTGAAGGCTGGTGGATCATGATGCGAGAGTTTGGTAACGAAAAACGCTTACCTTTTGTGCCCGCGGACAACAAAAACGCCCCCATGCTGGCCGCCAAGCCTGTGCAAAGGGTGGATACCTCGGGCTTGATGAAGCGCATGGTGTCATAAATCGCCATACCTGCATACACTGACCCGCCTGGCGAGTTGATGTAAAGCGCGACGTCTTTATCGGGGTTTTCGGATTCGAGGAACAGCAATTGCGCGACGATCACATTGGCCGACTGGTCGTTAACCGGACCGACCAAAAAAATCACGCGTTCTTTAAGTAATCTTGAATAAATATCGTAGGCGCGTTCCCCGCGCCCAGATTGCTCAATGACCATAGGGATATAGCCAAGCGCGGTCGGGGTGACTGAATCACCGCCATGCATCGATGCATAAAAATCTGTAAAGCGTTGCATTTATTTGGTTTCCATGACTTGATCAAAAGGCACTTGCTCGTCTTCGACCTGCGCCTTTGCCAGGGCGTGCTGCACGACGTTATCTTCGAGCACAATGCCCTCAACTTCAGAGCGACGCGCGCGATCCGACAGATAATAGCTCACGACTTCGGCAGGTTTTTCGTAACTTGAAGCGAACTCTTCGATGCGTGCGCGAACTTGCTCAGGCTTGGCTTGCAATTGCTCTGCCTGAACCAGCTCAGAGACTAATAAACCAAGCTTGACGCGACGCTCGGCCTCGGTGGCAAACGCATCAGCCGGAATCGGCATTTTGTCAGCATTAGGCACGCCGCGCTGGGTGAGTTCAGCGCGGGCCGCTGCCACGCGGGCTTCACATTCGCTGTCGATGAGGGCCTTGGGCACTTCAAAGCTGGCCACTGCCACTAAAGCGTCCATCACACTATTTTTGGTACGCGCCATGGTGCGCGCTTTGACTTCGCGTTCGATGTTGGCACGGATATCGGCCAGCAGTTTCACGACGTCACCTTCGGTTTGACCCAAGGCTTTGGCAAACTCGGCGTCGACTTCAGGCAAGATTGGCTCAGAGACTTCTTTGACCACAATGGTGAATTCAGCCGTTTTGCCTGCTACGTCTTTACCACCGTAATCAGCTGGAAACGGCAGTGGAAACACCTTGGTTTCGCCGGCTTTCATGCCACGCACCGCGACTTCAAACTCGGGCAACATACGGCCCTGACCCAAAACAAACGGAAAATCGTCTGCTTTGCCACCGTCAAACGGCACGCCGTCGATGGTACCGGCAAAATCAAGCTTGACCTGGTCGTCGTCTTGAGCGGCGCGACCTTCAGTTGCCTTGTGCTGGGCACGTTGCTTGCGCAAGACGTCAACCGTACGCTGCACCTCGGCCTCGCCGACGGTTGTGACGGCACGCTTAATTTTTAATGTGGTCAGGTCTGGAACAATAATGGTTGGGTAGACTTCGAAAGTGGCCACAAACGACAAGTCGTCTTCTGGAGCGCCTTCGGTTTTAGGTGCCAATTTTGGCGCACCCGCGACCCGCACCCCAGACGCGATAATGGCCTGTTCAAAGGCCTGGCCGACCATGGTGTTGATCGAATCGTAGCGAATGCCGGCCCCATGGGTGCGCTCGAGCATGGCCATCGGCACTTTGCCCGGCCGAAAACCAGCGACTTTCGCCGTACGCGCAACGCGCTTGAGTTCAGCCTGAACGGCTTTTTCGACGTCGGTCATTGAGACCGAGATTTCAACGCGGCGTTCGAGGCCGGCGAGGGTTTCAACCACAGGTTGCATGAAGATCTACCAAACAAAGAGAACGGAGAGCGCAGCGAACAGCCCACGCCAACTAGGGAATAAATGGTGCGAAGGGCGGGACTCGAACCCGCACACCTGTTACGGCGTCAGGACCTAAACCTGGTGCGTCTACCAATTTCGCCACCTTCGCAGTAACCGAACATTGTAGCGCACCCTGTTGGGGTTTCCCGCCCCCGCAGTGCTAGCAACTGGTTAAAATACGTAAATGAATCCACGTCTCGACACCTTGCAGCCCTATCCGTTCGAAAAACTACGCCTGTTACTGGCTCAGGCGGGCACCGCGCCTGCTGGTCTGCGAGCGATCAATTTATCGATTGGCGAACCCAAACACGCTGCGCCACAGTGCGTCAAAGACGCCATCGTGGGCGCACTCGACGGCTTGTCGGTCTATCCGCCCACCAAGGGTGATCCACGTCTGCGCGAGGCGATCAGCCAATGGCTGGGCAAACGCTACGATATCCCCTGCCCCAACGCCGACACCCAGGTATTGCCTGCCTTAGGTTCGCGCGAAGCGCTTTTTGCCTTTGCTCAAGTTGTTCTGGACTCGACAAAAAACGGCATCGTGGTATGTCCAAATCCGTTTTATCAGATTTATGAGGGCGCAGCACTTTTAGGCGGTGCCACGCCGTATTACGTCAATTCAGACTCAAAACTGAACTTTGGCTGCGACTGGTCAACCGTGCCGCCCGACATCTGGGCACGCACGCAACTGCTGTTTGTGTGCTCGCCAGGCAACCCCGCCGGCAATGTCATGTCACTTGCCGAGTGGAAAACACTTTTTGAACTGTCAGACCGCTATGGGTTTGTGATTGCTTCTGACGAATGCTACTCAGAAATCTACCTTGACGAAGCGAGTCCGCCCCTAGGTGGTTTACAGGCGGCCTCGAGGCTTGGGCGCACTGATTTTCGCAACCTTGTCAGTTTTTCAAGTTTATCCAAGCGTTCAAACGTGCCCGGTATGCGCTCTGGGTTTGTCGCAGGCGATGCCGCCCTAATGGCCAAATTTTTGCTCTACCGCACCTACCACGGCAGTGCCTTGTCACCCGTGGTGTCTGCGGCCAGCATTGCTGCCTGGCAAGACGAAGCGCACGTCATCGACAATCGGCAGCAGTACCGCGCCAAATTCGATGCTGTGCTGCCAATTCTTGAGCCTGTGCTCGATGTCAAGCGGCCCGACGGCTCGTTTTACCTGTGGGCCGGCACCAAAGGCCCTGATGCAGAGTTGGTGCGCGACCTGCTGACCCACACCAACGTCACGACCTTGCCCGGCAGTTATGTTGGCCGCACGGTCAACGGTGTGAACCCTGGCCAAAATCGTATTCGGATCGCCCTGGTCGCCCCGCTGGCCGATTGCGTGGAGGCGGCACACCGCATCGCAGACTTTGTGCGCAAAACATAATTTTCATTTAGTCATTTAGTTAACCGCTCGTATCACTCACTCTTTTATTTTTTAAAGGCCTGTCATGACCTTAGATTTGCAAAACGCCATTGAAAGCGGTTGGGAAGATCGCACCAACTTGTCACCGACCGCGGCCAGCGCGAGCGTAAGAGAGGCTGTCGCTCACACCCTTGACGCGCTCGATACCGGCAGCCTGCGCGTTGCCGAAAAAATCAACGGCAACTGGGTTGTGCATCAGTGGATAAAAAAAGCCGTTTTGCTTTCGTTTCGCCTGAATGACAATGGCGTCATGGGTCAGGCTCCGATGCAGTTTTACGATAAAGTTCCACTCAAATTCGCCGACTTCACCCAGACTGATTTTCAAGCCGTCGGCTATCGCGTTGTGCCTCCTGCTGTAGCACGGCGTGGCTGCTTTATCGGGCGCAACGTGGTGTTGATGCCGTCTTACGTCAATATCGGCGCCTACGTTGACGAAAACACCATGGTCGACACCTGGGCCACTGTCGGTTCGTGCGCGCAAATTGGTAAAAACGTACACCTGTCGGGTGGCGTTGGTATTGGTGGCGTGCTCGAACCTCTGCAAGCCAACCCCACCATTATCGAAGACAACTGCTTCATTGGCGCACGTTCTGAGGTTGTCGAAGGTGTGATCGTCGAAGAAAACTGCGTCTTAGCCATGGGTGTGTTTTTATCGCAAAGTACCCGCATCTATGACCGCGAAACCAAAGAAATCCACTACGGCCGTGTGCCTTCGGGCTCAGTCGTAGTACCCGGCTCGTTGCCTTCGGCCGACGGCACACATAGTTTGAACTGCGCCATCATCGTCAAGCGGGTCGACGCGCAAACGCGTGCAAAAACCAGCATCAACGATTTGCTGCGAGCCTAAGGCAAGTATGGATGCCTCACGCGAAGCCTTGCAAACCGTACGCGACTTAATCCGCTACGGTGTCTCGCGCTTCAATCAAACCAAGCTGTCGTTTGGCCATGGCTCAGACAACGCTTGGGATGAGGCTGTGTACTTAGTACTGAGCGCCCTGCATCTGCCGCCCGATCAACTCGAGCCATTCATGGATGCGCGGGTATTACTCCAAGAGCGGCAACAAGCGTTGCAGTACATCGATGCGCGTTGTGAGCAGCGTTTACCAGCGCCCTACCTCACCCACGAAGCCTGGCTGCAAGGCTATGCGTTTTATGTCGATGAGCGGGTGATCGTGCCGCGCTCACCGATTGCCGAACTTCTCATGACGCAACTCAGTCCGTGGATTTTGGATCCGTACGAAGTCACGAGCGTCTTAGATCTCTGCACGGGATCGGGGTGCTTAGCGATTATTGCGGCCCATCAGTTCTCTGAGGCGTTTGTTGACGCTACCGACATCTCGGCGCAAGCCCTTGAGGTCGCCACCCTCAACGTCGCAGAACACGCCCTCACTGACCGCCTGACGCTGCACCACGGCAGTCTGTTTGATCCTTTACCTGTATCGGCTCGCTACGATCTGATCCTTTGCAATCCACCCTACGTCAACAGTCAATCCATGCTTGCGCTACCACCGGAGTACCAACACGAGCCCACACTGGCTTTAGCCGGCGGTGATGACGGCATGGATGTCGTGCGCACCATTCTTGAGCAAGCGCCCGCTCATTTAAACGAACAAGGTATTCTTGTGCTTGAAATTGGCCACGAGCGCGCGCATTTTGAAGCCGCCTTTCCTGAACTTGAGCCCGTATGGCTTGATACGGCGCAAGCCTCAGATCAAATTTTATTACTGACGCGTGAGCAATTTTCGTCGTGATCCGTGCAACTGGTTTAACCGTTAGACGCGGCGCAAAAGTACTCATCGATCAAACCGATTTTGTGGTTCACCCAGGCGAGCGTGTTGGCTTTGTTGGCAAAAATGGTGCGGGTAAATCGACCTTGTTTGCCTTAATCCAACACGAAATCGATGCCGATGCCGGCCGGCTTGATTTCCCGACGGGTTGGCGCATTGCCAGCGTCAGGCAAGAGATCGCAGACAGCCCTAACGCTGCGCGCGAGTTCGTGATTGATGGCGACACGCACCTGCGGCACTTACAAAACCAACGCGCACTGCTTGACGACACTGCGCACACTAGCGATGACCACGCGCAAGAGCAAGGGTCACGCATCGCCGAACTCGAAGCCGAACTGATCGAGGCCGATGCCTGGACTGCTGTGTCACGAGCCGAACAATTATTAGCGGGCCTGGGCTTTACACCCGAACAATGGTCAGAGCCTGTTGATAGCTTTTCGGGTGGCTGGCGCATGCGCCTGGCTCTGGCGCGCGCGTTGATGGCGCCCTCTGAATTACTACTGCTTGACGAACCAACTAACCACCTTGACCTTGACGCCATGCTGTGGCTTGAAAAATGGTTGGCGGCCTATCAGGGTACCGTATTGTTGATCTCGCACGACACCGAGTTTTTAGATGCTGTCGCGCAAACGATTTTGCACTTTGATCAGGCCAAACTGGTTCGCTATAAAGGCGGCTATGAGGATTTTGTCACGCAACGGGCCGAACGTCTCAGGCAAACCAAAATGGCGTTTGACAAACAAACGCGCGAATCCGCACGGCTGCAGGGGTTTATTGACCGCTTCAAAGCCAAGGCATCTAAAGCCAAGCAAGCACAAAGTCGCGTCAAAGCGTTGGCTCGGATGGATCTCATGGCACCGATTCGTGCCGAATCGGGAATCGACATTCGAATCCCCTCGCCCAAAAGCATGCCAGATCCCTTGCTTGTGCTTGATGATATGTTCGCGGGCTACACTACTGAATACGGTAAACAAGTGTCGATCTTACGCAACGTCAAACTGATGGTGCGTGGTGGCGACCGCATCGGCGTTCTTGGGGTGAATGGTGCAGGCAAAAGCACCTTAGTCAAAACGCTGGCCGGCGAGCTTGAGGTGCAAGGCGGCACCCGCCTGGCTTCACGCGGGCTTGAGGTGGGCTATTTTGCTCAACATCAGCTTGATATGCTCGATTTGGCAAGCAGCCCCTTGCAACATTTATCGCGTATCGCGCCCGGCACACGCGAACAAGAGCTACGCAACTATTTGGGTGGTTTTGGCTTCGGAGGTGATCGTGTCACGGATACCGTCGAGCCCATGTCGGGTGGCGAGAAAGCGCGCTTGGCGCTCTCGTTAATCGTCTGGCAAAAGCCAAACCTGTTACTGCTCGATGAACCGAGTAACCACTTAGATGTCGAAACTCGTGAAGCCTTAACCACTGCCTTAGCTGAGTTTGGTGGCAGCATGTTACTGGTCTCGCACGATCGACATTTGCTACGAACAACAGTGGACAACTTTTGGATCGTCGCCGATGGTGGTGTACAAGAATTTGATGGTGATCTTGAAGACTATCGCGACTGGCTGGCTCAGCACCAGGCGCGCGCACGCAAACAAGAGGCGGCTGCCCGCACAGCGAGTCGTGCCGCTGACAAAATGACAGCCTCTGAAAAAGCCGCGCTAGCCGCCCAAGTTGCTGCACAAGAGGCTGCCCAGCGGGCGACGCTGGCGTCACCGTCTACGCAAGAGCGCAAACAAAACAAGCGCGAAAACGCCGAGCTCAGACAACATGCCGCGCAGCTGCGCAAACCGCTCGAACAGCAAGTCACGAAACTTGAAAAAGAGCTTGAACAGGTTCAAGGCAAACTCCAAGCGCTAGATGCCTCGATCGCCGATGCCGAGCTCTATACCGAGGCCCGTAAAGACGAGTGCGTCCGAATTTTGGCCGAGCACGGCGAGCTCACCAAACGCTCCGCAAGCCTAGAGCAAAGCTGGCTTGAACTGCAAACACAACTAGAGGCTTTTGCTTAGACGCAGGACTAACTTTGTGTAATCTCTAGCTTGGCCACGCCAAGCGCAAGCGTTTTTGCGCCGACTTCGCGAAACTGAATCTGCGCTTGTGCATCCAAGCCGCTGCCTGACAAGCCGATGATGGTGCCCTCGCCAAAGCGACCGTGCCGCACGCCCTGACCGATTCGAAACTGTTGCGCTCCAACCGTGACACCTGTTGTCACTGAGCGCGGCGCAACCGCAGCATGCGCTGCAGCACCTTGCCTACCGTAGGTTGCGCCACCACTGTCAATGCTGGATTTCCAGCGCGGCTCAGAATCAACAAAGCCCTGCTTGGGCGTCAGCCATTTAAGATGCGCGTCTGGCACTTCGGATAAAAACCGCGAACGCATCGCATAACGTGTTTGCCCGTGCAGCATGCGGCTTTGCGCTAAACTAAAATACAACCGCTCGCGCGCACGCGTGATCGCGACATACATCAGGCGACGCTCTTCTTCGAGCCCTGCTTGCTCGAGGATACTGTTTTCGTGCGGAAAGAGCCCTTCTTCTAAACCGGTAATAAAGACTGCATCAAACTCAAGCCCCTTGGCTGCGTGCACGGTCATGAGCTGCACCGCGTCTTGGCCGGCTTGCGCCTGGTTGTCACCGGCTTCAAGCGACGCGTGCGATAAAAAGGCCGTCAAGGGCGATAAACCACCAAAGCCCCCTTCGAATGCGGTAAAGGGGCCTTCTGCGAGACCGACGCTAGCCCCTCGAAGACCAGAGTCTGGCAACTGAGCGGCGGACAAATCAACATTTGAATCTGCGACATAGGTGCCAGACTCGTCAACACCAGAGCCTGCCGAACGCGTTAAGGACTCGGCAAAGTCGGACTCAGCGGGCGTTGTATCAAGAGTGGTCGTCTGCGCATCAGGCACAATTACGACTCCTGCCGGCAAACCCGACACGTTTGCCTCCGAGGCAAAGGCTGCCGCAGCGGACACAAGTTCGTTTAAGTTTTCGATTCGATCCGCACCTTCGCGATCTTGCTGATAGTGCTCGATCAAACCGCTTTGGGCAATGACGTGTTCAACCATTTCTGGCAAAGGTAGCTCACGCGTTTCGTGAGCCAGGCGTTGAATCATCAGCGCAAACTGAGCAAGATTCGATCCGCCTTTGCCCGCCACACGCGCCACCGCAGCAGACAAACTGGTATCAAACGCTTTTGCCTGATCGCCAAGTTGCTCGAGTGTGCGCGCACCGATGCCACGGGGCGGAAAATTCACCACGCGCATAAACGAAGTGTCATCATTGGCGTTGGCCATAAGACGCAAATAAGCAAGCGCGTGCTTGACCTCTTGTCGCTCAAAAAAGCGCAAGCCACCATAAACCTTGTAGGCAACGCCAGCCGAAAATAAGCCGTGTTCAATCACGCGTGATTGCGCATTGCTGCGATAGAGCACCGCAATTTGACTGCGATCGCGCCCATCAGAGATCAGGCCCCTGACCTCATCGACTAACCAGCGGGCCTCAAGCAAATCGGTTGGTTGTTCAACTACGCGGATTTGCTCGCCCTCGCCCTGCTCTGTCCAAAGATTTTTACCTAACCGCCCATCATTGTGACTAATCAATGCGTTTGCAGCATCTAAGATGTGTCCAAACGAGCGGTAGTTTTGTTCAAGACGAATTACTGTGCCATGCGCATAGTCGCGCTCAAAGTCAGCCATATTGCCAACGTTTGCCCCGCGAAACGCATAGATCGATTGATCATCATCACCTACTGCAAACATGATAGCGCCGCCACCAGCCAACAGGGTGAGCCATTTGTATTGCAGTGTGTTGGTATCTTGAAACTCGTCGACCAACACATGACGAAAACGCCGTTGGTAGTGCGAACGAATCGGCTCGTTGCGCGACAGTAGTTCGTAGGCACGTAATAATAACTCTGGAAAATCTACCACCCCCTCACGCTGGCATTGCGCCTCATAGAGAGTATAGATCTCAATCATGCGCCGACGAAAGCTGTCAAACGCCTCAACATCGCGCGGGCGTTGCCCGTCTTCTTTTGCGCCGTTGATGAACCGCTGGACATCGCGCGGGGGATATTTTTCATCATCGACCGCGTTGGCTTTAAGCAAGCGTTTGATCGCGGCGAGCTGATCGGACGTATCTAAAATCTGAAATGCTTGAGGCAAGCCAGCATCGCGGTGATGCGCCCTGAGCATACGATTACACAGCCCGTGAAAGGTGCCAATCCACAAGCCGCGCGGATCAAGCGGCATGAGCGCTGCCACGCGCGCTAGCATTTCGCGTGCTGCTTTATTTGTAAAAGTTACGGCGAGCAAGCCTTGCGGACTAACTTGACCGGTTTGAATTAACCAGGCCATGCGTGTGGTGAGCACACGCGTTTTACCACTACCCGCACCTGCCAGTACTAACGCGTGTTGCGCGGCCAGTGTGACTGCCTCGCGCTGAGGTGCGTTAAGTTTGTCTATCATGCCGCATAGCGGCGTAGGCGTAAGGCGAACTCTTCAAGGCTAGCGATACCGCTTTGCTGGGCGCGTTGGCACCAGTTTTGCAATTCGTGCAGCAGTTGCTCGCTCGAGGCGGTGGAGCTGTCCCAAAGTTTGGCCAGCTCGCGTCGCATTTGCACCAAGGTTGCAAGCGCAGCGGTCTGCGATAAGGCTTGATCGATGCGCGCTCGCTCGACGGCGGGCAAGGTCTCATCGCCACGCCCAAGCCAGTGCGTGGCCGCAGCAAGCGCATCTGTGTGACTGGTATCTGAGTCTTGCGCTGTTGAAGTTTTCAGGCGAGCGAGTTCAGCACGACAAGCGACTTTCATGATGCTGGTGTAGCGCTCAAGAATCTCAAATCGATGAGCAATCACACCTTGCAGAGTGCGCGCATCCACCCCCGCTTTGCCGCTCGCCTCAAGCCTCAAACGGGGTGCGACTTTTTTGACTTTAGCCAAACCAACGGCTTTTAAGCCCAAAATGTAAACCCACCCGATATCAAGTTCGTACCATTTGCTTGAGAACTTGGCTGACGTGCCGAAGGCGTGGTGGTTATTATGGAGCTCTTCGCCACCAATCAAAATACCAATCGGGAACACGTTGGTGCTGGTGTCGGGCGAAGCAAAGTTGCGATAGCCAAAGAAGTGACCCACGCCGTTGACAACGCCGGCAGCCCAAAACGGAATCCATGCCATTTGAATCGCCCAGACCGTCAGGCCCAAGGCGCCAAACAGTGCCACGTCAATGACCAACATAATTAAGATGCCGCGCGCGCTAAAGCGCGAATAAATATGTTGCTCAACCCAGTCATCAGGTGTGCCGTGACCAAATTTAGACAAGGTTTCAGCGTTTTTCGATTCGTACCGATAGAGCTCAGCACCGCTAAACAGTACCTTGCTAATGCCATAAATCATCGGAGAATGCGGGTCCCCCTCGCGTTCGCAGCGCGCGTGGTGCTTGCGATGGATTGACACCCACTCTTTTGTGACCATGCCAGTCGTTAACCACAGCCAAAACCGGAAAAAATGCATAACTGCCGGATGCAAGTCGAGGCCGCGATGCGCTTGGCTGCGATGCAAAAAGATGGTAACTGCCGCAATTGTGACGTGGGTGAGGCCCAGCGTGATCAAAGCAACTTGCCACCAAGACGCCTGCAACAAACCACCGGCGACAAAGGAAATGATTTCATTCATAAATAAATAGACCGCCTACGACAAAATAGTCAYARGCATTTTAGCCTACCCCGTCGCTTTGACCCTACAAAACCCACAAGGTTTTTACGTAAAATTAAGCGATTAAGCCTTTTTTGTGCGCCCTGCGGCTTGACTGGCTCTCGGCTTTTTGGCAGGCTTCGCAGGTTTTGAATCCTCAGAGTCTGCCAGACCTGACTGATCAGCGCTGTCCTCTTCTTTGGCAAGCAACGCTGCAAAAGCGTCGATCGCCGAAGCGGGTGCTGGGACCAGCGCCGGCTCGAAGGGCGCGACCAGTTCTGCCGCTGGTGCCGCTTCTGCAACTTTTTTAGGCCTCTTTGCTCGACTTGGTTTCTTCAGCTCGCCGCTCGCCTCGGCAGCCACCTTAGCCGGCTCAGACACAAGCGTCTGCCCCACTTCGGGCGTCTGGGCCTCGGGCTCGGCCAAAGCTCCGGCCTTGCGACGTTCGAATACTGCGGCAAAAAAGCCATCGGTACCGTGCACGTCTGGCCTGAGATTCAAATAAGGGCCTTCCAGCTGCAAGGGCGTGCGCGCCGCAAGCAACTGCGCAGCGTCAAGCAAGACAAAATCTGGATGTTCTGCCAAAAACCGCTCGGCTTGAGCTTGATTTTCTTCGACCAAGACGCTGCAGGTGGCATAAACCAAACGCCCACCCGGTGCGACGCAGCGCGAGGCACTGGCCAAAATCCGAGCCTGCAAAGCCGTGAGTTCTTGCAAACTTTGCACCGACTGGCGCCATTTTAGGTCTGGATTACGACGTAAGGTTCCAACCCCACTGCACGGTGCATCAACCAGGACGCGGTGGGCTTTACCGGCCAGGCGCCGCACGCGCGTATCGTTTTCGTGCTCAAGCACGACCGGCACAATGTTTGACAAACCACTACGGGCAAAGCGTGGTTTAGCTTTCGCGAGGCGGGTTGCCGACACATCTAACGCATACAGGCGCCCCGTTGAACGCATCAGTGCACCCAACAACAAGGTCTTACCACCCGCACCGGCGCAAAAATCAACCACCATTTCGCCACGCTTCGGGCCAACCAATAAGGCGAGTAGTTGGCTGCCTTCGTCTTGTACTTCGATTAAACCGTGTTCGAACTGATGCCACTTATTCATGGCGGGTCGGCCAGACAGACGAATCCCCCAAGGTGAATAGGGCGTCGCAACCGGCGCGTGCCGTACTGCGTTACCACGCGTTAAATCAGCCAACATCTCGTCGCGCTCAGCCTTCATTGGGTTGACTCGGATATCGAGCGCCGCAGGCTGATTCAAAGCATGTGCCAGCTGTTCGAGGTCGGGCATGTGTTGCAGTCGCTCAAACAGCCAGTCTGGCAGACTTGTGCGCACCTCGACCGCCAAGGACTGCTCGTCAATTTGCGCAAGACGATCGAGCCAGGCGATTTCACCCGGATCAAGCACTTCGCGCACACGACCATTGTCAATCATCACAATGGCGCCTTGAATCGCCAGACGACGCACCGCATTACCGACACCGCTCTCGGCTAACTGTCGGTAACGTCTCAAGTTGCGCAGCACGTCGTACACCACCTCAGCCACCTCGGCGCGGTCGCGCACGCCGAGCTTGGGATGCGCTCTAAACCAGTGCGACACCACAGAGTCTGCCGCAAAACGCCAGGTTAAAACCTCATCAAGCACCTGCCGAATCTGGTCTAAGCGAATCGTCATGGGCGGCAACCGAGGCTTCACCCGCCCGGTGTAGGTCGACTGTTGCGGTTCTCCGCGCAGGCCGGGCGCTCGGTCGCCAGAATAGCCACCGCCCGAGCGCTGCGCAAACGGCGTTGCGTTCATGAGTCGTTCGGTGGCAGAGCCTTTGCGGGGCAAGACCGTGCCGCTGGCACGCGCGGCTTCTCGTGCAGCCTCTTTCGTGCCCGGGCGCGAGGCCCCTGTTATGCCACTTTTTTTCTCTGACCCAGTTGGTGAAGGATTACGTTTTGTTTTTTTAGAATCAATCACTGAGTGTGCTCCGATACAAATAAGCGCCAAGGCACACCTTCAACCTGAACGCGCTGATCGGGCATGAGTTGGACTTGCGACYGTGCGAGCCAGATTGCAACTTGAGGATACAACTGGTGCTCAACGGATAAGACCCGTGCCGCGAGCGTTTCGGGGGTGTCATTCGCTAAGACGGGCACCACACTTTGCGCAATGATCGGCCCGTGATCGAGCACTGAGGTCACAAAATGCACGGTGCAACCGTGACATTGCACCCCTGTTGCCAAGGCTTGCGTATGCGTGTGCATGCCCGGAAAGGCTGGCAATARAGACGGATGAATATTCACCAGGCGCGCGGTGTAATGTTCAACGAAGGCCGGCGTCAGGATGCGCATAAAGCCAGCCAGCAGCACGTAATCTGGCGCGTAGCGGTCGATCACAGCAGACAGCGCCGCGTCAAACGCTTCGCGTGTCGCAAAATCGACATGAGACACCACCTCAGTAGCCAGGCCCTGATCTTGGGCCCACTGCAGGCCGCCCGCCTGAGCCCGGTTAGAAATCACCGCGACCACCTCGCCCGCACACGCCTTTGACTGGCATGCGTGCACAAGCGCTTGCATGTTTGACCCCTGGCCAGAGATCAAAATAACGAAGCGACAGCGCAAAATTTGGGGCTCGGACATGGGTTTTCATAAACAAGACAGTACGAAATTGTAAACTGTTGCTCGTGAACACCTCTTCCAGCATTTTTCGCCAAGCTCGCGCCCCGCTGTTGCGTCGGCCCACCGCGTTGTCTATCGGTAACTTTGACGGCGTCCATTTGGGGCATCTCGCCATGCTTAGCCAAGTGGCAGACGCCGCGCGCGGGGGTGCGTTGGTGCCAACCGTTTTAACGTTTGCGCCGCATCCCCGACAATTTTTCGCCGAGCAAAACCGACGCCCAGAACTGTCGCCGCCACAAATTAGCGGCCTGCGCGACAAACTGAGCGCCCTCGAGCAGGCTGGCATTGAGCAAGTCGTCCTCACGCGTTTTAACCGGGCATTCGCCGAGATGTCGGCGCAAGACTTCATCGAAAAACTCTTAATTCAGGGTCTTCAGGCGCAATGGCTCATCGTTGGCGAAGACTTTCGCTTTGGCAGACAGCGCTCGGGCGATGTCGCGCTGCTTAAAAAAATCGGGGCCCAGCATGGCCTGCACGTCGATACGCTCTCTGAAGTCAAAGACCTCAACGGCCATCGTGTGTCAAGCTCTGAGGTCCGTGCCGCGCTGGCTACCGGCGATCTGACGCAAGCCCAAAGCCTGCTCGGGCGCCCCTACACCATGACTGGTCACGTCGTGCACGGCAAAAAACTGGGCCGCACCCTCAACATGCCCACCTTGAATATGCGCGTCACCCCTCGGTGCGCCGCCCGCTCGGGGATCTATGTTGTGCGCGTTCACGGCTTAGCGCAAACCGCGTTGTCTGGCGTGGCAAGCCTGGGCGTACGTCCAACCGTCGAAGACGATGGCCGCATCTTGCTCGAGACCCACCTTTTCGATGTCAATATCGACGCATACGGTAAACTCATTCGCGTTGAGCTTCTCAAACATCTTCGAGACGAAGAGAAGTTTCCTGATCTCCCAACTTTGACTGCCGCCATGCATGCCGATGCACAGCATGCGCGGGCTTATTTTGCGCCACATGGACTATAAACAAACACTCAATCTGCCTGACACCCCGTTTCCGATGCGTGGCGACCTGCCTCGCCGTGAGCCCGTTTGGGTTGCACAGTGGCAAGAAAAACGCGTCTATCAGGCGATTCGCGAGGCCAGCAAAGGGCGCCCCACGTTTTTACTGCACGACGGCCCGCCCTACGCGAACGGTGACATCCACATTGGGCATGCGGTCAATAAAATCCTAAAAGACATCATCGTCAAAAGCCGCAACATGGCCGGCTTTGATGCAGCCTATGTTCCGGGCTGGGATTGCCACGGCATGCCCATTGAAATTCAAATTGAAAAAAAATACGGTAAACATTTGCCGGTTGCTGAAGTGCAAGCCAAAGCGCGCGCCTACGCTCTTGAGCAAATCGAACGCCAAAAAAAGGATTTTGAACGACTCGGCGTGCTGGGCGACTGGAACCGCCCCTACATGACCATGAACTTCAGCAACGAGGCCAACGAAATTCGTGCGCTGGGTCGAATCCTAGACAAAGGCTATGTCTTCAGGGGCCTCAAGCCCGTGAACTGGTGCTTTGATTGCGGCTCGGCCTTGGCCGAGGCTGAGGTTGAATACGCCGATCGTAAAGACCCCGCTGTGCACGTCGCGTTTCCGTTTATCGATCGTGCCGCACTGGCAAAAGCCTTTGGCCTGCAAGACGTCGAGCCCGGCGCCCTTGTGATCTGGACCACCACCCCCTGGACCATCCCCTCAAACCAAGCGTTAAACCTGCACCCTGAGTTTGAATATGCCTTGGTGCGCGTGAGCCCGGCACCGGCAACAGGCGCGCTGCTGCTGATCGCGCTCGATCGTGTTCAGGCTTGCCTCAAAGAATGGAACCTGCAAGGCGAAGTCGTTGCGCGTTGCCCTGGACAAGCGTTAAACAAACTCGAGTTCGAACACCCGCTTGCGCGCTTTGACGCGGGCTACCAACGTACAGCTCCCATTTACTTGGGCGATTACGTCACGCTCGATACGGGAACGGGGATCGTACATTCGGCACCAGCCTATGGTATCGAGGACTTTTTATCCTGCAAAGCCAATGGCATGAAAGATGCCGACATCATCAGCCCTGTAATGGGCGATGGTAAGTTCGTGCCGAGTTTGCCCGGCTTCGGTGGCTTAACCATCTGGGCGGCCAATCCAAAAATCGTCGAAGCGCTGACGCAAGCCGGTACCCTGCTCAAGCAAGAACCGCACGCACATAGCTACATGCATTGCTGGCGCCACAAGACGCCCATCATCTATCGTGCGACCAGTCAGTGGTTTGCCGGAATGGACGTGCCTCCTAAAGACGACGCGCCGACGCTGCGCACCAGTGCGCTTGCCGCCATCGAAGCCACTGCGTTTTACCCAGCCTGGGGTCGCGCGCGCCTGCACGCCATGATTGCGAATCGCCCTGACTGGACCTTATCGCGGCAGCGTCAATGGGGCGTACCCATGGCCTTCTTCATTCACAAAGAAACCGGCGCCCTGCACCCCGACACCCCTGCCTTGCTTGAGACCGTCGCCAAATTGGTTGAACAGCGCGGCATCGAGGCCTGGCAAGCGGTTGAGCCAGCAGACTTGCTGGGGCCTGAGGCCGACCAATACGAAAAAAATCGCGACACCCTCGATGTGTGGTTTGACTCTGGCACCACGCACGCAACAGTGCTAGGTGGTTTAAACAATGCGCAACAAGGCTCACATGGCGACTTGCCCTGGCCTGCCGATTTATACCTCGAAGGCTCAGATCAACATCGCGGGTGGTTTCATTCGTCGCTCTTGACTGGTTGCATGCTCGAAGGCCGTGCCCCTTACAACAGTTTGTTGACACACGGCTTTGTTGTGGACGGCCAAGGCCGCAAAATGAGTAAGTCAGTGGGCAACGTGATCGCACCACAAAAAGTCTCTGACAGCCTGGGCGCAGAGATTTTGCGCTTGTGGGTGGCCAGCACCGACTACTCTGGCGAGCTCTCTATCTCAGATGAAATCCTCAAGCGCGTAGTGGAAAGCTATCGTCGTATTCGTAACACCTTGCGTTTTTTACTTGCCAACCTCGCTGACTTTGACGCGGCAAAAGATGTCGTACCCACCGAGAGCATGCTTGAAATCGATCGGTATGCGCTGGCGATGACGGCGCAGATGCAAGCTGAGGTACTCAAAAGCTTTGAGCAATACGAGTTTCAACCGGCCATGTCCAGGTTGCAGCATTTTTGCTCTGAAGATTTAGGCTCTTTTTATCTTGATGTTTTGAAAGACCGTTTATACACCTCAGCGCCTAAGAGTCTGGCGCGTCGCTCGGCGCAAACGGCATTGCTGCACATCACCCAGACCCTGCTTAAGCTGATGGCACCAATCTTGTCGTTTACGGCCGAAGAGGCCTGGGGCCTGCTGGGCGACAAGACCTTGGCCAGTCTGCCAGCAGACCAGCGTGTCACGATCTTTACCGAGTGCTATCACGTGGTGCCTACAATCACCGAGGCTGAGCTGTTGCAACAGCGCTGGGGTCGTCTGCGCGAAATCCGCGCACTGGTCACGCGCAAGCTTGAAGAGCTTCGCACCGCTGGCAGCATCGGTTCATCGCTACAGGCCGAAGTCGACCTAGTCGCTTACGGCAGTGATTTGGCCTTGCTACATAGCGTGGCCGAACAACTGCCCTATATTATGATTGTCTCGCGCGTGAGTGTGCAGGCGGCCACGGACGCCAGCCAGAATGAGCTTTCAATCAGTATCGCACCCTCGCCTCACAAAAAATGCGAACGTTGTTGGCATTGGCGCGCCGATATCGGTCTTGAGGCTCAGCACCCCGATATTTGTGGTCGTTGCGTGAGTAACTTAAAGGAAGCGCGCGAAACGCAAGAAATGCGGGCGAGCGACTAACCACGATGACAGACGCGTCTGAGCCAAAGCGCTCGCTTAAAGGTGAAACGACCCCAAAGCGCTGGCTGTTGCTGTCAGCAGTTTTACTTGTGGCCGACCAGTTGACAAAACTCTGGTTCGACGCCACCTTTCGCTATGGCGAACGGTCGCAAGTTTTGTCTTTTTTTGACTTCACCTTGCTATACAACCGCGGGGCCGCGTTCAGCTTTTTAGCCGACGAGGCCGGTTGGCAGCGGTGGTTTTTTTCAGTGCTCGGGCTAGGTGCCTCGGGTTTTATGCTTTGGATGATGCACAATAATCGCACGCAACCACGCTTGCTGCTTGCCTTGGCGCTGATCTTAAGTGGGGCGCTTGGCAATGTCATTGACCGACTGCTCTACGGCCATGTGATTGATTTTTTATTGTTCTACTGGCAAGACTGGTATTACCCCGCCTTTAACGTCGCCGACTCCTGCATTACACTCGGTGCTATCCTATTGATTCTAGACGAAATTCTTCGTCTGCGAGGTCGCCATGCAAGAGCTTCATGACAAACGAATCGTACTGGGCCTAAGCGGTGGAATCGCTTGCTATAAATCTGCCGAACTGGTGCGCCGCCTAATCGAGCAAGGTGCGACCGTTGACGTTGTTATGACCGACGCCGCAACGCACTTCATCACCGCAGTAACGATGCAAGCACTCAGCGGACGCCCGGTATTTAACGATGCCTGGGATCCTCGTATCCCTAACAACATGGCTCATATCGACTTAAGCCGCGGCGCCGATGTGATCTTAATCGCACCGGCCTCGGCTGATTTCATGGCTAAATTGGCACAAGGCCGCGCCGATGATTTGCTTTCAACACTTTGCCTGGCACGCGCCTGCCCACTGTTAGTCGCACCTGCCATGAACCGCGAAATGTGGTCGGCAGCCCCCACTCAGCGCAACGTTGCGCAGCTTAAGCATGATGGTGTTAGCGTACTGGGACCCGGTTCTGGACAACAAGCATGTGGCGAAACGGGCGATGGCCGAATGCTCGAAGCTCTTCAAATTTTGGCAGAGCTAGTTGCTTTTTTTCAGCCTAAGCTCCTGCAAAACAAACGCGTCCTGATCACCGCAGGCCCAACCGTCGAGCCGATTGATCCGGTGCGCGTGATCACTAATCGTTCGTCGGGTAAGACAGGCTATGCGCTAGCGCGCGCCGCCTTTGAAGCGGGCGCCGAAGTCACTTTGATTTCTGGTCCGACCGCCCTGCCTGAGCCCTATGGCGTGCCGTGCATTCAAGTGCAAACCGCGCAGCAAATGCACGAGGCCGTGCTTTCACAGATCGCCGGACAAGATATTTTTATTTCTGTAGCTGCCGTGGCCGACTGGCGGGTCACAAACGTTGCGAGCGACAAAATCAAGAAAGATCCCTTGGCTGCCAGCTCACACACGTCAAACTTAGAATTTTCATTAAACCCCGATATTTTGGCAACTGTCGCAGCCTTACCGAATGCGCCCTGGTGCGTTGGCTTTGCAGCCGAAACCGAGCGACTCTCTGAATTCGCACAAGCCAAACGCCTGCGCAAAGGAATACCGATGCTGATCGGCAATCTGGCGCAGCACGTGATGGACGCTGAACACACCACCGTCAGTATTTTTGACGAACAAGGCGAACACCCGCTGCCGACAAGCGCTAAACAAGACGTTGCGCGTATGCTGATTGCTGCGATTGCCGCGCGGCTTCCTCAAAAAACTTAACGCTCACACCTGATGGATGCACTAATTTCAGAGGCTGGGCAATTTATTCAGACGCATCAGGCGTGGGCCGGCCCGATCATTTTTTTAATGACCTTTGGCGAGTCGATGTTAATCATCGGCATCTTCCTACCCGCCACAGTGTTGTTAATGATGAGTGGCGGTCTGGTCGGCGGCGGTACTCTTCCAATCGTGCCAATTCTGCTTTGGGGCATGGCCGGAGCCGTGCTTGGCGATGCTTTGTCTTACTGGCTGGGCAAGTGGCTCGGGCCGAGGATCTTGCGTCTGAAGGTGCTAAAAACGCATCGCCGGTCTGTGGCGCGCGCCCGACTGCTTTGTTATCGATATGGCTTTTTAGCTGTCTTGATTGGGCGTTTTTTAGGGCCGATGCGCTGTCTGATCCCCACTGTCGCGGGTGTCATGAAAATGTCTGAAAAAAAGTTTCAACTGGCGAATGTTTTGTCAGGAATCTTATGGGTGCCGGCTTTGCTCGCACCCGGTTATTTAGCGGCAATTAGTGTCGATGCTGCCAAACATTCGCGCGAATCACTGATTTATTCAGCGCTGGGTTTTGTCGTACTGTTTAGCATCGGCCTCTTAATCTGGCAGACACGTCGCGCCGAGCAAGACAAACGCCGCCGCACCACTCCGAGGAAAATGCTTTGAAAGCCGTCGAATTAAAAATTCTGGATCCACGCATGCGCGAACATCTACCGGCCTACGCAACGGCGGGTTCAGCAGGACTGGATCTACGTGCTTGTCTGGAGGTGCCCTTGGTCTTAGAGCCCGGCGCTACCCACTTAATTCCGACCGGTCTGGCGCTTCATGTAGCCGACCCGGGCTACGCGGCCGTGATTTTGCCCCGTTCAGGGCTTGGTCATAAACACGGGATCGTCTTGGGCAATCTGGTGGGTCTGATCGACTCAGACT
Organism: Alcaligenaceae bacterium; assembly: GCA_002737415.1. Taxonomy (GTDB): domain Bacteria; phylum Pseudomonadota; class Gammaproteobacteria; order Burkholderiales; family Burkholderiaceae_B; genus Zwartia. Next base: position 50,065 of record NSIQ01000022.1, on the reverse strand, counting down.
ATCAAGGCCCTCTGATGGTCTCTGCCTGGAATCGCAGCCAAACCGCATACACCCTGCAGCCGCTTGAGCGCCTAGCACAGTTAGTGGTCTTACCCGTGGCGCAAGTACAGTTCAGCGTCGTAGACGAGTTCGAACAAAGCTCGCGCGGCACTGGTGGCTTTGGTAGCACCGGCAAGGCTTAGCGTACACGTGCACTTTGACGACGACGTTTAAGTGCGCGTACACGACGCCTCGGAGGGGGCTGTACGAGTGCTCAGTGCCTGCGCAATTTGAGCAGACAAGAGTTGCGTATTTTTTTGTTGACCCAAAACCAAAGCACTGACACCGATCTCGACGTTTTGTTTAAAACGCGAGAAACAAGTCAAGACTTGCGCGCCCTGCTCAAAGCGCAGACGCCATAAGGCATCGAGCGCGACATACTGCCCCGGCACCAAGTCAAAACGTTGTACGTCAACCTGAATCAGCGTCGCAGTTGTCTGGGCCAAGGCCTGAGTAATGTTTTGAAGCGGCGGCATCCCCAGCGCCTGCGTTAACTCAAGGCCCAGAGCGCTTTGAAGGTGCGCAGACAAGGGTGCTGTCCAGCGATCGTCGCTCAAGAGCAGCAAACGACCGTTGGCCTCACGCGTCACCAGCATCGTACTGTCGACCTCAGAGGGCACAGTCACGGGGCCCAGCACGTAAGCCTTCGCAGCGCTTGGAGTGGGTAACGCGCTGAGTGCTGCGCTGGGCGTACGATCCGCCGCCGGGCTTAAGGTGTAGTGATAGGCCGATGGGCCTGAACAGCCCCCCAAAAGCACCAGCGCCGAACAAAGCAAGAAGGATTTCATTGTGCAGGGGCTCCAAGCGTCTCGCGTGAATAGGGTTTGGGCTGACGCCCCATGAGCAACGCGTCGGGTTGTGCCTGCAACGCGTCGGTTACGGCTCGCAACGAACTCAAGCTGCGCCTCAGATCTTCGAGCATAGCCTCTGCGCTAGCCGTCATCGGACTGCCAGGCGCGATCAGCGTATTGAGATTTTTTATGGCCAGTTCCATTTGCGTGAGCGTCGTAGCAAGCTTAGGCACCACTGACTTGTCAAGTGTGATACTGAGCACCTTGATCTGCTTAATCATCTCGTTGACTTCGTTACCGATCGACTCGAAAGGGATTTTGTCGAGTTTGTCAACAATTCTTGCGACCTGCTGCTGCAGTTTGTCTAAATCATCAGAGGGCACGGTAGGCATCTTAAACGGCAACTCAGCCTTGACCGTCGCAATCTTGGGCGCCTTAGGAAAATCTTCGAGCACAATATATAACTGCCCGGTCAAAATGTTCGACGTACGCAATTGCGCACGCAGGCCACGGTTAGTCATCAGTGCGAGTGAGTTGGCGAGTTGGTCGAGCGAGCGGCGCGACATGTTCATGTCTCGGTAGACGGTTCCCAGACGCTCGGGGTACAACGTGGCGTTCACCGAGGTAAAGAAGCGGCTGGTCGTCACATCAAAATCAAGCGCAACGCTATTGACCACACCAATGTCGACCCCATTGAAGTCAACCATTGCACCAGTTTTCAGACCGCGGGTGGGCTGATCAAACCGCATATAAATCGGCACCGCAAGACCCTGCGGCTCGATTGCAGCGAAACGGCGGTTGTCATACAATTTAAAGAATTGCCCAACCTCTGCGATATCGCGGGGCTTTCCAAACGACCCAAAAGAGACTCCCCCTGAGATCAAAGAGACAAGCGACTGCGTATTGATTTGCATGCCATCGGCTGAAAGGGTTACATCGATGCCGCTTTCGTTCCAAAAACGCGTACTGCCATCGACATAACGATCATAGGGTGCGTCGACAAAAATCTCCACCTCGACAAACTGTCCGGCCGGTTCAAGCTTGTAGCTTGTCACCATACCCACCTGAAGCCGACGCATATAAACCGGCACCCCAACGCTTAAAGACCCTAAATCTTCGCTGCGTAAAGTAAAGCGCGAACCCGGCCGATCGCTTGTGATGGGCGGCGGATCTTCGAGGCCAACAAACTGTTTTTTTGTTGCCTTACCGAGTTCACCATGCTTGGTGTCAGTCTCAATGTATGCCCCAGACATCAGCGTCGACAACCCCGAGACGCCACTAAAGCCGATCCGCGGCTTCACCACCCAAAACTGAGTCGACTCATTCGCCATCCCCGCCGAATCTTTGTTGAGTTCGGCCTCGACCACGACTTGTTCGCGCGACTCAGTCAGGCGGATGTCTTTCACCACACCAATCACAACGTCGCGATAACGCAATTGCGTTTTACCAACTTCAAGGCCCGTCGCAGACAAAAACGTGATTAAGACGCGTGGCCCTTGCTTAGACCAGCTGTGATAGACAATTGAGAGCCCGATCAAGGCAGCCACAATCGGGATCAACCAAACCCACCCCATATTGCGTGTCGGGCGCTGGCTGACGCGCGGCAAACGCGCGGCCTGATCCTGAGTCGACTGCTCCGGCATGCCGGACTCCTAAAAAAGGCTTACGTTAAGTAACAGGCGCTATTTTGGCAGACTCTGGATAAAGATGCCTGCGATGGCCAGCCCGCCTCCAGGCTAAGCGAGGATCAAAGCCCAAGGCCGCCAGCATGGTCAAAATCACAACGCCAGCAAACGCGACGGCTCCGGCGCCTGGGTCAATCGTCAACAAGGCACCGAAGCGCCCTAGCGCAGAGAGCAAAATCACAACAAAAACGTCCAGCATCGACCACTGCCCAATAAATTCGATCACTTCATAGAGGTGCGTGCGCGTTTTCAGGGCGTGCGTCGCGCGTTGCTTGGCAAGATAAACCAAGACGGCCAAACAGACCAGCTTGAACAAGGGCACGACCACACTAGCAATAAACACCACGGCGGCGATACTGTAAGACCCCATTGCCACGAGTTCGATCACGCCCCCCATGATCGTGTGAGCGGAGCTGCCCGCGATAGAGTTAATTTGCATAATCGGCAATAAATTAGCCGGAATATAGAGAATGGCAGCTGCAAGAATCAGAGCCCAAGTCCGGTTAAACAGCGCGGGCGATGGCGCTTTGGGCAGGGGTTCATGCACCACCGACAGGCCCATGTCGTGCGCCAGGCAAAGAATTTTGTGCGCCGACAAACGCGTCAGAGCCGTGATAAAAATCGCAGAAACTGCGGTCGCAAACAGACCCACGCCAGGGACTAACGAGGCCAGGCCCACTAATTTCACCACCGACACCAAAATACCCATTAAAAATACGGGCACCATGCACCAAGGCTTAATCAGATCAATCAGTGCGGTCAGTCTGTAAAAGAATTTGGGCAAGCGCCCAAGCGACAGCGCGAAGAACACCCACAATAAAAGCAGTAATTGCACCGCCGGCAAAAAAAATCCCGCGGCAAAGGCAACAGTGGCCACCTCGGGGTAGCCGGACTCCCAGGTAATCACGATGGCATCAAAAAAAGAAGCGGTTTGCCCTTTGCCAGAAATCAGCAGCGTGGCGACCGGATACGCATTGGCCAGTGTGAAGATCACTAGCGTCGCGAGGATAACGGCTAACCAGGCGCGCGGAGTGAAAACCGAGTAGGTTTCGAGTACGTGATCGCAGCGCTCACATTGCGCCCATTCGCCTGGCGCCAGAACCGGGCGCTGGTAGGCTGCCCCGCAATGGTGACAGGTCAGCAAAAAGCTCGCTGACGGCGCGGACGCGTTCATTGTTGCTGAGCCCCGGATCGACCGCCCAGTTTAATGGAGGAATTCAGCTTCTTGATCAGATCCCGAAACCGACTTTTGCGACTTGTCTGGGCGCGGACCAAAGGTCAATAGCACCTTGCCCTCTGCGTCTACGTCCACAATAACCGACCCACCGTCTGTGAGTTTGCCGAATAACAGCTCGTCGGCCAACGCGCGGCGAATCGTATCCTGGATCAAGCGCTGCATGGGGCGTGCGCCCATCAAGGGATCAAAACCATTTTTACCCAAATGCGCACGCAACGCATCAGTAAAGCTGGCCTCGACGCGTTTATCATGCAGCTGATCTTCGAGCTGCATCAAAAACTTGTCGACCACACGCAAAATCACAGCCTGATCAAGCTGAGAAAAAGGCACGATCGCATCCAGTCGATTCCGAAACTCGGGCGAGAACAAACGTTTGATGTCGCCCATTTCGTCACCACTGGCGCGGGTATTAGAGAACCCGATATTAGGTTTATTCAACGCCTCGGCGCCCGCATTGGTGGTCATCACCAAGATCACATTGCGAAAATCCGCTTTGCGACCGTTGTTATCCGTCAGCGTGCCATGATCCATGACTTGCAAAAGAATATTAAAGACATCCGGATGCGCTTTTTCGATCTCGTCGAGCAACAGCACGCAATGCGGCTGTTTAGTGATTGCCTCGGTCAGCAAACCGCCCTGGTCAAACCCCACATAACCCGGAGGCGCACCAATCAAACGCGAAACCGTGTGGCGCTCCATGTACTCTGACATATCAAAACGCAGCAATTCGATGCCTAGCGTGAACGCCAGTTGCCGGGCGACTTCAGTCTTACCTACGCCTGTCGGGCCTGAAAACAAAAAGGCACCGATGGGCTTTTCAGGGCGGCCCAGACCCGAGCGCGCCATCTTGATCGCAGAAGACAGCACCTCGATCGCACCATCTTGCCCATACACCACCGTTTTCAAATCGCGGTCGAGTGTCGCAAGCTTGCTGCGGTCATCGTTCGAAACCGACTGTGGCGGGATCCGTGCAATCTTAGAGACGATCATCTCGATTTCAGTTTTGCCGATCACCTTCTTTTGCTTTGAGCGTGGCAACAAGCGCTGTGCGGCGCCCGCCTCATCAATCACGTCGATGGCCTTGTCAGGCAAATGGCGATCGTTGATATGACGAGCCGACAGTTCGGCCGCTGCAGTCAGCGCCGCCGACGAATACTTCACACCATGGTGTTCTTCAAAGCGGCCTTTCAGGCCGCGCAAAATCTGAATGGTCTGAGCCACGCTAGGCTCTGGCACATCCACTTTTTGAAACCGTCTGGAAAGCGCAGCATCTTTTTCAAACACCCCGCGAAACTCTGTATAAGTCGTCGCGCCGATACAGCGTAACTGCCCCGAAGATAAGGCTGGCTTGAGCAAATTCGAGGCGTCTAGCGTGCCGCCCGAAGCAGAGCCCGCGCCAATGAGTGTATGGATTTCGTCAATAAATAAAATTGCCTGCGGATTATTGCGCAACTGTTTAAGAACGCCTTTTAAGCGTTGCTCAAAGTCGCCACGGTATTTGGTGCCCGCGAGCAAAGCGCCCATGTCGAGCGAGAACACTTGCGCGTCTTGCAAGATCTCAGGAACTTCATTGCGCGTGATTCGGTACGCCAGCCCTTCGGCAATGGCAGTTTTGCCCACGCCCGCCTCGCCCACTAATAGCGGATTGTTTTTGCGGCGACGGCACAGGGTTTGAATCACGCGCTCAACCTCGTACTCACGACCAATCAGTGGGTCGATACGCCCCGCTTTTGCAAGCGCATTTAAATCCTGCGCATACAGGTCAAGCGGCGACTGGCGCGCTTCGCCACCCTGCTCGTCACCGCTGCCAGAGGCCTCTTTTGATGCGGGTGCTTCTGCTGGCGTGGCCTTGCTGATGCCGTGCGATAAAAAGTTCACGACATCTAAACGAGAGATACCCTGCTGCTGCAAGAAATACACCGCATGCGATTCTTTTTCGCCAAAGATCGCGACCAACACGTTCGCACCAGTCACAGGCTTTTTGGAAGAGCCGCCCGCCGACACATGCATGATCGCGCGCTGAATCACCCGTTGGAAACCCAAGGTCGGCTGTGTGTCGACTTCGGTGCCCGCTGGAATCACAGGCGTGTTGTCGGTCACAAACTTGCGCAAATGACTGCGTAGCTCGTCCAGGTTCGCGACACAGGCTTTTAAAACTTCGATCGCGGCCGCGTTGTCAAGCAGTGATAGCAGCAGGTGTTCGACCGTAATAAATTCGTGGCGAGCTGAACGTGCCTCGACAAACGCCATATGTAGGCTTACTTCAAGCTCTTGCGAAATCACAATTCCTCCGTCCTTCATCAATCATTAACGCCGGTGATTCATATTCTATGCTTTCCGCGGCGCAATCGTTACAACTAGTAAAAAAGCTTTTCAAAATGTATTTCTTTTGGCCTCTTTTTTGCCTGTTTCAAGCATCATCTGCGGGCTCTAACACGCACTGCAAAGGGTGCTGACGGGCGCGCGCATATTGAGCCACCTGCGCCACCCTGCTTGAGGCAATGTCAAAAGGATAGACTCCGCAGACGCCTTTGCCTTCGTGGTGAACTTGCAACATCACGCGAAACGCGTCTTCGGAGTTTTTGCTAAAAAACTTCTCGAGGATGTGAACGACGAATTCCATAGGGGTGTAGTCGTCATTGAGCAAAATCACCTTGAACATCGGTGGAGGTGCGGTCTTTGCGGTGAGCTTTTCGACCACAAGGTCCGGGGGCGGCGAGGTGCGGGTAGACATAATCGGGTGGCAACATCCAAGCTAAAACGTTCATTTTTGTGACATATTCGGCATTTTCGTATCCTGTATTACCCTTAGTTTGGGCTTTGTGACTTGACGTCTGACGCAAATCTGCTCAATATCTTGCAATACTCAAGAATCTTTGGGTAAAGAAACGCCGAAAGCATCTTGATAATAAAACAAAAAATCATTGCGCTTTCGTTTAGTTCATATATTGCTTAAAGAGGCATGCGCAATGTCAGACTCAGCTACAAGTAACGGTCCTAAAGTTACCGGCACAGTGAAATGGTTTAACGATGCAAAAGGCTTTGGCTTCGTGACCCCCGACGATGGTGGAGAAGATCTTTTTGCTCACTTCTCGGCCATCGAAATGAACGGCTTTAAAACCTTGAAAGAAGGCCAGAAAGTGGCTTTTGAAGTCACTCAAGGTCCTAAAGGCAAACAAGCCACMAATATAACCGCAGCTTAAACTATCGGGGTGAATAACCCCTTGGATAGTAAAGATGCGAAATGTGCTCATGCTTAAAAAGCAGCGCAGTTTTAGGGCTGCGCTGCTTCTTTGTGTTGTGTGCCTCGTGGGCTACACCGCGCAGTCGGTTGGTCAAACCGCTCAGGCCTCTGGCCCACTAGCGATCAAACAACTCGCGGCCGGTATGCACCTGATTCAGGCCGAAGTCGCCGCCACTGAGGCCAGCCGCTCACGCGGTTTGATGTTTCGTAAAGAGCTCGCTACGAATCACGGCATGTTGTTTGTCTTTGAGCAACCGAGCGTGCAGTGCTTCTGGATGCGCAACACCTTTCTTGCGCTCTCGATCGCTTTTGTCTTGGACGATGGCACCATCACCAATATTGCCGATATGGCGCCCCTGACTGAAAACTCGCACTGCTCGAGCGTGCCAGTGCGCTACACGCTTGAAATGGAGCAAGGTTGGTTTGCCAAACGTGGTGTGAGCGCAGGCAAAAAGATCACCGGCCTTCAATAACGCGTTCTGGGCACGCACAACCCTTTGCGGCGCGCCCCGCCGCACACTCAAAGATTAAACGCGCTCGATCACCATGGCGATGCCTTGGCCCACACCAATACACATCGTGCACAGCGCATAGCGCCCTTTGATGACCTCGAGCTGATGGACAGCCGTCATGACTAAGCGTGCACCACTTGCCCCAAGCGGGTGACCCAACGCAATCGCACCTCCATTGGGGTTCACACGAGGATCGTTGTCGGCCAGACCAAGCAAACGCGTGACAGCCAGGCCTTGAGCCGCAAACGCTTCGTTCAACTCAATGACATCCATCTGCGCAAGCGTCAAGCCGGCCAGCGCCAACACCTTTTGGGTGGCTGGTGCTGGCCCAATTCCCATAATACGCGGCTCAACGCCGGCCGTTGCCATTGCGACGACGCGCGCACGCGGCGTCAGGCCATGGCGCTTGACCGCAACCTCGTTGGCCAGCAACAACGCCACCGCCCCATCGTTCACACCCGATGCATTACCCGCTGACACCGAACCGCCCTCGCGCACAACGCCTTTGAGTTTTGCGAGCGCCTCGAGGCTGGTTTGACGCGGATGCTCGTCGCGGGTAACGAGTAACGGCTCGCCCTTTTTTTGTGCGATTGCGACCGCAGCGATCTCGCTGTCGAAATACCCGGAGGCCTGCGCAGCAGCCGTTTTCTCTTGACTGGCCATCGCGAATAAATCCTGATCTGCGCGCGAAACCTTAAATTGGTCTGCCACGTTTTCTGCCGTTTCAGGCATTGAATCCACCCCGTACTTCGCTTTCATTAAGCGGTTCACAAAGCGCCAGCCTATCGTCGTGTCATAAATCGAGGCACTGCGCGAAAACGCTGAGTCTGCCTTGCCCATCACAAAGGGTGCACGCGACATACTCTCGACACCGCCGGCCAACATAAACGAAGCATCGCCCGAGCGAATGGCGCGCGCCGCCGTTCCCACGGCATCCATCCCGGAGCCACACAAACGATTAATCGTCCCCCCGGGCACTTGCACGGGCAGCCCCGCCAACAGTGTGGCCATGCGAGCTACATTTCGATTGTCTTCGCCTGCCTGATTGGCACAGCCCATTAACGCATCATCGAGCTCTGCCCAGTCGATGTTAGCGTTACGCTCAGCGAGCGCCCGAATCGGTATCGCAGCCAAATCATCTGGGCGCACCGACGACAGSGAACCTGCATAGCGACCAAAAGGGGTTCGTAACGCGTCACAGATGAAGGCTTGGTTGGACATGACAGAAATCCTTAAATAAGATTGTTAGTAGAGGCTATTTTGTTGCTACTGTAGCCCAAAACAGCACCCAAAAAAAACCGACCCTTAGGTCGGCTTTTTTTATTTGCAGCGAGGCTTAGCCAAAGTTTTTAGCAGCGAAGGCCCAGTTAGCAAGCGTCCAGAAGCTTTCGAGATATTTCGGACGTGCGTTGCGGTAGTCGATGTAGTAGGCGTGTTCCCAGACGTCACAGGTCAGCAACGCCACATCCGTTGTGGTGAGCGGTGTTGCTGCATTGCTTGTATTGACAATGTCGAGTGAGCCGTCAGGCTTTTTAACCAGCCAAGTCCAACCCGAACCGAAATTACCGGCTGCAGACTTGTTAAAGGCCTCTTTGAACGCAGCCACACTGCCCCACTTAGCCTGGATTGCCTCGCCAAGCTTCCCGCTAGGCTCAGTACCCGAGGCCGGCGCAAGTGAGTTCCAGTAAAAGGTGTGGTTCCAAATTTGAGCGGCATTGTTAAACACGCCACCTGAAGATTTTTTAATGATGTCCTCAAGCGAAGCGGTTTCAAATTCGGTGCCCGGAATCAGATTGTTCAGGTTGGTCACGTAAGTTTGATGGTGCTTACCATGGTGAAACTCGAGCGTTTCTTTTGAAATAGTGGGTGCCAAAGCGTCGATGGCATAAGGCAAAGCTGGGAGCGTATGGGCCATTGCTGCAAAATCCTTTTAAATGTGGGTCAAATAAATAACAACCACTATTGTATCGGACACGGGACTTGCCGCAAGACCAGCCTTGTTGCCAACAGGGTTAAAAAAAATAATAGTTAGTTCACTTTGACTGTTAACGCACCTTGGGCGAGCGTGAGTTTAAGCGTCTGCCCGAACTGAGCATTTAGCGCGTCTCTGAGGATTTGGCCCTCGGTGGTTCGCACAATCGCGTAGCCACGCGCCAAAGTGTGCTCGGGGCTGAGCGCGCGTAGTTGTGCGTTCGCGCTTTCGAGCCGGCTTTGTTGACGCACTAACAGACGGCTCTGGCCGGCCTGAATTTCGGTTGCCGCACGAAGCAGGCGCAGGCGCACCGGACTCAAGTCTGGCAACGCAGGGATTAGCCGCAGATGCGCACGCGCCTGACGCGAACGCGCGTGTTCTCGCTGCTTGTCAAATGCCGACGCCAGACGGCGCCCGAGACCAGAGACTTTTTCTAGCTGGTGTGCCAAACGCTGGTCAGGTGCCACCACGCCAAGCGCGGCTCGGTCGACCCGTTGGGCTAAACGCTCGAGCAGGCGCGAGAGTAACTGGTCTGTTTGCCTGGCAGCAAGCCAAACACGCTCGCTCAGCGACTGACGCGTCGCGCAAACAAGTTCGGCGGCCGCGGTGGGAGTCGGCGCGCGCACATCCGCCACAAAATCTGCAATCGTAAAGTCAGTTTCGTGTCCAACGCCTGACACCACCGGGATCACGCTTGCGGCAAGATCGCGSGCCAGTGCCTCATCATTAAAACTAAACAGATCCTCAAGACTGCCCCCGCCCCTAACCAACAATAAAGTGTCGACCTCTTTTCTGTCGTTGGCCAGTGCCAGCGCCTGACGCAGTTGCACGGCTGCAGCAGCGCCCTGCACCAACGCCGGGTAGATAATCACAGGCACATGGGGCGCTCGACGCGCTAACGCCGTTAAAACGTCGTGCAACGCCGCGGCCCCCAGCGACGTGATGATACCGATCGCTTTCGGGTAAGGCGCAAGCGCGCGCTTAGTCTCCGCAGCAAACAGTCCCTCAGCCGCCAACTTATTTTTGAGCGCAACAAACGCCTCGAACAAAGTGCCTAACCCTGCACGCCGCAATTGTTCGACTTGCAACTGATATTCGCCGCGCGCCTCATAGAGGGTGACCCGAGCCTTGAGCTCGACCGAATCGCCCACCTTAGGGATAAACCCTGTCGTCACCGCGCGGCCGCGAAACATCACGGCACGCACCGAGGCCGCCTCGTCTTTTAAGGTGAAATACCAATGCCCAGAAGAGGCGTTGGTGAAATTTGAAATTTCGCCCCGAACCCAGCACACCGCGAAACTGTCTTCGAGCAGATGATTAACAGCTTGGTTTAACTGCGCAACAGTCAAAATATGTGGCGTCGTTACAGCGTTTGTATCTTGACTTTCAATTGTCATATGGCTTCCGAGGCACTTTCTATCCACAGAACAAGCAGATCAGATATAAGTCATTGTGACATAACAAATTATTTGCGTTCGGGTCTTTTGACTTAAAAAAATTATCTAACACCATGTTTTAAATAACTTTATTAAAATATTTCAAATTTGTGACCTTTTTTTGAGCATTACGCTGACAGCTAGTCTTTTCGATGCTCTACAAAATATATACACACAATTATCCACAAGTTCTGTGGATAGTTTTATCTAGCGTAATTCAACTTGCCAAGCGCCGCGAATGCCCCGTACGATACGAGCATCGGCAGCAGCACCGACCAATCATTCATCGTGTATTCTGCGCCCTCCACTCGCGAGGTCTGTTGTGTTTTCAATCGTTTCTCAGGCCGGCTGGCCGATCTGGCCACTGCTGGCCCTCTCGGTCGCCGCTTTGGCTATTATCCTCGAACGCCTGCTCAGTCTGCAAACTAAACGGATTATTCCGCCTGAACTCACAGCCCAAGTGCTGCAATTGGTGCGCGCGCAGGCAGATGATGCGCAGACGATCGACAAGCTGAAGGTGTCTTCACCCTTGGGTCGAATTTTGGCACAGCTGCTGCTACACCGAACGCTACCCGACGCAGAGCTCAGACGCAGCGTCGAAGACGTGGGCCAGGATGTCGCCTTTGCGTTAAACCGCTATCTGGCTGGTTTAGCCCTGATTGCAACGGTGGCACCCTTGATGGGTCTGTTTGGCACGGTGATCGGCATGATCGAAATTTTTGCCGCCTATCGCCCAGACGGCTCTGACCCAACCGAGTTGGCGCGCGGCATCTCGATCGCCCTTTACAACACCGGTTTTGGCATTTTGATTGCTGTACCTGCCTTAATCGCCCACCGCTATTTCAAATCGCGGGTCGACGACCTGCTGTTACGGCTTGAGCAGTCAACCCGCCATGTGCGCGAAAGCCTGAGGGGCTAAGACACCATGCGCTTTCGTACGCCAGACCACACCCCGCTCGAAATCAACTTAATTCCATTGATCGACGTTTTGCTGGTGATGTTGATTTTTTTGGCGGCCACCACAACCTTTACGCGCCAACACACCCTGAAAATCACGCTGCCACAGGCCACCGTTGAGGCACAGGCCTTTCAGGGCATCGAGTTAAGCATCCACGAATCGGGGCGCTATGTTCTGAACGGCACGTTGCTCAACAATCCCGACCTCGCCTCGTTGACTCAGGCGCTGCGCCAGGCAGGCCAGGGGCAACAAGAGCCCGCCGTGCTAATTCGAGCCGCCGCGAGTGCGCCGCACCAACTCGTCATCACCGCCATGCAAGCTGCGCGCCAGGCTGCGATTGTTAAAGTTTATTTCGCCACGCAGGCCGGCGATTGAACTGCGCACGGCTCTTGGCGGGGGCTGCGCACTGGCTCCATCAGCAATGGCAAAGACGTGGCCTCGCGGCCGGGTTACTGTTACCTTTTGCCGGCATCACCGCCTGTTATGTCATGGCGAAAAAGATTTGGTACACCAGTGGCTTGGGCCAGGTATACCGCGCGCCAGTCCCCGTAGTTGTGGTCGGCAACGTGTATGTCGGGGGGACCGGCAAAACACCCGTCGTCATCGCCCTCGTCAAGCAACTTGAGGCACTTGGGTGGCACCCAGGCATTATTAGCCGCGGTTATGGCGTCCGACTTGGGCCACAGGCGCACAGTGGCCGGGGCGTCTTGCAAGCTAGCGTCGTGGGCGATGAACCCGCTTTGCTCGCCGAACAAACTGGCGTGCCGCTGGGCGTGCATCCCAACCGTCGTCTGGCCTGCCAGGCGCTGCTACAGGCCTACCCCCAAGTCGATATTATCGTGGCCGATGATGGCTTGCAGCATTTAGCGCTTGCGCGCGACTTTGAAATTGTCGTTCAAGACGCGCGCGGGCTTGGCAACGGCTGGCTACTGCCTGCCGGCCCYTTACGCGAACCCGCCATCAGGCTGAGCACTGCCGACCTTGTGATCACGCGTGAAAACGCGCCCAGCCGCCTCACTGCTGCACCGCGCGACCTTGAAGCGACCCAACGCCCGCCGATCGGCCTGAGGATGTGGCTCAAAGTCACTGAACTACAGTCTTTAGATAAAAAAATAAATATATCCGTTTTTGAATTTACTCAGCTAAGATTAAAAAAGAACATAATTGCAATTGCCGCAATAAGTGAACCGGATAGATTTTTTAACACTCTTGCGCAAGCTGAGCTAAAGCCCGATCAAACCTTAGGGCTGCCTGATCACCATCCTCTAGAAGCTTCACTGTTTGCCGAACAAACGGCTGACTTGATTTTGCTGACGACTAAAGACGCCGTGAAATGCCGCGACCTGACCGACCCCCGAATATGGGTGGTCTTAGTAGAAGCCGTATTTTCTGAAGCGGACTGGGTCAAGGAGCTGTCAAAGCACTTGAGGGCTGCAAAAAATCACTCAATCTAGAAGCTGCCTTTTGCTTAACGACTGCGCGCAAACGCTGTCTGACTGATTACAATACGCTGATGGAAACTCGCTTACTTGATATTTTGGTGTGTCCCCTTTGCAAGGGGCGTCTGTATCCTAACGAGACTCGAACAGAGCTTGTCTGTCGCGCTGATCGCCTCGCTTATCCGGTTCGCGATGGCGTGCCGGTGATGATTGAAGAGCAGGCACGCGTGCTGAGCGACGACGAAGACGCCTGAGTTGCGATGACCGCCCCGAGATGACCACCCGCGCCACCCCACCTTCTGACGCACCCGCCGCCTTTGTGGTGGTAATTCCAGCGCGACAGGCCTCAAGTCGTCTGCCCGGCAAAATGCTAGCCGACTTAGCCGGTAAGCCCATGGTTTTGAGGGTTGCAGAACAGGCGCTTGCTTCAAACGCCTCTCGGGTGGTGATCGCAACCGACCACCCCACCATTGCACAGGCGGCACGCTCAGCTGGAATTGAAACGCTGCTGACACGCGTAGATCACCCCTCTGGTACCGATCGCCTGGCAGAAGCGGCCGCGCAACTCGGCCTGCCTGAAGCCACGATTGTGGTCAACGTGCAAGGCGATGAGCCGCTGATTGACCCCAAACTAATCAATCGCGTCGCGTACCGATTGGCGCAAGAGCAAGACCCTCTCGTTGTGATGGCCACCTGTGCAACCCCTCTCACTGAGGCGGCAAACTTCTTTAACCCCAACGTCGTCAAAGTCGTTTGTAATCAGCAAGGCCGGGCACTTTATTTTTCTCGCGCACCGATCCCGTGGGATCGTGAGGCGTTTCAAACAGCAGAAAAAACTCTGCAGTCCGGTTTTCCTGCCCTGCATCACATTGGTCTGTATGCCTATCGCGTCGCCTTTCTCAAACGCTTTCCGACCCTCAACGTCGGCGTGCTAGAGCGCCTTGAGGCGCTTGAGCAACTGCGAGCACTCGAACACGGCTTTGCCATTTCGGTTCTGCAAATCGACGCACACCCCGGAGCCGGCGTTGATACCCCTGAAGATCTGCAACGTGTCAGGCAGTTCTTGAGCCTTCGAACCTCGAACTCAGGGTAAGTCTTTAGCAAACCGTGGGGCACTCTGCACGGCGTTGCGGCATAATGTTGTCTGTTTTATGACTCATCTACGACACCAGGAGCTCTTATGCGGCTTATTCTGCTTGGCCCACCAGGCGCCGGTAAAGGCACACAAGCGGCTTTCATCACGCATCACTACGCGATTCCACAGATTTCAACCGGAGATATGCTGCGCGCCGCGGTCAAAGCAGGGACGCCTCTGGGTCTTGAGGCTAAAAAAATTATGGCGACTGGTGCCCTGGTCTCAGACGAGCTGATCATTGGCCTAGTCAAAGACCGCTTGCATCAGTCTGACTGTAGCCAAGGTTATCTGTTTGACGGATTTCCACGCACGATTCCGCAGGCTGATGCACTGAAACTAGCCTGTGTTGCGCTTGATTTCGTGATTGAAATCGCCGTGCCCGAGGCAGACATCATCGAACGCATGAGTGGCCGGCGCGTGCACCCAGCCAGCGGACGCAGCTATCACCTCAAATTTAACCCCCCAAAGTTGACCGAATGCGACGACCTGACCGGCGAGCCGCTGGTGCAACGCGATGACGACAAAGAAGACACCGTACGCCATCGACTAACGGTCTATCAAAACCAAACACGTCCACTGGTCGAGTATTACTCGCTTTGGGCCGCCTCTGGCGCAGGCGCGCCTCGCTACCGCAAGGTGCAAGGTGTGGGAACAGTACAAGATATTCAGTCGCGCATTGCTGCCGCGCTTCAATAGTTTTTCGCTCCGACAGGCACCGCCTGCTCGCCAGGCACAAACGCACTTGGTCAAAGTTCATGGATATCGCAAATAAAGTTTTCATCGTCACGGGCGGTGCCTCGGGCTTAGGCGCAGGCACTGCAAAAATGCTCACACAACACGGCGCGCGCGTTGTGCTGGCCGATGTGCAAGATGAAGTCGGTCATCGCCTTGCCTCTGAACTCGGCCAACACTATCTTCATTGCGACGTCACCCAAGAATCAGACGCACTCGCAGCAGTGGCCGCGGCACTGAGCTTGGGCAATTTGTTTGGCCTGATTAACTGCGCGGGGATCGCACCTGCGGCCCGAACTGTCGGCAAACAGGGGGCGCACCCACTTGAGATGTTTCAAAAAGTCATCAGTATCAATTTAATTGGCAGCTTTAATATGATTCGGCTTGCTGCCCAAGCGATGGGTAATAACGAACCCGAGCCCACCGGAGAGCGCGGCGTGTTGATTAACACCGCCTCAGTGGCCGCTTATGATGGGCAAATCGGTCAGGTGGCCTATGCAGCTTCTAAAGCAGGCGTGATCGGCATGACCTTGCCCATTGCCCGCGATCTTGCCCCCCAGGGGATTCGCTGCGTCACTATCGCCCCCGGCATCTTCGGCACGCCCATAATATTTGGCTTGCCTCAGACTGTCCAAGACTCTTTGGCCGCGAGTATTCCGTTTCCGTCAAGGCTCGGACGGCCCGAAGATTATGCAAAGCTTGTCCACCAAATCGTGACCAACGAGATGTTAAATGGTGAGACGATCCGCTTAGACGGCGCGATTCGCATGCCGCCAAAATGAGCTTACTACGGGCCGCCGCAACCGTCAGCGGCCTAACCCTGTTATCGCGCATGACAGGCCTGGTGCGCGACGTCATGATCGCGCGCGCATTCGGAGCGAGCGCGCTGACCGATGCATTTTGGGTTGCCTTCAGAATCCCCAACCTCTTGCGGCGACTCTTTGCCGAGGGTGCCTTTGCTCAGGCCTTTGTGCCAATTCTGGGGCAAGCCCGCAACGAGCACGAACCCGAAGTCGTCAAGCAGTTACTCGATCGCGTTGCGCAAACGCTGTTTATCGCGCTCTGCGTCGTGACCTTGCTGGGCGTCTTGGGGGCTCCTCTGGTAGTAATGGTCATTGCGAGCGGCCTGACTGAAGCGTCGCGCGCGACCGATTTCGAAGCGGCCGTCTGGATGACCCGCCTGATGTTTCCGTACATCATTTGCATGTCACTGGTTGCCTTTGCTTCGGGGGTCTTAAATACCTGGCGCCACTTCGCGATACCTGCCCTCACGCCCGCGCTGTTAAACCTGTCGATGATTGGCGCCAGCCTGTACTTATCTGAACTATTCAGCCGACCGATTTATGCGCTAGCCGCCGGTGTGATGCTCGGAGGGCTCGCTCAGTTTGCGGTGCAATGGTGGGCGTTATCGCGCCTGAGCCTTCGTCCAAAGTTGCTTGGGCCGCTGCTGCCCGCCGTGCGAGATCCGCTTGTGCGCCGGATCCTGCGACAAATGCTGCCAGCCACACTTGGGGTGTCGGTCGCGCAAATCTCTTTGTTGATCAATACAAATATTGCGACTTGGCTGGCCGCCGGAAGCGTGACTTGGCTGTCGTTTGCCGACCGGCTGATGGAGTTCCCGACCGCGTTGATCGGCGTCGCCCTGGGCACGGTTTTGCTACCCAGCCTGACGCGCGCGCATACCGAGCAAGCGGCAGCACGCTACAGCGCCTTGCTCGACTGGGGTCTGCGTCTGATGCTGTTACTGGGTTTGCCAGCTGCCCTTTGCATGCTTTTGCTGGCCAACGCGCTGGTGGCAACGCTTTTTCACTATGGGGCGTTTAGCGCCGCCGATGTCGAACACACCCGTCTGGCAGTGATGGCTTACGCGGTGGGGCTGGTCGGTTTGCTGAGTATCAAGATTCTTGCGCCCGGCTTTTATGCCAAAMAAGACATTCGCACGCCAGTCAAAATCGCCATCCTAGTACTGGTTTGCACGCAATTGCTCAACCTTGTACTGGTACCATGGCTGGCACACGCGGGGCTGGCGCTGGCAATTGGCTTAGGAGCGTGCCTGAACGCACTCGCCTTGCTGGTGGGCTTGCGCCGAAAAGGCATCTATCAGCCTTCGCCTGGCTGGGGCCGTTTTACACTTCAACAAAGCCTCGCGCTGGCGGCCATGGCGGCGCCGCTATGGTGGGCCTCGAGCGCCATCAATTGGCTCGGTCTGCAGATGACTCCTTTGCTACGCGTTGGCCTGCTGGCGCTGGTCTTATTTTGCGCAGGAATGGTCTACCTAGGCGTGTTAGCCGCTGTTGGGTTGCGCCCGCGCCACTTCAGACGCGCCCCAGATGAAAATACAGTTGGCAAAACAGAGGCTTAGTGCTAAGATCATGGACTTTGCTGTTATTTGAAGCGCTTAGGGATAAAATTCACATYAATAACAGCTCCAATCTCGTCAACACGACACTTTCACTTTTACAAAGACTTTAGAACATGGCCAATACCGCCCAAGCCCGCAAACGTGCACGCCAATCGGTTGCGCTGAACAAGCACAACTCGAGTCTGCGTTCAATGCTACGCACCGCGATTAAGCGCGTCCGCACTGCAATTGAAACCGGCGACAAATCTGTTGCGGCTGATGTTTTACAAAAAGCAACGAGCGTGATCGATCGGATTGCCGACAAAAACATTATCCATAAAAACAAAGCTGCACGCCATAAAAGCCGCTTGTCTGCTGCAGTCAAAGCGCTGGCTTAACCCAAAATGGGCTAAGCTGCACTAACGGTGATCGTCGTAGCAGCGATTTAGCGAACAAATTTAGTTGCCAGATTCAGTTACCAATTTTGGCTACTAAATCGCCTCTTTGAATCTTTAATAAAAGTCTTGAACAAAAGTCGCGCTTATCGCGACTTTTATTTTGTTCGCTGCCAAGCCAAGCCTTGTCGTTCACACAGCTACCGAGCTTTGCTTAGCCCGCGCGGGCTATTTCTTTGTCTCAGTTTTGATGCAACAGATTTTCAAAGTAAAACTCTTTACACGACGGCGCTCGGGCTGTTCTACTGTGTTGGACGCATTGGAACGCCGTACACCACTCTAGGTCTAATACGATGACTAAACCACTGATTTTACAAGTTGGCTCTTTCAATGGCCATGCGCCCGCTGATGGCGAACTGGCCGAACGCTATGAGGTGCTCGAGTACTGGAAAGCTAGCGACAAAGTGGCGTTTTTACGCGAACATGCAAACCGCATTGAGGTGGTTGCCACGACCGCCAACTTTGGCTGCAGCACCGAAATGATTGCCGCCTTACCCAAACTACGTGCAATCTGCACTTGGGGCGTGGGCTACGACAAGATCGATTTAGAAAGCGCTGCCACGCGCAAAATTCTGGTTAGCAACACCCCAGATATTTTAAACGACTGCGTCGCTGATATTGCCTGGGGCCTGCTGCTTGCCTGCGCACGTAACATCGGCTGGGGTGATCGGTTTGTGCGCGAAAACCACTGGGAGAACAAAACCGATTATTTGCCGCATGGTGCGCGCGTCAGCGGAAAAAAACTGGGTATCGTTGGCTTAGGTCGTATCGGCGAGGCCATCGCGCGCCGTGGTCTGGGCTTTGACATGCAAGTCTCTTATCACAACCGCAACGCACGTGCTGATGTGCCCTACACCTACCAACCCTCCTTGCTCGAACTGGCACGCGACAGCGATTTTCTGGTGCTTGCCACCGTTGGTGGCGCGGGCACTAAGCACTTAATCAACGAAGAGATCATGCGTGCTCTGGGCCCTGACGGGCGCTTGATTAACATTGCGCGCGGCTCAGTCATTGACGAACCCGCAATGGTGCACCTGTTAGCCTCGGGCGAGCTTGGTGGTGCTGGCCTTGATGTGTTTGAGGACGAGCCAAGAGTGCCCGATCAGCTTAAAACCTTAAGCAGTGTCGTGTTAATGCCACACGTCGCAAGCGCGACGCACGAAACGCGCCGCGCGATGACCGACTGCGTGTTAGAAAATTTGCACAGTTTCTTTACGCAGGGCAAGATCGTCACACCGATTATTTAGCGCGCGTCAAGGGATCCCACGGCAGATCAGCTTGAGTTTTAAGCTGATTGTCGCGTGCGAAATCATGCACAAATTGCCAGGCAAGGGGTTCAAGGTCGCGTAGGCGGGCGTCCACAACGACGCAGCGCTGGCCGCCAAGCGTTGAAGGCACGGCATAGGGTGAATAAGAGATATAGCCACCTAGCGTGCCCGCCGGACGGTACGGAGCTAAAACGCCAGCAAGACGCTCTGCCCAGTCGCTGGGCCTAAAAGCACTACCTGATTCTGTCACCCCATAGATAACAAAATAACGAACTTCTGCTGTCATGCACAACCTGTGTCGCCGCTTCAGAGCCCGCAAACTTCTGATTCACGCCCCTGTCGCCCAGATTGTATATGATTGAGGTTTTACACCCGCGCGTGCGATCCTGCATCACGGGTATTTTACGGAGCCTCGGCCATGACCTCAGCCCTTTCTAATACGTATTCCCGCCTTCCAGTTGCCTTTACCCACGGTAAAGGCGTTTGGCTTTGGGATACAAAGGGCCGACGCTACCTCGACGCGATGGCCGGAATTGGCGTGTCATGCTTGGGGCATGCTCACCCCAAACTAGTTGCTGCAATCAGCGAACAGGCTGCGCGCGTCATTCACACATCAAATTTGTACGAAGTCCCCGAGCAAGAAGAACTCGCTCAGCGCATGATCAAAATGTCAGGCATGACTGAGATCGTGTTTGGCAATAGCGGCGCCGAAGCGAACGAAGCCGCCATCAAACTTGCACGCTATTACGGCTACAAGAAAGGTAACGACTTACCCACCATCATCACCATGGAATCCTCGTGGCACGGTCGCACCATTGGCACGCTTGCTGCAACAGACAGCGAGAAAGCACGCACTGGCTTTGGCCCGTTGCCAGGCGGCTTTATCAAAGTGGCCTACAACGATCTAGCCGCCATCAAAGCAGCGGGCGACGCTGAGCCCCGCGTGGTCGCCGTACTGCTTGAAGTCTTGCAAGGTGAAGGCGGGATTCGCCCCACCGATGTGCAAAACCTTAAAGACTTGCGTGCCCTATGCAACGCGCGCGGCTGGCTCATGATGATTGACGAAGTGCAGTCAGGCATTGGGCGCACGGGCAAGTGGCTCGCGCATCAATGGGCCGAGATTCTGCCCGATGTCGTCGTCTTTGCAAAAGGCTTGGGTGGTGGCGTACCAATAGGCGCGATCGGCGCGTGCGGCCCTGCCGCGGGCGTTTTAGGCCCCGGCAGCCATGGCACAACCTTCGGCGGCAGCCCCTTAGTGAGCGCCGCAGGTATTGCCACCTTGCGCGCACTCGAGGAAGAGAACCTCCTAGAAAATGCTGCAACGGTTGGCGCGTACCTGAAGGCCGAACTTGGTAAAGTCTTGTTAGGCACACTGGGCGTGCGCGAGGTGCGTGGCCAGGGGTTGATGTTAGGCATTGAGCTCGAAAAACCTTGCGGCGTGTTGACCGCGCGTGCGCTTGAGGCAGGCTTACTGATCAACGTCACGCGTGACCGTGTGGTGCGTCTGTTACCCCCACTCATCCTCACCACCCAAGAGGCCGACGAAATCGTCAAGATTTTGGTGCCTCTGATCAAGGCGTTTAACGCCGAAACCGCCTAACCCGCACTGCCATGGCCTGACACTCAAACAGAGGGTCGGGCCGTGTGGCTCGGGACTGACAACTTTATCGAGTGCATCATGTCAAACGCCGTACCTACCGCCGACTCGCTTCGGCATTTTCTACAATTACAAGACCTCAGCACAGACGAGCTGCTCTATGTGCTTGAGCGCGCCAAACTGATCAAAGACAAATTCAAGCGCTACGAACCTCATCGCCCCCTGCACGATCGTACGTTGGCGATGGTATTTGAAAAAGCCAGCACCCGGACTCGAGTCTCTTTCGAAGCGGGCATGTATCAGATGGGTGGTTCAGTCATCCATCTCACCACCACCGACTCGCAACTAGGTCGCTCTGAGCCCATTGAAGACACGGCTCGCGTTGTGTCGCGCATGGTTGACATTGTGATGATCCGAACCTTTGAGCAAACGCGTCTCGAGACCTTTGCCGCGCACTCACGCGTGCCGGTCATCAATGGCTTAACCAACGAGTTTCACCCGTGCCAGATTCTGGCCGATGTCTTTACCTATATTGAGGCGCGCGGCAGCCTGACAGGCAAGATCGTCGCTTGGGTGGGGGATGCCAACAACATGGCCTACACCTGGATTCAGGCCGCAGAGTTACTCGGTTTTACACTGCACGTGTCGACGCCAACCGGTTATGTCTTAGAACAAAAGCGTCTGAGCTCGGTCAAAGCGGGGGTCGTCAAAGAGTTTGCTGATCCGCACGAAGCTTGCAAAGGCGCTCATCTAGTCACGACCGATGTCTGGACCAGCATGGGCTACGAGTCAGAAAACGAAGAGCGTCGGGCTGCCTTTGCCGACTGGTGTGTCGATCAGGACATGATGGCGCAAGCGATTCCCGAGGCACTCTTCATGCACTGCCTGCCCGCACATCGTGGCGAAGAAGTCGCTGCAGCGGTGATTGACGGCCTGCAAAGTGTGGTCTGGGACGAGGCTGAAAACCGTTTACATGTGCAAAAAGCTTTAATGGAATTTTTACTGCTCGGACGTCTGAGCTAGCCCGCATGGGCTTGCGTTGCAATCTCCCCCCGAGCGGGGAGCATTGCCGTGCATTCCGCTAAAATGGGTTTTTCTGTTAATCCTTCAGTCAATCCAGAGCATCTTATGAGCGATATCAAAAAAGTCGTGTTGGCCTATTCAGGTGGACTCGATACTTCAGTCATTCTTAAATGGCTGCAAGACACCTACCAATGCGAAGTCGTTACCTTCACGGCTGATATCGGTCAGGGCGAAGAACTCGAACCCGCGCGAGCGAAAGCGATCAAATTTGGCATCAAACCCGAACAGATCTTTATTGACGACCTGCGCGAAGAGTTCGTACGCGACTTTGTGTTTCCGATGTTTCGCTGCAATACCGTCTACGAAGGCGAATACTTGCTTGGCACCTCGATTGCGCGCCCTCTGATTGCCAAGCGACAAATTGAAATTGCCCGACAAGTTGGCGCCGACGCGGTCTCGCATGGCGCAACCGGCAAAGGCAATGATCAGGTCCGTTTTGAACTCGGTTACTACGCGCTTGAGCCCGGCATTAAGGTAATTGCCCCTTGGCGCGAATGGGATTTAGTCTCGCGCGAAAAACTTTTGCAATATGCAGAAGCCGCTGGCATCGCAGTTGACATGAAACACAAGCAGGGCGGTGCGCCCTACTCGATGGATGCCAACTTGTTGCACATTAGTTTTGAGGGCCGTCACCTTGAGGACCCTAAGGCAGAAGCGGAAGAAGCCATGTGGCGCTGGACAGTCTCGCCCGAGGCCGCTCCTGACAAGGCAGAATATCTGGACCTTGAGTTTGAACACGGCGATGTCGTTGGCCTGAACGGCCTGCGACTTTCACCGGCTCAGGTGCTCACAAAACTTAATGGCCTCGGTGGCAAACACGGCATCGGTCGCCTCGACTTGGTCGAAAACCGCTACGTGGGTATGAAGTCACGCGGCTGCTACGAAACCCCGGGTGGTACGATTTTGCTCAAGGCTCACCGCGCCATTGAGTCGATTACGCTTGACCGCGAAGTGGCGCATCTCAAAGATGATTTGATGCCGCGTTATGCCAGCCTGATTTATAACGGGTACTGGTGGTCGCCCGAGCGTCGGGCGATTCAAGCGTTGATCGACACCACGCAGGCCGAGGTCAATGGCTGGGTGCGTCTAAAGCTCTATAAAGGCAACGTTTACACCGTATCGCGCGACTCAAAAGACACGCTTTTTGATCAAACGATTGCGACCTTTGACGATGATGGCGGCGCTTACAACCAGGCAGATGCTGCGGGCTTCATTAAACTCAATGCACTGCGGATGCGCATCGAGTCACGCGCCGGACGAAAATTCTGATCGGGTGCTGAGCTCAACGCATCTGATTAAAACGCTCAAGGCGCGTTAACTGAGCGCCTTTGCGTGTGCCCGGAAATACGACTGTTAATCGTGTGCCTGCAAATTGAGGACGACTCACTAAATTCCACCAGGCGCCGTGCGCGCGGGCAATCTCGCGCACAATTGCCAAACCTAAGCCCGACCCTCCTGCGGGCGCATCAGGCGAGCGATAAAAGGCTTCAAACACGCGGCCCTGCTCTTGCGTACTAATGCCCGGGCCGTCGTCTTCAACGGCGAGCGTCGGCGGCGTTGACGTCACCAACAGCCTGAGGCCCTGCGCACCCGCAGCATATTTCAGGGCGTTATCGATGAGATTTCCTAGCAGTTCGTCTAGCAAAATCGGATCGCCCTCAACCCACACTGGGTCGTCAGGCGCCTCAAGTTGCAAGAAAATGCCCGCCTCTTGCGCGCGGGCTAACCATTCAGCACCACAGGTGCGCACCCACTCACACAAATCGAGGCGCAAAAAATGATCTTGTGGTCGCGCCTCTGGGTCGACACGCGCCAGCACCAAAAGCTGACGCCCTAAGCGAATCATCCGATCGCTCACCTGCTTAATGCGCTCGGCACGCTCGCGCAAATCGGGTGAAAGCTCTTTGGCCAACATGAGCTCAGACTCAAGTTTTAACCCTGCCAAGGGCGTTCTGAGTTGATGCGCGGCATGCCCGACAAAACGACGCTGCGCTGCAAGCGTATCGTGCAGGCGTGCCAAGAGTTCATTTGTATGCCGTACCAGGCCATTCAACTCTTGGGGTAAGCCGTCAATTCTTAGCTGCCCTAAGTCGTCGACCGAACGCTGTGCGATTTCGTCAGACAGTTGATTCACGGCACGCATTCCCGAACGCACGCCACGCACGACTACCCAGACACAAAGCGCGATAAGGCCAACCTGACCCAACACCATCAACCAGAAGATATCTTCCAGTTGCCAATCAGCCATCTCGATTTTGTGAGTGATGATCCAGGTGGCCAGCAAGTCTAAGCCGACCAACAAGACGATTGGCGGTAGTAGTTTCAGCGTTAAGTTACGCGCCAGAGTCCCGCGGGCCAAGAGCGAGAGTTTAAACATGAAGAACCTTTCCTAAGACGCTTCGGTCGCGAGCAGATAGCCAAAACCCCGCACCGTCTGGATGGCGAATCCTTTACCCTCAAGACGCTTGCGCAAACGATAAATATAGACCTCGACCGCGTTTTCGCTAAAGTCTGAATCGAGCGCCGACAAACCTTGAACAATCTGCTGCTTAGTGACGACTTTGCCGCCTCGTACTAATAACATCTCGAGAACCGAGAGTTCGCGTACCGACAGGGCCAGACGCTGACCGTGAATACGACACTCGCGATGAGCCGTATCGAGTGACAAAGTGCCAAACTCAAGAAGTGAACGTGCCACCCCGAGATGACGTCGGGCCAGGGCACGCACCCGTGCGGCGAGTTCGGCAAGTTCAAAGGGCTTGGTCAGGTAATCATCTGCGCCGGCGTCCAAGCCGGCGACTCGGTCTTGAAGGCCATCACGCGCGGTCAGGACCAAGACCGGAATATCTCTGCCCTCGCCTCGTAAGGTCGCGAGCACTTGCAAGCCATCAACCAAGGGCAAGTTCAGATCGAGCACCAAGAGGTCGTAGGGATGACTCGATAGTGCTGCAAGTGCACGCCGGCCATCTGCTAACCAATCGGTTGCATAACCCTGATCGGTTAAAAATTCTTGTAAGGCGCGCCCAAGCGTGGCGTCGTCTTCGATTACGAGCACTCTCATGTGAGGAGTTTACATCTTAGGGAATACTGGTGGGTGCTACAGGGGTCGAACCTGTGACCTACGCCGTGTAAAGGCGCCGCTCTGCCAGCTGAGCTAAGCACCCTAGGATTTGACCAGACGTTTGTTCTGGAACAAACGCCAACCTACTCAAAGGGCTAATGCGCGCATAGTAAAAAATGAATCGCTTATTATAGCGAAACGCATTTTTTTAGCAAATACTGTCGACTTAATTCAACGCGTCTTTAAGCGCTTTGCCTGGACGGAATTTTGGTACTTTTGCTTTTTTAATTTTAATAGGTTCGCCCGTACGTGGATTACGACCCATACGGCCTGCACGTTGTGACACGGCGAACGTGCCAAAGCCGACCAAGGTGACTGAATTACCTTTTTTAAGCGTTGCCTTGATTGCTGCGATCATCGCGTCAAGTGAGCGGCCTGCTGCCGCTTTAGAGATATCAGCTTTAGTGGCGATGTGGTCAATCAATTCAGTTTTGTTCATGTTGTTAGTTTCCTGAGTAAAGAGCGCAGTCGCGTCCGTAGCATAAAAAGGTATTCCACTTTTTTAAAATAATCGCGCGGAGAAGACATCAAAATTTAAACGGCTTCTCCGTAAAACAAACCATGTAACCCATTTACGTGATTAAGCCATTAGTACAAAAGTCTGTCAAGAAAAATTACCTCAGAGTCGCATTTTTATTCATATGTATTTGTTAGGCAAGGTCCGAATCRTCCAACGAAACGAGAAAACGCCATTCGACAAGACCGCAAGACACGTACAAACCACGAGACTAGTAGATACCCTATAAACTCCTGCTCAGTGCTTGCGATCGCGACGGTTGTCAGCGACTTTTTTGTCTGGCCTACTTTCTGTGCAAACATGCGGCGAAGGCTTGTTCAAAATCAGCGAGCAAATCGGCTTGATCTTCAATGCCAACAGATAAACGAATCAATCCATCTACAATGCCCATTTTAGCGCGTAGCGCTGGCCCCATCTCGTGATAAATCGTATACGCCGCCGGTAGCGCCAGGGTACGTGTGTCACCCACGTGCGTCGCCAAAATTGCAACTTGTAAATGATTTAAAAAATCGAGGCAATCAATACTAGGAATCAATTCGACTGCAACCAACATACTAAACTTGCCGCCAAATAAGCGTGCGGCTCGAGCATGTTGGGGATGATTTGTCAGCCCCGGGTAAGCTACCCGCTGCACCCCTGGGTGCACCGCTAAAAATTGAGCCAGTGCCAGCGCATTACTGCAAATTTTATCCAGGCGCAAGGCCAAGGTCTCGGCGCCTACCGCGATGCGATGCGCTGCGTCAGCAGTCAAGGTTGCGCCCATGTCGCGCAATCCTTTCTTTTTAATCTGTGTGATCGCCCAACCCGTTGACGGGCCTTTTTTATAAATATCCAGAATATTGGTGTAGGTCGTCCAGTCAAACAGGCCAGTATCGGTCAGCGACCCCCCTAACGCATTGGCATGGCCACCGATATGCTTAGACAAAGCGTTCATGACAAGCGAGGCCCCAACCGACTTGGGCTGGAATAACCAAGGCGAGGTCACCGTGTTATCCACCAGATACACCAACCGATGCTCTTGACACAAACGACCCAGGCCCTCGAGATCGGCAACCTGTGTGCCAGGGTTGGCAATGGTTTCAGTAAACAGCATCTTTGTGTTTGGACGAATCGCAGCAGCAACCGCCTGCACATCGGTCGGGTCGACAAGGGTAATTTCAATCCCTAATAATTCGAGTGTGCCAAACAGACTGTTGGTGTTGCCAAAAATGAACTGACTAGAAAGCAGGTGGTCGCCGGCGCGCAACAAGGTCGTGAACAAGGCTGTCAGTGCGCCCATACCGGTCGCAAACGACAGGCTCGCCAAACCATCTTCCATTTTGTTGATTTTTTTTTCAAGCGCATCGCTTGTGGGCGTGCCTTGTCTAGCGTAGGTGTAGCCGGCTTTACCCTGAAATACTGCCGCGAGCTCACGGGCATCGCTAAACGCATATTGCGTCGAGGTATGGATGGGCTTGTGTACAGCGCCGTGCTCGACCGAAGCTTGACGGTCACCATGCAAAATTGTGGTGGTAAAGCCGTGCTTTGCGGGTTTTTTTGTAGGCTGACTCATCGCTCATTTATTTTACATAAGAACACATAGTTTAACTCTGTCGTTGGCGAACCGTTTCATAGAGGCATATCGCGGTCGCCACGCTGACGTTTAAGCTTTCGACACTGCCAAGCATCGGGATGGTAACCAGTTCATCGCAGGTTTCGCGTGTCAGGCGGCGCATCCCCTCACCCTCGGCCCCCATGACCCAAGCCATCGAGCGCTTACCCTCGGTTTGGTGGATGCTTTGTGTCGCGCTATCGTCGGTGCCAACCAACCAAACGTCACGGTCTTTGAGTTCACGCATGGTGCGAGCCAAATTCGTCACCATCAGATACGGCACCGACTCGGCAGCACCACAGGCAACGCGCTGAACCGTCGTATTTAAGCCCACCGCACGATCTCTGGGCGCAACCACAGCGTGCACGCCCGCCGCGTCTGCAGTGCGCAAGCAGGCGCCAAGGTTGTGCGGGTCTGTCACCCCGTCTAATACGAGCAATAGCACGGGTCCCTGCACCAGATCCAGCACCTCATCAAGGTCATCAGCCAATTTACGTGTCTGCGCAACAGCCACCACGCCCTGATGACGGGCGCCACCCACCAGCCCGTCTAACCGGTCTGTCGTGACGGGGTGCACCGCGCGACCCGCCTGCGTAGCAGTTGCGATCAGTGCCTGCATGCGTTTGTCGCGACGTTGCGCTTCGACGTAGACCTCTTGGATAGATTCGGGGGCCTGACGCAGTCGTGCTATCACCGCGTGAAAGCCCGCCAGCATTTGAGTTGCTGCCATAGCGAAGTCCTAGCGCCCTTTTCGGGCAGATTTTTTTAACCCGGCACTTTTACCTGCGCGCACCGTTTTCTTTGCAGGCCGAGCCGTCTCTTGCTTGGCAACTTTTTTAGCCTCGGCACGACGCACCTTAGCGATTTGCCCTTTTAAGTCTGACGGCTTAGGTGCGGCAGCTTTTTTGATACGTCTGCCCGCTGGCTCTTCGACCCGCGTCGCAGCCTTGCGCAGTGCATCGAAGGTGGTTCCGGTGACCAGCCTGAATTCAATTCGTCTGGCTTCAAGGTCTACACGAGCGACCTGCACTTGCACCGCGTCGGTCAAACGATAACGCATCCCCGTGCGCTCACCGCGCAGCTCGTGCATGGCGTCGTTGAATTGAAAATACTCTGTCCCGAGCTCAGAGACGTGCACCAAGCCTTCAACGTGCAACGTGTCGAGCGTGACAAAAATACCAAAGCTCGCCACGCCCGTGACGCGACCGCTAAAAACTTCACCAACCCGCTCTTTCACAAACCAACATTTTAGCCAGGCCTCGACATCACGCGACGCATCGTCGGCCCGCCGCTCAGTCACAGACAACAAGAGCCCAAGTTTTTCCCAGAGATCGTGCTCGTGCTCGCGTGCGCTCGCCCCTGGCGCCGAGGCAAAACCATGCATGACCGGCTGATAGCGCTCGCTTTTGAGCAAGGCCTTAATCACCCGATGCGTCAGCAAATCGGGATAGCGTCGAATTGGCGACGTAAAGTGGGTGTAAGCGGGATACGACAAACCGAAATGGCCCGCATTGTCAGGGCCATAAATGGCTTGCTGCATCGAGCGCAGGCACATCGTTTGCAAGAGCCCGTAATCGGGTCGCGCGCGAGCCCGATCAAGTAAGGCGCCGTAATCGGCCGCGCTCGGATCCGCGCCACCCCCTAAACTTAAACCAAGCGTTTTTAGAAACTCACGCAGGGATTTCAATTTTTCTGGAGTTGGCCCCTCATGCACACGGTACAGACCGATGTGCTTGCTGCGCAGCATGAAGTCGGCCGCGCACGTGTTCGCCGCCAACATACACTCTTCGATAATACGGTGAGCATCGTTACGCGTGACGCCAATGATTTTCTCGATTCGCCCTAATTCATTGCACACAATTTTGGTTTCGATTGTGTCAAAATCGATAGCGCCGCGCTCTTTTCGGCCCTGCGCGAGTAAATGAAACAATTCGTATAACCCATTGATCTGGGCCATGACTTTTGCAAAACCGCGCGCAACCGGCCCTTGAGGCTGTTGCAACGACTCCCAGACTTGGTTGTACGTTGTACGTGCATGCGAATGAATCACCGCGTTATAAAACTGATACGCCGCTACGGTGCCCGCCTTGGCGCCCGACAACGGAATCACCATATCGCAGACCAGCACCAAACGATCGACCAAGGGCTTTAAAGAGCATAAACCGTTGGACAATTTCTCGGGCAACATCGGAATCACTCGCCGCGGAAAATACACGCTGGTGCCACGCTCGCGAGCCGCTTCGTCTAGCGCGTCTTCGGGCGTAACGTAGTGGCTGACGTCGGCAATCGCGACCAGCAGACGCCAGGCCGGGCGTTTACGCGCCTCGCCCATATCGACTTGCTCGCAGTACACCGCATCATCAAAGTCGCGCGCGTCTTCACCATCAATCGTAATAAACGGCACGTCTCGCAAATCAACACGATCTTTTAAGTCGGCTCGCCGCACCGTCTCAGGCAATTTTTCAGCCTGGCGCAGCGCCGCTTCTGAAAAATCAACCGGAACATCAAATTTGCGCACCGCAATTTCGATTTCCATCCCTGGGTCGTCAATTTCACCCAAGATCTCGGCGACACGACCCAAAGGTTGCTTGTGACGAGAAGGTTGTTCGATGATATCGACCGACACGACTTGGCCGTGCTGGGCGCCGCCGGTATCGCTCTGAGGAATGAGCACATCGTGCTTAATACGCTGATCTTCGGGCACCACAATGGTCATGCCGCGTTCGTTTAAAAACCGTCCGACCAAACGGTTGGTGCGGCGTTCAATGACCTCAACGATGGTACCTTCGGGCTTGCCGCGGTATTCGCCCATTGGCTTGACCAGTACGCGATCACCATGCAAGACCTTTTGCATTTCGCGCGCTGACAAAAAGAGATCTTGGCCGCCAGCATCAGGCACCAAAAAGCCAAAGCCATCGCGATGGCCTTGTACGCGGCCCGCCACAAAATCTAACTTGTTAGCCAGCAGCAGCACGCCCTTGCGATTGGGCAACAATTGCCCGTCGCGTTCCATCGCGGCGATGCGACGATCGAAGCCGGTGAGGGTTTCTTCGCGCGTCAAACCCATGCGCGCCGCCAAGTCTTCGGGCGACAAGGGCATTGGCGTCAGACGCAAGACCTCTAAAATCTGTTCGCGGCTCGGGACATCGGGATCAAAATCGGGGATGCTTTCGGGAGAAACAGTCGCGGGGCGAGTGTTCTTGATATTTGGGGGTAGGCGTTTTGCCAAAGCTAAAATCTCGCTTATAATGCGTGGCTTCTTGAATACAAGTTAGGCCCAGGTGGCGGAATTGGTAGACGCGCACGGTTCAGGTCCGTGTGCCGAAAGGTGTGGAGGTTCGAGTCCTCTCCTGGGCACCACCAAAGTGTAAAGCATAAAGCACCTAGCTTTTATGACAATGCCTCAAAATTCACTTTGAAGCGCTTTGATTAAGCTTCCGGCGCATCAAAATATGCGAGATATTTGCGTCGAGGTATTCGACGCCCTCAGGCTTAAACCCGTGTCTTTCATAAAATCCTTGCGCATGCGTCTGCGCGGACAGTACAACCTGAACAAATCCTTTTTTCCTTGCTTGGCTCATAAGCGCAAGAAGTACCACACTGCCTAGCCCCTGACCGCGCACAGCCTTGAGCACAGCCATTCGCCCAATGTGACCATCGGGCAGCAAGCGACCCGTTGCCAGGGCTCGCCCCAAAGCATCAAACACAACAGCATGCTCGCAAGCGTCATCAAAGGCGTCGATTTCTTCGACGAGGGGTACCTTCTGTTCTTGAACGAAGACTTCAAGTCGAATCGCGGAGGCACTGACCTGCAACCGAGACCAAGCGCCCACCTCAAGCCGCCAGGCCTCAGGCAGCCGCCGTGCCCGTGGTTTAGAGTTTTTCTCTGAGCCCGCGTCAGAATGCTTTACTAAAGACGTCATGCCTTCTCCTAAGCTGGAAATTATACGATTCATTCATTCTTTCTGGTCTAACCTATCAGGGTGTTTTCACCTGAAACGCGCCTGTTCACCTACAGACAGACGTGCCTGACCGGAGTCAAAAATGACGCTGCTTTTATTTCGCTACCTTGCACTTTGGCTCGCCCTCGCCGGCTCGGGACTTGCGCCCTACTGGGCCCTGCAAGGCGATGCCGCCGTATTCTAGTGGCTGGCAGCCGTTGGCGCTTGGGCGCTGACTGCGTTGGGGATTCACGACCTGGCCCAGACGCATCACGCTATTTTGCGTAAT
The DNA here is from genome assembly GCA_002737415.1 of Alcaligenaceae bacterium. Classification (GTDB taxonomy): domain Bacteria; phylum Pseudomonadota; class Gammaproteobacteria; order Burkholderiales; family Burkholderiaceae_B; genus Zwartia. Next base: position 18,682 of record NSIQ01000022.1, on the reverse strand, counting down.
TATCCGATCATCGGACATCTACGCTATTTATTTGAAGATTTGCGGCCCGCAGTGCGACAGTATTTTTTTGAGAATGACACCGATGAGGCGCCCTTTTCAAGAGCGAGTCGCTCGCTTGTTTATCAACGCGCCAAGCAAGAGATCGACAAGCGTCCGTTTGGCACTCAACTTGATGTGTACGACGAACGCTATGAATGGATGAATCACTCCTTGGCGCCTTCGCAGATTAACGACACAGATTTTCGCCTGACGGTAGGCGGCTCCTCTTGTCGGCAGCCAGTTTCACTCTCTGTGTTGAATATTTCGGCGATGAGTTTCGGTGCGTTGAGTGCCAATGCGATTTTGGTGTTGAACGAGGGCGCCAAGCTTGGGCAATTTGCGCACGACACCGGTGAAGGCGGGATCAGCAGCTACCACCGTCAACCAGGCGGCGACCTCATCTGGAATATTGGCTCGGGCTATTTTGGTTGCAGAGATGAACAAGGTCGATTCTCAGAATCGCATTTTGTTGCTAACGCACAACTGCCGCAAGTGCGTATGATCGAAATTAAATTGTCGCAGGGAGCAAAGCCTGGACACGGAGGCATCTTGCCCGGCAGCAAAGTCACGGCAGAGATCGCCGCCGCGCGCGGCGTGCACATTGGCGAAGATTGCAACTCGCCCTCGGCGCACTCTGAGTTTGACACCCCTGTTGGACTTTTACATTTTGTGCAACGCCTGCGAGACTTGTCAGGCGGCAAGCCTGTTGGTTTCAAGCTCTGTATTGGTCACGCCTGGGAATGGTTCGCGATCGCTAAGGCCATGGTCAAAACAGGCATCACGCCAGACTTTATCGTGATCGATGGCTCTGAGGGTGGTACCGGCGCCGCGCCGATCGAATTTGTCGACCACGTTGGCACACCTTTGCGTGAAGCGATACGTTTGGTCCACAACACCTTGGTCGGCTTAAATTTGCGCAATCAAATTAAACTTGGTGCCTCCGGCAAAATCGTCTCTGCGTTTGATATGGCCCGCACCTTTGCCCTGGGCGCCGACTGGTGCAATAGCGCACGAGCTTTTATGTTTGCGATTGGCTGCATTCAAGCGCAACAATGTCACACGGGGCGCTGCCCAACCGGGGTGGCCACCCAAGACCCAGAGCGGCAACGGCCCTTGGTACCTTTAGACAAGGCGCCGCACGTTGCGCATTTTCATCAAAATACGTTGTACGCCTTGGCTGAGTTATTGCAAGCCTCGGGCCTAAAGCACCCAAAAGAGATCACCACCACGCACATTGCCTACCGTGCTGCAGACAATCACATCAATTTGTTTTCGACTCTTTACCCGGGCATCACGCCAGGCTCACTATTGGCCGGCGAGCTCGAGCGCTCCGTCTTCAAAGTTGCCTGGCCGATGGCAAGCGCCGACAGCTTTGCACCACTTGTCTCGCTTGACAGCCTGATTGCGCACTGAAAGCACAGGCGGTTTTGCGCTCAAGCCTCATAGGCGCTCACCGCAACGCAATCTTCGTAGCGTGCAGGGCGATTGATGTAACCAGAACCGAGCATGCTCTGGGCGAGGCGGGCAAAGCCCTTCCGTGAGATGGCTCGCCGGCATGTCCAGAGTTCTGCCGCGTGATAGCGCGTGAGGCAAGCCGTCAAAAGGTCAAGGCTCAAGTGAGGATAAAAAGGCTTAACCACGCGCGCGAGTTCGGCAGGACCATGTGTTGCCAGCCAGGGCTTGAACTGCTCAATGGCAGCAATCATCGCCTCAAAACCCGCTTGGTTGCGCCGCATACCCTCGAATGTAGAGATAAAGGTTGTGTAGGCGGTGTAACCTCTTTGGCTTGCCACGTGCACAACTTGCACCTCTGGATGAGCCAGAGCCTGCGAAACAAAGGGCTCAAAGACCTGAATCACATCAAGCTCGCCGCGCAGCAACGACTCAAGGTTATCTTGCATGCTGCGCTCTGATACGCGCTTGAGCATGGCGGGGTCAATACCTGCATCGCGTAAGTCTTGCTGCAAGCACAGCCAGGGCGTGGGCACCTCAGATACCGAGGCAACGCGCAGACCGAGCAAATCTTTAAGGACGAAAGGCTTTTGTTGCGGGTTCAGTGCTCCTGCGTTATTTTGGCAACTGAACGTCGCGGTGTTGGCAGGCATCCGCCGAAGTAAAAAGAAGGGATCTTTGGCAGCAACTTCACAAAACGCGGCTAACGAGCTTTCTGTGCGTTCGAACTGGTCACGTTCTTTAATCACCCGCAGAGGCCCACCCCACATGACATCGATGTTGCCCTTTGCAAGTTCGGCAATACCGGCCCCGGGCGAGGCCGAATCCAGTAAGGTGATCGATACCCCTTGTTCGGCAAACATACCCAAAGCGTGGGTCGCATAGAAAGGCGCATAAAACACGGCGCGAAAGTTTTCAGCGAGTTTGAGATTCAAGATTAACCTGTTGTTTAGAAGTCATGACAGCATATGGTAGAACACGTAGCAGAATATGTGGCTATCGTGCTGATCCGTTAAGCGTTTTGCAGATTCATTGAGACCGCTATGAAGCCGTACGACCATCCCTCAAGAAAGCAACTTCACGAAGAAGTACACGCACGGCCACCGATCGCGTTATGGCCAAATGAAAGGGTTTTATCGCAATCTTTTTTGTTGGATGCAACTTCGCGGAAAAAACAAATTGCGTGGATCGAAACGCTTAAAGAAGCTCTGGGCGTGCCAATTACGCCTGAGTTAGATCATTCCTTTAAGTTGCTAAGCTTGGCCGACGAAACTAAATTAATTTTAGTAAAGTAGGAGCTGCATGGAGAATTTGCAACCATCGCCGTGATGATTCAAGGAAGAGTCGAAGTAACTGGGTCTCTTGAGCCCTCGCGTCTTGCGCTTGAGGAGTCAACGAATCGTTTGTTGTCCAAACTAGGCTGTCCCGCCATTTCGCAAGCGGGGGGCGAACGAATTTCGGCTTTAGATCTTGTATTTGAACAACGCTCACTGTTTGCTGAGGCGCAAGACGTTTCAAAAATATTTAACGGCAACACTTTGTTTGGCAGTTTTCTGCTTTCGACCAAGATTGCACAGCTCTGGACTGACCTGCGTCTGGATGCAGATGGCTATATTTCGTATTACATTCCCCACAACACGTTGGGCTCAAGACAAGCTGGCCGTATTGCGCGCGCGCTTGCCGAGGCAGAGACGTATCGCATGACAGCGATGCTTGCTTTTCCGTTTGCAAAAAGTCTGTCTCTGCCCCTTCGTCAGGCCGAGTCTGGCTTAGTAATCTTGTCTGAAAAAATCGCACAACTTCAGTCAACAGCCGGCATCCATATTGACGAAGACGGTCAATTTTTGGCTGACCTCTCGCGAATCGCGTCGAAAATTGAGCAGTGGGTTTCAAGCTATGGCCTTCGCTTCACCGCGTCCGAGGCCTAAAGCCAATTACATGCAAAAAACTTATTTGAGCTTGGCGAATCTGACATACCTGGAGTACAAACATTGTCTGAATTCACGGACAGGCGATTTCAACCAGCGATGGGAACCTGTATTTGGACACAGCGCCGCTTAAAAGAGTTATCCGATCGGATTTCGAGAACGACGCAGACCTTGAGAACGAGGATTGAATTTATAAACGAAGAGTAGACGCAAAACTTGCTTGCAAGTATGGATCAGCGGGCAAAATTACAGTTACGTCTGCAACAGAACGTCGAAAGCCTATCTGTTTTAGTATTAACCTAGTACACGGTCAGTTTACTAGTCTACGTGGCAAGAGGCGGCAAAGAGGCCGGACTTGCAATTTATTCTGAAATTATCGCGGCCATTGCCGCGCCGTTGGTTGCAGCCTGTTACTTTACGGTTAGTTGGTTGCGCCGCAAACGCGCGCAGGCGACAAATTAAAGTCAATCGAACACAAATTCAAATTAAATTATTTTTCACTTATCATTATTTTTAAACGGAATTTTTATGTTGCCGACTCGCGTTTTTTTATACATGAGCATTGCGCTTTTGACTGCTCTATCCTCTTCGGTGAGCTTGGCTCAAACTGCTAGTTCGAGTTCAGCATATCCTGATAAGCCCGTGCGACTCATCATCACCGTACCTCCTGGTGGGGCCTCTGACTTTGTCGCAAGGACGCTTTCAGAGCGTTTTGGCAAAGAATTAGGCACGACCATTTTGGTCGAAAACAAGGCTGGGGCGAATGGTACGATCGCCAGTGCCTTGGTTGCCCGTGCAGCACCCGATGGTTACACGCTGCTGCAATCGGGGATTTCAACGCACGGAATTGGTCCTTATTTTTACGAGTCGCTGCCTTACGCACCGTTCAAAGATTTGGTCTCGATTGGTGCCATCGCTGAGTTTCCGATTATTTTGGCCGTCAATGCACAATTGCCCGTGCAATCCGTCAAAGACTTAATCGCTCTGGCAAAAACAAAACAATTGAGTTTTGCCTCGGCCGGCACGGGCAGCGCACCCCATCTGTCGGGCGAACTATTTAAAACTGAAACCAACGTCAATATGGTGCACGTGCCTTATAAAGGCTCGGCCCCGGCCGTCGTTGACGTGGCCAGTGGGCAAGTCGATATGATGTTTGACGGTATCCCTGCATTGGCGCCGCACATTAAAAGCGGCAAATTGCGCCCAATCGCTGCGGTCAGCCTCAAGCGCAATAGTCAGATGCAAGATCTGCCTACCTTCACCGAGTTGGGCTACCCCAGCATGATCGCCTCGGTTTGGTACGGCTTAATGGCGCCGGCGGGCACCCCTCAGGCCATCATCGATAAAGTCAATGCGGCCATGAACAAAACCTTGGCTGTGCCTGAGTTGCAGAAAAAACTTGAAGACGGCGGCGCCATCGTGATGCCTGGCAACCCTAAAGAGTTTGAGGCGTTTTACCTCAAAGACTATGCGCGCTGGGGTGAAGTCATCAAGAAGGCCGGAATCTCGACCAAGCAATAAGTCTTCAGTCCCCTTAACCTTACGTCGGGTCGATCTTAAACCAAGTCGATCACGGCGTTACCCATGACCTTGCCTTGTTCGACTGCCTCGTGCGCAGCGACAATATCTGACAAGGGATAGCGCGCGCCAATCGCGTGCACTAATTGTCCCGAAGCTAATAAAACATTGAGCTCTTTGAGCGCAAACATGCGTTCAGTTGGCGTCAGGTCATAGACCAAAAAGAATTGAAAGCTCAGCGTATTGAACAAGCACACTCTGAACGGAATCAATGGATCTGCGTATTCGTTCGAGCCATAACAAGCTACCGTGCCATGTGGCGCAAGTGCACCTTGGCGCACTAAATCAGCCGTCGTTGAAAAATCCATATCAATGATGGCATCAGCGCCACGACCGCCCGTTAACGCTTTCACGCGCTCGGTGACGTTTTCAGTTTTGTAATTAATCGTTTCAACAACCCCCACCGCACGTGCATGCGCAGCTTTGGTATCAGAGCTCACGGTACCAATCACGCGCGCACCTTTGAGCACGGCCATTTGTGCCGCGTAATGACCCACAGCAGCCGCCGCGGCAATCACCAAGACAGTCTTACCGGTCAGGTCACCGCAGCGACGCACTGCCTCAAAAGCCGTCAGACCAGGAATGCCCATGCACGCAGCTGCATCAAAATTGGTGTTGTCGGGCAGAGCAACTGCTTGTGCTTCAGGCAACACGATGTACTGCGCACAGGTACCAAAGGGGCGCCCGAACTGACCATTCCAGGTCCAAACCCGTTGACCGATCCGGCTGACAGAGACTCCTGCGCCGACCGCATCGATCACTCCGCCAGCATCGCTGTGCGGGATAATCCGCGCTGCGTTCAATGCACGACCGCGACGCGATTTCACATCAGAGGGATTGACACCCGACACGCTAATTTTGACGCGAACTTCACCCGCACCCACCTCGGGTGTCGGAATCTCACCAAGCACCAACACCTCGCGGGCTTCACCATTTTTTTCGTACCATGCTGCTTTCATATTCTATTCCTTACGTCTTTGCTTGAGCGGATGGAAACTTCGGGGCACGTTTATTTTTGACGGCATCCAGGCCTTCGCGCGCGTCAGCACCTAAAAATCCAAACATCTCTAAGCTTAACGAATTGTCAAAAATTGGCCCAGCCATGCGCATCCAGTTATTCAAGGATTTTTTTGTATTCTGAATCGCAGACTGACTGCCAACAGACAGTTTTTTGGCAATGGCCAAAGCTTTAGACATTAGCTCATTGTGCGGTACGCAAAACGTGACTAAACCAATGCGTTCAGCTTCTTTGCCGTCGATGAAATCAGCTGTCATTAAATAGTACTTTGCCTTCGCCATGCCGCACAGCAAAGGCCAAATAATTGCCGCATGGTCGCCAGCCGCCACACCGAGTTTGACATGACCGTCGGTGAACTTTGCGTTCTCAGAAATAATGCTGATATCGGCAAGCAAGGCAACGGCCAACCCCGCGCCCACGGCCATCCCATTGATCGCAGAAATAATGGGTTTATCGCAGGCTAACATGTTGTAGACCACATCAGCAGCCTCTTGTTTGACGATCGCAATTTGTTCGGGATTACCCACCATGGTTTCGACCCAAGCCAGATCACCACCCGCCGAAAACGCCCGATCTCCCGCGCCGGTCACAACTGCGACCCGCGTTTGTGGATCATTTTGCACGACGCCCCAAATCTTGGTGAGCTCCCAGTGCAGGCGAGCGTTGGTCGCGTTCATGACCTCGGGCCGGTTCAGCGTGATCAACAGCACGCCCTCGTCCGGTCGGTCAAATTTTAAAAACTGAAAATCGTCGTAGACCATAAGGTTATTCCAAAAGAATTTTTTTAAGCTTCCGGACCGCGCAGTCGGGCGTGGTCAGCACTGGCACCGAAGCTAGTTTTTGCGCCTGTACTGCGGCCGAGGCCATTGAAAATTGACCAAATACAATCGTGTGATAGCCTTTCAGTGTTGCAACTTTCTGCGCAATGATTTGATCATGTTTTACATGATTACCTGCAAGCAAGGCATCAAAAGCGCCGTCAACAAGCATCGCCTCAACCTCAAGCGTGGTGCCACGCGACGCCAGCATTTCGTTTAACTCTTCGGTGAGTGCCGGAATGGACGGCCCGAAGGTCGTCAATAACGCGACCTTGCCACCGCGCTCGATCACCTCTTCGAATAGAGCCTCGTTGGGCGTCAAGATTGGAATCGAATGCTTAAGCTTCAAGGCTTCGATCGTTGCGCCAAACGCCGAGCAAGTAAACAGGATAGCCGTTGCCTCAGCGGCAACACAATACTGCCCCAGCAAAGCAAACCGTAGCGGAATCGAATCAGGCAAGCGCCCCGCTTCGCGAACATCCAGCACAAGCGAGTCTTCTAACAGATTCATCACACGCGCCTCTGGCCATAAGGCGGCGAAGCTTGCTAGCGCGGGTTTCATCGACACATCACCCGCATGAATCAAATAAATTTTTTGTAACGCCGTCATTGCAATCCTTGTCTACTCGGGTTGAAGCTTCGCGGCCTTTACCACGTTACCGGCCCGCTCAATTTCAGCATTCAACAACTTCGCTAAAGCCTTCGTACCACCGGGCATCGGCTCAACACCGGCCGCTTGTACCTTTTTGATCGTCTCGGAATCACCGAGCACCCAAGCGATTTCTTTTTCAAGGCGTTCAATCACAGCAGCCGGAGTCTGAGCGGGCGCAAACACGGCCACCCATGCCGAGTATTCAAACCCAGGCAAACCCTCTTGCGCGACGGTCGGTAAATTGGGCGCTGCCGGATGCGGTGTGGTACTGGTCACACCCAGTGAGCGCAAACGACCGGCCAAGATATTTGGCATCGCGGTCGCTACCGGCTCACAAATCAGTTGCAATTGTCCGCCCATCAAATCATTCAGTGCCTGAGGTGAGCTTTTGTAATTGACCATTTGCAAGTCAATGCCCGCCATGGCTTTGAACGTTTCAACACAAATTTTTGAACCGCTGGTGGCAGTGCCGTAATCAAGCTTGCCAGGCTGCGCCTTGGCCAAGGCAATAAACTCTTTTAGATTTTTTGCTGGAACAGACGCGTTAATGACCAAGATATTGAAGAAACCTTGAAACGCTGTTGAAACGGGCTCGAGGTCTTTTACCGGATGAAACGGCAGGGTCTTGCGCAAATGAAAGTTGGCCGCTAGCGTCGTGCTTGACCCCAGCACCAGGGTGTAGCCGTCGGGCGCAGCCTTCACTGCCGCATCCACGCCGATCAAGCCCTCGGCGCCAGGGCGATTTTCAACAATGACTTGCTGACCTAAGCGCTCGCCCAACTTGGCTGCAAAAATACGTGCGACGACGTCGCTCGCGCCACCAGCGGCAAGCGGCACGATTAGTTTGACAGGCTTTGTTGGATACGTCCCCTGCGCCATCACGGCACCCGTTGAACAGGCTACGATTGCCAAACTGCTCAACAGTCTCTTAATTGTTTGCATATTCATGTTTGATGTCTCATTTTTGCGTGAATGACAAAATGTCTTTGCTGTGTGGCTTTGAGCATCAGGCCAAACAATCATTGAATCCTCTGGTCAAAAGTTAGATCACAAGTCGAGCACGTAAATCAGCGATCTGCGCATCGCTATAGCCAAACTCGTGCATCACCTCATCAGTTTCGCCGCCTCGTGCAGGCGTGGCCGAGCGGATCTCGCTTGGCGTGCGCGACAAGCCCACCGGCTGGCCCACCACTTCAATGTCACCTAACTCGGGGTGATGCACCGCCGTCGCAATCCCCAAGTGACGGGTCTGCGCATCAGCAAACACTTGATCCATCGTATAAATCGGCCCACACGCTACGCTCGCCGCTTCAAAGCGCTCGATCCACTCTTGCGTCGAGCGCGTGCGCGTAATCACGTAGAGCGCTTGATTTAACGCCACCCGATTGTTAGAGCGAAGCTTGCCCGTTTTATATTCTTCTTTGGCCAACAGATCCTCGGCACCCATTGCCCGGCAAAGTCTCTCCCACATCTGCTGCGCACCCGCACCGGCGATGTTGATGTGACCATCCGAGGTCGGAAACACACCCGTCGGAATCGAAGTTGGGTGATCGTTGCCCGCTTGCTCTGGAATCTCTTTATTAATCAACCAACGCGCCGCCTGAAAATCAAGCATACCAATCATCGACTCAAGCAGCGAGGTCTGCACCCACTGACCTTTGCCCGACTCTTCGCGCTCGAGCAACGCGGTCAAGACGCCAAGCGCGCAGAATAGGCCCGTGGCCGAATCCGCCACTGCGATGCCCGCGCGCACTGGCCCTTGCCCGGGCAAGCCAGTAATCGCCATCAAGCCTCCCATCCCTTGCACGATCTGATCGTAGCCAGGCCGCTTAGCGTAAGGACCATCTTGGCCAAAGCCAGAGATACTGGCATACACCAGACCGGGATTGGTTTGACTCAAGCTTTCGTAATCGATGCCCAGTCTGAACTTCACATCAGGCCGAAAATTTTCAATAATGACATCGGCCTGGTCAGCCATTTTTTTAAAAATCGCGATGCCTTCCGCTTCTTTTAAATTAAGCGTCAAACTGCGTTTATTACGATGCAAGTTTTGAAAATCTGGTCCTAAGCGGGTGTCACCCCCGCCGTCGCTCACGCCCAGCGCCTCTGGAGTTTCGATTTTGATGACATCGGCACCCCAGTCTGCAAGTTGGCGCACGGCGGTCGGACCCGAGCGCAAACGTGTCAGATCAAGCACTTTGAAACGGGCCAAGGGGCCGCGGCGTATCGTTGCCATGTTTATTTCCTCATTGATTTTTGTGCTTGAGCCAACTCACCCCAACGCTTATAGTCGCGCTCGATCATGGCTGTAAATTCGGCTGGGGTACCCGTTAGGACTTCGAAACCAGCAGCACTCAAATTCTGCTGGACGTCAGGCATCGCCAAAATCGCATTGATATGCTTGTTTAAGAACTGCACGATCGCGTCAGGCGTCCCCTTAGGGGCAACGATGCCGTACCAACCATTTGCCTCAAATGCTGGGAAGCCCGCTTCGGCTGCGCTTGGCACATTGGGTAAGGCCGCGACCCGCTTATTACCCGTCACCGCCAAGGCCTTGAGCTTGCCAGCGTTGAGCAAAGGGATCGCCGAGGGCAAGCTCGCCACCATGACGTCAATATCGCCACGCGAAAGCTCAACCACGGCAGTCGTCGCGTTTTTGTAGGGGATATACAGCATTCGCGTCTCGAGCAGGGTCTGAAACAACACCCCGATCAGCTCGGTTTGCGATGAGGTTGAGGCAAAGGTCGCCCCACCCTTTTTTTGTTTTGCAAACTGCCCAAACTCTTGCAAATTTTGATAGGGCGAAGCGGGGTAGGTCACCATCAGGTAGGGTTGATTAACTCCAACCGCCACCGCGACAAAATCCTTCAAGGGTTCGTAGCCAATATCGGGGTATACAAAGGGATTCACCGCCATCGTACTGACAAAGGCGAGCGTCAAGGTATAGCCATCGGGGGCCGCTTTTGCGCCATACGTGGTGCCAATCCCGCCCTGTGCTCCAGGCTTATTTTCGACCACTACGGTCTGCTGCAGGGCCTCGCCAAGCTTTTGAGCCATCACGCGGGCAAAGCCGTCAGTGCCGCCGCCCGGGGCGTTCGGCACCACCAGACGGATTGGCCGCTCGGGGTAGGCCTGCGCATCTTGGGCAGCCAAACAACTTAGTGTGGCACACGAAACAATTACGCTTAACTTCAATAATTTTGAAATCAGATCTTTCAACTGTTGTCTCCGGTGTGGATCAGTGTCCGACACTTTTTAATAGGTGCGACGCAAAGCCTCAAGCGTAAGCATACCCGAGCGCGGCACGGCGCACCATCGACCATTATGGTGTTAAATCGAGGTTCTGCACCTTCTCAAGGCTGTTCGCGATGGCTGTTACCGCCCCCTCAACTGAACCCACTACACCTGCCCTGAGCATAAATGGGCGAAGCGCAACCATTCGCCTGCGCAATCCCGCCTATGCTAACCGCCTGAGTCCGGCCGATCTCGCTGTGCTCAAAAGCCATCTTGACACCGTCAACACAACGCCCGATGTGTTGGTTTTAAAGTTTATTGCCGATGGAAGGTACTTTTGCAGTGGCTACGATATTTCGTCGCTGGCGGCAGATACTGCGCCCTCTTCGACCTATTTTGGCGATACGGTCGATTTGATCGAGCAGGCACGGCCGGTCACGATCGCGGCGATCAATGGTGGGGTGTATGGCGGGGGCACCGACTTAAGTCTGGCTTGTGATTTTAGGGTGGGCGTGGCCAGCGCCAATATGTTTATGCCAGCCACCAAGCTCGGCCTACATTTTTATCCGGGTGGCATGGTGCGCTACATCACGCGCTTGGGTTTAAACAACGCAAAAAAATTATTTTTAACCAGCGACAAAATTGAAGCAACCGAAATGCTGAGCATGGGTTTTTTGACCGAGATTGTCGCGCCCGAGAGTTTGCTTGCGCGCGTGGATGCCTTGGGCGAACAACTTGCTGGGATGGCACCACTCGCTTTGCTAGGGATTAAAAAACACTTGAATCTGATTGCCCGTGGGCAACTCGACGAAGCTGAAATTCGCCGCGCCGTTGCCGTCTCAGAAAAATCAAACGATATTAAAGAAGGTGCTCTAGCCTGGAAAGAAAAACGCGCCGCAAAATTCACGGGCCAGTGAGTGGCGAGGATTTGAGCGGCACGGATGTGAGCGGCAAATGCTCTGGGAGCGCAGCACGTTACGCGCAACGAAGACGCTAACCGCCGCTTTTAATGACAACCGCCTTGATCTGCTCTAGCGTGACATAGCCTTTTTTTTCGGCATCAAGATGGTTAAACGCATCGGCGACACGGGGCATGCCGTCTTTGGCTTCCTCATGCGTTAATTTGCCATCGCCATTTTTATCTGCCGCCTTAAATCGTGTCTCGAGCTCGGTCAAGGTTGCTTGCGTGGTCGCGTCGATTGTCTGGGCAGTACTGACGCTCAAAACCGAAACCACGGCAAGCGCAAATGCGCCTGAGAATCTCCATTTTTTAAACATCATTTGTGCACCTCATCAAAACAAATTGTTCGGATCCAAGACTAAAAATGCGGAGCCTTCTAATGCACCGCAACACTACGTGCGTGAAGAGCGAAACGATTTGGCTAAACAATGCATGACGCAGGATATCTTAACCTGAAAGCAGCGCGCCAAGGCGCCTCAGTCTGCAGCAATCGTGCAAGCGACTCTGAGTTTAAAAAGTCGCCCGAAGGCATTTGCATCAGTTGCCAAGCCATACAAAAATTTGATGAAATCGCAGCGACCCCCCGGTCGGCTAAGGCCATAATCGGCGCCAGCGTCGGCATGCCCGCACCAGCCAACAAAATGAGATCAGGTTTGAGCGGTAGCAGTCGCTCGGCGGCAGCCAACACTGCATCATTGCGCAGCGTATAGATATTATGAAAACCACCGACGGCTTGCGGCGACTCAATCCCGATGATCTCGACACCCGTGCGTGCCCAATAGGCAGCGCTACGCTTAGTCAGCCATTGCGGATACGGGCTCACTAAGCCAATACGCTTAGCACCTAATGCAGTAAACGCTCGGCGAATCGACTGCCCCGCCGAAACAATTGGATAGCCGTAGCGTTGACCCAATTGCTCAAAATAACTGTCTTCTTCTGAATGCTCAAAATGATAAGTTGAGCCAGTAATTAAAAATCCTAAGCCTGCTAAAGGCGCATTTGAAAAACTTGCAATAAATTGATCGATATTTGTCAAAAAATCTTCAAGCCGCTCGCGCATCTCTGGCTCGGGGCTTGTCAAGCGCCCAGTCAGCAAAACCAAGTCGGGGGCCAGCATGATCTGTACCTCAGGCTCGGCTGTCGTGTTTGCCTGTGGCACCAATAAACCTAGGATCCCTTGCGCGCCGTACTCAACTTCGTTTTTCATGTCATCTCATCTTCGTTTTTTTAGTCGTGCATGCTAGCATCGGGCATGATTAGATGATCACTTGTCGGCAACCCGTTGCAACCGAGTATAAAGTTCCCAGCGAAAAAACATAATACTGGATCGGTCAGCCCCTATGAAAGCCTCTCTCTTTTGCAGTCAGTTACTTCTGTGTGCTTTGGCACTTTGTCTGGCACCCATCGTGGGCGCTCAAAATAAAGAGCAAACGTGGCCAGTCAAACCGATACGACTCGTCAATCCCTTCGCTCCTGGCGGGTTTGGCGATGGTGTGGCCCGCCCCCTGTGGGATCAACTCGGCCAGGCGCTCGGTCAACCGATCCTGGTCGAAAGCCAGGCTGGCGCTAACGGCGCGCTGGCCAGTTCTGTCGTGTCTCGCGCCGCACCCGATGGACACACTCTCCTTCTTGCGAATCTCGGCCCAATTGCGATCAATCCAGCGCTACGTCCTCAATCAGCCAGCGATCCGTTAAAAGAATTGGTCGCGATCACGCAAATCGTATCTGGCCCACTTGTCTTAGTGGTTCATGCAGACTTCCCTGCCAAAGATCTGCAGGCGCTCATTGCGCACGCAAAAGCGAACTCGGGCAAGCTCTCTTACGGATCGGTCGGACACGGCAGCACGACCCACTTAGCGGGTGAGCTTTTGAATTTGAAAGCAGGTTTAGATCTGCTGCAGATCCCCTACAAAGGCGCAGCACCCGTCATCACGAATATTTTGGGCAAACAGATCGAGATGGGCTTTATTAATATTTCGATCGCAAAACCTCATCTGGACTCTGGGCAACTACGGGCGCTGGGCGTCACGACACTTTCGCGCGCCGCAATTTTTCCAAATTTGCCCGCAATCGCTGAACGCCTACCCGACTTTGAAGTCAACCCTTGGTGGGGTCTGATGGCCCCCTTCGGCACGCCGCAAACGGTGATTGATCGTATTGCTCTTGAAGCAACAAAAATTCTAAAGAAGGCCGATATCGCAGAACGTTTTCGACAAAATGGGCTCGAGCCAGAGGGCATGACCTCCGAGGTGTTCGCTCAAAAAGTAGTCAGTGACATTGCCAAGTGGCGTCAACTGGTTCAGACCAACAATATCAAACCAGAGTAGCGCTGCCACTACCCTCCCGGCTTATATTGTGGGTACAGAACCTTGATCGGCAACCCGATCAAGGCCATAAATTTTTCTAGATGGGGCTGCCAAATTGCACGCCCGTCTTTACTGCCAAACAAACTGTGCGAATCTTGACCAAATTCGCCGTAAGCTACGAGCTGTGCTTGCGGATTCACCTTGCTGTAATAGGCAAACATCTGTGAATACACCTCTTTCGTGAAGATGCTATCGTTGTCACCGTACAGCCAAAGCGAAGGTATTTTGGTGTCTTGTGCATAATTGGCCGCAGCCCTTGCTAAAGTTAGCTGCCAACCGATGCAATCAGGCTGTCGTAAGCCGCCAGCAAAATTGACCAATCCCTTGACTGAGGGATCTGGCTTTGCCGCGCCATACGCCAGCGTGGTCCAGCCACCGTGCGATTGCCCGACTATTAAGGTTTGAGTGCGCTCAACATAGCTCAGCGTATGTGCATAAGCGACCGTGACAGCAACGTCCTCGGCCTGAATAATCCCATTAGATTCAATATTACAGCCACCCCCGACGTAGCCACCCGTTGATTTAGAAAAGCCCGTGCGCATCGGCACAAAGACCACATACCCACGCTCAATGAAATACCGCGCCGCCCAGCCGGGGGTATAGCGTGGTTGCAGCCCAGGTCTACCCTCTGCCTTGCCATGATTAATCACCACCAACGGAAAAGGTCCGGGCCCTGGCGGCTTGTAAACGGTTGTCTCAAGCTCAAGCGTCCATAAAGGTATTTTTTTGGGGATAAAAATAACTTCGACCGGCAAGGCGATTTGTTGGGCGATGGCGGCTGTCGTGCTAGCTGCGCACAGACATAAACAGAGGCCCCGCAGAAGACGTTGAAATGACTGGCGAGAGTCAACGCTTAGTTGGAGTTTAAGCAACACACGAAACCAACATTTAAGTCGCACGAATACGGATCCTTGATTTTTGCTCAGCCGACTGCTACAAGAGTCGCTATAAGCCTAAACAATACACCAATCAGACAGGATCGAACAGACATGTATCCCGCCCCACCCGTCAAAAAAACTGAAGTCTTTGCGCGTATTCCTGATAAATATCGTCGGCCTGGTCAGATCAGTGCCGAACGCGTCGCTGCCGGCAAAAGCAGCCCTCACACCGATTGCTTTATTGAAGGGCCGTCGTTCGACAAAGCGGGCAATCTGTATTTGGTGGATATCGCCTTTGGACGCGTGTTTAAAGTCAAAGCCTCGGGTGACATTGATGTGATTGCTGAATGGGATGGCGAGCCCAATGGTTTAAAAATCCATCAAGATGGTCGGATCTTTATTGCCGACCATAAGTGTGGCCTGTTGTTGCTTGACCCAGAACGCGGGAGTGTCTCGACCGTGGCACAACGCTACATGACAGAAAACTTCAAAGGCCTGAATGATCTGTACATCGCTCGCAATGGCGATATCTACTTTACCGATCAAGGTCAAAGTGCGATTCAAGATCCTAGCGGGCGAGTATACAGGCGTGATGCCGCAGGCCACACCGTACGTCTGTTAGATAACATCCCAAGCCCTAACGGCATTGTGATGAGTCCAAACGAAAAAACACTTTACGTGGCCGCTACACGCGGTAACTGTGTGTGGCGTGCGAATCTGCTGCCAGACGGAACGAGTTTGGTGAGACCGGGCATTTTCGTACAAATGTCTGGCGGCTCTGGCCCCGATGGCATGGCCGTTGACCAGGCAGGCAACCTTGTTGTTGCACACGCTGGTGCGGGCATCGTGTGGGTGTTCTCACCCTTAGGTCAACCCCTCTGGCGCATCGACTCATGCCAACACGCCCACACCACCAACGTGGCCTACGGCGGCCCACAAAACCGTCACCTGTACATTACTGAATCTGAAAGCGGCTGCGTGCTCGTCACCGAGATGGACATCCCGGGGCAAGTGATGCATTCACATACCTAGAAACGATTCACTCTGCAAATTCGCGCTAAAGCATTCGAAACGACACGCCGTTGGGCTCAAACGTTGGCTAAAAAAAAATTAACTCAGAGAGCTCCAACCATGTCACGTTATTTGCTCGCTTTGGCTTGTGTAGGAATCGTCTTTGCCGCCCAGGCGCAACCCATTAATGACCACTGACTTGGCCGGTGGCAGGTGGGCGAAACCACCTTGATCGAGCAGACCCTTCAAGATTTCGGGCCGACCCATTACTTGATGGATTTCGGTATTTAGCCTCTGTACGATGGCACGTAGCGTGCGCGCTGGCGCAAAAAATGCATACCAGTTACTAGCCTCAGCGCGCGCGCACCGCAGCATCAATCAGCTGCCGCGCGATACTGACCGGATCAGGCACGAGTGGCAACGCATCGCGAGCAAACCACCCAGCGTCTTCGATTTCGGTTGGGTCTGGGGTGATTTCGCCACCGGCATAGTCGGCAAAATACGCCACCATCAGTGAATTGGGAAAGGGCCATGGCTGGCTCGTAAAATAACGCAAATTGGTGATTTCAAGGCCGACTTCTTCGCGCACTTCGCGCACCGCGCACTCTTCAAGCGTTTCGCCTGGCTCAACAAAGCCCGCCAAGGCGCTGAACATACCAGGTTTGAAATGCGGACTGCGCGCCAGCAATAAATCATTGCCGCGTTCGATCAAGACCATCACGGCAGGTGAAATGCGCGGGTAAACAGAAAGCTTACACGCCGGGCAATCCATCGAAAATTCGGTCTTTTTAGCCACCGTCGGCGTACCGCAATGGCCACAGAAGCGGTGGTTTTTTTGCCAGTCGATTAGCTGCGTGGCGCGCCCAGCCAAGGCAAACAACTCGGCACCGGCCAAGGCGTGCAAGCTGCGCACGGGGCGCAGTTCACCCTCGATGTGAGCAGGGATCTCGTTGACCTCGATCGTACGGCATGGCATACCCTGCCAATGCCCCACAAGCAAGGAGTTTTCAGGGTTGCCAAAATCAGCCGCATAACCCCTAGGGAACACATGCCCATCGCTCGTGTCTTTTGCGGTCAACATCTGGTTGTCGCAACGAATTAGCCAGTAGCTCAACTCACTCATAGGAATCCCTGAAAAATAGTTCGTCTTTTTTTTATGGTGCAATGCCGTAATTGTATGCCTTTGGCCAACACCATCAAAACCGCCCTCGGATCACCACCCGCGACGTCTCAATCTCTATTGTTCTCCAGATTTATGGCTGCGTCTTGGGCGCCCTATGACTCGGTCGGTTATTCTCCAACCTCAACTATTTTTGGCAAGATTCCATGCAAACCGAAAGCTTTATCCCCGGCAAAGACGTCTCACTCGAATCCACCATCGCCACGATGCAGGCAAAACTTGCCGCACGAGGTTTTAGGCTGGATGAATCGTCATGGCTCAACCCGGTTCAGGCGATTTGGTCGGTTCATGTCAAAGACCAAGACTGCCCCATGCTGTTTGCCAATGGCAAAGGCGCCACCATGCTTGCCGCCCGAGCCAGTGCGCTAGGTGAGTTTTTTGAACGCTTGGGCACCCATTATTTTTGGACGCACTTTCATTTGGGCGAAACCCGCGCAAACAAAAGCTTTGTGCATTACCCACAAGAGCGCTGGTTTGACCTGACCGAAGACGGCACGTGGCCCGCCGAGCTGCTCAATCCAACCTTACAAGCGTTTTATAACCCGGACAACGATATCGATAGCGAAGTGCTGGTTGACTTGAATTCAGGCAACGTCGACCGCGGCATTTGCGCCCTTCCCTACACACGCCTCAACGACGGTGCCTTGACTTGGTTTCCGGTCAATATCATCGGTAACCTCTACGTCAGCAACGGCATGGCCGCCGGTAACACCCCAAACGAAGCGCGCGCACAGGCCTTGTCTGAAATCTTTGAACGTCACATCAAATACCGAATTATCAGTGAAGGCCTTTGCCTGCCTGAAGTCCCCGGAGACGTGATTGCGCGTTACCCCGGCATCGAAGCCGGTATCAAAGGGCTGCGCGACGCCGGTTTTGGCATCTTGGTCAAAGATGCCTCGCTAGGCGGCAAGTACCCCGTTATGAACGTCACCTTGATTCATCCAAAAGACCAAGGCGTGTTTGCAAGCTTCGGCGCACACCCGCGCTTTGAAATTGCGCTTGAACGCGCGCTCACCGAGTTGTTGCAAGGCCGCGCACTGGATGCGCTCGAGAATTTTCCTGAACCCGGCTTTGATATGGACGAGATCACCGCCGTCGCCAACCTTGAAATTCATTTTGTGGATTCAAGCGGCGTGCTTTCGTGGGATTTCATGGGCGACGAACCCGACTACGATTTTGTCGACTGGAACTTCAGCATGACCACCGAGCAAGACTATCAATGGTTGTGCGACGCTGTGCACGCCGAGGGCTTTGAACTTTATATTTCAGATTTTTCTGAACAAGGTGCCTACGCTTGCCGGATCTTGGTGCCAGGTATGTCAGAGATCTACCCCGTCGGCGATCTAGACTGGGAAAACAACAGCATCGGCAATCAAATTCGCCCACAGTTGGTCAGGCTGCATGATCTGACTGATGATGAGTGCACTGAGTTGCTAGCAGATTTACAAACCTTGAATCTAAACGACGAGCGCCCCTTATGGGAGATCTTGGGCTTGGCAACTCCCAACGGCTCAACCTGGAAAGAATTACGCATTGGTGAACTAAAAACCTTGCTCGCGCTTGCGAT
>NSIQ01000018.1 GCA_002737415.1 Alcaligenaceae bacterium | reverse complement strand
GGTCTCGTGGGGCGAGCCTAAGCGGACGGATCTGACGTTTAGTGTCGCCAAAACGTATTTAGCCTTGTTGGCGGGTGTGGCGTTTGATCGTGGCCTGATAAAAGACGTCAACGCGCCAGTTGGCAATACCTTAAAGGGCATCGGCTTTGACGCAGGCAATAACGCCCTCATTACTTGGGAGCACATGTTGCAGCAAACCGGCGAATGGGAGGGCACGTTGTTTGGCTTGCCCGATCAGGTTGACCGCTACCGTGCCGTGACCTTCGCCGCAGCCCCAGACGGTAAAAAGGGCGATGCCCGCCCGCTGCAGCCAGCCGGCACGTACTGGGAGTACAACGATGTGCGCATCAATCAATTGTCGCTTGCGCTGCTGCATTTGTTTCAACGTCCTCTACCCGAAGTGTTTCGCGAAGCGATTATGCAACCGGTAGGCGCTTCAGACACCTGGAGCTGGGTAGGCTACGACGACGCCTGGGTTGAAGTCGCTGGCAAGCGTGTGCAGTCGGTACCTGGCGGCACCCATTGGGGCGGCGGGATGTCAATTAGCAGCGAAGACCAGGCCTTAGTTGGCCAACTGTTGCTGGATAGCGGCATGGCGAAAGGCAAACGCGTGTTGTCGGCTGAGTGGATCAAGCGTATGCGCACGCCGTGCGCGATTGCGCCGTTTTATGGCTACTTAGTTTGGCTCAATGCTCAGCGTAAAGTGTTTCCGAGTTTGCCTGAGTCAAGCTATTTTGCAGTGGGGGCCGGTAGCTCGTTTACCTGGGTTGAGCCTGAGTTAGGCATGGTGGTGATTATTCGGTGGCTCAATTCAGCGCATTCCGATGCCGTATTTGGCAAAATTTACGAGGCCGTGAAGGCCTTATAGCTTTAACGCTAACACCAGCCTATACACTCAAGGGGACACACCAAAAAGAATCGTTTTCTTTTCAATACAGGGATCAACATGCGTAACTTCACCTTTTCGGCTGCCGCGGCAGCGCTTGCGCTGACCTTGGTCACAGGCGGTCAAATTGTAGGGGCTGCGTTTACAGCCCCCGCCTACGCGCAAACAGCGCAGCAAGCTGGCAACCTGTCGATGCCTGAATTGCAATCACTGATGTCACCAATCGCACTCTACCCCGATTCGCTGTTGTCGCAAATGCTAATGGCCGCAACCTATCCGCTTGAAGTCGTTGGTGACGTTTCCTGATGCGTTGAACATGTTGGGTAACAAATTAGACTGGACGCAAAAATTAGGTGATGCTTACCTTGCACAACCTAGAGATTTAATGCAAGCCGTTCAGGCGTTGCGTCTGAAGGCCAAGCAGGCGAGTTCTTTAAATTCGCAAGCGCGTAGCGATGCGTCGCAAGACCGCGCGAACTCCAATGCCTCACGTGAGGCCTCGCAAGAACGACAGCTGGGCAGCCAGAGCCGTAGCGATGTGAGTCAAGATCGTTCAAGTGGTGGTGGACGTAGTTTTGGTGGCGCAGTGTCTAAGCCGCACCGACCTTGAGGCTCAAACCTTTTGTTATGGGTTTGGCGAGGGCGTCTACCAAACCTATGAACTGAATCTTGATCCGAAAGCGCCTAAAGCAGTGTGCCTGCCGGCTGTTGGGGTCGCACGCGATGTGGTCTTGGTCGAGTTCATTCAGTGGGCGCTTGCCAACCCTCAGTACAACAAAGATAAAGCGGCCGCAACAGTGATTCGGTACCTGCCCATCAAGTTTCCCTGCAAGGGCTAGGCCTGCTCAAACAAGATTTGGCGCTTTCGTTACAATAGCGCCTGTCTAAACTGCCCCGATGATGAAATCGGTAGACATATGAGACTTAAAATCTCAGGCCTCAGGGCGTGCCGGTTCGATTCCGGCTCGGGGCACCAGACATCGTAGGGCTCTACCCCACCCAACTACCCGACTTGCCCCCATGCTTTTCAAGCAACTGAACGGCATCAATCACCATGCCACGATCAATGGCTTTTAACATGTCGTAAATGGTGAGCAGGCTGATCGTGGCGGCGGTGAGCGCTTCCATTTCGACGCCAGTACGCCCCACTGTTTCGGCGGTGGCGGTGCAGGTGACAGACGAGCTTGCTGCATCGCTGACAAACTCGACAGTGACGCGCGTCAACGGAATTGGGTGGCAGAGCGGGATGAGGGAGCCGGTTTGCTTGGCGCCCATGATGCCCGCTAAACGAGCCACTCCTAACACGTCGCCCTTGGCTGCGTTGCCTTCCGCTAATTTGGCAAAGGTGGCTGGCAGCATGGTGATACGGCCTTGGGCCAGGGCGCGGCGATGCGTTTCGGCTTTGGCTGAGACATCAACCATGTGCGCTCGCCCTGCGGCGTCAAAGTGTGTGAGGTCTGCTGTCATGCCTGGCCTTTAGATTTTAGAGATTGAAACATCTCCATCGTATTGAAATTACTGAAAGCTGCTACGTCTTCAAAGTGCACCGCACACGCGCCTAACTGCTCAAGCCATTTGATTGCCGAGGCTTTTTGCTCGTCTAGATATTTTGTCAACCAGGCTACGGCCGAGGGACGCAGCAGGCAACACAAAGGCTGAGGCCCATCGCTGGTGACTGCATAGGCTGCAAGGGCTGTTGATTTTTCTGCTAAGGCTTGCTCAAGGCGTGCAAATAAATCAGCCGGCAATAAAGGTGTGTCGCACGGTATCACCAACATGTTATTTTTTTTGCAGCGCATGAGCCCCGCTTCAACGCCTGCAAGCGGGCCAGCAAAATTCGCACGCTCGTCAGTGACGACGGTCTGCCCCGTTTGCTTATAGGCATCGATGTTGCGGTTGGCACTAATCAAAATTCTTGAAGGGGTGGGTGTCTGCGCGGCAAGGCAAGCCAAGGTGTGCTCGATCAAAGGTAGACCCTTGTGCATGACCCAGCCTTTGTCGCGACCCTCAAGGCGGCTACCTTTGCCGCCAGCAAGGATGAGCGCGTCGTACGGTGCGCCAACGGTTTTATTTTCAGTGTGACTAGGTTCGCTCATCGTGCCTCACTTGGATCGCAGTAGGGTGGTTGGCGGCTCTTTCTGCTTAAGGATTGGACAAAGGCTGCTGTGCGGCCCAGCGGGCGGCGGCGTGATCATCACTGTCGCGC
Source organism: Alcaligenaceae bacterium (assembly GCA_002737415.1). GTDB lineage: Bacteria > Pseudomonadota > Gammaproteobacteria > Burkholderiales > Burkholderiaceae_B > Zwartia. The sequence continues at coordinate 4,308 of NSIQ01000018.1, read as the reverse complement.
GCTTCAATCCAGCGTGGGCCCTCAGGCGTCCATTCTTTTTTCCAGAAGGGGGCCTCAGTTTTCAAATAATCCATGATGAAGGTGTTGGCCTCGTAGGCATCACCGCGGTGCGCACTGGCTGTCAGCACCAGCACAATCTGATCCCCTGGGTACATCTTGCCGACACGATGCACCACGCGCGCGGCTTGCAACGACCAGCGGCTTTCGGCTTGCTGCACGATATTCATGAGCGATTTTTCGGTCATGCCGGGGTAGTGCTCAAGCTCAAGGGCCACCACATCGTCGGCTAGATTTAGATCGCGCACCAACCCAATAAAGGCCACCACAGCACCAACGCCATGATCTTGTTGCACAAGTTGTTGATGTTCGTGACCGAGGTCAAAGTCTTCAGTTTGCACGGCGACAGATAAACGTGCGCTCATGATTCAGCCACCCGTCACTGGTCTAAAAATCGCAACTTCAGCACCCTCAACGAGCGCAGCCTGTTGCGACACCATCTCTTGATTCAGCGCGACTCTAAACGCAAACTGGCCGCCTAGGGTGTCTTGCCAGACGCCACCGCGCTTTGCAAGGTGCTGCATCAGATCAGCAATTGTTCGCACGCCATCAGGCGCCTGCACGGCTTCTTCAGCGAGGCCGAATTTTTCGCGCAGTTGAGCAAAGTACAAAACCTTGAGGTGCATGGTGGCGGATTAATTTAAAAGTTCAGACAAAGAAAGATACCGYACTKTATCGCCTTTTGTGATGACGGTTTCGGGGGCGAGGTCAACCAGGCCATCGGCCCAGGCCAAGCTACTCATCACGCCTGAGCCCTGATTCGGCCAAAGCTGTAGGGCATGTTGACCGCTTGCGTCTTGCTCGAGTTTGACGCGCAAAAATTCACGACGCTTGTCGGGGCGCGGCCAGCTAAAGTTGGCTGTTGCTGTCAGATAACGCAGCGGGGCCTCTTGTGCGCCCATGCGTTTAAGCAAAAAAGGGCGCGCCATCAGCAAAAAGGTCACAAATGAACTGACAGGGTTACCAGGCAGGCCGATAAAGTCGACGGCGCCAACCTTGCCGTACGCTAACGGTTTGCCGGGCTTCATTGAAATCTGCCACAGATCAAGCGAACCCAGTGCTTGCACGGCGCCCTTGACGTGATCTTCTTCGCCAACGGAGACACCGCCGCAGGTAATGATGACGTCGTTCTCAGCGGCAGCGCGTTGCAAGGCGTCGCGCGTCGCTTGTGCAGAATCCCGCACAATGCCGTAATCAGTGATGGCACAGCCAAGTTGCTTGAGCAGACCGTTGATGGCGTAACGATTACTGTTGTAGATCGCACCCGGTGCCAAGGGTTGACCCGGCTCGGTGAGTTCGTCACCGGTAAAAAACACACCCACTTTTAGCCAGGCAAACACTGAAACGCTTGCGACTCCGATCGAGGCGAGCATGGCGAGGTGTTGTGCACCCAAGCGTTGCCCAGCACTAAGTACAGGGCCGCCTTCTGTGATGTCTTCACCTTTGCGACGAATATGCTGATGCAACTGAATTGCTTGAGTCAGTTTGATTGCACCGTTTTCGTCTTGGGTGTTTTCTTGCGGAACGACAACATTGGCACCTTCAGGGATCGGTGCGCCAGTAAAAATGCGCGCAGAGGTGTTGGCCGCCAGAGCGGTACCAGTTTGCCCTGCCGCGATACGCTGCACCACCGCGAACGCGTCGGGTAGAGCGTTGATATCGGCAACGTGCAGGGCATAGCCATCCATCGCTGAGTTATCAAAGCCCGGTACATTCAAGGGGGATGTAACGGCCTGTGCGAGTACCCGACCCTGTGCCTGCAGTAGAGGCAGGGTCTCAATGTTCGTTAAAGGTGATGCGGCGGCAAGCAAGCGCTCACGCGCCTCTTCAAAGTTCAGTAGGTTGGCTCTGGGTTTCATAGCTCAAGAAACAGGGTGACGAATCCCGCTAGTGTACGGTGACTCGTGGGGTACGTTTAGCCGCCCGTTTGCGACATAAACCGGATGATCTTGGTGGGCGCTTCGAGAAACTCGTGACGCTCGGGTTTGAGCTCAATCGCTTCACGCAGGGCTTTCTCAAGATCTTCGTCGCTAATGCCTGCGCGTAGCAGGGGGCGAAKCTCGAGTTTTTCTTCTTGGCCTAAGCACAAGTAGAGCGTGCCATCAACCGACAGTCGCACGCGATTACAGGTGGCACAGAAGTGCTGACTGATCGGGGTAATCAAACCAATCTGACCACGACCATCTTTGGTGCGCCAGTAACGTGCGGGCCCGCCGCCCATTTCTTTGATCTCAGGGATCAGGTCAAAACGTTCGCGTAGGCGATCAAGAATCGGCCCTAAGGGGGCGTAGCTTGATTTCAGGCCAGTGCTGCCCATGGGCATGGTTTCGATCAAGCGCAAAATAAAGCCGCGGTTGATACAGAACTCAGTCATCGCTTCGACTTCGTGTTCGTTGACGCCAGGCATCACGACCATATTCAGTTTAATCGGTGAGAACCCAGCGGCTTCGGCCGCAGCTAGGCCAGCCATGACGTCGTCAATCGAATCGCGCCCAGTGATCTGGGTGACGCACTCGCGTGTGAGGCTATCTAGGCTAATGTTGAGACGTGAAACGCCCGCTGCACGGAGTGCCTCGGCGTGTTTAGGTAATTGCGTACCGTTGGTCGATAGTGATAAGTCACGAATGCCGGGCAGTGCGCTGATACGGGCAGCCAGTTGCGGCAGATTACGACGCAACAGCGGTTCACCGCCGGTCAGGCGTACCCGCGAGGTACCTAAACGAGCGAAGGCGCCAACGACACGCTCGATTTCGTCAAAGGTGAGCCAATTTTTTGGCTCTTGATAGCCCTTGAAGCTTTTGGGCAGGCAATAGGTGCACTTCATGTCACAGCGATCAGTCACTGACAGGCGCAGGTACTCAATACTTCGTCCGAAGCGATCGATTAAAGGTGCAGGCATCTGAATCATGTGTGGCATTTTAAAGGTGGGTCTTGCATATAACTCCGTAGAATTACTGTACTCTTAATTTAGCTCTTGGCGCTTGGCGACCCCGACTCTTATTAGGTTATCTGTTGCTCTAAGATGTTTAAGAGGCTCAGGAAGCTTTGAGTGAAAGATTGTAGACGCGCGCGCGATGAGAATGATTTTTAGGGGATAAAAGTTTTTAAGTCATTGATTATATTTATATTTATTTCATTTTTTGCACCAAAAGTCGTCGCGCAAGACGCACGCGTTGCCGTTGCCAGCAATTTTGTCAATACCGTACAAGTCCTAGCGCTTAAATTTTCAGAGCAAACCCCTTACAAGATCTCGCTCAGTGCGGCCTCAACCGGTAAGCTCTACGCCCAGATTCGGCAAGCCGCACCCTTTGATGTCTTTTTGTCGGCCGACCGTCAGACCCCCGAGCGCCTGGCCGACGAAGGCTTAGCCGTCAAAGAGACCCTATTTMATTACGCCCGTGGCCGCCTGGTGTTTGTGAGTCAGGCCCCCAGTTCGAGCACTGCGGCCGAGCAGCTTCTGCGTCAAGCGCAGTTTAAAAAACTGGCGATTGCGAACCCTGAGTTAGCAACCTACGGGCTAGCCGCAAAACAAACACTCGAGGCACTGGGTTTGTTGCCCAAGGTGCAAGCGCGTTTGGTGATGGGTGAAAATATTGGTCAGACTGCTCATTTTGTGTTTAGCGGTAATGCCGATGCTGGGCTGTTGCCGCGTGCGTTTGCACTTGAGACACCCGAACAAAAAAAGCTTTACCAAAATAGCTGGCTCGTACCAGAGGCATTACATCAGCCAATTATTCAAACGGCGGTGTTATTGACCCGTGGTCAAAACAACACGGCTGCACGGTTGTTTTTGCAGTATTTGCAACAACCCGAAGCACAAGGCATTATTGCAAGCCATGGCTACAACTAGTTTTTGCGAGGCGCGGCGATGACGGCGATTTTTGTCGCCCTTTGGGTGACCGTCAAGCTTGCAACCTTGACCACGGTGATTTTGTTGCTGCTCGGCACGCCGCTTGCCTGGTGGCTGGCACGTACGCGTTCACGTTTTAAAGCGCCCTTGTCTGCAATCGTGGCGCTGCCGATGGTGCTGCCACCGACCGTACTCGGATTTTATTTGTTGGTTATGCTGGGGCCGAACGGGCCGCTTGGGCAGTTGACACAGGTGATGGGTTGGGGCTCGTTAGCGTTCACATTTTGGGGCTTGCTGTTGGCCTCGGTACTGTATTCGTTGCCGTTTGTGGTGCAACCTTTGCAGGCTGGTTTTGCAAGTTTAGATACGTCAATCTTGGATGTCGCCGCAACGCTGCGCGC
>NSIQ01000017.1 GCA_002737415.1 Alcaligenaceae bacterium | reverse complement strand
GGCGTGATTCTGATGGTGGGCGGCAACATCGAAGGCGAAACACGCGTGTTGTCGGTGCTGCTCTACGATCGTGTCGAGGCAATGGCCTACGAGCAAGCGCACTGGTTGGCCGGTGGGTTATTAGTCTTTTCGTTTGTTGTGTTGTGCCTGATGCAATGGTTTGGCCAGCGCCTGTCGCACCACCAGGGTGAGGCGCGATGAACGAGCAACACGACATCAACTTGAGCCTTAAACTCGTACGTGGGGGCGAGGCTGCTTTTGAGTTATCTGTTGACTTAACGCTACCGTCATCGGGCACAACAGTCATTTTTGGCCCATCTGGAGGCGGCAAAACCACCATCTTGCGTGCCATCGCTGGGCTCGAGTCCGACGTCAAGGGGCACATCCGCATCAAGCAACAAACCTGGCAGGCGCCAGGCGTGTTTGTGCCCGCGCATCAAAGGCGTGTTGGCTTTGTGTTCCAGCATTCGGCACTACTGCCGCACCTGTCGGTCGAGCAAAATCTGCGTTATGGCTGGCAACGCGTGGGTGGAACGGCGGCTGAATATGCGCAGTGTGTTGAACAACTTGATTTAGTGCCCTTGTTACAACGGGCAATCGATCAATTATCAGGTGGCGAGCGCCAACGGGTCGCGCTCGGCCGTGCGTTGCTCACGCGCCCTGACATTCTTTTACTAGATGAACCCCTGGCCGCGCTTGATGCCGCGCGCCGCTCAGAGATTTTGGGCGTCCTCGAACGTCTCAAGCAAACCACGACCATCCCGTTTTTATATGTTACCCATGCGGTAGATGAGATGTCGCGTTTGGCAGATTATTTAGTCTTGATGAAAGGCGGGCGCGTGCGTCAGGCAGGCCCGGCACTTGAGGTGATGAATCACCTTGACGCACCGCTTGCCCTGCGAGACGATGCCGGCGTGGTGGTGCAGGCGACAGTGCAGCAACGTGATGCGCATGGTTTGCTCACACTGCAAAGCCCGATGGGCGTGCTGTTCGCACACGGCCCCGCACACGTTCTTGGCGATCGTTTGCGTGTACGGATTCATGCCCGTGATGTGAGCCTGGCGCTCAGCCATCACACCGATAGCAGTATGTTAAATATTTTGCCTGTCACCGTGCTTGCAATACGAGACGGCGCAGGTGGTCAGGCCTTGATTGAGTTATCTGCAGGCAACCAACCTGAGCAACGCTTGTTGGCGAAGATTTCATATGCGTCAGTGGCGCGTTTGAATATCGCACCAGGCCTTGCGCTCTGGGCGCAGATCAAGGCGGTGGCGTTGTTGGTTTGACGTTACAAGTGGAAGTGACTTGCTACGAAATGGCGTAGTTTTGCGAATAACGATTGGAAGGTAGGCGCGTTCAAACCGCTGCTCTGCAATCCTTTGAGCTGTCGCGCATTAGTTTGACCGTAATATTTATTGTGCATACAATAAGGCGTAGGCCAAAACTTAAACCCACTACGATTATCCCTACCGCAGCTGAAGAAGCGTTGATTCAAGTGGGTATTGATCCTGATCCTGACGCCTACTCGCTGGCGGACGCCAAATGGGCGGCGTTACAGCCAATTGTRAAAATAGGTCGGCCAAAGGCTGAGATCACAAAGGAAAGGATCACGATTCGCCTGTCTAGAGATGTGTTGTCAGGTTTTCGGGCGACAGGTCAGGGCTGGCAAACCAGAGTCGATGGCGCGCTACGCCAGTACATTATTCAGCATCCCTTTAGCGACGCTTAGCATTGCTCAACAGGTTTGTTTCTATAAAACACATGCAACGTACAGCCACACCCTAAATATTGGCGGAAGCGGTGAGATTCGAACTCACGGAGGGCGTGAACCCTCGCCGGTTTTCAAGACCGGTGCCTTAAACCGCTCGGCCACGCTTCCTTTTCTTGAAGGGATGCATAATAAACGATTTCCGCTAACTGTTTTGAGGCGACCAACATGCGTGCAATAGAAATTACGACTCCGGGTGGCCCTGAAGTGCTGGTGCCTACCACCAGGCCCGTACCAGAGGCCGGGCGCGGCGAGGTATTGATCAAAGTTGAGGCCGCGGGCATTAACCGTCCCGACGTATTTCAACGCCTCGGTCAATATGCGCCGCCTCCGGGCACCACTGATTTGCCGGGGCTTGAAGTGGCTGGCGAAATCATCAGTGGCGACGTCGGTAATAGCGGTTTCAAAATTGGCGACAAAGTCTGCGCCTTGGTGGCGGGTGGTGGCTATGCCGAGTACTGTGCTGCGCCCATCGAGCAGTGTTTGCCAGTCCCCAAGGGTTTGTCGATGATTGAGGCGGCAGGGTTGCCTGAAACCTATTTCACAGTCTGGAGCAACGTGTTTAATCGCGGCCAGCTCGCGGCCGGTGAAAGTTTGCTGGTGCATGGGGGCGCAAGTGGAATTGGCACCACGGCTGTGCAGTTGGCAAGCGCCTTAGGTCACGCTGTGTATGCMACCGTGGGCAGCGACGAGCGTGCGCGTGCCGTTGAGGCCTTGGGCGCGGTCAAGGGCATTAACTACAAGACTCAGGATTTTGTTGAAGAGGTGAACGCCTTGACCCAAAAGAAGGGCGTCAATGTCATTTTAGATATGGTCGCAGGCGACTACATTGGCCGCGAACTTAAATGCTTGGCGGATGATGGGCGTATTGTCTTGATCGCAACCTTGGGGGGCGGTAAATCAACCTTCAACTCAGCCGAATTGATGCGCAGGCGCCTGACGATTACCGGCTCGACTCTGCGCCCTCGCCCGGTGGCGTTTAAGGCCGAGATTGCCCGCGCGTTGCAGCAGCATGTCTGGCCGCTGCTCAGCGCTGGCAAGATTAAGCCCGTGATTTTTAAGACTTTGCCCCTTGAGCACGCCGCCCAGGGTCACGCCATGATGGAGGCCGGCGAGCAAATCGGCAAGATCATCCTGACCACGGGTTAACGCAATGCGCGGCAATCCACCCCGTTCAGGGTGAGAACGTTAAAGGTTTCCGCAATACGGTGTGACAGGATACAATCTTGGGTTATCCCGACTTTATGTCGCTGGTTTTGTTTGAACAGCAGGGTTGTATGCTATGACGATGTCTCGTACGYGCTTGGTAATGGGTAACTGGAAAATGCACGGTAATTTGGCTGATAACGCCAAACTGCTTGCAGGGCTGCGCGCAGGCGCCGCTTCGGCTGCTGGGGGTACACAATTGGCAGTCTGTGTGCCGTTTCCGTATCTCGCACAAACTGGCGAGGCGTTAAAAGGCTCTGCCGTGGCTTGGGGTGCGCAAGATATCAGCGCTCAGGCGAAAGGTGCTTTTACCGGCCAAGTGTCTGGCGAAATGCTTAAAGATTTTGCCTGTCGCTATGCCTTGGTGGGCCACTCAGAACGCCGCTCGCTGCATGGCGAGTCTGATCAGCTGGTCGCTGATAAAGCCAAGGCAGCATTAGCTTCGGGTCTGACACCTGTGGTGTGCGTGGGCGAGTCACTTGCCGAGCGCGACGCCAATCAAGTGTTCGCCGTGATTCAGCGGCAGTTAGCCCCAGTGCTGGCGTTAGGCACTGAAGCGGTCAACAAAATGGTTGTCGCCTACGAGCCCGTCTGGGCGATTGGCACCGGCCGCACGGCATCGCCCGAGCAGGCGCAAGAGGTGCACGCTGCGATTCGGGCTACTTTGCAGGCAATCGGTGCGGGTCAAGTTCAAATTTTGTATGGTGGCAGCGTAAAAGCTGCGAATGCCGCCAGTTTGTTTGCGATGTCAGATATCGACGGTGCGTTAGTCGGTGGGGCATCTTTAGTGGCTGAAGATTTTCTGGCGATTGCGGCGTAACGCAGCAATGGCGGTAATGAATTTGGTCGTTTAGTTTTCGGAGTCTCTCAATGTCCTGGATGTTTACTCTTTTACTGGTTGTGCAGATTCTGTCTTCGCTARCCATTATCTCTTTGGTGCTGCTGCAACAAGGTAAAGGCGCTGATATGGGCTCAGCCTTTGGTAGTGGCTCGGCCGGTAGCCTGTTCGGCGCCACGGGCGCTGCAAACTTTATGTCGCGCGCAACCAAATGGGCGGCGGTCGTGTTTTTTATCTCGACTATCGGCTTGGCCTATGTCACAAATCGTGGCACCAAAGGACAAGATACGGGYATCATGCAAAACTTTTCGCAGACAGCGCCGGTGGCACCGTCTGCTGGGTCTGCAGTCCCTGGTGTGCCAAACAGTGCGCCCGCAGCAACAGGCGCAGCGGTACCAGGTAATTCGGTACCAGGTGCCTCAAGTGTGCCCGGTGTTCCTGCAGCGCCCGCTGCAGCGATCCCCGGCTTGATTCCCGGGGCAACCGTGCCTGCAGTCCCCGCAGCACCTGCTCCGGCAGCTAAGTAATTTTGCTGGCACGCACAGGCTCGAGTGTGCCTCTGCGTGCTACACTCTCGCGCTGATTGAAACTGCGTCATAACCTCAACGCAGTCAAGGCAAAAGGTACAAGACAACACTGTGTTTGAGTCTTCTACAACGTAGTGCAAAGTATCCGAAGGTCACGTGCCGACGTGGTGGAATTGGTAGACACGCTATCTTGAGGGGGTAGTGGCGAAAGCTGTGCGAGTTCGAGTCTCGCCGTCGGCACCATCAATATTTTCTCTCGTCTCCCAAAAAAAATTAATCAGTCAGACACTAGAGGCACACAACCATGCCCTTCATTGCCGATCGCATGAATCGTATCAAGCCTTCGCCTAGTTCGATGGCGACTCAACGTTCGCGCGCGCTAAAGGCCGCAGGGCATGATGTGGTGGGTCTGACTGCGGGCGAACCCGATTTTGATACACCTACAAATGTCGTTGAGGCCGTTGTTCGCGCTATGGCTGCCTCAAAAACGAAATACACCGACATTGGTGGTACGCCTGAATTGAAAGCCGCTGTACGCGATAAGTTTTTGCGCGAGAATCAGCTTGAGTATTCAACCGCCGAGGTGATTGTCGGCACCGGTGGCAAGCAGGTGATTTTTAACGCGTTGATGGCGACGGTACAAAAAGGTGTCGAGGTGATTGTGCCCGCGCCGTTTTATGTGTCGTATCCCGATATTGTGCTGTTGGCGGGCGGCACGCCGGTTCCAGTGACGTGTCCGCCTGAAAAAGGTTTTAAGCTGCAGCCTGAAGCGCTTGAAAAAGCGATCACGCCGCGCACGCGCTGGTTGATTTTGAACGCGCCTAATAATCCGAGCGGTGCGGTGTATTCGCGTCAAGAATTGCGTGCTTTGGCCGATGTGTTACTGCGACACCCGCAAGTTTGGGTGTTATCTGACGATATCTACGAACATGTTTTGTTTGACGGACGTGAGTTTTGCACGATGGCTCAGGTCGCACCCGAGCTCAAAGAGCGCACGCTGACGGTGAATGGTGTCTCAAAAGCGTATGCGATGACGGGTTGGCGCATCGGTTATTGCGTGGGGCCCCTCGAGCTTATCAAAGCGATCACAAAACTACAGTCGCAAAGCACCTCGAATCCATCATCGATTGGGCAAGCGGCAGCGCTTGAGGCGCTGACGGGGCCGCAAGGCTTTATTGCAGAACGAACAAAAATTTTTCAAGACAGGCGCGATTCGGTGGTGGCGCAACTGAATGCCATTCCGGGTATTACCTGTCATTTGCCTGAAGGTGCGTTCTATGTGTTTCCGTCTTGCGCGGGCATGATTGGTAAAAAAACACCAACGGGTCAGATCATCCAGACGGATGAAGATTTTGTGTTGTACCTGCTTGATTCAGAAAAGTTGGCGGGTGTGCATGGCGCAGCTTACGGCTCAACGCCATTTTTTCGTTTTTCGTTTGCAACGTCGATGGCAGTGCTCGACGAAGGCTGCGCTCGTCTGAAGCGCGCTTGCGGGCAACTGACCTGAACGAAGCGCCGCACGAAGCCCTGCTCGATAACGTCGCGAGCGTGTCGCGCTCAAACGCTTAAGGGTTCAATGTTCTGAGCTGAAGCGCCCGCGGTGCTTGAACGCTTGCGCTTCAATCAACTTTCAGTTTGATCTCTTTTGCTAGCTTGACGAACTTATCAATGTCACCGTCAATGATCTTTTTGAAGACAGCCGGGCCATCGTTGGCCGTTGTGTAGCCCAAGCTATTGAGCTTGTCTTTCACGGCGGGCGACTGTAAGGCCTTGTTGATGCCTTCAAAGAGCTTTTGTTGCACGGCGACCGGTGTATTGGCCGGCGCAAGCAAGCCATGCCACTGGCTGAGCTCATAGCCCGGGTAGCCTTGTTCTGCGACCGTAGGCACGTCGGGCAGTTGTCCAAAGCGCGCGGACGAGGTCACTGCTAGCGCACGTAGCTTGCCTCCTTTAATGAGGCTCATTGCGCTTGAGGCAGTGATGATTGCCAAGGGGATTTGTCCGCCTACAACGTCTTTAAGTGCGGGCCCGCAGCCACCATACGGTATGTGCGTAATGTGTGCTTTGGCATAGATATTTAGGGATTCACCCGCCAGGTGCTGCGGCGTACCGTTGCCGCACGAGCCATATGACACATCATTTTTGACGGGTTTGGCGGCTGTGAGCAGTGCGGCCAGAGTTTGATAGGGCGAGTTGGCGGGCACGACCAACACAGATGGAATAAATGCTACGTTGATAATCGGTGCAAAATCTTTTTTTGGATCAAACGGCATCGTTGTAAATACGGCTGGGTTGATCGCAAACGAGCTGTTAACCATCAGCAGCGAGTAGCCATCGGGCGCGCGCTCGGCCACATACTTTGAGCCCACGTTGCCGCTTGCGCCAGGTTTGTTCTCGACAACGGCTGCATGGCCCAGTGTTTCTGCTAAGGCGTTACCAATCAGACGCGCCAAAATGTCAGTGCCACCACCGGGCGGAAACGTCACCGTAATGTTCAGTGCCCGGTTCGGGAAACCCTCAGAAGGGTCAGCCGCCTGCGCCGGGCTGCCCAGCAGACACAGGCTCAGTACAGCCAAGGGCAGGGTGCGGATCAGGCGCGGTAGATTAATGTGAGCACGGCGTATGGTTTGCATAAAAGGCTCTGACAAGGATGGGGGTCACAACAAACCTTATCTTCGGGGCACGGTGGCGCTTTGTCAATTGTTTACTTTGGTTGACGGCTGCCTGTGCCATGCGTAACAGCTTGGGTTAGGTTGGCTAGGCCTGTTGGCTGGGGCTGGCCGCAAACCCCGCTTAGAGTGGTGTGCGTTCAGGCTCTTGGCAACGACCAAGTGCTGACGCTATGCGCGAGGGGCTCTTCGCTGCTCTCGCCTGTCAGGGTGACGTCGCCCGCGCAGAGTCGGCCGGTTTTCAGTACCCGTGCACGGGCATAAATCGTGCCAGGCGGGCTTTTGCGTAAAAAGTTGATTGTCAGACTGGCCGTGACTGCTTCGGCGTTACCCGTGGCCCCGACAACGGCCGCATACACAGCCAGATCAGCGAGCCCCATGAGCATTGGCCCCGCGACAGTGCCACCCAGACGCTGAAAGCTGGGGTGGGTTGGTAGCGACAGCGTGGCCGCGCCGTGCCAAAGCTCTAACATCTGGATGCCAAGCATCTTTGCGAAGGGATGGTGGGTATTAAGCAGTAATAAAAACTCGTCTAGGGTGATGCGGGGTGTGGTGGTCTTGATTGCAGTCATCCGTGATGTCTCTGCGTCAATCTTGCTAGATCGAACGTTGCGCGAATTGGGGTTGAAGGGGTACTTTAGCCTGGGAGCGGTGGGCAGCAGATGGTTTACCAGGAAGTAGCCTCCTAGCGAGCAGTCGAYTAGCAAGGGCGTCAGTGGTTTTTAGTCAGTTTTAAGTATTGACGTAAAYATTAACAAAAACGGGTAAACCCTAATACATTTGAGGTAAAAACAACGAAATGTTGCGTTGAGCCAACAAAATACCTCGGTTATCAGAGGTTTCTGTCGAGAAGCATAGCCACAGCCTCCGTTTTTTGATGCAATAGAGCTAACTTCCCTTAGCGGAGTTAGGGGGGCAGCGAACAAAACATCCGTTTGTTGCTCTTGTCACTCAAATTTACGGAGATTTCTTAAATGAAAAAGACTCTGCTTGCTGCCGCCCTGTTAACCGGCTTTGCTGGTGCCGCATCGGCTCAATCATCAGTAACTATGTACGGTGTCCTCGACGGCGGTGTTCGTTATCAAAGTTGGAGCGTTACGTCTGGCGGCTTAGCTTCCGCCGATGTTTCTTCCAGCAGCGTCGCTGTCAGCTCTGGCGCCTTGTCAACTTCACGCTTTGGYATCAAGGGTGTTGAAGACATSGGTTCAGGTAACCAAGTTGTTTGGAACCTCGAAGGTCAAGTAAACGTGAACGACGGTTCAGCTAACTCATTCAGCACCTGGAGCCGTACTTCTATCGTCGGCTTGCGTAACAACGCTTGGGGTCAATTGGATATTGGTCGCCAACTCGGTACCGCCTTCAAATTTGCCGCTGGCCCAGTTGATGGCGCGTTCAACACCAACGTGCCAATCATCAACATTTCTGGCGTCATGGGCATTCTTGCCGTGCGTTACAGTAACTTGCTGATGTATCAATCGCCTTCGTTATCAGGCTTCAAAGTCGGCTTGGGCTACTCGTTCARCACTGGCTTGACGTCAAACAAACAATTGGCAACAGGTGCTTCAAGTGCTGACACAGCAACTGGTAGCGCGTTCGATACAGGTAACAACATGCGTGCTGCAACTGGCGCTTTGAGTTACACCAACGGCCCAATTTACCTCGCCGGAACATATGACCGCMTCACTCCTGCTG
>NSIQ01000016.1 GCA_002737415.1 Alcaligenaceae bacterium | reverse complement strand
GACAACAAACGGTTTCGTGAACGGCGGCTCGATGTCTTCAGTGTCAAGTTCGCTTTCCAACGCCTATTCGTCAGGTGGTGTGGTGTTTGCTGATGGCGCAAAAATTAACGCCTACAACATCAACTTCTTGATTCCAGTCGGCGCAAGCGGTCGTGTGATGGCTGCTTATCAAGCTGCAACCAATGCCGGCACCCTGAGCGATCTGGGATATGCTGCAACTCAAAACACCTACGGTTTGGGTTACCAGTATGACTTCAGCAAGCGTACAACAGGCTATGCAATCTACACGTATGTCAACAACTACCTGAACGTTTCAGGCTTGTCAGGCAACGCTGCATATGTCGGTATGCGTCACTCATTCTAAGCAATCGCTTAGAGCAGCTAAGCTGACGTAGGTTGGCTTAGTCGAGAGACTTAAAAAGGATCACCCGCAAGAGTGTTCCTTTTTTTTGTGCGCTCGGTTTATGTTCGCGTTTTTGTGTTTAGCCCTACCGCGCGCGCAAGACGCCTTCAGGTAAAAACCCTAACGGCGGTGTATACTAGGAGGGTTTGGATAACTGCCGAGCCTCTGGATGAATTTGCAACAATACTTTCCGGTTTTACTCTTTATCGTAGTCGGTAGCGGCATTGGTTTTGCCCTCATCGCGGCGGGTTCGCTGATCGGTCCGCATCGCCCTGACGCCCAAAAGCTCTCTCCGTATGAATGCGGGTTTGAAGCATTTGGTGATTCCAGAATGAAATTTGACGTGCGCTACTATCTTGTGGCGATTTTGTTCATTTTGTTCGATTTAGAAATCGCATTCTTGTTCCCGTGGGCGATTGCTAACAACGCCGTCGGCATGGTTGGTTTTGTGACAGTGATGATTTTTTTAACGATCCTCACGGTCGGTTTCATCTACGAGTGGAAAAAAGGCGCGCTTGACTGGGAATAATCTCCTACGTTTCAAGTCGCGAAGACACACATGGCAATTGACGGCATTCTTAAGCAAGGTTTTGTCACCACAAGCGCTGACAAATTTATTAACTGGGCAAAAACGGGTTCGATGTGGCCAATGACGTTTGGCTTGGCTTGTTGTGCGGTCGAAATGATGCACGCGGGCGCGGCGCGTTACGATCTGGATCAGTTTGGCATCATCTTTCGACCAAGTCCGCGTCAATCTGATCTGATGATTGTGGCGGGCACGTTGTGCAATAAAATGGCGCCGGCCTTGCGCAAGGTCTATGACCAGATGCCAGAGCCTCGCTGGGTGGTGTCGATGGGCTCCTGTGCGAACGGTGGTGGCTATTACCACTATTCGTATTCTGTCGTGCGTGGCTGCGATCGTATTGTTCCGGTTGATGTCTACGTGCCGGGTTGCCCGCCTACGGCAGAGGCCTTGGTGTATGGCCTGCTGCAAATGCAAAACAAAATTCGCCAAACGAATACGATCGCTCGTTAAATCCAGACGACGCACAGACCTAGGTTTGTACGTCGGTTTAATCAGGCTTAAAAACACATGTCCAGGCTAGAAAACCTGCAGCAACAATTGGTGATACTGCTCGGTGAGCAGGTCCAACTCACCTTGTCTACCGACGAAATCACGATTGAAATTGCAGCCGAGCAGTGGGAAACCACCTGTTTGCGCTTACGCGACGAGCCTTCTTTGCGTTTTGAGATGTGCGTGGATTTGTGTGGCGTTGATTATTTAACCTATGGTGTTGGGCGCGAAGGCGAAGCACCGCAAGCTGCCTTAGTTCCTGTTGGGCGGTTCGCGGTGGTTACACACCTGCTGTCGCTTACGCACAACTGGCGCTTGCGTGTGCGCACTTTTGCCGTAAATGGCGAGTTTCCCATTGTTCATTCGTTGGTCAATGTCTGGCCAAGCGTGAACTGGTTTGAGCGTGAAGCGTTCGATTTGTTTGGCATTATTTTTGAAGGCCATCCTGATCTGCGGCGTATTTTGACCGATTATGGTTTTATTGGTCATCCGTTTCGCAAAGATTTTCCGGTGTATGGCAACGTCGAAATGCGGTACGACCCTGAGCAAGGCCGTGTGGTGTATCAACCTGTTTCGATTGAACCGCGCGAGATTATTCCGCGTGTGATTCGCGAAGACGGCTACGGAGTTGGGCGCTAATCATGGCTGAAATTAAAAACTACACATTGAACTTTGGTCCACAGCATCCTGCTGCACATGGCGTCTTGCGCCTGGTGCTAGAGCTTGACGGTGAAGTGATCCAACGCGCAGATCCACATATCGGTTTGTTGCATCGCGCCACTGAAAAATTGGCCGAGCATCGCACGTTTTTGCAAGCCTTGCCTTATATGGATCGATTGGATTACGTCTCGATGATGTGTAACGAGCACGCCTATGTGCTAGCGATCGAAAAGCTCATGGGCGTGACGCCACCTTTGCGCGCACAATATATCCGCGTGATGTTCGACGAAATTACGCGCTTGTTAAATCACTTGATGTCGCTAGGCTCGCACGCGCTTGACGTGGGCGCGATGGCGGTATTTTTGTACGCGTTTCGTGAGCGTGAAGATTTGATGGATTGCTATGAGGCGGTTTCGGGCGCGCGTTTGCATGCGGCTTACTATCGCCCCGGTGGCGTGTATCGCGACTTGCCCGATGCGATGCCGCAGTACGGAAAAGCCAGCCAGTACCGCTCGGCTAAAGACTTCAAGATCATGAACGATGCCCGCTCAGGCTCGTTACTCGATTTTATTGAAGACTTTACGAATCGTTTTCCAGCTTGTGTGGATGAATACGAAACGCTGTTAACCGATAACCGTATCTGGAAGCAGCGCTTAGTGGGCATTGGTGTGGTTGACCCCGAGCGCGCGAAGGCGCTGGGCTTTAGCGGCCCGATGTTGCGTGGTTCAGGCGTGGCCTGGGATCTGCGCAAAATGCAGCCTTACGAGGTTTATGATCGCTTGCAGTTTGATATACCCATTGGTGTCAATGGCGATTCGTACGACCGTTATTTGGTGCGCGTGGCTGAGATGCGCGAAAGCAATCGAATCGTCCAGCAGTGCATTCAGTGGCTGCGCAGCAATCCAGGCCCAGTGATGGTAGACAACCACAAGGTTTCGCCACCACAGCGCACCGGTATGAAGTCAAACATGGAAGAACTCATCCATCACTTCAAGCTTTTCACTGAGGGTTTTAGTGTGCCTGCGGGCGAGGCCTATGCTTCGATCGAGCATCCTAAGGGTGAATTTGGTATTTACATGGTGTCTGACGGTGCCAACAAGCCCTACCGTTTAAAAATTCGTGCGCCTGGCTTTGTACATTTGCAAGCGCTCGACGAAATGTCGCGTGGTCACATGATTGCCGATGCTGTGACCATCATTGGTACTCAAGATATTGTTTTTGGCGAGATCGACCGCTAATCGTTGTCTCATCCCCCATACCGGATTTAAAACATGTTGCTCTCTGAACAGGCTTACAAAAAAATCGACCGTGAGATCGCCAAATACCCGACTGATCAAAAGCAGTCTGCCATCATGGCGTCTCTTGCGATTGCACAAGACGAATGCGGCTGGGTGTCGCCTGAAGTGATTCAGGATGTGGCTGATTATCTTGGTCAGCCCGCGATTGCTGTGCAAGAAAACGCGACTTTTTACAATATGTTTGATGTGCGCCCTGTGGGCAAGTTCAAGTTATCGGTGTGTACGAACTTGCCTTGTGCGCTTCGCGATGGCGAATTTACTGCCGACTACCTCAAGAAAAAACTCGGGATTGGTTTTCGTGAGACGACTGCGGACGGCCTGTTTACCCTAGTTGAAGGCGAGTGCATGGGTGCCTGTGGCGATTCACCGGTGCTGATCGTGAACAACAAACATATGTGTGTGCGGATGGCACCCGAAAAAATTGATGCGATGCTTGGCGAGTTGGCTGACGCTGCGCGTGGAGAAGCTCAATGAGTGCAGTGATGTCTGAAAGCAGTTACGCCATCTTGCAAAAGTATTCGCAAGGTTTGATTGCGGCCCCCRATAATGATCTCCCTGGGTCGATGGGGTTGCATGGCCGTCATTTAGGGCCACAAATCATGGAAGGCCTGGATAGTAATAACTGGCGCTTAGCGGATTACGTTAAGCGCGGTGGTTACGAAGCCTTGCGTAAGATTTTGACGCAAGGCATGACTCAAGAAGAGGTCATCGCTGAAGTTAAGGCGTCGGGCTTGCGTGGTCGGGGTGGTGCGGGGTTTCCGACCGGATTGAAATGGAGCTTTATGCCCCGTGCGTTTCCGGGTCAAAAATATTTAGTTTGCAATTCTGACGAAGGCGAACCTGGAACATTTAAAGATCGCGATATTTTGCGCTTGAATCCCCACATCGTGATCGAGGGCATGGCGATTGCGGCCTACGCGATGGGGATCCCAGTTGGCTATAACTACATCCATGGCGAAATCTTTGAGGTGTATGACCGCTTTGAAGAGGCGCTAGATGAAGCGCGCGCCGCCGGTATGCTCGGCAACAATATTTTAGGCTCGCAATTTAACTTCCAGTTGCATGCGTTTCATGGCTATGGCGCCTACATTTGCGGCGAAGAAACTGCCTTGCTTGAATCGCTTGAGGGTAAAAAAGGTCAACCGCGGTTTAAGCCACCGTTTCCGGCAAGCTTTGGTTTGTATGGCAAGCCCACCACGATCAACAACACCGAAACCTTTGCAGCGGTGCCTTGGATCATTCGCAATGGCGGCGCCGCGTATCTTGAGGTTGGCAAACCCAACAATGGTGGCACGAAGTTGTTTTCAATTACCGGCGATGTCGAGCGCCCCGGTAATTACGAAATCCCCTTAGGCACACCGTTTTCAAAGTTGTTAGAACTTGCAGGTGGCATGCGTGGTGGTTCAACGCTCAAAGCGGTGATCCCTGGCGGATCAAGCGCACCGGTGATCCCAGGCAGCATCATGATGGACATCACCATGGATTACGACGCGATCGCTAAGGCCGGCTCGATGCTGGGTTCGGGCGCCGTGATCGTGATGAACGACACCCGCTGCATGGTCAAGTCTTTGCTGCGTTTATCGTATTTTTATTTTGAAGAAAGCTGCGGGCAGTGTACCCCTTGTCGTGAAGGGACAGGTTGGCTCTACCGTATGGTGAACCGCATCGAGCATGGTCAGGGTCGCCCTGAAGATCTCGATTTGTTGGACTCGGTTGCAGGCAACATCATGGGGCGCACGATTTGCGCCTTGGGTGACGCCGCAGCGATGCCAGTGCGTGGTTTCTTGAAGCATTATCGCGACGAATTTGCGTACCACATCGAGCATAAGCGCTGTGTGGTGGCCCCCTATCTTTAAGGTCTGGACAAAGTTATGGTTGAGTTAACCATCGACGGTAAGAAAGTCGAAGTGCAAGAAGGCAGTATGGTGATGCACGCCGCGCATAAGCTCGGCGTCTACGTGCCGCATTTTTGCTATCACAAAAAATTGACCGTTGCGGCAAACTGCCGCATGTGTTTGGTTGAGGTCGAGAAAGCGCCCAAAGCGATGCCAGCTTGCGCCACACCCGTGACCAACGGCATGGTGGTGCATACTTGCTCAGAACGCGCAGTAGCCGCTCAAAAAAGTGTGATGGAGTTCTTGCTGATCAATCACCCGCTTGATTGCCCGATTTGTGACCAGGGTGGTGAGTGTCAGTTGCAAGACGTAGCCGTGGGCTACGGTGGTTCAAGCTCGCGCTATCAAGAAGAAAAACGCGTGGTATTTCACAAAGATTTAGGCCCCTTGGTGTCGGCCGAAGAAATGTCTCGCTGCATTCATTGCACGCGTTGCGTGCGCTTTGGTCAAGAGATCGCGGGAGTGATGGAGCTTGGCATGATTGGCCGTGGCGAGCACTCTGAGATCACGACCTTTGTCGGGCGCTCAGTTGAGTCTGAATTGTCGGGCAACATGATTGATCTGTGCCCGGTAGGCGCACTGACTTCAAAGCCTTTTCGGTATCAGGCGCGCACCTGGGAGCTCGCGCGTCGGCGTGCGGTGTCGCCGCACGATAGTTTGGGTACAAACTTGGTGGTGCAGGTTAAAGGTGATCAAGTGATTCGCGTGGTGCCTTTCGAAAACGAAGACCTCAACGAATGTTGGATTAGTGATCGCGATCGTTTCTCTTATGAAGGTTTAAACGAAGATCGTCTGACAAACCCTATGATTAAGGGCAGCGATGGGCAGTGGCATGAGGCCTCGTGGTCGGATGCCCTGCAAGCAGTGGCGCAGGGCTTGATGCAAGTGCGCGACACCTCGGGTGCTGCACAGATTGGTGCGCTGTCCACTGAATACGCCACGCTCGAAGAAATGGCCTTGCTGGCGCGCGTGACCCGCGGCTTGGGCTCTGAAAATATTGATTGTCGTTTACGCCAAACCGATTCAAGCTTTGATGCCGCTTTGACGGGCGCACCTTGGTTAGGGATGAATATCAACGCACTGAATACGCTTGATCGCGTGTTGGTAGTGGGTTCGTTTTTACGTAAAGATCATCCGCTGATGGCGCAGCGCTTGCGTCAGGCTGTTAAGCGCGGCACGCAGGTTTCGTCGGTCGATATAGCAGCCGATGATCCCCTATTCAAACTGGCTGCGCGTGCAACAGTTTTGCCAAGCGCCTTGGCCGCTACACTCGCACAAATTGTCGTAGCCCTAGCCAAAGAAAAAGCAAGAGAAGTTCCAACGGGACTGTCGGCGGTTCAGCCAAGTGCTGCGGCCGAACAGATTGCGGCCAGCCTGGCCTCAGGCGAGCGCGTGGCGGTGTTGCTTGGCAGCACTGCGGTTAACGCTCCTGATGCTTCGCGTATTGCAGCCTATGCGCAACTGATCGCGCTATTGGCGGCGGGTCAGTTGGGCTTTTTAACTGCAGGCGCCAATACCGTAGGCGGTTATCTGGCCGGTGCTGTGCCTGTTAAAGGCGGCAAAACAGCGGCAGCAATGTTTGCCGAGTCCCTGAAAGCCTACGTGGTGCTGCATGCAGAACCCTTGCTGGATGTCGATCAGGGCGCTCAAGCGCTTGCGGCGTTAAAGGCTGCGCAGTTTTCGGTGGCGCTCACGCCTTATGCGACAGGCGCACGCGATTGGGCGCATGTGCTTTTGCCGATTGCACCGTTTACCGAAACTTCCGGCACGTTTGTGAACGCTCAAGGTTTGGCGCAAAGTTTCAAAGGCACGGTCGCGCCGCGCGGTCAAACACGGCCAGGCTGGAAAGTCTTGCGTGTGCTTGGCAATGTGTTGCATTTGGCTGGCTTTGATGATGAGTCTTCAGAATCTGTGCGCGACGTAGTCTTGTCAGGTGGAGTAGTGGGGCGCTTATCGAATCAATTACAGGGTGAGTTGGCTGCCTTGGCTTTAGRCGAGACGTCTAACGCTGCCTCTGCAAGCGGCCTGACAGCGATCACTGCAAGCACAAATTCGGCCAACACCACAGGCCTCAAGCTAGAGCGCGTCGCCGATGTGCCAATTTTTCGTACCGATGCGATGGTGCGTCGCGCACAAGCCTTGCAAGACTCTGCAGCCTCGCGCGCACCTGCGGCGCGTATGCATGCCAACACACTCACGCAATTGGGTATCGCGCAGGGTACTCAGGTGCTGGTCAAAGCGGCAGCAGGGCAGGTGGTGTTAGCCGCTGAGCAAGACAACACTTTGGCGCCAGGTGCTGTGCGTATTGCTGCGGGCTTTGAACAAACCGTTGCCCTCGGTGGTGCGTTTGGACAACTGAGTGTGGAGCGTGCCTGATGCTTTGGCTAAACGCTCTTGAAACTTTTGGCGTCGATTTGCTTGGCCCCACCGTTTGGCTGGTGCTTTGGACCTTGCTCAAGATTTTGGTGATCGCGGTACCCGTTATTTTGTGCGTCGCCTATCTGACTTATTGGGAACGCAAGATGATCGGCGCGATGCATGTGCGTCTGGGTCCAAACCGAGTCGGTTTCAAAGGCTTGTTACAGCCATTTGCTGACGTGTTCAAACTACTGACCAAAGAAGTCATCGTACCAAGTCAGGCCAATAAGATTTTGTTCATCTTGGCACCGGTTGTCACGTTGATGCCAGCCTTGGCGGCTTGGGCGGTGGTGCCCTTTGGGCCTGAGTTGGTATTGGCTAACGTCAACGCTGGCTTGCTGTATGTGATGGCGATTACCTCGGTCGGCGTCTATGGCGTGATCGTCGCGGGTTGGGCTTCAAACTCTAAATATGCGTTTTTGGCGGCCATGCGTGCTTCGGCACAAATGCTGTCTTACGAACTTGCCATCGGCTTTGTACTGGTCACAGTGTTGTTGGTGTCGGGTAGTTTGAATATGACCGAAATCGTCAATGTACAAACCCGCGGTTGGTTTGCTGATCACGGCATTAATTTCATGTCCTGGAATTGGCTGCCGTTGTTGCCTCTGTTTGTCATTTATGTGATTTCGGCGGTTGCTGAAACTAATCGCCATCCGTTTGACGTGGTTGAGGGCGAATCCGAAATCGTGGCGGGTCACATGGTCGAGTATTCGGGCATGGCCTTTGCGCTGTTTTTCTTGGGCGAATACGCCAACATGATTTTCTTGTCATGTATGGCCGCGATTATGTTCTTGGGCGGCTGGGCTGTACCGATCGAAATTGCCCCGCTGACCTGGGTGCCAGGTTGGTTGTGGTTAGGTCTTAAAACCTTTGTGGTGGTTTCTCTGTTCATCTGGTTTCGCGCGTCGTTTCCGCGGTATCGGTATGACCAGATCATGCGTCTGGGCTGGAAGATTTTCATCCCGCTCACCGGCGTGTGGCTGGTGGTAGTGGCGATCTGGATGCAGACGCCTTGGAACATCTGGAACTAAGCGCGGCTAGACAGAAAAGGCATTTATGGAAGCGATTAAAGATTTTTTTGGCAGTTTGCTGTTGCTTGAGTTGCTCAAGGGCATGAAGCTCACGGGTAAGTATTTTTTCAAGCGTAAGATCACCTTGCGATATCCGCTTGAAAAAACACCGCAGTCACCACGCTTTCGTGGCTTGCATGCGTTACGTCGTTATCCAAACGGCGAAGAGCGCTGCATTGCCTGCAAACTTTGCGAGGCCGTTTGTCCCGCCTTGGCCATCACGATTGAATCCGAGCAACGTGAAGATGGTTCACGCCGTACGACTCGTTATGACATTGACCTGACCAAATGTATTTTTTGCGGGTTTTGCGAAGAAAGCTGCCCAGTCGATTCAATCGTTGAAACGCACATTCACGAGTACC
Organism: Alcaligenaceae bacterium; assembly: GCA_002737415.1. Taxonomy (GTDB): domain Bacteria; phylum Pseudomonadota; class Gammaproteobacteria; order Burkholderiales; family Burkholderiaceae_B; genus Zwartia. The sequence continues at coordinate 23,619 of NSIQ01000016.1, read as the reverse complement.
ACGGTGAAAAACGCGGTGATCTGTATTTTACAAAAGACATGTTGTTGGCGGTGGGTGATCGCTACGAAGAAGAGATCGCCCGCAACCGCGCCATTGACGCGCCTTATCGTTGATCGGGCAGGGGCCTAAAAGAAATGATGTTTACAACTATCCTGTTCTACGTGTTGGCTCTGGTGTTGGTGGTGGCGGCGTTTCGCGTCATCACCGCAACTAGCCCGGTCACCGCTGTGCTGCATCTGATTCTAGCGTTTGCAAATGCTGCCATGATCTGGATGCTGCTAGGTGCTGAGTTTTTGGCATTGTTGCTCGTGCTCGTGTATGTGGGTGCGGTGATGGTGTTGTTCTTATTTGTCGTGATGATGCTTGATGTCAAGATGGAAGAACTTCGCACCGGTATTAAAACCTATTTGCCAATGGGCCTGATCGTTGGTTTGGTGATGGTGGGCGAGATGTCTTTTGTGTTGGCGACCTCTTGGGGGCAGGTTGGCCCGGCTGCCGATATGGGTAACGATTACAACAACGCTCGCACGCTGGGCGAGTCGATGTACACCGAATATGCCTACGCGGTTGAGGTCGGTGCCGTGCTCTTGCTGGTTGGCATGATTGCCGCAATTTCGCTGACGCTGCGCAAGCGCCGCGATGTGAAATATAACGACCCAGGCGCCTCAGTGCGTGTGCGTGCCAAAGATCGGGTGCGTCTGGTCAAGATGCCGAGCCAAGAGGCCGTGAACGCCAAAGGAGATCAAACATGATGACCTTGACTCTGCCGCACTTTTTGGTGTTGGGTGCCATCCTGTTTGCGATTGGCGTGTTTGGGATATTTTTGAATCGTCGCAACCTGATTGTGTTGCTGATGTCGGTTGAGTTAATGCTGTTAGCCGTGAACATGAACTTTGTTGCGTTTTCGACCTGGATGGGTGATGCGGCGGGGCAGGTGTTTGTGTTCTTTATTCTAACGGTTGCGGCCGCCGAGGCTGCGATTGGCCTGGCGATTTTAGTGCTGCTGTTTCGTAACCTCAACACCATTAACGTAGACGAACTTGATAGCCTGAAGGGCTGATCGGATCACAGAATAATATGTTTAGCTCACCTTCTTTATATCTGATCATCGCGCTCGCGCCTTTATTAGGCGCGATCCTTGCGGGTTTGTTTGGTACCGGTTTTTTGGGACGCCAGGTTAGTCGTCGCAACTCGCACATCCTGACTATCGCGCTGGTGGCCGTCTCGACGATCGGGTCGGTGCTGGTTCTAAAAGATGTTCTCAATGGGCACACCTTTGATGGTGCCGTGTACACCTGGTCTTTATTAGACGAGGCAAAACTAGAAATTGGTTTCTTGATTGATCCGCTGTCAGCGCTCATGATGGTGGTGGTGACGTCTGTGTCGTTGATGGTGCACATCTACACGATCGGCTATATGGCTGAAGACCCAGGCTACCAGCGCTTCTTCGCGTATATCTCTTTGTTTACCTTCTCGATGCTGATGCTGGTCATGTCTAACAACATGGTGCAGTTGTTCTTTGGTTGGGAGGCCGTGGGTCTGGTGTCGTATCTGCTGATTGGCTTTTGGTATACCAAGCCCACTGCAATTTTTGCCAACATGAAGGCGTTTTTAGTCAATCGCGTGGGTGACTTTGGTTTTGTGCTGGGTATCGGTTTGCTGTTCGCCTACGCYGGTACGATGCACTATGGCGAAGTATTTAAACAAGCCGATAAGCTGGCGACCTTGACACTGCCTGGTACCGACTGGATGCTGTTGACGGTGGYTTGCATCTGTTTGTTTATCGGTGCAATGGGTAAATCTGCACAAGTGCCTTTGCATACTTGGTTGCCCGATTCAATGGAAGGCCCCACGCCGATTTCAGCACTGATCCACGCAGCAACGATGGTGACGGCGGGTATCTTTATGGTGGCGCGTTTTTCACCGCTCTTTGAGCTGTCAAATACTGCGCTCTCGTTCATTATTGTGATCGGTGCGATTGGCGCGCTGTTCTTGGGTATTTTGGGCATCATCCAAAACGACATCAAGCGCGTTGTGGCGTACTCAACCTTGTCGCAATTAGGTTATATGACGGTTGCCTTAGGTGCGTCGGCCTACTCAGTGGCGATTTTTCACTTAATGACACACGCGTTCTTTAAAGCCTTGTTGTTTTTGGGTGCGGGCTCGGTGATTATCGGCATGCACCACAATCAAGATATTCGCAACATGGGCGGTTTGCGCAAGTACATGCCTATTACGTGGATCACCTTCTTGATTGGTACGCTGGCCTTGGTGGGTACGCCATTTTTCTCGGGCTTTTATTCTAAAGAGCACATCATCGAAGCGGCAGGTGCCGCCAACGTGTGGGGCGCAAGCTTTGCGCATTACGCGACGCTGATCGGTGTGTTTGTCACCTCGCTTTATTCTTTTCGGGTCTACTTTTTAGTGTTTCATGGCAAAGAGCGCTTTGATACGCATGGCGGTGCGCATGGGCACGACGCTCATGCTGCTCACGGCGATGCCCATGCCCACGCTCACGACGCGCACGATCATCATGGTGGCAAGCCCCATGAATCACCTTGGGTCGTTACCTTGCCTCTAGTCTTGCTGGCGGTCCCCTCGATCATTATCGGTGCGCTTGCGATTGATCCTTTGTTGTTTGGTTCGTTTTTCAAAAATTCAATTGTGATCCTGACTCAGCATCCCGCGATGGCAGAGCTTGCCAAAGAATGGCATCACGTCCATGGCTGGGTGGGTTATGGCTTGCATGCGTTCACCACGGTGCCGTTTTGGCTGGTGGTGGCAGGTGCAGTCGTGGCCTGGTATTGCTACTTAATCAATCCTAAAGTCCCTGCCGCGATTCAAGCCAATCTAACCTTCGTCAATAAGRTTCTTGAAAACAAATACTTCTTTGACTGGTTCAATGAGCAGGTGTTGGCGCGTGGTTTGCGTGTGATTGGTACAAGTTTTTGGCAACGCGGCGATCGTGGCTTAATCGACGGTGTGTTGGTCAATGGTTCGGCAAAATTAGTTGGCGCACTGGCAGGTGTGACCCGTCGTTTTCAGACGGGCTACATCTATCACTACGCCTTTGCGATGATTATCGGCCTGCTGGTTGCGATCACCTACGTTATCTTTGGTACTAAATAATGACAAGCGAGATCGCTTCTTTTACAACCCCGTGGCTCACGTTTGCGATTTTTGTTCCGATCGTCTGCGGCTTGTTGATTTTGGCGGTAGGCAGCGACGAGCGCCCGGCCTTGACGCGCAATCTGGCGCTGATCGGTGCTTTGCTGAGTTTCTTTGTCACGATCCCTCTTTACACAGGCTTTGACAGTGCAACAGCCGCGATGCAGTTTGTTGAAAAGACGCCTTGGATCCCAGCCTTTGCGGTGATGTATCACTTGGGTGTTGACGGGATCTCGCTGTGGTTTGTGCTGCTGACCGCCTTCATTACGATCATCGTCGTGTTGGCCGGATGGGAGGTCATCACTTCACGCATCGCTCAATACATGGCCGCCTTCTTAATTTTGTCAGGTCTGATGATCGGCGTGTTCGTGGCGATGGACGGCTTGTTGTTCTACATCTTTTTTGARTCGACACTCATTCCGATGTATATCATCGTCGGTGTGTGGGGCGGCCCCAATCGCGTGTATGCAGCCTTCAAGTTCTTTTTGTACACCCTGATGGGGTCGTTGCTGACCTTGGTGGCCTTTTTATACCTCTGGAACGAGGCCGGCGGCTCGTTTGATATCCAAACCTGGCACGACCTGCCCTTGGCTTACGCGCCACAGGTTTTAATTTTCTTTGCTTTCTTGGCCGCGTTTGCTGTCAAGGTGCCGATGTGGCCCGTACACACTTGGTTGCCCGATGCGCACGTTGAGGCACCTACTGGCGGCTCAGTGGTGTTGGCGGCTATCATGCTTAAGCTTGGTGCTTACGGGTTTTTAAGACTGTCGCTACCGATCGTGCCTGATGCTTCAGTGGGCATGTCGGGCATCATCATTGCACTATCGTTAATTGCCGTGATTTACATCGGCATGGTTGCGATTGTGCAAGATGACATGAAAAAGCTCGTGGCCTATTCGTCGGTCGCGCATATGGGCTTTGTGACCTTAGGCCTCTTTATCTTCAATACCGCAGGTGTTGAGGGAGCGATTGTGCAGATGGTGTCGCATGGTTTTGTCTCGGCAGCCATGTTCTTATGTATTGGTGTGTTGTACGACCGTATGCATAGCCGTCAGATCTCTGATTACGGTGGCGTCATCAACACCATGCCGCGTTTTGTGACCTTTTTTGTATTTTTCTCGATGGCCAATGCTGGCTTGCCAGCCACGAGCGGTTTTGTGGGCGAGTTTATGGTGATCCTGGGCGCGGTCCAATATAACTTCTGGATCGGCCTGTTAGCCGCGACAGCCTTGATCTTAGGGGCGTCGTATTCGCTGTGGATGGTCAAGCGCGTCGCCTTCGGTGATATTGCCAACGACCACGTGCGCGAACTGCAAGATTTGTCGAGTCGTGAGTTCTTGATTCTTGGGGTGATGGCTTTGGCTGTCCTTTATATGGGTGTTCATCCCAAGCCCTTTACTGATGTGATGCACACGTCAGTCGAGGCCCTGTTACAACACGTATCCAATTCAAAACTGTAAGCCCGCCATGATGCAATCTCAATTCGATTTCGGTCTGGCCGCACCAGAAATTATCTTGCTGGTGATGGGTATGCTTATTCTGATTCTCGACGCGCTAAGCGCTGGGGTACGGCGCACCCTGGCCTATGGCTTGTCGCTTGCCACGCTGGCGCTGCTTGCGCTGGTTTCGATCTGGCAGTGGAATATGGGTTTGGTGGGCGAAACCTTCTTTGGCCTTTATATCGCCGATCCCTTGGCGCATCTGCTAAAAGTGGCCTCGTATCTTGCTGTGGCGCTGACGCTGATCTATGGTCGGGAATATCTGCACTCGCGCGATATGCTGCGCGGCGGCGAGTTCTATGTATTGGTGCTGTTCGCGCTTCTGGGTCAGATGGTGATGATTTCAGCCGGCAACTTCTTGACCATTTATCTGGGTCTGGAGTTGATGTCGTTGGCGCTCTATGCGCTGGTTGCGATTCGGCGTGATCACGCCCAGTCGACTGAGGCGGCGATGAAGTATTTTGTCTTGGGTGCGTTGGCCTCAGGTTTTATGTTGTACGGCATGTCGATGATGTACGGTGCAACCGGTGCACTTGATTTGCGTAATATCGCCGATGCGGTGAGCTCGGGTCAAATTGACTATTTGCCGCTCACGTTCGGTTTAGTCTTTTTGGTGGCAGGTCTGGCATTTAAGTTGGGTGCGGTGCCGTTTCATATGTGGGTGCCTGACGTCTATCAGGGTTCCCCGACGGCGGTCACGCTCGTGTTAGCGGCTGCACCGAAGTTGGCGGCTTTTGCCATTACCTTACGTATTTTAGTCGTTGGTCTGGGCGATTTAACGGCAGACTGGCAACCCATGCTGTTGATTTTGGCGTTCTTGTCGCTTGCAATCGGCAACCTGACGGCCATTATGCAAACTAACTTCAAGCGAATGTTGGCGTTCTCAACAATTTCGCATATGGGTTTTATTTTGTTAGGCCTAGCCTCGGGTTCGCTTGATGGCGACAAACAGTTTGATACTGAGTCGTACGGATCGGCACTGTTTTATATGCTGACCTATGTGTTGACTACCCTGGCGTCGTTCGGCGTAATCCTGTTAATGACACGCGAGGGTCACGAGTGTGAAAACATCAGTGATCTCAAAGGTTTGAACCGTCGCAGCCCATGGATGGCGGCGCTGTTGCTGTTATTGATGTGTTCGTTAGCGGGCCTGCCGCCTTTAGTGGGCTTTGACGCCAAGCTTTTAATTCTGCAAACGTTATTGAAGTCTGAGCACCTTTGGATGGCGGTACTGGCGGTCTTTTTTTCGCTGATTGGGGCCTTCTATTATTTGCGGGTGATCAAAGTCATGTATTTTGACGAACCCGAAGAAGGCGCGACTCCTGCGTTAACGCCGGTAGCGTGGCTACCGCGCAGTCTGATTATTGGCAATGGCCTGGCAGTATTAGTGCTTGGGCTCATGCCAAATGGTTTGCTGGTGCTATGTTTACAGGCCATGCGCGCAACCTTGGCGTTTTAGGCTTCGATGCACAGTCGTGGTTCGCGTTGGCGCAAACGTCAGACACAGCGTGGCTTGTGGGTGTTTTTTTTCGCGATCAATAGCCAGACTCTACCGAGAAAGCGATGAATCAAACTGCAGCGGTTTGGCTCTTGATTGCGCTAGCTTTTGTGGCCGCGAATCTGCCCTTCTTAAACGACCGAGTGTTTGCAGTCTGGCAAGCTAAAGCTCTGCAATCACAAAAAAGCTTTTGGCTCAGAATGCTTGAATTGTTTGTGTTGTATTTGCTTGTGGGCGTTGTTGGCATTGCCTTTGAAGGACTCCTTGGCAACGTCTTTAAGCAACGCTGGGAGTTCTATACCATTACGTTTAGTTTGTTTGTGGTGATGGCGTTTCCGGGCTTTGTCTTTAGATACTTGTTGCGTCGCGCTTAGTCTTCAAACCAGTTCAGTACACCGTCAAGCCCTGCGAAATTCAGTGCATAGCCTGCCTGCGCGCGCACCACGGGCTTTGCCCGGTAAGCCACTGAATAGCCCGCTAATCCCAGCATTTTTAGATCATTAGCCCCATCACCGATCGCAATGATCTGCTGCGCTTGCGCGCCTAGGCTCTGTGCAAAGGCCGTTAAGGTGTCGGCCTTGCCTTGCGCGTCTAGAATTTGGCCGTTCACTTTGCCCGTTAGAACACCTTGCTCGTGGGCCAAAATGTTAGCGTGTGCCGCATCAAGCTTCAGGCGGGCTTTAAGCTTTTCGGTAAAAAAGGTAAAGCCCCCGGACACTAGCAGCACCTTAAGCCCTGCCTGTTGTGCGGTATTGACCAGTTGTTCGGCGCCTGGATTGAGTTTGAGCTTGTGGTCGTATACCTGCTGCAACACTTCAAGTGACAGGCCTTTTAAGAACGCGACCCGGCGCGTCAGACTGTCAGAAAAATCTTTGATTTCGCCACGCATCGCTGCCTCGGTGATCGAGGCCACTTGTTCTTTCACCCCGCCGAAGGCCGCGATTTCGTCGATGCATTCAATATTGATGAGCGTTGAGTCCATATCCATTGCTAGAATTTTGCAGTCAGTCAGACGGCTGCCCGCGGCGATAAAAGCGGTATCCACTGACCGACTCTCGCCCCAGGCCAGAAGTTCGGCTCGCGAAGCGGGGCTCGCATTGACCTGCAACAAGCGCGCAGCAGTGGTGCTCAAGCGCTGAACACCCGAGGCTTCGCTGAGCGCTGCCGCCTGTTCGATCAGATCGCTGGCGAGCGCTGGAGATTGCACAACGAGATTGAAGGTAGTCATAGGAATCGGTCTGGTGAGCAGGGAACGCTTGGGTTTGAATGTTAGTCTGGTCTGGATTGGCTCAGGCGAGCGTACGCAATAGCGCGCGAACCGTATCGTAGCGTGCAGTGACGTCTTGCGCTTTGGTTTCTATCCGTAGTTTATCTGGTCCGGCAAAGCGAATATTCTTTTGTTTTTGCACGAGCTCAATCAAACGTAGTGGATCAACGCTGGTGCTTTGTTTAAAGTGCAGCATGATTTGTGTTTCGCTGGCATCAATTTTTTGCAGACCCAAAGGCAGACCTAAGAGGCGTATTTTATGGGTGGAAAGCAGAGTGCGGGCGGGTTCGGGGAGTTTGCCAAAACGATCGATCAGCTCTTCTTGTATCACGATCAAATCGTCTTCACTTTTGCAACTCGATAGCCGCTTATACAGTGAAAGTCGCGCCGGCACGTCGCCGCAAAAATCGGCTGGTAGCAAGGCAGGGGCGTGCAAATTGACCTCACAACCTGCACTAAAGGGTGCGTCAAGATCGGGTTCAACTCCGGCTTTCAGCGCACGTACGGCCTCATTTAGCATGTCGTTGTACATCGAGAAGCCAATCTCTTGAATGTTGCCTGATTGCGATTCGCCCAGCACTTCACCGGTGCCTCGGATTTCAAGATCGTGCATGGCTAAAAAGAAGCCCGAGCCAAGCTCTTCCATCGCCTGAATCGCCTCGAGACGCTTTTTAGCGTTCTTGGTGATTGAGTCCTCACCCGGCGTCATCAGATAGGCGTAGGCTTGATGGTGCGAGCGCCCGACTCGCCCCCTGAGCTGATGTAACTGAGCTAAGCCAAAGCGATCCGCACGGTGAATGATGATGGTGTTCGCGCTAGACACATCGATGCCGGTTTCGATAATCGTGGTGCATAGCAAGACGTTGAAGCGCTGCTGATAAAAGCTTTTCATGACTTGCTCAAGATCGCGCTCGCCCATTTGACCGTGGGCCACTGCGATGCGCGCCTCGGGAACGAGCTCTTCCAGGCGGGCGCGGCGGTTGTGGATTGTTTCAACTTCGTTATGCAAAAAGTAAGCCTGTCCACCACGCTTGAGCTCGCGCAGCAGTGCTTCGCGAATGGTGCTGTTATCTTCGCGACGCACAAACGTTTTGATCGCTAAGCGCTTTTGTGGTGCCGTCGCGATCACAGAAAAATCTCTGATACCTTCGAGTGACATCCCGAGCGTACGTGGAATGGGCGTTGCGGTCAGGGTCAAGACATCGACCTCGGCACGCAACGACTTAAGCAGTTCTTTTTGCCGCACCCCAAAGCGGTGTTCTTCATCAATGATCACGAGTCCCAGGCGCATGAAGTTAACGTCTTTCGATAAGATTTTGTGGGTACCGATCACAATATCGATCGTGCCGTCGTTGATCCCCACGATCGCGCTTGCCACCTCTTTGGCCGAACGAAACCGTGACAGCTCGACCACTTTGACGGGCCAGTCGGCAAAGCGATCCGAAAACGTTTGTGCGTGCTGTTCGGCCAAGAGGGTGGTGGGGCATAAAATCGCCACTTGCTTGCTGTTTGCGATAGCTAAAAACGTGGCACGCAAGGCGACTTCGGTTTTGCCAAACCCAACGTCACCGCAGACGAGCCGATCCATCGGCCGCCCTGAAGTCATATCGGCCAAGACACACTGAATCGCGGCAGCTTGATCGACGGTCTCTTCAAAACCAAAGCCTTCGGAAAATAATTCGTAATCGCCCAAAGGCAACTTAAAGGCGAAGCCTTGGCGCGCGGCGCGCTTGGCATAGATGTCTAATAATTCGGCTGCGGTATCGCGCACTTGCTGCGCGGCTTTGCGGCGGGCTTTTTCCCATTGCCCTGAGCCCAGCTGATGCAAAGGAGCGGTGTCTGGATCATTTCCGCTGTAGCGAGCAATCACGTGCAGTTGCGCCACCGGAACATAGAGAGTTGTTTTGTTGGCGTACTCGAGGTGAAGAAATTCCATCTCGCCTTCACCCATATTCATATTGATTAAGCCGTGATAGCGGCCGATACCGTGTTGGGCATGCACCACGGGGTCGCCGAGTCGCAATTCGGATAAATCGCGCACCATCGCCTCGACGTTGCTGGCCTGTTCTTGCTGGCGCTTGCCTCGTCTGGCGGTGGTGCCGTGTCCGGGATACAGATCGTTTTCGGTAATAAAAATCAGTCGCTCTGCCGGCAACTGGAAACCGGTATTGAGCTGTGCGACCGTAATGGCAAAATGTGAGTCACCTTCTAAAACCTGCGTTAGCGATTCGGTTTGTGCGTCTGGGCTTAACCCGTGTTCGGCCAGCATTTGCACGATGGTTTCACGGCGGCCATGAGAGTCGGTGCAAAGTACAACGCGTTGTTGTTTTTGGTCTAAAAGTGAGCGTAGTTTTTGTACAGGATCTTCAGCGCGCCGCGAAATCCCAACCTCAGGTGCAGGTAAAAACTCGAGGTGTTCTGCGTCTGTGGTCAGGGCAATACGCCCAAATGCTTTGAGTTGTTCAAACAACGACTCTGCGCGCAAGAATAAGGCGTCAGGCGCAAGCACAGGACGCTCGCGATCACTCTTTAAAAAGTTATATCGGGTAGCAGTGTCTTGCGCAAAACGACGTATGGCATCATCAATATCGCCCAGGGTCACCATCAAGGTATCTTGGGTGAGATAGTCAAATAAAGTGGCGGTACTTTCAAAAAACAAAGGCAGATAGTATTCGACACCTGCAAAGGCGATGCCGTTGCCAATGTCGCGATAGGGCAGCGCGCGTGACGGGTCACCTTCAAACACATCGCGAAAGCCCGAGCGAAAATGATTACGTGCGGCCTCATCCATCGGRAACTCGCGTCCGGGCAGTAATTGCACCGAACCCACCGGATATAAGCTGCGTTGTGTATCGATGTCAAAGGCACGAATCGATTCGATTTCGTCATCGAACAAGTCAATGCGATACGGCACAACAGAACCCATCGGAAACAAATCAATCAGACTGCCGCGCACGCAGAACTCGCCAGGCACCGTCACTTGCGATACATGAGCGTAATTCGCCAGCATTAATTGCGCGCGTAAGGCGGCCTCGTCGAGCCGGTCTTTTTGTTTAAATGAAAAGGTGTAAGCCGCTAAAAAACTAGGTGGGGGCAGGCGATACAGTGCGGTGGTAATCGGCACGGTCAGCACATCGACCTCATGCTGCATCAGGGCGTGCAGGGTGCGCAAGCGTTCTGAAATCAGATCTTGATGGGGCGAGAAGCCGTCGTAGGGCAGGGTCTCCCAGTCGGGTAGCGGACGGACTCTGAGTTCTGGGGCAAACAAGGCAATCTCGTCGGCAAGGCGTTGCGCCTCGAGCGGCTCGGCGCACAAAAGTACAAGCGTTTTGCCCGCTTTTTTGGTCAGTTGCGCTAACAGCCAGGCATCGCCCGAACCCGGTGGGCGCGGGTGGGCATAGCGAAGCCCGGGTTTAAGCGCGTTGAGCAGGGTGTTAAGCGAGTGGGCAGTTGGGGCCAGTGCAGCAGACATAAAAAGCCAATATAAAAAAGCGTTGCAGGCGCCATCCCAAAAAAGGGGGCGCCGCGAAAGAGCTTAATTATAGAGGCGCGGGCTTAGAGTGAGCTTGAACTTATATAATGCATGTGTCATGCATCCTTCTCAACCTTCTGTACGAATCGTGGCGCTTGTGCCCTCTGCGGGGGTGGGGGCGCGCGCGCAGGCCGCAGGCTCGGCTCTTCCTAAGCAATACCGCCTGTTGGGTGGTGTGCCGATGTTGCGTCTTGCGGTGCAAGCCTTGCTGGCCGATGCGCGCATCGAGCAAGTGCGTGTCATCACGGCGCCTGAGGATCTTTGGGCTGAGGCCAGTTTAGCGGGGTTGCCGCGAACCGTTTGTCGCCGCTGTGGGGGTGAGACTCGGGCGCACACGGTATTGAACGGTTTGCAAGACGCGGGGTTAAGCGCTCAAGATTGGGTGCTGGTGCACGATGCTGCGCGGCCGGGTTTGCCGCTTGAGGCGCTGGCGCGACTCCTTCAGGCGTGTCTGCCAGAGCCTGTCGGTGGCCTGCTGGCATTGCCAGTGGGTGATACCGTTAAACAGGCGCAAACGCCGGCGCAAAGTCAGGCAGCCCAGGCCTCAACGGTGCAGCGAACGCTTGCCCGAGAGGGCCTTTGGCTGGCGCAAACGCCTCAAATGTTTCGGGCTCGGTTACTCGAGCAGGCTTTGGTCCAGGCGCTCGAGCAGGGCTTGGCGATCACCGACGAGGCGTCTGCAATTGAAGCCCTCGGGCATGCCCCGCTTTTGATTCAAGGTTCTGTCCGTAACGCGAAGGTCACGTGGCCCGAAGATTTTGACTGGGTCCAGTCGTGGCTGACGCCCTCTTCTTGAGTTTGAAGGATGACACGTCAAAGGCACAAATGATGAATCCAAACGCTTTTCGTATTGGACAAGGTTTTGATGTTCATGCCTTGGTGCCCGAGCGCGCCCTGATCCTTGGGGGCGTCACCATTCCCCACACGTTGGGTCTGCTGGGGCATTCTGACGCAGATGTTTTATTGCATGCCTTGACCGACGCCTTGCTTGGGGCTGCAGGACTTGGTGATATCGGCATACATTTTCCGGATACCGAGCCAGCCTATCGCGGTGCTGACAGTCGCGTATTACTGCGTACGGCCTATCAGCGCGTACGCGAGGCTGGTTGGCAGGTTGTCAATATCGATGCAACGATTCATGCGCAGGCGCCCAAAATTGGGCCGCATGTGTCGGCCATGATTGCGCACATCGCAGACGACTTAGCGCTTGACCGCGCCGTCATTAATATCAAAGCAAAAACCAATGAGGGCTTGGGCCACCTTGGCCGTCAGGAAGGGATTGCGGCCAACGTGATTGCCTTACTCACGACTCGGGTTGCGCCGCCGGTAATTCAACCCTGACGCGTAAGCCGCCAGCCAGACGCGGCAAAAGTGCCAGCGAACCACCCGCATGGTGGATTAAGCGTTCGACAATGGCCAGACCGAGCCCCGTGCCGGCAGCACCCGTGCGCGCGGTGTCGCCGCGTGAAAACGGCCGACGCACGCGTTCGATGTCTACGCCTGCGATGCCTGCGCCTCGATCATGCACTTCTATCACGACCGAGCTTGCGACCAACTTAAGCACGATGTGCAAGTCAAGTGTTCCGTCTGCGTGGCGCCCGTAGCGACGCGCGTTTTCAAGCAAATTACTCATCACCCGCTGCACGTCAAACGCCGTGATGTACACCCATAAGTCAGGCTCAAGCTTTGTCTGCAATTGGCCGCCGTGCGCGCGCGTCAGGCCTCGCTCGCGTTCGGTGAGTTCAAGCATCAGGGCAGATAAATCAATGGCGCGTTGTGGCGTCGCGCTTGGCGGGCGGGCGTATTCCATCAGCTGACCAATCGAGTGATCAATTTGCGCTAGATCTTGGTCGATGCCAAACCGAGCTTCGTCGTCTATGTTGCTGAGTTCGATTTCAAGGCGCATGCGCGTTAATGGGGTGCGCAGATCGTGCGAGATGCCCGCCAGCATCAGCGCGCGATCGGTGTCGGTTTGCTCGAGTTCGCGCGCCATGCGATTAAAGCTTGCGTTCAACGCTCGCAGTTCCCGGGCACCGGTCTCGGGTAACGGGGCTGGCGACTCGCCGCGCGACAACAAGTGTGCCGAGCGCGCCAGACGTGCCAGCGGTCGATTGATGTAAGAGACCCCCAGGGCGGCTCCTAAAATTGAGAGTAAGAGGGCGGCAGCCCCCCAGCTTAGCCACTCAAGTCCGCTTGTCAGGCCGATTTCGTGCCGATCGAAAGACAGCCAGTAGGGTTCGTGGTCGATTCTAAAACTTACCCAAATGCCAGGAATCGCGTTGACAGTCCAGGCCAGACGTGTTTCGGCACCTAGCGTGGCGCGCACTAAAAGTGCGATGCGTTGCCAGTAGTTTTCGTCGGGCAAGGATTCGACGATGTCGGTGTTTGAGCGCGCATACACGTCAAGCCCCTCGCGTCGCGAGAGCTCACGCAGCATGGCTGGGCGTTCTGGGGCTGGGGTGTATGTCAGCGCCGCTTGGGTCAGATTGACAGAGGTGGCAATACGTCGACTCAGTTGGGTAGCGCGTGGACCGAGCTCGATCGAAACAAACACCAAAAGCCAGGCGCCCAGGCTGGCGAGCATCAAAACCAGCAGCAGCAAGAAAGTGCGGGCAAATAAGCCCAGCCGTGAACGTCTCAGGCGCGCGCAAAGTAGCTGGGCAAGCCACGCTGCTGGGTTGCCCAGTGCGACTTGCACGGTTTGGAGCGGCTTAGAGACCGCCATCCGGAATAAATACATAACCGTGCCCCCAGACTGTTTGAATGTAAGCGGGCTTCGAGGGGTTGACCTCGATCAGTTTGCGCAGACGTGAAATTTGCACGTCCAGACTGCGGTCGTAGGCTTCGTATTCGCGACCGCGGGCGAGTTCCATGAGTTTTTCGCGCGAGATCGGTATTTTTGGATGACGACTAAAGACTTTTAAGACTGAAAATTCGCCCGTAGTGATGGGCACGAGATGACGTTCGCGCGTGAGTGTGCGGGTGGCAAGATTGAGTTCGAACGGACCAAAATAAATCGACTCATGATCGTAGCCCGGCGCGCCTGGGTGTTCGTCGCTGCTGCGTCTGCGCAAAATCGCGTTGATGCGCGCCAGAAGTTCGCGCGGATTAAAGGGCTTAGAAAGATAATCATCGGCCCCCATCTCGAGGCCAATAATGCGATCGATCTCTTCGGCGCGCGCCGTGAGCATAATAATTGGGGTGTTGTCGTAGTTGCCGCGCAAGCGACGACAGATTGACAAGCCGTCTTCACCGGGCAGCATTAAATCCAGCACGAGCAGATCGATGTGTTCGCGGTGCCAGATTTTGGTCATTTCGTGACCATCTTCGGCAGTTAACACGCTAAAGCCCTGATCAGTCAGATAACGGCGCAGCAAATCACGTAAGCGAGGATCATCATCCACGACTAAAATTTTTCGGACAACAGAAGGAGGTAAGATATTCATAGCCAAAAATGTAACAGCGCAAAACGAGGCAGGCTAGCGTTTGTAACAAGCTTTTACATTTGCTTATTGATGCTTAACTGTTAGTAACAAGATGTAACCAAAGCGCTCTTTGTGACTAATTGACACGCTTCGTTAGTCATGAGGCGTGTTAGGTGAACACGTCTGACAGGCTTGGTGGCGGTAAGATTGAACAGTTACCTGAAAAAATTAAACAATAAAACCGAGATAAAAAAATGAAAAATCAATATCGTCAGTTCGCCTTCGGGCTCGCGGTCGCCCTGAGCACCTGTGCTTTCGCGGCACGCGCCGAGGTGAGCGAGTTGCGCGTACCTTTGGGCGCGGGTGGTTTTGGCTTTTTACCGCTGCACGTCATGAAGGCGCACAACCTGATTGAAAAAAATGCCGAGCAGGCGGGTGTCAAAGTCAAAGTGAACTGGTCCAATATCGGTGGGCCGGCCGGCATGATTGACGCCTTACTGTCGGGTTCAGCTGATTTTATTTCGGCAGGGCCACCCTCATTTTTGATTTTGTGGGATAAGACAAAGGGCGGTGCCAATGTCAAAGGTGTCGCGTCGATGAGCTCGATGCCGATGCGTTTAAATACTCGCGCCGAGCACTTGCAAACGATCGATAATCTCAAAGCGGGCGACAAAATCGCGGTGACGTCCGTTAAATCGTCGATCCCTTCCATCGTGATGCAAATGTATGCCGTAAAAAAATACGGCAAAGCAGAGGCTTTTAGATTTGATCCTTACACCGTGACCATGAACCATTCTGATGCAGCGGCGGCCTTGTTGTCAGGCAAAACAATTTCTGGTCACTTCGCCTCGGCACCGCTTGATCAGCGCGAACTTAAAGAGCCCGGTGTGCGCACAATTATGAATTCGGATGACGTGCTGGGCGGTTCTACCACCTTCACCATGATCTCGACCACGCAAAAATTTCATGAACAAAATCCCAAGGTGGTCGCGGCTTTTTTGAAGGCCTTAAAAGAGGCGCAAACACTGATCATGCAAGATAAGGCTGAGGCGGTGAAGGTTTTGCTCGAATCGATGGGAGGCGGGGCTGGCTCCACGACTGATATGCTGGCGATCTTAAATGACCCGAGCACCAAATATACGACGCGACCCGAAAACGTCCTGAAGTATGCGTTGTTCATGCACGAAATCGGATCACTAAAAAATCGTCCCACCGCGCTGAGTGATTTATTTCTAAGCGGCGTCGACCTTACTGGGGGCAATTGAACTAAGTTTGCATGCCCCACTTGCGAAGGGTGGCATGCTCGATGACTTTGAAGACAAAGTTTTCGACGATGAGCCCGATAAAAATCACCATAAATAAGCCAGCAAATACGCTGGGGATTTCGAGTAAATTTTTATTCTGATAAATAAACCAGCCCAGACCACCCGAGCCCGAACTCACGCCAAAGACGAGCTCTGCGGCGATCAGGGTTCGCCAGGCAAAGGCCCAACCCATCTTCAGACCTGACAAAATGCTTGGAAACGCAGCCGGAATCAAAATGCTGCGCACGTAAGCAAACCCAGTCAGACCATAGTTGCGCCCCACCATTCGCAGCGTCAGCGAGACCGACAGAAAGCCCGAGTGTGTATTGAGCGCTACAGCCCACAAGACCGAATGGATCAAGACAAAGACTAAGCTGCCCTCGCCCAGGCCAAACCAGATTAAGGCCAGCGGCAGCAATGCGATTGCGGGCAACGGGTTGAACATGGCGGTGAGTGTTTCAAGAATGTCGGTACCCAGGCGCGTGGTGATCGCCAGCACTGTGAGTAAGGCCGCCAACGCGATGCCGCAGGCATAGCCAACGAGCAACACGCTGATTGAGGTCCAGGCCTTGCCAAGCAGGCCACCCGAGACGATGCCGGTCACCAGCGCCTGCATGGTGGCCAGGAAGGTCGGAAACAAAAGTTCGTTGTTCAAATGCGTGGCGTAAACCTGCCAGACGGTGGCCAGCGCGATTAACAACAAAACGCGGCGCAAGGCGGTGTGATTGCTCAGACGCTCAAGCCAAGATAGGGGTTTTTCAACGACACCCACCGTGCTAAAGGGCTTGGGCGACACATAAATTTCGGGGCGCTGGTTAACCATGTTGCACCTCTTGCGCAGRCTTGCCGTGTTGCGTAAAAAGCATCGCGTTAATTTTTTCTTCTAGCTCTTTTTCTGCGATCGCGTCTGAGTGATGCCGTGGCAGACTATTGAGCTCTGCCTTGACTTGCCCCGGATGCGGGGTCAGCAGCAAAATACGGTTACCGAGACGGATGGCCTCTGGAATCGAATGCGTCACAAACAAGACGGTGAATTGTGTGTCGTCCCAGAGTTGCATCAACTCATCTTGCATCTTGCGGCGGGTGAGCGCGTCGAGCGCAGCAAAGGGTTCGTCCATCAGCAAGATGTCTGGTTCCATGGCCATACCGCGCGCAATCGACACGCGCTGCTTCATGCCGCCCGAAAGCGTATGCGGATAGCTGTCTGCAAACGCCGAGAGGCTCACTTTGTCGATGTAAGACAGGGCGCGTTCACGGGCGGCCGAACCTCGCAGCGTACCGCTGGCGGTTAACGGAAACATCACGTTCTCAAGCACGGTTTTCCAGGGTAAGAGCTGATCAAACTCTTGAAACACCATCATTCGATCCGGGCCCGGCTGGGTGACAGGAACGCCTTTGAGCCTGATCGATCCTTCGCTTGCGGGCATATAGCCCCCCACGGCCTTGAGTAATGACGATTTGCCACAGCCCGACGGACCAAGCAAGACAAAGCGATCGGACTTGAGTACTTGAAAATCCACGCGATACGTCGCAGTCACCAGATGTTCGGTGGTTTTGTATTGCAGGGTCACGCCCTGGACCTCAAGCAAGGGTGGCGGGTTCTGAGTAATAGTCTGCATACAGTCTCCATCTTGTTTGCCTAAGATTAGCGCAAAAATCTACTGCCACGTCTGCCTTCAGGCGCTGACCACGCCTTCGCCCGCAAGCTAATACAATGCCCGCATGACGTATATTTTGGCTCTTGAAACTTCGACGACAACCTGCTCGGTTGCGCTGCTCAGTGAACAAGGCACGACTGTCACGGTTGTGCAGCGACAGCTTGAGGGTGCCGCGGGACACGCCGCAAAGCTCTTGCCCATGGTGGGCGCTCTGTTGCGCGAAGCTGGCGTCCCACRCAGTGCGCTCAGCGCGGTGGCCTTTGGCCAGGGTCCGGGGGCTTTTACCGGTATTCGCGTGGCCTGCGGCGTGGCGCAAGGCATGGGGTTGGCGCTGCAAATACCACTGATTCCAGTCGGAGCCTTAGCGGCGATTGCCGCGCAGGCGGCGCAGCGCCGCGCCCAACACTTGATCTTAGCGGCCCTTGATGCGCGGATGGACGAAGTCTATTTTGCAGCCTACTTTGACGAGGCCGAGCAGGGGTTGACGCTGTTACAGCCCCCGGTGTTGCTTGCTGCGCAGCTTGTGCCGGCTTTTATTGCGCAGCGGCTGGCGCTCTGGCAAGACCGCGCGCCAGCGGCGCAGGGGCTTTGTTATGTGGGCGAGGGCTGGCGTTTGCCGCAAACGACGTTGAACTTGCCGCCCGCCTGTCAGGCCGACGATCTTCAGGCGCGCCCCACCGCGCAGGCGGTGGCTGATTTGGCGTTGCGAGCGTGGCATGCCGGTCAAGCCGTGCTGCCCGAACACGCTGCACCGCTGTATTTGCGTGACCGCGTGGCGTTCACAGTGGCCGAACGCGCGTTAGGCGAGGGCGGTAATCCGCGCGCCCTGCAGCCCGGTTTGGTCGCGCTGGTACCGATGACCGCCGCCGATTTGCCAGAGATTCTCGAACTCGAGCGCGCGGTGCAGTCGTTTCCGTGGTCGCTTAAAAATTTTGAAGACGCGCTAGCAGCAGGCTACGAAGCCTGGATTTTGCGCCAAGCAGGTGAGCTGTTGGGGTTTTGTATCGCGATGGCAGCGCCCGATGTGACCCATATTTTGGTGCTTGCCGTAGCGCCCGATCACCAGCGTCGGGGCCACGCCCGACAACTTCTGGCACAGATCGAGCACAGTGCGCAGGCACGTGGTGCCGAGGGGCTGTTGCTTGAGGTCAGACCCTCGAATGTCTCTGCGCTGGCTTTTTATGCCCATGAAGGTTTTAATCGGCTCAGCGTACGGCGTGATTATTATCCCGCCGGCCGTGGCGGGCGCGAAGATGCCTTTGTGTTAAAAAAAACGTTTAATCACTTTTGATCACTCTTGAACTCTAGCGAAGGTATGACGCCAAGTCCCGACCCAAAACCYTTGCAATACTCGGCTTTACAGCTGGCGTGGTTGCGTGAGTTAGGCGTAGATAAGCCCTGGCTGCCGGGCGATACGCGCGCGCTGACTGCGCCTGCTCGCGGCACTGATTTGCCTGCTGCGCTCGCCCGTGACGACAAGATGCCCGCGACAGCAGCCTCGCGCCCCGCACCTACACCGGTTCGTGCCTCGCCACGTGGCGMGGCGTCACAACACCAGCAGGCCGCAGCCCCCGTCAGCGCAGTAGCGATCGCTGCAATGACGGCACTGACAACAGCAGCGGCAGGTGCCGCAACCGATCTTCAAGCGTTGACGTTAGCCGCCAGCGCTTGCCAGGCTTGCGGGCTGTGCCGTGAGCGTGAACAGATTGTGATGGGTCAGGGCGTCACGCAACCGACTGTGATGGTGGTTGGTGAAGGTCCGGGCGAACAAGAAGACCGCAAAGGCTTACCATTTTTGACCGAGTCTGGCGCCCTGCTTGACCAAATGTTAGCCGCGATTGGCCGTGCTCGCACCCGCGATGTGTATTTGGCCAATCTGGTCAAATGCCGGCCGCCGGGTAACCGGCGCCCACAGCCCGAAGAACTCGCGGCGTGCAAACCTTATTTGCTGCGCCAGTTCGAGTTGGTGCGACCCTTTAGTATTTTGGCGCTGGGGCGCGACGTGGCGCAATCGCTTTTGAACACGGATGAGCCCTTGCACGACTTGCGTGGCCGGGTGCATGACCTCGAGGTCGCGGGTCAACGCATTGCCTTAGTGGCGAGTTACCATACCGGGCACCTGCTGAATCACCCTGCAGATAAAGCCGCGGCCTGGCAAGATCTGCAGCTGCTGCGTTCGCTGCGCTAGTCGCACTGGTTCCTTGCCCGCTGCGTGCGTGCCTGTAAAGCGCTTGCCTGCACTGCGCTCACCTGCTGAATTCAAAGCGCTTTGCCGTGTCCTTCCTGGCCGATTTCGTCTAACAGGCCAGGGTTGCGCTTGAGGTTGAGCTGGTTCCAACGCATCAGCACCATCATCAGGCCTGCCACCAGCGTTCCGAAGATTGCGATGATGATGCTAATCGAAAAATTCAACCAAAGCAGTAGCGTATAGATCGCTACCATCAGCAAGATGTTGAGCTGTTCATTGAAGTTTTGAACTGCGATTGAATGCCCTGCAGAGAGCAAAACATGGCCACGGTGCTGTAGCAATGCGTTCATGGGCACCACAAAGTAGCCCGACGTTAAGCCAATTAAAATCAGCAAAAGATAGGCGGCCCACGGCAAATCAACCCCCAAAATATGGATCGTCCAAGACGACTGCACCAAGGGCATTAAGAGCACGATAAATCCCATCCCCACGCCTAAGGGCAGCACCGTTAACGCGCGCGGCAGGGTGACTCGGCTAGCGAGCATGGCCCCGAAAATGGTGCCAATGGCAGTCACCCCCATTAGGATCGAGGCCTGATCGAGCCGGTAGCCCAGATGGCTGCGGCCCCATTCAATGACCAACAATTGCAGTGTGGCACCCGCACCCCAAAACAAGGTGGTGACTGCCAGTGAAATTTGGCCGAGTTTATCTTTCCAGAGGATGCGAACATAGCCCCAAAAAGCAGTCATAAGAGCAAGCGGATTCTTTTGCTGTTTAGGATACTTGATATTGGTTTTTGGAATCATCAGCGTGCAAATCGCGGCCGCAGCGTACACCAAGCCGATGACCAAAATAGCGGCCTCGGCGGGGGTCGACACGACGCTATGCAGCCAAGGGTGCGAGAGTAACCAGGCCGATACGCCTGGCGAAACGAGCACGCCCCCCACCAGCGTGCCCAAAATGATGGACAAGATGGTCAGGCCCTCGATCCAGCTGTTGCCCTTAACAAGCTCTAGAGGGGGCAGCATTTCAGTGACAATTCCGTACTTCGCGGGCGAGTAGGCGGCTGCGCCAATTCCGACAACCGCGTAGGCCASGCACACCAAGTTGACCTGCGCTCCTGCCGACAAGCCCAAAAAGGCGTAACAAAACATCAGCACGCAGCCACTGACCTTGATGGCGTTGGTCACAAACATGACTCGGCCTTTGGGGTACGAGTCCGAAATCGCCCCAACAAACGCGGCGAGCAAGACGTAAGAGGCTGCGAACCACCACTTCATCATGGGCGCCATCCAGTCGGGCCCCTGAAGCTGTTGAATCAGCGCGATTGCGGCGATAAAAAGCGCATTGTCAGCAAGCGAAGATAGCGCCTGCGCCGCCATGACCGTATAAAAGCCTCTGTTCAAAGTCGTGCTTCTTTTAAAAAGGGTTTAATCGAGAATTGTGAGCGTTTAAGGGCTGCACTCGCCCTGTCTCTCTGTGCGGAGTATACCGAGTGGTAGTCGGTATCTAAGCGCAGCGAGGGCAGGTTACTGTGCGGGATTTTGCAAGAAAAGTGAATGAGGGATTGCCCTTGGTTAGTCAGGAGCCGTCACACAGAATTTTGCCCCCCCGGATCAGGCTAAATTGCTCTCAGGCTGCGTTATGATCGGGGTATTCAACTTCCCTATTGTGTCCATCTATTGTGCGCCTGACTCAGATCAAACTTGCCGGCTTCAAATCCTTTGTCGATCCGACCGTGATCCCGACCCCTAGCCAGTTAGTCGGCGTCGTGGGCCCCAATGGTTGCGGCAAATCGAACATCATCGATGCCGTACGCTGGGTCATGGGCGAAAGTCGCGCCTCTGAGCTGCGTGGCGAGTCGATGCAAGACGTGATTTTTAGCGGTTCAAGCCAACGCAAAGCCTCTGCGCGGGCCTCGGTCGAATTGGTATTTGATAACGCCGACGGTCGCGCCACCGGGCAGTGGGCGAGTTATGGCGAAATCGCCGTGCGTCGAGTTTTAACCCGTGATGGCACCAGTAGTTACTTTATAAATAATCAGCAAGTGCGCCGTCGCGACGTGTACGATATTTTTCTGGGAACCGGGTTAGGCTCGCGTGGCTACGCCATTATTGGCCAGGGCATGATCAGTCGCCTAATTGAGGCCAAGCCAGAAGAGTTGCGTGTGTATCTCGAAGAAGCCGCTGGCGTGTCGCGCTACAAAGAGCGTCGTCGCGAAACCGAAAACCGCTTGTCTGACACGCGCGAAAATCTAGTCCGGGTCGAAGACATTTTGCGTGAACTTGGTTCKCAACTCGAAAAACTTGAGGGTCAGGCCGAAGTGGCACGCGAATATCGTGGCTTGCAAACCGAAGGTGAGGCCAAGCAATCCGCCCTGTGGTTTCTCAAAGAGGCCGCCGCTCAAAAAGAGCGTGAGGCCACTCAGCAAAATATCGAACGCGCGCACACCGAGCTCGAGGCCTCTACCGCTGATTTAAGGGCAAGCGAAGCCGCGTTAGAGTCACGCCGTCAAGCCCACTATGCGGCAGGTGACGCGGTGCATGCCGCGCAGGGTGCCTTATACGAAGCCAACGCAAAAATCAGTAGCCTCGAGGCCGAGATCCGACACGTGGTCGAGTCTCGTAATCGGGTGCAAACACGGCGCGCGCAATTGCAAGCACAAATTACCGAATGGGAATCCCAGCGTGAGCACTGTCAGCAGCAAATTCTGGATGGCGAAGACGAACTCGCGACCAGCGCTGCGCGCGCTGAGCAAGCACGAGAACTGGCTTTGGTCGCTCAGGCCGGTTTGCCCGAGATTGAGACGCGCGTGCGCGAGGCGGCTTCTGCACGCGAAGAGTTACGCGTGAATCTTGCTCGGGTTGAACAAAGTCTGGCACTTGCTGCACAAACGCAGCGCGACGCTGACCGGCAACTGCAGGCACTTGAACTGCGCCGCGAGCGCTTGACGCAAGAACTCAAAGGCGTTGAGTCGCCTGACTTAGCCAAACTCGAGCAACTCACGGGCGACAAAGTGGCTGCTGAAGAGCTGCTCGACGAGTCGCAAGCCAAACTCATCGAACTCGAAGATCGTTTGCCGCAGGCCGACACCCAACGCAATCAGGCGCAGCAAACCGCCTTAGCCGAGGCCGAGGCTCTGGCGCGCTTAGATGCTCGCTTATCGGCGTTGGTGCGTCTGCAAGAAGATGTACAAAAGAAAGGCGCGCTTGAGCCTTGGCTGGCTAAGCACGAATTGACGACTCTGGGTCGTTTATGGCAAAAGATTCAGGTCGAACCCGGCTGGGAAACCGCGATCGAAGCCGTGCTCAACGAACGCATGACCGGCCTTGAGGTGCGTAGCTTGGATTGGGTGCGCGCTTTCGCGGCCGACTTACCCCCTGCACGTTTGGCGTTTTATCAGTTACCTGTGGCAGCCGCGGCTGCACCCGCGCCCGCTAGCCTCACACCGTTGACGACCTTATTGCGCATCAGCGACCCTGAACTGCGCACGCTCTTGCAGTCTTGGCTGGGGCACGTCTTTATCGCTAAAGATATGACCGAGGCCCTGGCGCAGCGCGCCTCGCTTGCAGCGGGCGCTTTGCTAGTGGTGCGGGGCGGACATTTGGTCGATGCACACAGCGTGCGCTTTTATGCAGCAGATTCTGAGCAGGCGGGTCTGTTAGCGCGCCAGCAAGAGATCGAGAACCTGCAGCGCGAAATCAAAGCACGTCAGCTGATCGCTGACCAGTCGCGCTCGGCAGTCGCTCGGGCAGAGTCCGCCTGGCAGCAGGTTTCGCAGGCCTTGCCACCGTTGCGCCAGCGGGTGGGTGAAATCACCCGTCGCCTGCATGATTTACAACTTGAACACACGCGCTTGCAGCAGCAGGTTGAGCAAACCCGTGCGCGCTCGGGTCGACTTGAACAAGATCTGTCCGAGGTTGCTTCGCAACAAGAAGAATTAACGGCGACCAAGCTAGAGGCCGAGACGCGCTTCGAAGCGCTCGATACCGAGATCGCTGCCTTGCAAGAGGTTTACTCTGAGGCCGAGCTTGCGGGCGAAGCCCTAGCTGACGAAGCCGACACGGCGCGCAATCGCCT
>NSIQ01000015.1 GCA_002737415.1 Alcaligenaceae bacterium | reverse complement strand
CAAAATACACGGGCGCARCAAGAGCTGCTAAGCCTTGAGGCCGAGCTCACCACGCTTGATGCCGCCGCGGCCGAAGCGGGCCTACAAGACACCCTCGAATTGAGAGCGGAGCGCGAGGAGGTTATGGGGCTGGCGCGCATCGAGATGGATACGCTGGCCGCTCAGTTACGCGAGGCTGACGAAGAGCGTCTGACCCTTGAACGGTCTCTCGAACCGCGCCGCGAACGTATTATGCAGTTGCAATTACAAGAGCAAGCGGCCCGTTTGGCGGCCGAACAATTTGCAGAGCAACTTAACGAGCGCCAGGTCGACCGCGCGGCCGTGCAGGCCTCGCTGGCGGACCAACCCCAAGAGTGGTCGCGTCCGGCCTGGCTGCAAACTGAAGTTCAGCGCATTACTAAAAAAATTGAAAGTCTGGGTTCAGTGAATTTGGCGGCGTTAGACGAACTCAACGAGTCGCGTGAACGTAAAAGCTATCTTGATGCGCAGTTTTTGGATCTGCAAACAGCCATCAATACCCTCGAAGACGCGATCCACAAGATTGATCGTGAAACCCGTGATTTATTGCAAAACACCTTTAACGAGGTAAATACGCACTTTGGCGAGTTGTTTCCCAAGCTTTTTGGCGGAGGCGAAGCGCGCTTGATTATGACGGGCGACGAGATTTTAGACGCCGGTGTGCAAGTCATGGCTCAGCCACCCGGAAAACGCAATACCTCGATTCACCTGCTGTCGGGGGGCGAAAAAGCGCTTACCGCGACAGCGCTGGTTTTTGCGTTGTTTAAACTCAACCCAGCGCCGTTTTGTTTACTCGATGAGGTTGACGCGCCGCTTGATGACGCTAATACTGAGCGGTATGCTAATTTGGTTGGCAGTATGGCAGAGCACACGCAGTTTCTGTTTATCTCGCATAACAAGATCGCCATGCAGATGGCACGGCAACTGATTGGCGTCACCATGCAAGAGCAGGGTGTGTCAAGAATTGTGGCAGTTGATATCGACTCAGCACTGCAACTTGCAGCCGAAGCGGCTTAATTCTGGGGCTTATATATGAGTGAGTTGCAACTCTATTTGATTGTCTTGGGTGCAGCGGTCATCTTGTTGCTGCTGGGCTTTAATTGGTTTCAAGATTTGCGTGTGCGCAGGCGCATGCAGGCCGAGTTACCAAAAATTGAGCAAGATCCTCTTTTTGGCGRTGGCGTTTCAAGCGACGGTGTGCGCCGCGAGCCCGGCTTGGGCGTCGGGGGAGTGGTCTTACCCTTTACCGGGGGCACGCCCAGCGCGCAAAACGCCGATGCGCAAGAGCCAGACTCGGCTACCGAGACAGTCATTGAGTTAAGTTTTCAAGGCCCCATGACAGGCGAAGATCTTGCACCCTTGCTCATGCCATTGCGGGTGGCTGGCCGCAAAGCGGTCAGAATTTTTGTCGAAAACAGCGAGGGCGAGCACGCGTTGCAGATCGACCCCCAAGGCCAGTATCTCTCGGTGCAGTTAGCGGTGTTGTTAGCCAATCGTAGTGGTCCCTTAAGTGCGATTGAGTGGTCACAAATTTTTACACGCGCTCAAACCTTAGCGGATCAGTTTGAGTGCACGCTTGAGGCACCCGAACAGCAGCAAGTAGTTGCGCTGGCGCAGCGCCTGGATCAGGTCTGTGCAGGGCTCGACACGCAAGTGGGCTTGACGCTGCTGTTGACCGGCGTGCGTTCGGTGGCAGATGTGACTCAGGCCGCTCAGGCCATGGGTTTCGTGGCGCACCAAGGCCGGTTCGCCTGGCTGGGTGATCATGGCTTTGTTTGTTTTACGCTTTCGCGCGCCGACGAAGAGTCGTTTGATGCGGGGATGGCTGGCGTGGATCGTTTAAGTCTGTTGCTCGATGTTCCGCGCAGCCCCGTTGATACGCGTGCGTTTGGCCGGATGACCGAAATTGGACAAGAACTCGCGCGACGCTTGGGCGCTGAGTTGGTCGATGATCAAGATCGCGGGCTGCAGCCTGGAGCCGAGTCTTTAATTGACGAGCAACTAAAAACCGTCTACGTCAATCTTGAACACGCTGGCTTTCATGCTGGTGGCGCGCGCGCCTTGCGCGTATTTGTTTAACGCCAGTTGGTGCGCGGGATGACCGAACCCTTAGCGCGCTCGGCGTGGTTGCACCGCGAGATCGAGCGCCATAATCACGCTTATTATGTGCTCGATGCGCCCCAAGCCAGCGATGCGCAATACGATCTGCTGATGCGTGAGCTGCTGGCGCTTGAAGCAAAATACCCAGACTTGATTACGCCAGAATCACCCACGCAGCGCGTGGGTGCTGCACCGTTAACGGCCTTTGGCAGCGTGACCCATGCCGTGCCGATGTTATCGCTGGGCAATGCGTTTGAACCTGAAGACGTGCATGCTTTTGACAAACGAGTTGCCGATACGCTCAAAGCCGCAGGCAAGCTCAGTGGCGCTTTGCAAGTTGACTATTTTTGCGAGCTCAAGCTCGATGGCTTGGCGCTTAATTTGCGCTATGAGCAAGGCGCGCTGGTGCAGGCTGCGACGCGCGGTGATGGGCAAACCGGTGAAGATGTCACCAGCAATATTCGTACGATCAAGTCGATTCCCTTGCGCTTAAYGGGTCARCCTCACGAGATACCCCAGGTGCTTGAAGTGCGTGGCGAGGTTTTTATGAACCTGGCTGATTTTGATCTTTTAAATAAAGCTCAGCGCGTGCGCGGCGAAAAAATCTTTGTGAATCCACGTAACGCAGCGGCCGGTAGTTTGCGACAACTTGATCCTCGCATCACAGCCCAGCGCCCTTTAAGATTTTTTGCCTATGGTTGGGGTGATGTCGGTAGTTTGCAATTAGACACACATAGTGACATGCTTGACTGGATGGCGCGCTTGGGCTTGCCGGTGAACGTGAGCCAACATGTCGTGGCACAAGGTGCTGCTGACCTGCTGAGCTATTACGAACAAGTCGGCCTGCGTCGTACGAGCCTGCCGTACGACATTGATGGTGTCGTTTATAAAGTGAATGACCTCGATGCACAGCGCATTTTGGGTTTTGTTGCGCGCGCGCCGCGCTTCGCCGTTGCGCATAAGTTTCCGGCGCAAGAGGCCTTCACCACGCTTCTAGACATTGAGGTACAGGTGGGGCGTACGGGCGCGATTACGCCGGTGGCGCGCTTGTCTCCTGTATTTGTCGGGGGCGTGACTGTCACCAATGCCACCTTGCATAACGAGGATGAAATTCGTCGGAAAGACGTACGCGTGGGTGATACGGTCATCGTACGTCGTGCCGGCGATGTTATCCCCGAGGTCGTGGGCCCTGTGCTAGAAAAACGCCCTGCGTTTGCACCACAGTTTGTGATGGTAACGGCTTGCCCGGTGTGCGGCTCTGCAATTGAACGACTTGAAGATGAGGCAATTGCACGTTGCACGGGTGGTTTGTTTTGCGCTGCCCAGCGCAAACAAAGTTTGCTTCACGCAGCAGGGCGAAAGGCACTTGATATTGAGGGCTTAGGCGAAAAACTTGTCGAACAACTCGTAGACCGCGCGCGTATTCATTCGCTGGCAGATATCTTTACGCTGCAAGCCGCTGAGCTTGCGGGCTTTGAGCGCATGGGGCAAAAATCAGCAGACAATTTGATTGCAGCGATACAGCAAGCTAAACAACCGCCGCTTGGGCGTTTGATTTTTGCGTTGGGGATTCGCCATGTGGGTGAAACCACCGCGCGCGATTTGGCGTTGCATTTTGGCTCGATCGAAGGTTTGATGACGGCAAGCGTGGATACCTTACTAGGCGTCAATGATGTCGGGCCTGTGGTTGCAGGTTCGATTGCCCGCTTTTTTGCCGAAGCGCACAACCAAGAGATTGTGCGCGCTCTGCGCGAGCAAGGCGTTGAGCCTGCCGCGGAGGTCGCTGCGCGCAGCGCGGGTTTGTCTGGCAAAACCTTTGTGCTGACTGGGACGCTACCCGTGTGGTCACGCGAAGACGCTTCAAGCCTGATCGTTGCCGCGGGAGGCAAAGTGACGGGTTCAGTTTCAAGAAAAACTTCGTTTGTGGTCGCCGGTGCTGATGCGGGCAGCAAACTTGAAAAGGCGCGTGAGTTAGGGGTGGTCGTGCTTGACGAAGACGGCTTGCGCGCGTTATTGGCGCAAGCTTAAAACAAGGRAAGGGCGTCTTTGAAAGACGCCCTTTAATCACCTCAGTGGCTAGCCTAACTTGAGCTTACTTAATCGTCGCTTTACCGCGCAGTTCGGCTTGAAAGGTCGATAGGGCTGTTTGCTTCATCATCTCTTCGAGCTGCGGGCGAACTTGCTCAAAGGGTGGAAACTCRATGGGGCGAACATCA
This sequence comes from Alcaligenaceae bacterium, assembly GCA_002737415.1. Taxonomy (GTDB): domain Bacteria; phylum Pseudomonadota; class Gammaproteobacteria; order Burkholderiales; family Burkholderiaceae_B; genus Zwartia. The sequence goes on along the minus strand of NSIQ01000015.1, from coordinate 9,566 downwards.
ATGACTTCAATCACGTGCCAGCCGTATTGCGACTGAACCGGTGCCGTGGCGAGCTGACCCTTTTTGGTCGCAGCGACTGCTTTAGCAAAGGGCTCAACATAGTTTGTGTTGGGCGCCCAACCAAGATCGCCACCTTTTTCAGCCGAGCCGGTGTCTTTTGACTGCTTGGCAAGATCTTCAAACTTTGCCGATTTGGCTTTGAGTTTGGCTTGAATATCGTTGGCGACTTTTTCGTCRTCAACCAAAATGTGGCGCACGTTATATTCAAATTTTCCGTCTTCGGCTTTTTTGAGCTTGTCGTATTCGACTTTTGCGGTGGCTTCAGTGACAGGGTTCTTTTTGACGTAATCGGTCATTAAGGCCTGAACCATAATCCCTTGGCGGCTGAGCTCAAGCTGAATCGCCACAGTGGGGTCTTTGGCGATGCCAGCTTTTTCAGCGGCTTGCACCATCACTTGGCGATTAATGAGTTCGTCTTTGACCTGCTCGCGCAACTCTGGCGTGTCGGCAGCGCCCTGACCTTGACTGACCAAGAGTTTGACAAACTGATCGACGCTTTCTTGGGTAATTGGCTTGCCGTTTACGGTTGCCACATTTTGTGCATAAAGTGGAGCTGCAAGCGCCAGAGAGGCGGCGAGCATGATGATACGTTTCATGAATTTCCTTTTGAGGGCGCCCGAGTCGTTAGCGCAAGTGCGTGAATCGGGTGTGGGATTAAATCGCGCAAAAGATCATACACCAACCGATGTTGCGCAACCATYGGCCGGTTAGAAAAGCATTCGGCCACAATCGTGGCCCGAAAATGGCTGGCCCCGCCTGGATTACCGGCATGCCCGGCATGTAGGTGAGACTCGTCTTGAATATCGAGTTCGCTGGCGTTAAGCGCGGCTAGGCGCTCTTGTAAGAGCGTCAGGTGGGGATTGGTGTGGGCAGTGCCTGAGTGAGGTGGCAAAACGGTCATGGCTTAGGTTCGCTGTCTTTGTTTTCAATGTGTTTGCCGAGCCAGACCGACTGCCCGATCACAAAGGCAATGAGCAAGCCCATCAGCCCGAATACCTTAAAGTTGACCCATTGATCCGTGGTGAAATAGCCCGAAAATGCAACAAAGAGATTGATTGCACCCGCAGCGATAAAGAACAGCGCCCAGCTTAAGTTCAGGCGGTTCCAGGCCGTCGTGGCCATTGAGATTTTTTCGCCCAGCAGTTTTTGCATCAGGTTACGACCTAAAAATAGCTGACTGATTAACAGCACGCCACCAAAGAGCCAGTACAGCATGGTCGGCTTCCATTTGATGAAGGCGTCGTCCTTGAACCAAAGGGTGGCGCCGCCAAACACCACGATCACGCCAAGATTGATCCAGTGCATCCCTTCGATCGGCTTACCCGTAAATTTGATCCACAGAATCTGCAAGATCGCTGCGGCCATCGCAACGCCCGTGGCGACATAGATATCGGCAAACTTGTAGGCCACAAAAAATAAAATCAGCGGAAACAGGTCAAAGAGGAATTTTTTCATGGTTTGCTTTGTAAAACCTCGCCGTGCGGGGCGAGGATGACCTTAAGGCTTGAGGGGCTCAAAAGTCAGTGAAAGTGAGTTAATGCAATAGCGCAAACCGGTTGGGGGCGGGCCATCCGGAAACACATGCCCCAGGTGACTGTCGCAGACATTGCATAACACTTCMGTGCGMAGCATGCCGTGCGTGCTGTCGGTTTCTTCGCGCACATTGTCACCGTCGATGGCAACAAAATAGCTTGGCCAGCCGCAGCCGGCATCAAACTTGGTGTCAGAGGCGAACAGTGCGGTGCTACAGCCTACGCAACGATAAACGCCAGATTCATTGTGATCCCAATAACGCCCTGTAAACGGCCGCTCAGTGCCTTTTTGGCGCGCAACGTAATATTCTTCTGATGAAAGCTGGGCTTTCCATTCGGCGTCGGTTTTGATGATTTTTTTCATGTTGGTGCTTCGAGTGCAGAGTTTGAAAAAAGTTCTGGGCAAATTGGTAAAAGTTCGAGCCTGCTCGGTCACTCTTTGGAATAACCGGGCAAAACCGGCCTTTGTGCCGGTTGCGGCCCGCCAGCAATATGCATTTTACGATGTAACGGGTGTTTGCCGAGGGTTCTCGGGCATAATCGACCAACATGTTAATCGAGTTTAAAAACGTTTCTGTCGAGCGCGAAGGCCGGTTGGTGTTAGCCGACCTGAATCTGACCCTGTCTGAGCCACGCATTGGTGTCATTGGCCCTAATGGTTCGGGTAAAAGCTCTTTGGTCAGGTTGATTAACGGCCTGCTTTTGCCTAAAACGGGTCAAGTCTGCGTGGACGGGTTCGATACCGGGCGCGACGTGGCGGCGGTGCGCCGTAAAGTTGGGTTTGTCTTTCAGAACCCCGATAATCAAATTGTGTTTCCAGTGGTGCATGAAGACATTGAATTTGGGCTTAAACGGCGCGAACCTGACCCTAAACGGCGTACGTTGCGGGCCCAAGAAGCGTTAGAACGGTTGGGGGTAGGTCACTTAACCGAGCGCAGCGTACACACGCTCTCGGGTGGTGAGCGTCAATTAGTGGCCTTGGCTGCGGTGCTCGCCACTGAGCCAGAGCTACTGGTGTTTGACGAACCCACGACCCAGCTTGATTTGCGTTTGCGTAACCGGTTTGAACAGCATTTAGCGGGGTTGCCGCAACCCGCCGTGGTAGTGAGTCACGATCTGGCCTTGATGCAGCAAATGAATCGTGTGTTGGTGATTGATCAAGGGCGCTTGGCCTTTGATGGCGCGCCGCCTGAGGCGCTGGCCTGGTATCAAGCGCATTGCGCCTGACGTTCACGCCACACAGCGCTGAGCACTGAATAGCGACCACTGAACACCGAACACCGAACACTCAATATTCACACAGAAAAATGCTTGGATCACTCTATTTGCCAGGTAACACCTGGTTGCACCGTGCGCCCGCCGGCCTCAAGTTGGCGGTGTTGGCGTTGAGCAGCAGTGCACTCATGTGGAAGCCTTCGCCTCTGCTTTTATTGATGGCGTGTGCGCTAGTATGCTTATCGGTGCGCTGTGCAGGTGCGTCGCTGCGGCAGGTTTGGCAGCAGCTGCGCCTGCTAGTTTGGATGTTGCTGGTGCTGGGCGGATTGTCTGTTTGGTCTCAAGGCGTGTGGCAGGCGCTTGAAATGGTCTTGCGGCTGTTCACGCTGGTGCTTGCAGCGCTGGTGGTGTCAATGACCACGCCTCTCACGCAAATGATGCAGGTCGTTGTGTGGTTGCTGGGGCCGTTGCAACGTTCAGGTTGGGTCAATGCCGAAAAGGTAGCGCTAGGCTTTGGTCTGACACTACGTTTGATCCCTGAACTTGGTGTGCAGTGGCAGGATATTCGCGAAGCGCAGCTCGCGAGGGGCTTGACGCCAAGTCCGCTGACGATGGGTGTGCCGATGCTGCTTCGTACCCTGCGACGCGCCGATGAAATTGCTGAGGCGATTGACGCGCGCGGCCAATAGCAATTGATTTGAAAACAGAAGCTTTGCGGATAACAAATAGAGGCTGATTTGAAAACAAAAGATATTGCGTTGATTGCGTTGTTCACTGCTCTCATTATTGCCTTGGGCTTGGTACCTCCGATCCCGATGCCGCTTGTGCCGGTCCCCCTGACGTTACAAACCTTTGGTGTCATGCTGGCAGGCTTACTCTTGGGGCCCATGCGGGCTGGGCTCGTGTTGCTGCTCTATGTGATGATGGCCTTATTAGGTCTTCCGGTATTGCCAGGCGGTCGCGCCGGCTTGGCTGTGTTGGCGGGCCCGACTGGTGGCTTCTTGCTGGGCATGATCCCAGGCGCAGTCGTGACTGGGTGGCTGGCGCTTGTGTTTGATCACAATAACAAGTCAAAGGCAGATTCAAGTTCGCACGATGCGCTTAAGCCAACACCGTGGTGGCAAATTGCGCGTTATGCGTTGGCAGCGATGGCGGGTGGGATCGTGTTGGTTTACGCAATCGGCATCCCCTGGCTGGCGTTGGTGACAAAAATGGGTCTGACAAAAGCCTGCTGGGCGATGGTAGTTTTTTTACCGGGCGATTTGCTCAAGGCGCTTGTCGCCGCAGTCGTCGCGCAACGGATTCGTCGCTTGAATATGGTTGAGTGACTCAGGCATGCTTTGCGTGAAGCGGGTTTGATGACATCGTTGTGACAGCACTGCGCGCAAAAGATATATTGCATTGCAACGCGTTGGTCATATGCGCTTGCTATGGTATGCACACTTTGAATTTTAGGTGTGAACCATGTCCGCAATCGTCATTCAAAAAATCTCAAAGTCTTTTGGCTCGACTTCTGTCTTACAAGACATATCGCTGACCATCAAAGATGGCGAGTTTGTCTCCTTGCTAGGCCCCTCGGGCTGCGGCAAGTTAACACTGTTGCGTTTGATCGCAGGGCTTGATGTCGCAGAACGCGGCTCGATCGTGGTGGGCCAGCACGACGTGACGCGTCTGCACCCGAAAGATCGTGATCTTGCGATGGTGTTTCAGTCTTACGCGCTCTATCCGCATTTGAGCGTCTACGACAACATCGCTGTCCCTCTGCGGATGCGCCGTTTGAATGCTTGGCAGCGTTTGCCCGGTGTGCGTCTGTTTAGTCGCCTGCAGCCAAAGATTGAGCGAGAGATTCGCGAAGATATCCATGAAGTTGCGGCCACGCTTGGCATTCAAGCGTTATAACCCCGCAAGCCTGCCCAGTTATCAGGTGGTCAGCGTCAACGCGTTGCGCTCGGGCGTGCCATGGTGCGCAAGCCTGAGGCATTTTTGATGGATGAACCCTTATCCAATCTTGACGCGAAATTACGCGTGCACATGCGTAGCGAACTCTCGCAGCTGCATCGCACGCTTGGTGCGACGTTTTTGTATGTCACGCACGATCAAGCCGAAGCACTGACGATGTCAGATCGCATCGCTGTGATGCGTTTATCGCGGCTGAAAAAAACTTTGACGAGCAAGGCTTTCATAAAGCCATGTTTGACATTGGGACTTCGCAAGATAAAGTGTATGGCCTGCCCTTTGCGATTTCGTTGCCCATTACTTACTACAACGTAGACTTGGTCAAAAAAGCAGGTGGTGATCCTGCTAATTTGCCAACCACCTGGCCCGAAGTGATTGCTTTAGCCAAAAAAATTAAAGCCTTGGATGGCGGCAATCATGGCTTGACCTATGCCTGGGACATCACAGGAAACTGGCTTTGGCAGGCACCGGTGTTTAGTCGGGCTGGCACCGGTGTTTAGTCAGGCTGGCACCATGCTCAATGCCGACGAGTCAAAGGTTGCGTTTAATAGCGATGCCGGAAAATTTGCGATCAATATGAGTGCAAGCTTGGTGACGGAGGGCGGCATGCCTAACTTAGCGCAACCTGATGCACGTAGCGCCTTTGCTGCGGGCAAGACTGGCATTCACTTCACCTCGACTTCAGACCTCACTAAGATCACGCAAATGATCGGTAGCAAGTTTGAACTCAAGACTCAGGTCTACCCCAGTGTCTTGCCAAATGGCAAGCTGCCAGTTGGTGGCAATCTCGTCGTGATCGTTGCGAAGACGCCTGAAAAACAGAGCGCCTCGTGGGCGTTTGTGAAGTTCGCAACAGGCCCTGAGGGAGCTGCAATCATGGCAAAAACGACTGGTTATATTCCGCCCAACAAGATTGCAAATGACGTATATCTGAAGGATTTTTATGTACAAAATCCTAACCACTTTACGGCAGTCAAGCAATTACCTTACCTGACAGGCTGGTATGCGTTTCTGGGTGAAAACGGCTTGAAAATTACGGATGTCATTAACGATCATTTGCAATCAATCGTTTCGGGCACTCGTGCGAAAGAGCCGCAGAAGGTATTGGATGACATGACTGCTTCAGTCCAGAAACTTCCACCACGTCAATAAACGCCTGAGTTGTTCAGGCAGTAAACCGACTCACCCGCTCAAGGATCAAGATGAAACTCACACACTTAACGGATACCCATTTAGTCGAACCCGACCAAATTTTGTATGGGTTGAATCCCCTTGAGCGGTTGAACCTTGCTGTGGCAAGTATCAACAGCCTGCCCGCCGATGCAGAGCAAGTGGTGATCACTGGCGACCTAACCCACTGGGGACAACTCGGTGCGCATCACGCCCTGCATTCGAGCCTTGCTGAGCTTAAGCCTGCTTACACGCTGATTTTGGGTAATCATGACAACCGCGAATTGTTTCGCAATGTCTTTAGTGATGCGTTAGAAGACGAAAACGGGTTTGTACAAGGTGTGCGAGAGACCGACGTCGGACAGTTTTTATTTTTAGATACCAATCAATCGGGCACACATTCGGGCTGGTATTGTGCGAACCGCTTGCATTGGTTACGTGAACAACTCGTACGTTCGCCTGACACGCCAAAATCTATTTTTATGCATCATCCGCCGTTTAACGTGGGCCTAGAGCCGATGGATCGGATTGGCCTGGTGCAACGCGACGAGTTTTTGCAGGTGGTTCGTCCGTATCTAGGTTCAGTGCGCCATCTATTTTTTGGACACGTGCATCGTCCGATTTCGGGTAGTTGGCATGGGGTGGCATTTTCAACCCTGCGCGGCACAAACCATCAGATTTGGCTGAATTTTTGAGGCCAAAGGCGATATTCCCGGTAGTCACGAACCACCGGCCTATAGTGTGGTGCTGCTCACTGGTGAGACGGTGGTGGTGCACACTCATGATTTTATGGATCAAAGCTTGAGGTTTTTGCTTGGTGGGCAGAACCCGCAAGCGATCTGAGTGATGCTTTCTAGTTGACACTGGGAAGCCAGTCAACTATTATTGAACTAGTACATCTTTCCTGTTAATCAGGTACATCAAAACATTTTATTCAATAAAAATAGATGATTAAAAAAAGTCTTTTTGCCGGCGATCGATATCTTTCTCTGGCGCTGCTACTGGCGTGTCTTCCTGTTTATGCCTACATGCCCTTAAATACCGAGGATGCGGGTACGACCGCCAAGGGTGGCTACCAGGTTGAGCAATATTTTTACAGGGTGTTGCAGGTTGGGCAGAATTCGACTGACTCGGGCAGTGTGAGCTCGGGGCAAGGCTATGAGGGTTCTGGTAACGCAAAAGCGTTGCCGTTCGCGTTTTCAGGCGGGTTGACTGACAACATTGACCTCCAGTTCACGTCTACCTATTATTTGCAGCCACTGGGCTCATTTTCGCGCGTCGCGAATTACACCTTGAATTTGAAGTGGCGATTTATGGGCGACGGTGAGACGGGTTTGAGCCTGACGCTGCGGCCTCAATTGATTGCGCCCTCAAGTACTTCGCAACAAGTATATGGCATCGGTAACGCAGCCTGGCACTACGGGTTAACCTTCGTTGCCTCGCAATTTAGTGAGAACTACGAGTTGCATTTCAACGCAGGCTATTTGCGCGCACCGTATAACAAGGCGTACACCGTCGGCTTCAGCGAAGATGCAAATCGCGCCAACCTGTATTCGGTTTCGCTCGCACCGGTCTGGAACATCTCACCCAAATGGAAAATCGCGCTTGATGGCGGGATCACCACCAATCCGAGTGAGTCTGATCCATCATTGACTCGCTATGGGCTTGTCGCCTTGATGTATTCGCCCACCAAGGATCTGAGCTTTGGGTTGTCTTACCAGCGCAACGCCAGTTCAATTGGGACGGCTTGGGGCGGTTCTGGCGCGTATGTCAGCCGTGTGCAGGTGGGTGTGACCTACCGGTTTGATTAGGGTGTTTGCGTCAACAGCGCCCCGGCTCCCTGACTTAGCTTAAGTTTGCTGTTGTTAGATCTAAAGCGCCTGACCCTGGCCGTGTTCACCTATGCGCGAAAGTAGGCTAGGATCTTTTCGAAGGATATCAATCTTGCCTAACGCTGCTAGATCTGTTTTGTAGTTAGCCGGCGCTTTAGGGCCCCCTTTAATCCAAGGGTCAACCACAATCAGTTTGCCGCCTGGTGACACGATACGAAAGTCAGCCTGCCCCAGCCATTGCATTTCGACTTTTGAAGCTGCGGCTGTTGTCGTTGTGGGTGCAGCAGTTTGTGCAATCGCAAGCGAACTGGTTAAGAGTGACAAGGTCGTCGCGGCAATGGCACAGGAATTTTAAAAATTTTTTTGTAGGGTCATAAAACACTCTTTTTAACGTGTGGGGAACGAGCTTGTATACGTGCAAGCACATCTGCAGTTAACACATGCCTGCGAATCTTGCCTGTCGGAGTAAACGGTAGTTCATCATAAAATTCGAGCATCTCGGGCAGCTTATAGTCAGCGACCTGCCCCTTGAGCGAAGCAATAACTTCAGTCAAGGTTAATTGTGCACCGGGTTTTAATACAATGCAAAGACAATTTTTTTCGCCCAGGCGTTGGTCGTTTACCCCCACGATCGCAGCATGTAACACCGCGGGTAGGGCGTAAAGAAATTCTTCAATTTCACGCGGAAAATACTTTTTACCCCCGCGGTTAATCATTTCTTTGCGACGCCCAACAATCATGATGTTGCCGGCCTGATCGACATATTTACCAAGGTCGCCGGTTCTGAACCAGTCATCATCGGTAAAGAGTTCCTTATTGGCGGTGGGGTTATCGAAATAACCCAAATGCACCGACGGCCCATACGCCGCGATTTCGCCTTCGGCACCATACGGCACATCGTTGCCGGCTTCGTCGATCAGACGAAGTTCCATTTGCCCAACGATGCGACCAATCGTGCCATTCACTTTTTCGGGGTCGTCTTCAAAGCGAGTGAAGGTGTGAAAGCCAGTCTCGAGCATGCCATACAGTTCAAGCAAGTGACCCTTCATATGCGTTTGATAGTCACGAATCGTTTCGATCGCTGCAGAGGCGCCACCCGTGATCACCACACGTAAAGACGAGCAATCATATTTTTTAAAATCAGGCACATTCATGATTGCCAATAACGAAGCGGGTGCTGTCGGAATAAAGCTAGCTCGGTGCTGCTCGATCAAGGCGAGCGCCCGTTCGGCCTGAAAGCGTTCCATCAAGACCGCCCGCGCACCGCTCATGACAGTTTGCAGCAAACTTAAGTAGCCCCAGTTCAAACCCACGGGTAACCAGATCAGTAGCACGTCATCGGCTGTGACGTGCATTTCGGTATTGAGGACTTCAGCGGCGTACAAAGTGCTGTTAAAGCTATGCATCACGCCCTTGGGATCGCCCGTTGTGCCAGAGGTAAAGGCCATGCGCATCACCGCATCGGGACTCATGTGTACGCGGTCAGTAGCGCTTAAGGGCGCAGAAGCTGCCAGGCCTTGCTCAAGCGAGTGAACATTTGCGACCGAAGTTGGCCCCGACACGATCACGGTTGTTAAGCCCGGCAAGCTTGGACGCAAGTCGTCAATCATGGCCGCGTAGTCAAAGCCTTTAAAGTTTGACGCGCATACAAACGCTTTGCTCTTTGAAAAACGCAAAATGTATTCGACTTCGCGACGCCTAAAATCTGGGCTGATTTTATTGGCAATCGCGCCAAGCAGTTCGAGCGAAAAAAACACAATCGGAAACTCAACACGATTTGGAAACTGCAGCGTGACGACAT
>NSIQ01000014.1 GCA_002737415.1 Alcaligenaceae bacterium | reverse complement strand
GGCGAGCCCCTACGTTTTTCAAGCCATGCGTTGGCTTCGCCCACTAAACCGCGTCTGAAGGACAAGACACAAATGACAAAAATCAAACCGATGACAATTGTGACTGATTCACCTAAGCGCGTAAACCATTCTATCCCGGTGGCGTTTGCCATCGCCGCCCCAAAATCACCGACTTTGTTTTCAAGAAGCACAATGATAAAAGCGCCAATCACAGGGCCGACTAAGGTGCCTAAGCCGCCAATCAACGTCATTAAGATCACCAGACCCGACATCTGCCAGGTTGCGTCAGACAAGGTTGCCGACACAAAAATCAACATTTTTGCCGAACCCGCCAGCCCGGCGAGCATGGCTGACAAAACAAACGCCAGTAGTTTGAAGCGCTCGACGTCATAGCCCAGAGAAATCGCCCGCGGTTCGTTTTCACGAATCGCTTTAAGGACTTGGCCGAAAGGCGAATGTACGATTCGCCAAATCAGAAAGTAGCCAAACATAAAAATGGCAACGATCAGGTAGTAAAGGTTAAGGTCGTTTTTGAGATCAATGAAGCCAAAAAGTGTCCCTCGCGGCACGCCTTGTAAGCCGTCTTCGCCGCCGGTGAACTTGGCTTGTAGAAAAAAGAAATAGACCATCTGTGAAAGTGCCAGAGTGATCATCGCAAAGTAGATGCCGCTGCGCCGAATCGCCAGGGCGCCCATCGCAAGCCCTAAGACACCGGCCATCGCAACGCCAAAGAGGATCCCGAGCTCAGTCGAAATGCCCCAGACCTTCATTGCATGACCGGAAGCGTAAGCGGCGGTGCCCAAAAAGGCGGCATGACCAAACGAGAGCAAACCAGTGAAACCAAGCAATAAATTAAAAGCGCAGGCAAACAAGGCGTAGCACATGATTTTCATGGCGAAGATGGGATAGATGCCCAGCAACGGAATCGCCAACAAAAAAATGGTAAACAAAAGATATCCAAACACTTGACGATTCATTTTTCTTTTCCAAACAGGCCTGCTGGGCGCAGTAATAAGACGATCGCCATAATGATGAACACGACCGTACTTGAGGCCTCAGGCCAAAACACTTTGGTCAAGCCTTCGATGAGTCCCAGACCAAGGCCCGTGACAATGGCACCCAAAATCGATCCCATCCCTCCGATCACGACCACAGCAAACACGACGATGATCAGGTTTGACCCCATTAGCGGTGAGATCTGCAAGATCGGTGCAGCCAGAACACCCGCAAAGCCGGCGAGTGCGACTCCAAAGCCGTAGGTGAGGGTGATCATCAGCGGCACGTTCACACCAAAGGCCTCGACTAGACGGGGGTTTTCAGTGCCCGCCCGTAGCACGGCACCTAAGCGTGTGCGTTCAATCACAAACCAAGTCAGCAAACAGACCACAACTGAGGCCACCACGACCCAGGCTCGGTAGTTAGGCAAGACCATGAAGCCAAGATTGGTGGCGCTACGCAGGGCTTCAGGCGTCGAGTAGGGTTGACCTGACACACCATAAAAGCTGCGAAACAGACCTTCCATTAAGAGCGTGATGCCAAAGGTGAGCAACAGACCGTATAAATGATCAAGCTTATAAAGATGCTTGAGTAAAAATTTTTCAATCAAAATGCCAAAAAAGCCAACGATGAATGGAGCGATCGCCAGCATGACCCAATAATTCAGGTCAAAATAGGCTAAGCCCATCCAAGCCAAAAACGCGCCAAACATGTAAAGCGCACCATGCGCAAAGTTAATGACATTGAGCAAGCCAAAAATCACCGCTAAGCCCAGCGACAAAATGGCGTAAAAAGAGCCGTTGACTAAGCCAAGCAAAAGCTGGCCTAAGAAGGCTTGTAAGGGAATACCAAAAATAGTGATCATTGTGAATCAGAACGCCAAAGATGCAGAGTCAGCAAAAACAAGCTTCGATACGCGGGCGCGTACCGAAGCCTAGCCTGTGCTTACTTCTTAATAAGTTTGCAGGTAGATTCAGCAAGCGTGGTGAAAACCGACTCACCAGGCAAAACCGCGATTTGTTTGTAGTAGTCCCAAGGGCCTTTTGATTCAGACGGTTTCTTGACTTCCATCAAGAACATATCGTGAACCATACGGCCGTCTTCGCGCACGTAGCCATTTTTGGCAAACATGTCGTTGACCTTGTTGGACTTCATCCACTTCATGACAGTATCGCCGTCATCGCTACCGGTCGCTTTGACTGCATTTAAATAAAACGAAACGGCCGAGTAGTCGCCCGCCTGAATCATCGAAGGTTTGCGCTTAAACTTGGCTTCAAACTTAGTCGACCATGCGCGGGTTTCGTCGTTTTGATCCCAATACCAGCCGTCAGTAAACTGCATGCCTTGGGTGACATTGAGGCCGAGTGAGTGAATATCGTTAATAAAAATCAGCAAGCCGGCGAGCTTCATGGTTTTGCCGATACCGAATTCGTTTGCCGCTTTGATCGAATTGATCGTGTCGCCCCCCGCGTTTGCTAAGCCCAAAATTTGAGCCTTTGAGCTTTGCGCTTGCAATAAAAACGATGAAAAGTCTGACGAGTTTAAGGGGGCGCGAACCTGGCCTTTGATTTCACCACCAGCGGCTTTCACCACGTTTGCAGTGTCACGCTCAAGCGCATGACCAAAAGCATAATCAGCTGTCAAAAAATACCATGATTTGCCGCCTGCCTTCACAATTGCGGAGCCGGTGCCGCGCGCAAGCGCCACGGTGTCATAGGCCCAGTGAACGGTGTAGGCTGTGCATTGCGCGCCGGTCAGGTCTGACGCTGCCGCACCAATCGCCATAAAGACTTTTTTCTTTTCGGCGGCGATACCGGCTAATGCCAGATTAACGCCAGAGTTGGTACCACCAATCAACATGTCGATTTTTTGTTGGTCAAACCATTCGCGTGCTTTTGCAGCGGCCACGTCGGCCTTGTTCTGGTGATCGGCAAAAATCAATTCAATCTTTTTGCCGTTGATCATGCCGCCTGCGTCGGCGATTGCCATGCGCGCGGCTTCGATGCCTCCAGGGCCGTCGATGTCTGAATACACGCTGGCCATGTCGGTGATAAAGCCAATCCGGATAACGTCGTCAGATATGTTTGCTAAAGCTGATTGTGAGACGAGGCCAAAACCAGCCAACATCAGCGAGGCACTTAGGGTACGAAGTTTCATGTGGTTCTCCGAAGAAATGCAAAATGTAACAATAAAAAATGGACGTCTGGTTGCGCAGACGCCATCATACAAGTCAAACAAAGGTTTAAACGCCTAATAGCTCTGTTAATACAGCTTGCTTGGCCCCAAGCTCTTTGGCGTCAAAGTGTTCAACAATTTGGCCGTGCTCTACGACATAAAAGCGGTCAGCAAGCGGTGCGGCGAACCGAAAGTTCTGTTCGACCATCACAATGGTATAGCCCTTAGTCTTCAGCATCCTGATCATCCGACCCAGCGCTTGCATAATGACCGGGGCCAGACCCTCTGAGATTTCGTCGAGCAGCAGCAGGTTTGCACCAGTGCGTAAGATTCGGGCAACCGCTAACATTTGCTGTTCGCCGCCCGACAAACGCGTGCCGGGCGAGTTGCGACGCTCAAGCAAGTTCGGAAACATCTCGTAGATTTCTGACAGCGACATACCGCCGCCCAGTCCGCCCACGGGCGGCGGCAGCAGCAAGTTTTCTTCACAAGACAAGCTCGCAAAGATGCCGCGCTCTTCGGGGCAATAGCCCACGCCAAGCTTCGCAATTTTAAAGGTCGGTAGGTTGATAACTTCAGTACCGCCGATGCGCACCGAGCCCGTGCGCGCGCCGGTCAAGCCTAGAATCGCGCGTAGCGTGGTGGTGCGCCCGGCGCCGTTGCGCCCAAGCAAAGTGACAACTTCGCCTTGGTTTACGGTTAAGTCAATGCCGTGCAAGATGTGTGATTCACCATACCAGGCGTTCAGGCCTTTAATTTCGAGTGCGGTGGTCATGCGTGCGCCCCTTCGAGTTCGCCTTCGGTCGTGCCCATGTAGGCTTCCATGACTAAGGGGTCTTTTGAGACATGTGCATAATTGCCTTCAGCCAAAACGGCACCACGCGCGAGCACGGTGATGGTGTCGGCAATCGACGCCACGACGTTCATGTTGTGCTCGACCATCAAAATGGTGCGTCCAGCGCTGACGCGTTTGATCAATTGCGTGACGCGATCGACGTCTTCGTGTCCCATGCCCTGAGTGGGTTCGTCAAGCAGCATCAGCTCGGGTTCCATTGCCAGAGTGGTGGCAATTTCGAGTGCACGCTTGCGTCCATAGGGCAGGCTGCCAGTGAGTTCTTTCGCAAAGTTGCCCAGATCGACTTGTTCAAGTAGCGCTTGCGCGCGCTCATTGAGTTGATTCAGGCGGCTTTCGCTTCTCCAGAAATGAAAAGAGATACCCGTTTGGCGCTGCAGACCGATGCGTACGTTTTCGAGCACCGTTAAATGCGGAAACACAGCTGAGATTTGAAATGAGCGAATGATGCCGCGACGTGCAATTTGTGCGGGGCGATCGCCCGTGATGTCTAGACCGTTAAAGGTGATTTTGCCGCGAGTGGGTGGCAGAAACTTAGTCAGGAGGTTAAAACAGGTGGTTTTACCGGCGCCGTTAGGGCCAATTAAGGCGTGAATTTGACCGCGTTGCACGCTTAACGAAACGTCGTTAACGGCCACAAAACCTTTGAACTCCTTGGTGAGATTTGACGTCTCAAGGATGATGTCTTTCATGCGTATCTTTGCGAGTAGAGTATTTTTAAAAGCGAGAAAGCATTATGACGCAAGTGCAGCAAAAACAACATTCGGGTTTGTCATAGGTAGTCTGAAACTTGGCAAGTGCCTCTTGGCAAGCACGCCTTAGTCGGGTGCTTTAGAGGTCGTCGTCAGGGCAGGTTCCGTTGTTCAGGCCTTGGTTTTAGGCCGGTACTCGCACAAATCAGCGATGCCGCACTGCGGGCACTTGGGAGTGCGTGCGACGCAAATGTAACGCCCATGCAAAATGAGCCAATGGTGAACATTAAGCTTGAATTCTGGCGCGACAAATTTTTCAAGACCTTTTTCAACCGCCACGACATCTTTGCCGGGTGCGATCTTTGTGCGGTTTGAGACCCTAAAAATATGGGTGTCGACGGCAATGGTGGGTTGGCCAAAGGCGGTGTTTAAGACCACATTGGCTGTTTTGCGACCCACCCCAGGCAGGGCTTCAAGCGCCTCGCGGTTTTGCGGCACTTTACCCGCGTGTTGCTCAAGTAAAAGCGTACAGGTAGCCAGGGCATTTTTTGTTTTAGTTTTGTAAAGCCCAAGCGTCTTGAGGTAATCGCTGAGTTTGGCCTCACCTAGCGCCAGCAAACCTTTTGGGGTGCCGTGTTTGGGAAAAAACTTGCGCGTTGCCAAATTCACGGCCTTGTCGGTCGTTTGCGCCGAAAGCAAGACGGCAATCAATAACTGAAAGTCGCTGTGGTATTCGAGTTCGGTTGTGGGCTCAGGGTTGGCCGCGCACATGCGGCTAAAAATCTCGTGGCGTTTGCTTGCGTTCAACGTTTTAGCCTTTGCGCGCTCAGGCGCTCAACGGGCGGGGTGGGTCGCGCGGCGTGCGCGGGCGCGTGCCAACGCTTGTGTTAAAGCTTTTGCAATCGTGGCTTGCTTAGCCATCTGGGCTAAGCCTGCTGCATGGTCGTTGCCAGCCACCTGAGTCATCGCCTGAGTGGTCCCCTGTGTCGCCGCCGGTGTATCCGTCATCGCAGCGGGTGCTCTGGCGGGTGTCGACTGCCTGAGGGACTCTGGCTCTTGCGCCAAGCGGACTTGGCGGCYTTCAAAACGCGCGCGAGCCAAGCTGGCATCCTGCGTGGTCCAGGCGCGCTCGGGGCTGACCGGAACCATGGTGATGCAATCCACCGGACAGGGGGCCACACATAAATCGCAACCCGTACATTGCTCGCGCACAACGGTATGCATTAGCTTCGAGGCGCCCACAATCGCGTCTACCGGGCAGGCCTGAATACAAAGCGTGCATCCAATACAAAACTGCTCATCAATCAGGGCAACGTGCAAAGGACGAAGTACCCCGCAGCTTTGATCTGGCTCGAGAAGAGGTTGTTGCAACAGCGCGGCGAGCGCGGCGATTCCTGCGCGACCACCGGGCGGGCAGCGGTTAAGTGCCTCGCCTTCAGTGGCGAGCGCCTGTGCGTAAGGCTTGCAGCCCTGATAGCCGCACTTGGTGCACTGCGTTTGCGGCAAAAGGTCGTTCAGGCGGTCAGCAAGCATGGCAAAGCGCGCAGGTTTTTAGGTCACCAAGCGGGAGGCCTATATTGAAGCATTTTAGAGCCACGTCAAGATTTTCGGATGAACTCGGCAATTTGAGGGCAAATTGTCGTGCGCCAGCGGCGTCCGGCAAAAATCCCATAGTGACCGCACTCAGGTGCAGTGTAGTGTTGTTTGCGCTTGGCGGGGATTCCCGAACAGAGATCTTGCGCGGCCCGGGTTTGACCTTCGCCTGAAATATCGTCTAGCTCGCCTTCGATGGTGAACAGCGCAACGGTTTGAATGTCGCGCGGCGCAACCAGCTGCCCGTCGATCTCCCAAGTTCCGTTTGGCAAAGCAAATTCTTGAAACACGGTACGAATCGTATCCAGATAAAACTCTTCGGACATGTCCAGCACGGCGTTGTACTCGTTATAAAAACGACGATGCGCCTCGGCGTCTTCGTCGTCGCCACGTAACAGATCAAGGTAAAAGTCGTAATGCGATTTAAGGTGACGGTCGGGGTTCATCGACAAAAAGCCGACATGTTGCAAAAAGCCTGGGTAGACACGACGTCCTGCGCCTGGGTACTGTGGAGGCACCGTGTGAATAAGTTTTTGTTCAAACCATTCAAACGGTTTGGTGGTCGCCAAACGATTCACTTGCGTCGGTGAGCAGCGCGGATCAATCGGGCCGCCCATCATTGTCATGCTGCGTGGCAGACAGGGATCGTTATTGGTTGCCATCAAAGAGACCGCCGCGAGGGCAGGCACGGTGGGCTGGCACACCGACATCAGGTGCACCTCAGGGCCTAAGTGTCGCAAAAACTGCTGCAGGTAGCGCACATAGTCGTTTAGGCTAAAGGCGCCGTCTGCGACCGGCACCATACGGGCGTCAGTCCAGTCGGTGAGGTAGATTTCGTGATTGGGCAATAGCGCACGTACAGTGTCGCGCAGCAACGTGGCGTGATGGCCTGACATCGGCGCGACCAGTAAGATCTTGGGGTCGGCTTTGCGAGTCTTTGCGGGCAAGTCACGCTTAAAGTGCAACAGGTGACAAAAAGGCAGGGCCAGAACGGTTTCTGGGTTTACCGCGACGGCTTTGCCGTCGATCTCGGTGGTTGGAAGCCCCCAGGCTGGTTTTTCGTAGGCCTTGCCCAGACGATAAATCAGTTCGTAGCTCGCGGCTACCTGACGCGCCAGTGGTGTGTACGCAAAGGGGCTTGCAGCGTGGGTAAAAAGCTTAGAACTTAACTCGCTAAAGTGAGTAAGCGGAGCCATRAAGGCGCGCTGCATTTCATGCAATTGATAGAGCATTAAGCGAATCCGGTTGTGAACTGTTGCTGCCGATTATCACCCGATCTGGGTGCGACACAACTGATTTGACGCTTTTTTGTGTTGCAACGCAACAAAATGTCGTTCTCGTGCCACGGGTTGACCTGTCAACAGCAAAATAGAGTGTATTTGCTAAGTTATCACACCAGTGGTTGTGGTTTGAACCCGCCCGCGAGCCTACCAATAGTTTTCAACCGCGAGGTTTCCGGCTACGCCACGCCTACCCGCTGCAAAACCGCGCTGTGCCAGCAGCGCGCGCATGTCAGTGACCATCGCTGGGTTTCCGCAAAGCATCACGCGAGACCCCAGGGGGTCTAGGGGCAGCCCGACGCGCTGCTCAAACTCGCCCGAACTTAGCAACGTTGTCAGGCGGGCAGGCGCGAGTGCCCGGGCGCTCAGCGTTGGCGATAAATCTTGGGTGAGTGCTTCTTGGGTGGTGACGGGCAAATAACGCAACTGTCCATTGTGGCGGTCAAGCAAAGACAGAAGCTCGCCGCGATAAGCGAGTTCATTTGCGTGACGCACACCATGCACGACGACMACGTGTTTGAAGCGCTTAAATGTAGCGGGATCGCGCAGCATGGATAGGTAAGCCGATAACCCGGTACCCGTGGCCAGCAACCATAAGTCTTGGCCGTCGGCAAACGCCTCGAGGGTTAAAAAGCCAAACACGTTTTTATTGAGCCAAAGTGCATCGCCCACGCGCAAGCTTGCCAGGGGCGGGCTGAATTTGCCATCGGGCACCACCACCGAAAAAAACTCGAGTTCGTTTGCTTTGGGGGCCGACACCATCGAGTAGGCACGCCATTCGTTGGGGACGTCAGGAGCGGCGGGGTCAGTAGCCAAACCGAGTCGGGCAAACTGCCCCGGTATAAAACTAAAGCCGGGTGGGCGTGTCAGGGTAAGTGAGAAGAGTTTGTCTTTGACCCAAACGGTTTGATTGAGCACCGTCTGTTTGGTGTAACGCGCGGGCGGAACCGGGGCCGCAGGGGCCTGCGTCATGGCAAGCAGCGCTTCGCACGGCAGACGCTCGTCATTTAACGCTCGAGGTGCTTGAGTTTGTCTGGCACATCAAGCCAGGCATCGGCGTCAGGCAAGCCACCCTTACTGCGACTGATGCTTTCGAACAAAGGTGAAAGTTCGGCGTTTAGCGCGATAAATTTCATTTGATCTTGAGGCACATCTTCTTCGGCAAAAATGGCGTTAGCCGGGCATTCTGGAATGCAGACCGCGCAGTCAATGCACTCGTCGGGGTCGATCACTAAAAAATTGGGGCCTTCGCGAAAGCAATCAACGGGGCACACATCGACACAGTCTGTAAATTTGCATTTGATACAGTTTTCAGTCACTACGTGAGTCATATCGTTTACCAAGCTGCGTTAAGTTAGAACGTTATTTTACCCAAACCGACCTGCTTGTGTCGGGATACCCGCGCGTGCAGCGTTGTCTGTGCTAAGGTTTTGAAAAGCTTGGGACACACTATGGTTATTCAATCGCTGCTCGACACGGATCTTTACAAATTCACCATGATGCAGGTGGTGTTGCATCATTTTCCGGCGGCGCAGGTCGAATATCGCTACAAATGCCGCACCCCAGGGGTCAACTTACGTCCCTATCTTGACGAAATCCGCCAAGAAATTCACGCGCTATGCCAACTGCGCTTTGAGCCCGCTGAGCTCACTTATTTAGGGAGCCTGCGCTTCATTAAAAGCGATTTCATTGACTTTTTAGGCTTGTTTCACCTGCCCGAAAAGTGCATTGAGGTCACTGAGGGCGTGTTACCAGGCGAAATCGCGATCTCGGTGAAGGGCTCGTGGCTGCATACGATTTTGTTTGAGATCCCCGTGCTCGCAATCGTCAACGAGGTGTATTTTCGTAACGTCTTCAAAGGTCTGGATTGGGAAGAAGGCCGCAGCCGTCTGCAGACCAAGATGAAACTGGTGCTAGACGCCACCGATCTGGCAGAGTTTCGGGTGGCCGAATACGGGACCCGCCGGCGCTTTTCGCACGCTTGGCACGAAGAGGTTGTGCTCACCATGAAAGCGCAAATGGGCGAGCATTTTGCGGGCACGAGTAACGTTTGGTTCGCCATGAAGCACGGTGTTTTGCCCCTCGGTACGATGGCTCACGAATATTTACAGGCCTGCCAGGCGCTGGGACCGCGTTTGCGCGATTCGCAAGTATTTGCCCTAGAAACCTGGGCCAAAGAGTATCGGGGCGATTTAGGYATCGCCTTGTCAGACGTGTATGGACTGGCCGCTTTTTTGCGTGACTTTGATATGTATTTTTGTAAATTATTTGATGGTGCGCGCCACGACTCTGGCGACCCGTTTGACTGGGGCGAGCGAATGCTTGCGCATTACGCGCTTAATCGGGTCGATGCCCGTACCAAGACGTTAGTTTTTTCAGATGCGTTAACATTTCCACGCGCGATTGAGTTAACGCGTCGGTTTTCGGGGCGTTGTAAAACCGCCTTTGGTATTGGTACAAATCTGACCAACGATTTAGGACACGAACCGCTGCAGATCGTCATGAAAATGATTCGCTGCAACGAGCAGCCTGTTGCGAAAGTGTCAGATGCACCCGAAAAAACAATGTGTGACGATAAAGCGTACCTGGCCTACTTGCGCCAGGTGTTTGAACTTCCTCCCGCCTGATTGATTCAAGGACTGTTATGAGTAATATTAATCGTATAAACGTTGGTAAGCGTCTGTCTGACATGGCTGTCCATAACGGGGTGGCTTATCTGGCTGGCCAGGTCGCCGATGACACCACGCAAGACATCACCGGACAAACGGGTCAGATTCTTGCCGTGATCGACAAACTTTTGGCGGTAGCAGGTACCGATAAAACACGCATTTTGATGGCACAGATTTTTGTCGCCAACATGAAAGAATTCGACGGCATGAACAAGGCTTGGGATGCGTGGGTGGCCGAGGCTAACGCGCCGCCCCGAGCGACCATTGAAGCCCGCCTGGCCGGTGCCGACTACAAGGTAGAAATCGTTGTGACTGCAGCGGTTTGATGTCAGGTTGTCAAACGCCTCGCGTTTTGATCTTGACACACTGATCGGTGGCCTTGGGGCTGCTGATCAGTTGACCGTGCAGCAGGCGCTTGAGTGGGTCGCGCCCAAGTTGGCCGACCAGCTCACGGGCGGTGGCGAAACCCTGTTGGCCCATGCCTTCGAAACGGCCAATATTTTAGCGGGGCTGCAAGCTGATGTGGCCACGCGTGTCGCGGCCGTGCTGATGTTGACCCCCGAAGTTACTGGCACCGGCAGCGCAAAGGCACCGACGCCCGACCCAATCGATGAGCGGTTTGGCACTGAGATTGGCCAGTTGGTACAAGGCACGCGCGCCTTATCGCGGCTGGGCTCGCTGGCGAGCGGGGCGGCCGACGGCGCACTGGATTCGCTTGATCAAAAAGAAATGCTGCGCAAAATGTTGCTGGCGATGGCCGTTGATTTACGGATCGTCTTGATTCGTTTGGCCTCACGATTGCAGACGCTGCGCTGGCTCGCTGCAGAAAAACGACCTTGCGTCCCAATTTTGGCGCGCGAAACGTTGGATCTGTACACGCCACTGGCCAACCGCTTAGGGATCTGGCAAATCAAGTGGGAGATGGAGGACCTTGCTTTTCGTTTTATCGATCCGCAGCGCTACAAAGAAATTGCCAAACTACTCGAAGAAAAACGGGTCGAGCGCGAAACCTTTATCAGCGACACGATTGAACAATTGGCTCGCGCCCTTGCTGAGCGAGGAATTGTCGCCGAGGTATCAGGCCGGCCCAAGCATATTTACAGTATCCATAACAAAATGCGCGTCAAAGGGCTCGACTTTAACGAGCTGTTTGACCTGCGTGCGCTACGCGTGATCGTGCCGGATGAACGCCAGTGCTATGGCGCGCTTGGGCTGGTCCACGAGCGTTGGGCGCCAGAGCCTGACGAGTTTGACGACTACATTGCGCGCCCCAAGCCCAATGGCTATAAGTCGCTGCATACCGTGGTGGCCGATCACGACGGGCGCCCCTTCGAGGTGCAAATTCGTACTCGGGCAATGCACGAATTTGCAGAGTTTGGTATGGCCGCGCATTGGCGTTACAAAGAAGCGAGCCCGCGCGGCGCAAACGCGCCAGTGGCGCAGGGGGCGGCGGTGCTTGGGTATGATCGCCAGCTGGCCTGGATGCGTCAACTCTTGGCTTGGAATACTGAGGCCAGCGCGCAGGCGGGGACGCCTGAACTCAGCAAGCCTCGCCGGGTCGCGCAAGATCGCATCTATGTCTTGTCGCCTCAAGCGCGTGTGATCGAATTACCAATTGGCGCGACGGCGGTTGATTTTGCTTATCATTTGCATTCAGACTTGGGTCATCGCTGCCGCGGCGCGCGCATTGATGGGCACATGGTGCCTTTGCATACCAAACTTGAAACGGGTCAAACCGTCGAAATCGTCACAACAAAATCCGGCGGGCCTTCGCGTGACTGGCTCAATCCGCAGCTCGGTTTTTTGGCAAGTCCGCGTGCGCGCGCCAAAGTGCGAGCCTGGTTCAATGCGATTGAGCTGGCGCAGCGCAGCACGCAAGGGCAGGCGTTGGTTGAAAAAGAATTGCAACGGCTAGGAAGAACCGCAATCAACCTAGAACAACTGGCTCAGCAGCTAGGCTTTGCACGTGCCGACGATCTTTATGTGGCCGCAGCAAAAGAAGAGTTTAGTTTGCGTCAGATCGATGCCGTGTTTCAGCCGGTTGCTCCTGAGCCCGAGTGGCGCGCTGAGGATTTGCTGGTGTATGGCGCGCGCGCAGACTACAGCAACGCCGCCGGCAAAAGCCAGGTGTTGGTGGTGGGTATCGGCTCGTTGCTCACGCAGCTGGCGCGCTGCTGTCGCCCGGCCCCGCCGGATGCGATCGAGGGTTTTGTGACGCGGGGGCGAGGGGTGTCGATTCATCGCTCAGCGTGCAGCACCTTTGCCGACTTGAGCAGACATCAGCCCGAGCGTGTCATCGAGGTAGACTGGTCGCGAGGGGGGCAGGGGGCGGTATACCCTGTCGAGGTCACCATTCAGGCGCAGGACCGACCTGGTTTGTTGCGTGATTTATCTGAAGTGTTTGCGCGGCTGCGGCTAAACGTGATCGCCGTCAACACGCAGACTAAGGCGTCGATTGCTTACATGGGCTTCACGGCCGAAGTTCGAGATGGTAGCGATTTGCAGCAGGCGCTGAGCGCTTTGGGTGAGGTCTCGGGGGTGTTTTTAGCACGCCGTCGTTAGTCGAAAATGTTTTGGGGCGTGTGGATTCGAGCGTTTTTTTACTCTAGACTGCTAAACTATTAACTTGTAATGCTGTCCATCATCCTCTGAACTCACTGTAAACAGACGGTACGTCGTGGTTTGGCCAGTCTGACGATGATGGCGGCGCAAAAGCGCAGGGCATATGGTTGTCCGCGCAGCTTGGTTTGATCCGGAGATCTGATCTTGAAACCTTATGACTTTCCTGACGCAAAGGGGCATTTTGGTCCCTACGGCGGCGTGTTCGCAGCAGAAACCCTGATGCAAGCCATTGAAGATTTGCGTCTGGCTTACGAAAAATACCGCTACGACCCTGAGTTCGTGGCCGAGTTTGAATACGAGTTAAAGCACTTTGTGGGGCGTCCGACCCCGGTCTATCACGCGCGTCGTTGGTCTGAAGAACTCGGTGGCGCCCAAATCTGGTTTAAGCGCGAAGATCTCAACCACACCGGCGCTCACAAAATCAACAACAGTCTGGGTCAAGCGCTGTTGGCGCGGCGCATGGGCAAAAAGCGCATCATCGCCGAAACCGGCGCCGGCCAGCACGGCGTGGCGACCGCGACGGTGTGCGCCCGTTATGGCATGGAATGTGTCGTCTACATGGGGATCGAAGACGTCAAGCGTCAGTCGCCCAACGTCTACCGTATGAAGCTGCTTGGCGCTACGGTTGTGCCAGTCACCTCGGGTTCACGCACGCTCAAAGATGCGCTGAACGAAGCGATGCGAGACTGGGTGACCAACGTTGACGGTACGTTTTATATTATCGGTACGGTCGCAGGCCCCCATCCTTATCCAATGATGGTGCGTAATTTTCATTCGGTGATCGGCAAAGAGTCGATCGAGCAAATGCCTTTATACGCCGGCAAACAGCCTGATTATGTGCTGGCGTGCGTGGGCGGTGGCTCAAATGCCATGGGTATTTTTCACCCTTATATTCCTTACGAACAGACCCGCCTGATTGGTGTCGAGGCTGCCGGCGAGGGCGTTGAAACAGGGAAACACTCGGCCACGCTCACGGCGGGCAAAGTGGGGGTGTTGCATGGCAACCGCACTTATGTGCTGCAAGACGAAAACGGTCAGGTCGCCGAAACCCACTCTGTGTCGGCAGGTCTTGATTATCCCGGCGTTGGCCCAGAGCATGCCTGGCTCAAAGATAGCGGGCGTGCTTCGTATGTCAGCGTCACCGACGAAGAAGCACTTAAATACTTTCACCACTGCTGCCGTATCGAGGGCATTATTCCCGCGCTCGAGACCGCGCATGCGCTGGCTTACGCAGCAGAGCTGGCGCCCACGCTGTCTAAAGACAAAGTGATCCTGATCAATCTGTCTGGCCGTGGCGACAAAGATATCAACACCGTGGCGCAACGCGCTGGTATGGTGCTATAAAGGTTTCTAAAGTCATGACTCAACACCAAGATCGCATCGCCGCCGCTTTTGCTCGCGCTGCTGAACAAAAGCGAGCAGCCTTGATCCCCTATATCGCGGCGGGCAATCCCTTGCCTGCCAGTACGGTGCCTTTGATGCATGCCTTGGTCAAAGCAGGTGCGGATGTGATTGAACTGGGAATTCCGTTTTCGGATCCGATGGCAGACGGTCCGATTATTCAGCGCGCCGCCGAGCACGCGATCGCGCAAGGCGTGGGTTTGAGGCATGTGTTGGCGATGGTGGCCGACTTCAGAACGACCGATTCACAAACGCCAGTTGTGTTGATGGGTTACGCCAATCCCATCGAAAGTCTCGGACAAAAACAGTTTGCCCAGCAGGCGCAGTTGGCCGGTATCGATGGCGTGTTAACGGTTGATTACCCCCCCGAAGAAATCGGTGAGTTCGTGCAGATGCTCGAAGAGCACCACATTGCACCGATCTTTTTGTTGGCACCGACCTCAACCGAAACAAGAGTTCGCGCGGTCGGTCAGATCGCGCGCGGGTATGTGTACTATGTTTCGCTTAATGGCGTGACTGGCGCGGGCAATCTGGATACGACCGATGTCGCGACACGTTTGCAGCGCATTCGCGAACACGTGTCGTTGCCCGTTGGTGTAGGTTTCGGGATTAGCGATGCGCAAAGCGCACAAAAAATTAGTCTGGTGGCTGATGCCGTTGTGATCGGCAGCAAACTCATCGATGTCATGACAAAAGCTTGTGCGGGGCTGCCGTCAGACCAGCAGTCGCAAGCAGCCATTGACGCAGGCGCCACGTGGCTGGCCGACATTCGTCAGGCACTTAACGTGGCAAGGCCACCAGCCGGGCACCCCCCCGGTGACCGTCCCAACAGTGCTCAGTCAACGGCGCACCTGGCATGAGTTGGCTCGGTAAATTATTACCCCCCCGCATTAACAAAGCGGTGAATGCTGCGACCACGCCCACAAAACGGGTGCCTGAGGGTATCTGGCTAAAGTGCCCCGCCTGCGAAGCCGTTTTGTACAACGAAGATCTGGCCGCCAATCTGCACGTTTGTCCCAAATGTGATCATCACATGCGCCTCGGAGCGCGTGCACGCATCGAGGCGCTGCTCGATCTCGAAGGCCGTGTTGAAATCGGTGCAAACACTCGCTCGCTCGATCCACTTAAGTTCAAAGATTCACGCAAATATACCGAGCGCGTGCAAGAAGCGGTGCGTCAAACAGGCGAAACTGATGCTCTGATCGTGACCAGTGGCAGCATCCATAGCGTGGCATGCGTCTTGGCCTGCTTTGAGTTTGAATTTATGGGCGGTTCGATGGGTTCGGTGGTAGGCGAGCGGTTTGTGCAAGGCGTTCAGG
>NSIQ01000013.1 GCA_002737415.1 Alcaligenaceae bacterium | reverse complement strand
ACCGCTGCAACCGGCGCAGCAACAGAATTCTCAGCGCTGGCCACAGGTGTGATGCTTGGCGTAGGGGCCGAGATTGTGACATATGGCGCCGGTGCGGCAGGTGCAGCGTAAGCCGCAGGCGCCTGTACCGGGGGTTGCGCCACTTGAGCCGGTACGAAAGACTCTACCTGCTCAGGGGCCTCAACGTTTTGTGTGCTGGTTGAACCGTCTGCGTTCTCGGCACCTGAACCTTCATCCTGACGCTTACCGCGACGGCTGCGGCGGCGACGACGTTTGCGATCTGGGTCGTTTCTATCGTTGTCGTCTTCAGGACCTTGCTGACCTTCGGGGCCAGCTGACTGGGGTTGGCCATGTTCGTTTTCATGTGGCACGAACGCAGTGTCAGGACGGGGGCCTTGCGCGGCGCTCGGCGCCTGGCTCGAACCCGTTCTCTGCGCGCTGGCCGCTGGGGTAACTGGCGTTGCACTCTGAGCGCCTTCTGTAGCGTCTTGACGCGTATCGCCTTCGTCACGGCGGTGGCGACCCCGACCGCGTGGATTGCGACCACCCGAGCGTGGCTCTTCTCCTGGCTCGGCGCCTGGAGCCCGACTTGTGCCTGGTCGTTCGTCGTCGCGCCCGGGGCGGCGGTTGGTGTCGCTTGACTCAGCTAAACCCTCACCAGTGCCTGGACGCGCGTCGTTACGATGCTCTGGACGACGACCACGATTTTGACCTCCGCGATTGCCATTGCCGCGATTGCCCTGACCGTGGCGGCCACGGTCACCACGCGCGTCGCTAGGCTTGGTTACTTCTTCGACTTTTTTCTCTTCGGTAGACCCGCCAGTCAGCCAACCCATCAAGCGCTTGAACAAGCCAGGCGATGATTCTGTTGTTGTCGAGGCAGCTTTTTTGGCTGGTGTTGAAGAGACTGGAGCCGGCTGCGAAGGCGTAATCCCTTTGACCAACGCTTCAGGTTTTGCTTTGACTTCTTGCTCTTTAGGTGCCCAGCTCATGTCCGTTGAAGGTGCATCGACCATATCAAAGCTCGTCTTAATATCTTCAAGACGCGGGTCGTCGTGACGCAACCGCTCGATATGGTGATGCGGTGTCTCGAGATGACGATTGGGGATCAGGATCAGGTTGACCTTTAGGCGAGCTTCGATCTTGGTGATGTCTGAACGCTTTTCGTTTAACAAGAAGGTGGCGACGTCAACCGGCACTTGAGCATGTACGGCCGCCGTGTTTTCTTTCATGGCCTCTTCTTGCAACAGGCGCAAGACCTGCAGCGCGCTTGATTCGGCGTCGCGAATCACGCCGGTGCCGTTACAACGTGGGCAAGTAATATGCGAGCCTTCGTTCAAGGCAGGGCGCAAACGCTGGCGCGAAAGCTCCATCAAACCAAAACGTGAAATTTTTCCCATTTGCACGCGTGCACGGTCAAAGTGCAGTGCGTCGCGCAAGCGGTTTTCAACCGAACGTTGATTTTTAGTGTCTTCCATATCGATAAAATCGATCACGATCAGACCACCCAAATCTCGCAGACGCAATTGGCGCGCCACCTCGTCGGCTGCCTCTTGGTTGGTGCGTGTAGCGGTTTCTTCAATGTCGGCGCCACGCGTTGAGCGTGCCGAGTTGACGTCGACCGCCACGAGTGCTTCGGTGTGGTCAATGACGATCGAGCCACCTGAGGGCAATTCAACAGTGCGCGAATAGGCCGTTTCGATTTGGTGTTCGATCTGAAAGCGCGAAAACAGAGGCACATCATCGCGATAGCGTTTAACGCGATCAACGTTGTCAGGCATCACCACGCTCATAAAGGCGGTGGCTTGATCAGCGATATCGTCGGTATCAATCAGGATCTCGCCGATATCGGGCGAGAAATAATCACGAATCGCCCGTATGACTAAGCTGGATTCAAGATAGATCAAAATCGGTGCTGGGTTATCTTTGGCCGCGCCATCGATGGCCGTCCAAAGTTGCATGAGATACGACATATCCCACTGCAGTTCTTCGGCGTTACGGCCAATACCAGCGGTGCGGGCAATGATGCTCATGCCGGGTGGGATGATCAGTTGATCCATCGCCTCGCGCAGTTCTTGACGCTCTTCGCCCTCGACACGACGCGACACACCGCCGCCACGTGGGTTGTTAGGCATCAGGACGAGGTAGCGACCTGCCAGCGAAATAAAGGTCGTAAGTGCCGCCCCTTTGTTGCCGCGCTCTTCTTTTTCGACCTGAACAATCAGCTCTTGGCCTTCGCGCAAGGCGTCTTGAATGCGCGCGGTGCGCACGTCGACCCCTTCTTTAAAGTAGCTGCGGGCGATCTCTTTAAAGGGCAAAAAGCCGTGACGCTCTTCTCCATAGCTCACAAAGCAAGCTTCGAGACCAGGTTCAATACGGGTAATGATCCCTTTATAGATATTGCCTTTGCGTTGTTCACGACCGGCAATTTCGATGTCGAGGTCGATGAGCTTTTGCCCGTCAACGATGGCGACCCGAAGTTCTTCAGGATGTGTTGCATTAAATAACATGCGCTTCATGGGATGTTTCTCCATTTAAATGGCGCGTCGGAAATCGACGCGCAGCCACGCGTTGCTGGCTGCGAAACACAGAAGTTGGCAAGAGTGTTCGCGCACCAACAACGGGCGCGCGAAGAAAAGGTCTTTAGACCGGCACGGCGCGCCAGTAGGCGCGAGGTTCATTCAGCAGAAAGGTCAGAATCACGGTAGTGGTTGACTAAAAAAGGTGCTGAGAACATCAGGCGCGACGAAGGTCAGGCGCCTGCTGCAGGGATACGACGGTTTCTTGCTTGTGCTTCAGTATCGCGCGCGACACGAGGGGCATACATCTTTAAGCGCGGGCGTAACGTTAAAACGTCGCAACGGCGTGCTTGAAATGCATCCCGGTCTAGCCGGCGACCAGCAACCCATAAGCGATCAGAAAGCAAGCGGTACAATGAAGTCCGCGATCCAGACGGAGACGCGACAACTTAATGCATCTCGACGCCAGAGGGCTTTCTCAACCCCTTTAAGGCTTCGAGCATTATATGCCGCTTTTAGCCATGCGCAAAGAATACTTTGTATCTGCACCGATTTCTGCCCCAAAACCCGCAGCAAGCCTAGGCCTTGCGGTTCGAATGGTTGAAGTCACCGACGAGCACGACGGTCAGCGCCTCGATAACTTTCTGATGCGCTTGTGTAAAGGTGTGCCCAAAAGTCATATCTATAAAGCGGTGCGGGCCGGTGAAGTGCGTATTAATAAGGGAAGGGTGGCTCCAGATACCCGAATTAACATCGGCGATATCGTGCGGGTGCCGCCCATGCGCCTGCCCATGCCCGAGCAAAAGCGGCCCGTGCCGGGGCTAGAGTTTCCGATCGTGTTTGAAGACGAAGGTCTGTTGGTCATCGATAAGCCCGCCGGCACGGCCGTGCATGGCGGCAGTGGGGTATCTTTTGGCGTGATTGAAGCGCTGCGTGCCGCACGCCCAGAGGCGCGGTTTTTAGAACTTGCGCATCGGCTCGATCGCGATACCTCAGGTTTATTACTGATTGCCAAAAAAAGAAACGTTTTACTCGCTTTGCACGAAATGTTTCGCCTCGGCGGTGGAAGCAAACATTATTTAGCCTTAGTCGAGGGTGATTGGGTCAATGCACGGCAGCACATCCGGCTGCCGCTCGCCAAATGGACCACCCAAACGGGCGAGCGCCGGGTCAAGGTTCAGACTGAGGGGCAGGTTGCCCACACCATCGTGTCTGCCCTCAGGCGCTTTCAGGGCTTTAGTCTGGTCGACGCAGAGTTGCGTACCGGTCGTACCCATCAAATCAGAGTGCATTTAGCGTCTAGCGGGTATCCGATTGTCGGCGATGATAAATACGGCCGCGACGAAAGCCAAGCGCAGCTTAGCCAGCTTGGCTTTTCACGTATGTTCTTACACGCGCATCGTTTGAATATGCCGCATCCGCTTAGCCAAGAGCCCTTACAGTTGGTCGCGCCTCTGCCTGCGGTTTGCGAGAAACTTCTGCAACAATTGCAGCCTCTGTAATAAACCCAACACTTGGCTCACCATGAACAAGTATTCTGTCATCGTCTTTGATTGGGACGGCACACTGATGGATTCCACCCACAGCATCGCGCAAGCCATCCAAGGCGCCTGCCGCGATCTTGAGTTAAAGGTGCCTAGCGCCGCCCAGGCT
Organism: Alcaligenaceae bacterium; assembly: GCA_002737415.1. Lineage (GTDB taxonomy): Bacteria > Pseudomonadota > Gammaproteobacteria > Burkholderiales > Burkholderiaceae_B > Zwartia. Next base: position 234,528 of record NSIQ01000013.1, on the reverse strand, counting down.
GCTTGGGTGATTGGTTTATCGCTTGAGCCGGCCTTGCGCCGAGCGGTGCCTGATCTGACCAAATCGATGGAGCCTTTATTTCTAGAGCGTTATCGCCATCATTATTTAGGCAAGGACAAAGAACTTAAGTTATTCGATGGTATCCCCGAGCTGTTGAGCGATTTGAAAGCGACCGGCGCTACGCTTGCGGTGGCGACTGGCAAGAGCAGAGTGGGGCTGAACCGCGCCTTAACTGCCACCTCGCTGCACAGCACCTTTCAGGCCAGCCGCACCGCCGACGAAACCTTTGGCAAGCCTCATCCTTGCATGCTGCTCGAACTGATGGACGAATTGATGGTTGAACCCGAGCAGGTGGTGATGATTGGTGACACGTCGCACGACTTACAAATGGCTGCCAATGCTGGCGTACACGGGGTTGGTGTGGCCTATGGCGGTGCCCACCCCGCTGACGAACTGCGCGCCTGCCTAAATCAGGGGGTTGTCGAAAGCGTTGACGATTTACGCCAGTGGTTGTTTGAGCGTTTAGCCTGATTCAACAAACAGTTGCGATCGTTTAGCAAGACTTGCGAACCCGAGACCCTGTTGACTGTGCTCAGGGGCAGACCGATGCCACCCGCTGCAATTTAGCGCCCGTGCAAGGTTATCGTTGGCAAATCAGGCGGCGTTGGTTATTCTAAGACAGTAATGATTTCGCCAGATGATTTTTAGCTTTACTGACCTTTTGTTGGTTTAATCACAACTTGTTCGAACCCCATTTTCGATGCCTTCGAACGTATTCTTTGTAAACTTTCAAACGCGAGTGCCAGATGCCCATCTACCGTGTCCCCCAAATTCACAGCTCTGAAATCACCCCTGAACATGTCTGGGAAAGTCGTCGCCATTGGATGAAAGCAGCCGGCGCTTCGTTGCTGACGGGTGCAGCGGGGGCCTGGCCCACGATCGGTGGCGCAGCGACACTGCCTAGCCTTGACGCGTCGATTTCAAAACAGTTCTTCACCATGGAACCCCGCACACCAGAAAAAGACGCGGCGTCTTACAATAATTTTTACGAGTTTGGCTTGGACAAAGGCGATCCAGTTAAATACGCACACAAGCTTCAAACCAGCCCTTGGAAGCTTCGTATAGAAGGCGAGGTGGTGAGCCCCAAAACCTTAGACATTGACGATATTCGTAAACTCGCGCCACTCGAAGAGCGCACCTATCGCATGCGTTGCGTAGAAGGGTGGTCGATGGTGATTCCGTGGATTGGTTACTCAATGTCCGAGCTCTTAAAGCAAGTGCAACCGACAGGTAACGCAAAGTACGTTGAGTTTATTACCGATGTACAGCCCAAAAATATGCCGGGTTTGATCTCACGCTCGATTCAATGGCCCTACAACGAGGGCTTGCGCCTAGACGAGGCGATGCATCCAATGACGATGGTCGTGTTGGGCATGTACGGCAAAATCTTGCCTAATCAAAACGGTGCACCTGTGCGCTTGATGGTGCCCTGGAAATACGGTTTTAAATCAGCCAAGTCCATCGTCACCATCCGTTTCACCGAGAAACAACCCGTCAGCAGTTGGATGAAAGCGATTCCGAGCGAATACGGCTTTTATTCGAATGTGAATCCCGAAGTCACGCACCCACGCTGGAGTCAGGCGACAGAGCGGCGTATCGGTGAAGACGGGGTGTTTGCGCCGAAACGCAAAACGCTGATGTTTAATGGCTACGGTAACGAAGTCGCGTCTTTATACACGGGTATGGATCTGCGTAAAAACTATTGAAGCGCTTGCTTAAGCTTTGATCGCCTCAATTAGGCTTCAAAGACGTCAGGCAATGCTTGTAGCTCTCCAGTCACGCTCGAACTGACGACCCTTGATCATTCACACACTCTCTGTTCGTACGCTTGATCAGGCAAAAATTTTGCTCTTTGCCGCGGGTTTGTATCCGCTAGCCCGTTGGATTTGGCTAGGGATGCAAAACGATTTGACGGCAAACCCGGTTGAGTTTTTGTCACGCTCGTCGGGTACGTGGACTTTGGTGTGTCTGCTTGTGACGTTGTCTGTGTCACCCCTGCGGCAGTGGCTGCAGCAGCCAGCCTTGCTGCGCTGGCGCAGAATGTGCGGGTTRTTCACCTTCTTTTATGCCAGCTTGCACGCGCTCGCGTGGGCTTGGTGGGATCAGGGCTTTGAGTGGGCGCCGATGCTTTCTGATGTTTGGAAGCGACCCTTCATCATGGTCGGCATGGCGGCTTTTTTGACGATGTCGTTGCTGGCGATGACCTCAACCCACGGTTGGATGCGCAGGCTTGGTCGACGCTGGCACCACTTGCACCGTTTGATTTATGCAATTGCCTTGCTGGGTATTCTGCACTACTACTGGCACAAAGCCGGCAAGAGCGATTTTCAGACCGTTACGCTATATGCCATCGTGATGGCGGGGCTTTTGGGGTGGAGACTGTTGCGTGCCAAAAAGCGACAGTCTGGTACGCCAAGTGTTAAAGCCCCGAACCGTTAGTGGGTAAGGCGCGTAATCTTGCCGCCGTTTGCGCATCGGGTTTGCTGCTGACCGACTCAGGCCGATAGTGCATCTGAAACGCTGCAATGGTGTGCAGCGTATTGGCATCAAAATAATTGGTCTCTGGCACGCTGTAGCCAACTCGCTTTAATTGCTTTTGAAACCAGCCCGCATCCGGCGCGCCGTTGCGCACATACTCAGCCTGATATTTTGCGGCAGCCGCCTCATCAAACCAACGCCCAACACCGGCTTGTGCAAGTTTTTTCCAGGGAAAGGCGGGTCCTGGATCTTGCTTGCGCAAGGGGGCCACGTCGCTGTGCCCAACAATATTTTCGGCTGCAACGCCATGACGCCGGGCAACCTCGCGAGTCAGTGCGATGACGGCGTCTATTTGCGCAGCGGGGTAGGACGGGCCGCTATCGCCGTCGTTGTTACGCGTCCAGCCCGGATGTACGATTTCGATGCCGATTGAGCGTGGATTGATAAACGTGCGGCCATACCAACTACTTTCACCGGCATGCCAGGCGCTAAGATTTTCGTCGACCAATTTATAGACGACAGGTTTGCTGTCATCTGAGACGACATAGTGGGCGCTGACTTCACGATTCGTGAGGGTCAGCAAAGCACTGGGTTTGGTTGAGGCGGTGTAGTGAAGCACAATAATATCTATTCGGCTGTTTTTGCCGCTGGCCTTTAGCGAGTCGTTGATGCTGTAAGGCGCGCCCGAGCGCTCAGAGGCACAGCCTGCCAAAAGAAGTAAGCACAGCACCGTCGCAGCGGTCTGGCACCGCGTCAACAAAAGTCTAGTCGCTTGAGTCGATAGCTTCGAACAAGGTAAACGCAGAGCAGTCATTTTTTTAAGCCGCTTGAAACAAAAAGAGTGTTGGATGTTTGTCGAGTTCGGGCTTAGGGTGCGCTTTCCATTGCGTGATGGTCAGTGTGCGTATCCATTCTTCAGGGGTGGTGAGTGACCGTGCAAGACACAGACGCGTGTTGCCTTTGAGCTGTTCTAGCAAGCTATTGAACATCGCCTGATTACGATAAGGTGTTTCGATGAGCAGTTGGGTTTGCTTTTGTTTGCCAGAGGTTTGTTCCCACACCTTTAGTTGTCTAGCCCGATCGGTGGCCTCGACAGGTGCATAACCATGAAACACAAAACGCTGTCCGTCAAGTCCGCTAGCCATCAGACCAAGCAAAATAGAAGAGGGCCCTACCCAGGGCTTGACCCTTGCTCCCCAGCCATGCGCGATCGTGACTGCGCGCGCGCCCGGATCCGCAACCGCGGGGCAACCCGCCTCAGAGACCAGCCCAATATCCAGGCCTGTGCGCAAAGGCTGCAACCAGCTTTGTAATTGCGCTTCGTCCACGCGTGGGCTGAGCGCGTGAATCGTGATGTCTTGTAACGGTCGCGCAAGCTTCAGCAGCTTTAAAAAAGCCCGCGCTGTCTTGGCGTTTTCGGCGATGTAGCAGCTCAGCAAGCTCGCCTGGGCCTGGGCGGCCTCGGGTAACCATTGCTCAAGCGGGGCTTGGCCCAAGCCCACGGGCATCAGATGTAACGTGCCAGGTGTTGACCGAGAAGTCGCGCTTGTTGTCATGTATGAGGTATTGCTAAAAAAAGCGGTGGGGGTTCAAGTGGGTCAAGGCCGACCTTGGCGAGCATGCGGGTCAGTTCAATTAAAGGCAAGCCGATGATAGCCGTGGGATCGCTGCTGTGCATGCTTTGCATCAAGGCAATCCCCAGACATTCGGCTTTTGCGCTGCCTGCCGTGTCAAAGGGCAGATCAATGGCAAGGTAACGGACGATCGCCGCAGCAGACAGCGTTCGATAGACGCAGTCGGTCGTGACGACGATGCTTTGGACCTGGTCGTTTGACACCACGGCCATCGCGCTAAAAAAAGTAACCGTTTGCCCCGAGAGTTGCTGCAGTTGCGCCCGCGCGCCTGCCGCATGCCCTGGTTTGCCCAGCGGCTTGCCGTGCAAAGAGGCGACCTGATCGGCTCCAATGACGATCGACGCCGGATAAGACTGAGCCACCCGTTTTGCCTTGGCAATTGCTAGTCTCAGCGCGAGTTGTTCGGGCGCTTCGTGGCTCAAGGGGGTTTCATCTAGCTCAGGTGAAACCGAAATAAAAGGAACTTTTAACCTCGCGAGCAACTCTTGGCGGTATTTCGAGCTTGAGGCAAGGATCAGTGAAGAGGGTGCGGTCGTCATCGTTTTCGACTTGGAGATTGACGGTGAGAGGGAAAACACGCTATTATCTCCCGCTTCTTTGCCTAAGTCGCTGCGCCCCGTTGCATCGTTGCAGCAAATTGCATCGTGACTTTGAGATACGCGTCTATTTTGCGCAAAGATACCGCAATGCAACAGAGTTCCAAAAAGCCAAGACAAGGCGGCACGAACAATACGATGGCAAAAGATCTTAGCCCAAGCTTCAGGTTGGGAACCCCCCCCGTCGTAGATGTATTTGAATTTGCGCGCCGTGGGCAGTTAATTGAAGGGGTCTTTGCCGTAAACCGTCTTGAACGGTTGCTTGAAGACGTTCCCGAGCAACCCTTCGCCGAGCTTGTGGTACTGGAACGAGCGCCACAGCATCCAGGGTTAGTGAAGTACCGCCTGCAAGGGCGTCGCAGCAAAGTCGGTAAGTTGCAGTTGGTGATAAAAATCGACTCCTTGTTAGTGCTCGAATGCCAACGATGTTTGGGGGATTTAACCTTCCCAGTTGATCGGCAAACTGTGTTTGAACCTGTGGTGCGCGAGTCTGATCTTGAGCAGGGTGACCTCGAAGACTCTGACCCCGACGCACCCGAAAAAATAATGGGATCCGCTCAGTTTAATTTGTTGGATCTGGTTGAAGACGAAATGATTTTAGAAGTTCCCTATGTCCCCAGGCATGATGTTTGTCCTGAGTCCCTCGGTAGTACCGAAACTGAGGCGCAAACCCCAGATTCTGCACCAGAAGCGCAGCGCCCCTCGCCATTTGCAGTTTTGGGGCAGCTTAAGATTAAAAGTCAGTAGTTATTATTAAGATGGTTGGCGTACAATTCACCGACCCACAGGAGTTGTCATGGCTGTTCAGCAAAATAAAAAATCCCCTTCAAAGCGCGGTATGCACCGCTCGCATGATTTTTTGGTTAACCCGTCTACGGCGGTCGAGCCCAATACCGGCGAGCAACATCTGCGTCACCACATTAGCCCAACTGGGGTATATCGTGGTCGCAAGATCCTCAAGACTAAGACTGACGAATAAAGCGGGCTGACGGGCTCCTCGTCCCCACATACACCGCTGCATCCTCACGTGTCTGCCGTGATTCGCATCGCGATCGATTGCATGGGTGGTGACTCGGGTCTTCCCGTCACGATCCCTGCTGCGTTTGCTTTCGCTCAACGCTTTCCTGATACGCACCTGTTACTAGTCGGGGTCGTTGAGCCAATAGAGCGGGCTGTTGCCGAGCACGCTAAACGCTATCGCGAGATCTCGCCCGATCGGTTTACCGTCGTTGCGGCCACCGAAGTGGTGGACATGGATGACTCGATAGAGATCGCGTTGCGTCGCAAAAAAGATTCTTCCATGCGTGTCGCAGCGCAAACCGTCAAAGACGGTCAGGCGCAGGCCTGTGTTTCGGCGGGCAACACCGGCGCCTGGATGGCGATTTCAAAATATGTCTTGAAGACGCTTGACGGCATCGATCGTCCGGCCATCGCCTCAGTGTTACCGAATCAAACAGGCGGCACGACCATCATGCTCGATCTGGGTGCTAACGTCGATTGTACGGCTCAGCATTTGTTGCAGTTCGCCATGATGGGTACTGCGTTTGCTCAGGTTGGTAAGCAAAATCCCAAACCGTCCATTGGTTTGCTCAATATCGGCGAAGAAGCCATCAAAGGCAATGACGTGGTAAAACAGGCAGGCGAACTTTTACGCGAAAGTTCTTTAAATTTTTATGGCAACGTTGAGGGTGACGACATCTTCAAAGGGACGGTCGACGTAGTAGTTTGCGACGGCTTTGTTGGCAATGTGGCACTCAAAACGGCCGAAGGCGTTGTCCGCATGATGTCGCAAATGCTACGCGAAGCCTTTACACGCAATTTATTTTGTCGGGCGCTCGGTTTGCTTGCTTTGCCAGTGCTCAGGCGCTTTCGGGCACAGGCTGACAATCGCCGATTTAACGGTGCCGCTTTGCTTGGTTTGCGAGGGGTTGTGATCAAAAGCCACGGTTCGGCTGATGCGATTGCTTTTGGTTTTGCGCTTGACTGCGCCCGCGCGTCGGTGGCAAATAACCTGTTGGCGCGAACCACGTCGGCGATTGCACAACTCACGCAAGTGCAGCCCAAAACAGAAACCGAGTCCAGAGACCCGACATGACTCAAACTACGCCTTATGCACGCATTGTTGGTTCAGGCAGTTTTTTACCGCCTCGCTGCGTAAGCAATGACGAACTGGCCGCCGATCTTGCCTCACGAAACATCGAAACCTCAGACCAATGGATTTTTGATCGCACTGGGATTCGCCAGCGCTATCTGGCCGAACGCGGGGTCAAGACCAGTTCTTTAGCCACCGAGGCCGCGCGTCGTGCGCTAGCAGACGCTCAGGTTGACGCCTCTGAGCTCGATCTGATTATTTTGGCCACCTCAACCCCAGATTTTGTGTTTCCGAGTACCGCCTGTTTAGTGCAGGCAAACTTAGGCAACAAAGGGGCTGCCGCGTTTGACGTTCAGGCGGTATGCAGCGGGTTTGTCTACGCCTTGACAACGGCCGAGGCTTTTATTCGGGCCGGCCGAGCCCGCTGTGCCTTGGTAATCGGGGCCGAAGTCTTTTCCAGCATCCTTGACTGGAACGATCGTGGCACTTGCGTGTTGTTTGGTGATGGCGCCGGTGCTGTGGTGCTAAAAGGCGGCGAGCAACCCGGCATTTTGTCGGCTGAATTACACGCCGATGGCAGCCAGATGGGCATTCTTGCGGCAGCCGGTAATGTGGCTTACGGCGAGGTGACCGGCGACCCGTTCCTGCGGATGGATGGTCAAGCGGTTTTCAAGCGAGCGGTGACCGTACTCGATCATTCGGCGCGCGAAGTGGTCGCGCAAGCCGGCCTGCAGTTGTCTCAGGTCGACTGGTTTATTCCGCACCAGGCAAATTCAAGAATTTTGGCCTCTCTGGCGCGTAAGCTTGATCTTGCCCTTGAAAAAGTGGTGATTACGGTCGATCAGCACGCAAATACCTCGGCGGCCAGTATTCCTTTGGCTCTGGATGTTGCACGGCGCGATCAACGCATTGAGGCCGGTCAGTTAGTCCTATTGCAGGGAGTCGGTGGCGGTTTTACTTGGGGCTCTGTGCTGGTCAGGATGTAAGCAAGACTGAGTAATCGCAGCATAACTCGTTGACGGGCAGTCAGTTTTTAAACACTAAAAAACTCTAGACATGATGAAATTTGCTTTTGTTTTTCCAGGCCAAGGCTCGCAAGCGGTCGGCATGATGGACGCCTGGTCGAGTCACCCCGCGGCCCAGCAAGTGATCGCACAAGCCAGTGAGGCGCTTGGCGAGGATCTGGGCGCTCTGATGGCGCATGGCCCCGCCGAGCAACTCAGTCTGACGACGCATACGCAACCAGCCATGCTGACGGCGGGCGTGGCGATGTACGAGGCCTGGCGCGCTGCAGGCGGTCCTCAGGCGGCCCTGATGGCTGGGCATAGTCTGGGTGAGTATGCAGCCTTGACGGCCGCGGGCGCGCTGTCCTTGGCTGATGCTGTGCGTCTGGTGCGTGTACGTGCTGACGCCATGCAGGCCGCGGTACCGGTCGGCACGGGTGCGATGGCAGCAGTGTTAGGGTTAGAAGATCATTTGGTGCACAAAGCTTGTATCGAGGCTGCGCAGGGTGAAATCGTTGAGGCCGTCAATTTCAATGCGCCCTTTCAGGTCGTCATTGCAGGGCATGCCACAGCCGTGCAGCGTGCAATCGTGGCAGCTAAGGCGGCCGGCGCCAAGCGCGCCCTGTTGCTGCCGGTCTCGGCTCCGTTTCATTCAAGCCTGCTTAAAYCGGCCGCTGAAGTGCTGGCAGGTGCCTTGGCTAAAATTAACGTCGTGACGCCGGCGGTTGCGGTCGTCAACAACGTGGATGTCGCGATCGAACAGTCTCCAGAGGCGATTCGCGACGCTCTGGTGCGCCAAGCTTGGCATGCGGTGCGCTGGGTAGAAGTYATTCAGTTCATGAAAGCACAAGACGTGACGCACATCATCGAGTGCGGTCCAGGCAAAGTGCTCGCGGGGATGATAAAGCGCATCGATCCCGATTTGATCGCGCTCTCAGTCACCGACCCCGACTCTATGCAGGCCGCGCTTGATGCGCTGGCTGCCGCTTAACGGAATGGCCATGGAACTAAAAGATAAAATTGCCTTAGTGACAGGCGCTTCACGCGGCATCGGCCAGGCAATCGCTCTCGAACTCGCGTCGCGCGGTGCAATCGTCATCGGAACAGCCACCACCGAGGCCGGTGCTGCAGGCATCACTGAGGCGCTCGGGTCACACGGCGGACGCGGTGTGGTGCTCAACGTCACTGACGCGCCAGCGTGCGACGTGCTAATTGAAACGCTTGCCAAGCAAGCAGGCGGACTCAGTATTCTGGTCAATAATGCGGGAATCACCCGAGATAATCTTGCGATGCGCATGAAAGATGACGACTGGGATGCCGTGATGCAAACCAATTTGACTGCGGTTTTCAGGCTCTCGCGAGCGGTGATGCGAGGCATGATGAAAGCGCGCTGGGGGCGGATTATCAACATCACCTCGGTGGTGGGTTCAAGCGGCAACCCTGGTCAGGCGAACTATGCCGCGGCTAAAGCCGGCGTGGCAGGCATGAGTCGGGCCTTAGCCCGCGAACTCGGCAGCCGCGGTGTCACCGTCAATTGCATTGCCCCAGGTTTTATCGCAACCGACATGACCAGCGGTCTTGACGAAGGTCAAACCACAGCACTTTTAACCCAAATTCCCCTCGGACGCCTTGGGTCTGCAGCTGATATTGCTCATGCTGCAGCCTTTTTGGCGTCTCCCCAAGCCGGTTACATCACAGGTACGACGTTGCACGTGAACGGCGGCATGTACATGTAACAGGTTTTTTTTCTGCCGGTTCGCTATAATTCGGCGAACTTTTCCCCTTTGGAGATATGAATGGATAGCATCGAACAGCGCGTCAAGAAGATCGTCGCTGAACAACTTGGCGTAAACGAAGCCGAGATCAAAAACGCCTCCTCTTTTCTTGACGACCTCGGTGCCGATTCACTCGACATGGTCGAGCTAGTCATGGCACTCGAAGACGAGTTCGAAACCGAAATCCCTGACGAAGAAGCCGAAAAAATCACTACGGTGCAACAAGCCGTTGATTACATCACTTCACGTTCTAAGGCATAGGCTGTCGCCGGCTTTGCTTAAGGCGCAAGCCCAGAGCAACACAGCGCAGGGTAGGGTAAGGTTAGCTAGGCGGTTCAGGCGTCTGGCGCAAACGCAACGTGGGTTTTAATCACCGTTGGGTTTCGCCGCAGGCCTTGACCGCCCTTATCACATATGAGGAGTGATCCGTGAAACGACGTGTCGTCATTACAGGCCTTGGCATCGTGAGCCCAGTGGGCAATGATATTGCCACGGCCTGGGACAATATCGTGAACGGTCGATCGGGTATCGGGCGCATCACGAGGTTYGACCCCRGTGCTTTTAATGCGCACATCGCGGGCGAAGTTAAAGACTTCGACGTCAATACGATTATTCCTGCCAAAGAAGCGCGTACGATGGATACGTTCATTCACTACGGCATCGCGGCAGGCTTGCAAGCCTGGAAAGACTCCGGCCTTGACCTTGCACACGCGGATCCTGAGCGGGTTGGTGTGATTGTTGGCTCGGGTATCGGGGGTCTGCAGCGCATTGAAGAAACCCAAACAGAATATTTACAACGTGGTCCGCGTCGGATCTCGCCGTTTTTTGTGCCCGCCTCGTTGATTAACCTGATCTCGGGTCAGCTCACGATTATGCTTGGGCTCAAAGGCCCGTCTTACGCGGTGGTATCGGCCTGCACAACGGGTTTGCACTCGATTGGTGACGCGTCCCGAATGATTGAATACGGTGACGCCGATGTGATGGTTGCCGGCGGTGCTGAGTCCACCGTCTCCCCTCTGGGCATTGGCGGTTTTGCGGCCATGCGCGCGTTGTCGCAACGTAACGACGATCCGACTACCGCTTCGCGTCCCTGGGATCGCGACCGTGATGGTTTTGTGCTGGGTGAGGGCGCGGGTGTACTGGTGCTTGAAGAATACGAGCATGCCAAAAAGCGTGGCGCACGTATCTATGGTGAGTTTGCGGGCTATGGCATGAGTTCAGACGCGCATCACATTACGGCACCCGACCGCGATGGTCCGCGACGCGGCATTATTAACGCCCTGCGCAATGGCGGATTGAACGCCGATGAGGTTCAGTACGTAAATGCCCATGGCACCTCAACACCGTTGGGCGATAAAAATGAAACTGAAGCCCTGAAGCTTGCTTTTGGTGATCACGTAAAAAAATTAGTGGTGAACTCAACCAAATCCATGACTGGTCATCTTTTGGGCGCGGCAGGTGGAATCGAGGCGGTCTTTGCGACGCTGGCCGTGTACCACCAGATTTCTCCGCCAACGATCAATATCTTTAATCAAGATCCGGAGTGTGACCTTGATTATTGCGCCAACACGGCGCGCGATCTTAAAATCACTGTAGCGCTGTCAAATTCGTTTGGTTTTGGCGGCACAAATGGTTCCATGGCAGTACGTCGTCTCTAAGTGCTGCAGGACGCATTGACTGAGTACCCAACCCTACCTAGGCAAGTGGAACTGACTCGGCCCCGCTGGGCAGTTTATTTGGGCTGGGCGGCCTTTGTCGTGGCACTATTTGCGGTCGCACTCAGCGCCTTCTGGCAGGGCGTACCCTTTTGGATGTTTGCGCTTGGCGCTGCCCTAAGCCTGGTGACCTTTGCTGTGGTGCAGACACGCCAGCAAGCCTGGCTGGGTGCCCATCGTTTGTATTTTGAAGATACGCCCAGCGCACGTTCGGGGCCGCCAAACGGGTTTTTGGGTACTTTTTCGAAGAAGCTGGGTCAACCAGACCTGACACCTGTTACTTTGCTTCAATCTTGGTCTCATCTTTTTGGTTTAACCCTCAGTTTGAAGCTGCCTACTCTTTCTGCGCACAAACCCAAAGTGATCGTCTTAACACTTTGGCGCAACCGTCTGTCTGCTCAAGGCTATCGTCGGCTGAGGGTCTGGGCGGCGTGGCAGTCTGAACACCAGTCGCCGCTCTTCAAAGGCTAAGGGGAAACCGCTTGAGTGAACGCGATGTCGACGCCGAGTTAGTTGCCCGCGTTCAGGCAGGCGATAAGCGGGCCTTTGACCTGCTGGTGCTTAAATATCAGCGAAAAATCATGCGCTTACTCTCGCGCATGATCCGCGAATCGGCCGAAATCGAAGACGTTGCTCAAGAAGCCTTTATTAAGGCTTATCGCGCCTTGCCCCAATTTAGAGGCGAAAGTGCCTTCTATACCTGGTTGTATCGTATTGCGATCAACACGGCTCGTAACTGGCTGGCTGCAAATAAACGGGCGCCAAGCGCACCTTCTGCGTTTGAGAACGAAGAAGGTGAAACTTTTAATGAATCTGACGTACTAACCGACGGAAGCAACCCCGAATCCGAAATGGCGAGCCGYCAAATTGCCGAAACGGTGAATAAAGCGATTAACGATTTGCCCGAAGAGTTGCGTAACGCAATTGTGATGCGCGAAATTGACGGGATGAGCTACGAAGATATTGCCGAAAGTATGAATTGTCCGATTGGTACGGTTCGGTCTCGGATTTTCCGGGCCCGCGAGGCGATCGCGATACGTTTGCGTCCTTTGCTGGGTGATACCGGCAAACGGCGTTGGTAAGGAGCTATGGTGAAAGATCAGTCGACATATTCGCAGGCGAGTGCCAGTTCTCTGAGCGAGGTCACTCAGCCGTCAGACGAAAAAAATATTTCAGAGTTGGTTTCGGTGACGATCTCGGCCTGGATGGATGGCGATGAACAAACGACTTTGCCCTCTGAGCTATTCACTGACTCGGGTCATGCGACCTGGCAGGTGTACCACCTCATCGGCGATACGCTGCGTACGCCCGAGCTGGCTTTAACGCCTCAGGCCGATCTATGCCAGCGCGTGGCGCAGGCGCTTTTAGACGAACCAGCACTGAGCCAGGCCGTCACGTCTGGCGCGCCACGCGAGGCGGGCGTAAGCGTTTTAGGGCTCGGTGCGGCACTGGTTAAGCCAGCGATACAAACGGTGACACCGCTGTCAAAACTGTTGCGTCGGGTGGTGTGGCCAAGCCTGGCGATGGCCGCGGCCGCCGCCGCGGTGGTGTGGGTCGCCAGGCCTTTGTTGGTGCCTGAACTCTCGGCGCCCTCGGTACAAGCGGCAAAGGCCAACAGCACCGACGTTGTGGCTTCAAACCTCGAGTCGTCTGTCGTGCGTGACTATGTCACCGCGCATCGACAACTTTCGGGCCCATCCAATGTTCGCCCTGCGGCGTTTGGTGCGTCGCGCTAATGCGTGGCAAGCCGCAGGCGAGGGGACAGCACCCCGCACAGTCAAAAATGATGCCGCGTATGTGTAGGCTGCGCGCGGCGCTTGCAGGTCTTTGTCTGTGCCTGCCAGGCTTTGCCTACAGTCAGGGCGCGCCGCTTGCGCCACCAGGGTCTAGCTCAACCGCGGCAGTCTTAACGCGCCCGAGTTCGCAAGAGGCAACACTATTGCGACAAATACAACAGGCGGCCCGGCATCTGAACTACGAGGGGGTATTCACATTTCAACAAGGTGACGCGATCGAGTCTTCGCGCATCACGCACGTGTTTGATGGCAAGGACGAAAAAGAACGAATTGAAGTGCTTGACGGGCCGCCACGTGAATACCTTCGGCGCAATGATGACGTGCAGTGTTTGCTTCCAGAGCAACAGACGATCGTGCGCGAGCGGCAACGTGGTGATCGTTTTCCGGGCTTACTGTTATCAGAATCCACCGCCCTCGAAGATCACTATCAGTTGCGCGTCTTGCCCGAGCCCCATCGGGTCGCGGGGCGCTTATGTCGCGCGATCGAAATCACTGCGCGCGATGTGCACCGTTATGGTTATAAATTGTGCGCCGATATCGATTCAAACTTATTGCTGAAGGCGCAAACTCTCACGCGTGAGGGCACGGTACTTGAACAGGTTACGTTTACGCAGATCAGTATCGGCCAGACGATTCGTGAGCAGGCATTAAACGCTTCGTGGTCTACCGTCGGCTGGCAGCTTCAAGACACTGCTCAGCAGGTGATTGATCTGGCTGCGTTGGGTTGGCGTGTGCCTGCGCCTCCGGGGTACCTTACGCGCTCRCAGTTCGCGCGGGTGTTTGCTGATCAGCGCGTGGTCAATCAACTGGTGTTGTCTGACGGGCTTGCAACGATTTCAATATTTATTGAACCTTATCGCGCACAGCGGTCTGAGTATCTATCCCGGGGCGCTGCACGCAGCGGTTCTGTCAATATCTTTGGGATACGTGTTGCCGACTTCTGGTTGACGGTTTTGGGTGAAGTGCCTGCCATCACACTCGAACTGTTAGCCCAGTCGATTCAATACGTCCCACCAGCTGGATCGCGTTAGCGATTCTTCTTAGAAGGTTTCACTGGAGTTCATGATGCAAGAACAAGTTCATTTCCCTCTGTATCAGTCTGTGGGCCGTGCGCGTCGCGCGTTGTTCGCAGTGATGATGGGCGTCGTGCTCGTGGCGGGCGCCCTGCAACACGCGAGGGTGCAYGCACAGGCTGCGGGCTTTCCTGATTTCACGACGATTGTCGAAAAAGCCGAGCCGGCTGTTGTGAATATTCGCACGACAGCCAAAGTCAGTGCGCGTTCAGGTCCGCAGGGTCAAGACCCCTACGAAATGTTTCGACATTTTTTCGGTCCTGATTTTCAACCGCCTGGTGGACGTCAGGGGCCACAACAAAATCCACGTAATAACAAACCACGCGCCGAGCCCGAAGAGCGCTCAGTGCCTCGCGGCGTAGGCTCTGGTTTCTTTATTTCTGAAGATGGTTATCTTTTGACAAACCATCATGTTGTCGAAGGTGCGACCGATATTTTTGTCACGCTTACCGATTCACGTGAATTCAAAGCTAAGGTGATTGGCAGCGACAAACGCACCGACGTCGCTTTACTTAAAGTTGAAGCGAAAGGGATGGCCTTCTTGCCGATTGGTAGCGCCAAGCTGCTTAAAAAAGGTCAGTGGGTGATGGCGATTGGTTCACCTTTTGGTCTTGAGTCGACCGTTACCTCGGGGATCGTGAGTGCGTTGGGTCGTGAAACCGGAGACTACTTGCCGTTCATTCAAACCGACGTGGCTGTGAACCCCGGCAACTCGGGCGGCCCCTTGCTCAACCTGAAAGGCGAGGTGGTGGGGATCAACGCGCAGATCGTATCGCGCAGCGGCGGTTTCATGGGGATTTCGTTAGCGATTCCGATCGAAGAGGCCATGTCTGTGGTTGACCAGTTGCGTGCGTCAGGCTCGGTGGTTCGGGGCCGGATTGGCGTTCAAATTGGCGAGGTCAGCAAAGACGTTGCCCAGGCCATTGGCTTGCCCAAGGCAGAGGGTGCGTTGGTTGGGGGGGTTGAACCTGACGCACCGGCTGATAAAGCAGGCGTCTTGCCTGGTGACGTGATCACTAAGTTTGGCGACAAGCCGATTACGCGCTGGTCTGACTTGCCTCGTTTAGTGGGCGAAACCAAGCCTGGTACTACGTCAACGCTTGAAGTGTGGCGTAAAGGTAAGCCCTTAACCCTCAAAGTTACCGTGGCCGAGTTAAAAGCCGACAAAACTGCCGCTGTTGAACCCACGCCTCCTAAAGTCGTAGAAACCGTGACCACAGTGTTGGGCATGGAGATTGTCCCCGTGAAAGAGGATGTGCAAAAAAAGCTGCGTATCAAGGGGGGTGTTCAGGTGACTGCAGTTCAAGCACCCGCAAGTACGGCTGGCGTGGCAGAGGGCGACATCATTTTGGCAGTCAATGATACCGACATCACGAGTCCGACTCAGTTTGTCAAGGTTGTGGCAGGTTTGGATCAGGCTCGGCCCGTGGGCTTGATGGTCAGAACCGGCGAGCAAACCCGCTGGGTCGCCGTTCGAACCGAGAAGTAAGCCGTTTGCACGGTTAAGTTAGCCTAGACAGGCTAGAATAGCGGTTTGCCGCAAAAGGGGCGCAGAGCGCCCCTTTTGCTTGGTATCTTACTTTTAGGCGTTATGCAGCACATCCGCAATTTCTCGATTATTGCCCATATCGACCATGGCAAATCCACTCTGGCAGACCGACTGATTCAGCGTTGCGGCGGCCTAGCCGACCGCGAGATGTCTGCCCAGGTGCTCGACTCGATGGATATCGAACGCGAGCGCGGCATCACGATCAAAGCACAAACTGCAGCCCTGCAATATCAGTCGGCGAGCGGACAAATTTACAACCTTAATCTCATCGACACCCCCGGGCACGTCGACTTTTCGTACGAGGTCAGTCGTTCGCTGTCCGCCTGCGAGGGTGCGCTGTTGGTGGTTGATGCCTCGCAAGGTGTCGAAGCCCAAACCGTGGCCAATTGCTACACCGCGATCGAACTTGGCGTCGAGGTCGTCCCCGTACTCAATAAAATGGATTTGCCCTCGGCCGATCCTGAAAGTGCCCGCGCCGAAGTCGAAGAAGTCATCGGCCTAGATGCCTCTGAGGCCATTTTGGCAAGCGCCAAGACCGGCATGGGCATCGACGAAATCCTCGAGGCCGTGGTGGCACGTATTCCGGCCCCAAAAGGTGATCCGACAGCCCCCCTGCAAGCCTTGATTATCGACTCGTGGTTTGATAATTACGTGGGTGTCGTAATGTTGGTGCGTGTGGTAAACGGCGTGCTTAAACCGAAAGACAAAATTTCGTTTATTGCTACGGGTGCGGTTCACTTGTGTGAGCAAACCGGTGTGTTTACGCCTAAGTCACAGCCTCGCCCCCATCTGTCGGCCGGTGAAGTGGGGTTTGTCATTGCCGGCATCAAAGAACTCGCTGACGCCAAGGTGGGTGACACGATTACGTTGCTGTCTAAGCCCGCCTCTGAGGCCTTACCTGGCTTTAAAGAAGTGAAGCCGCAGGTGTTTGCTGGTTTATATCCGGTTGAAAGTAGCGAATACGATCAGCTGCGTGATTCGCTCGAAAAACTCAAGCTTAATGATTCTTCGCTGATGTATGAGCCCGAAGTGTCGCAGGCACTAGGCTTTGGCTTTCGTTGCGGCTTTTTGGGTTTGCTGCACATGGAGATCGTGCAAGAGCGCCTTGAGCGCGAGTTTGATATGGATATCATCACGACCGCGCCGTCGGTCGTGTACGAAGTCGTGTTGCGCGATAACAGTGTGATTCAGATTGAAAGCCCGTCGCGCATGCCTGAGGTTGGGCAGTATCTTGAAATTCGCGAACCGATCGTGACGATTACCTTGTTTATGCCCCAAGAGTACGTGGGCCCTGTGATGACGCTGTGTAATAACAAGCGCGGCCAGCAACTGGATATGACGTATCACGGTCGCCAGGTGCATTTGCATTACGAGATGCCTTTGGCTGAAATCGTACTCGACTTTTTTGACAAATTAAAGTCGGTCTCTCGTGGCTACGCCTCGATGGATTACGAATTTAAAGAATACCGCACGGCCGATGTGGTCAAAGTTGATCTGTTAATCAACACCGACAAGGTCGATGCCCTGTCAAACATTTGCCATCGCTCAAATGCACGCTATCGCGCGCGCGATGTGGTAGCGCGCATGCGCGAACTCATCCCCCGCCAAATGTACGATGTGGCGATTCAGGCCGCGATCGGCGCCGAGATCATTGCCCGCGAAAACGTCAAAGCCCTGCGCAAAAACGTGTTGGCAAAGTGTTATGGCGGCGACATTAGCCGCAAGAAAAAACTACTTGAAAAACAAAAGGCTGGTAAAAAACGCATGAAACAAGTCGGGAGTGTTGAAATTCCGCAAGAGGCTTTTCTGGCGATTTTGCAAGTTGATGATCGATAATTTTTCTACAAGGCTAAGCCAATGAGCTGGAATTTTGCCCTGATACTCTTTGTGCTGATGGTCGTGACAGGCATTGTCTATGCACTCGACAAGTTCTCTTTGCGCTCTGCGCGTCAGCGCCGGGTCACTGAGGCTCTGACCTTGGCACGTCCGAGTTGGGTCGGTTTGCCGCAGGTTGAAGTGCAAAATCGCGAAGAGCAAATTCGTACCGAAGTCGGGCATGTGCCATGGTGGGTCGAATATGGCGTCAGTTTTTTTCCGGTCATTTTGTTTGTGTTTGTGTTGCGCTCGTTTATCGTCGAACCTTTTCGTATTCCGTCGGGCTCAATGTTGCCAACCCTGCAATCGGGTGACTTGATCCTGGTCAATAAATTCACTTACGGGTTGCGCTTGCCGGTCATTGATAAAAAGATAATTGCGCTTGGTGAACCTGCGCGCGGTGACGTGATGGTGTTTCGTTATCCGGTTGATCCCGCAGTTGACTACATCAAACGTGTGGTGGGGTTGCCTGGTGATCAACTCGCCTACCTAGATAAAAAGCTCTTTATCAATGGTAAAGAAATCCTTAGAAAGCCAGAAGGTCAATATTTTGAACCCGATCGTGTTGCCTATACGGCACAGTTCACCGAGCAGTTGGGTGAAAGAGCGCACAAAATATTGTTAGATGAGCGAAGATCGCAAGAAATCGCTCCAATTACCAACTTTCCGCATCGTGAAAAATGTGAATATCTCAGAAACGGTGTGCGCTGCACCGTTCCGGCGGGCGTTTACTTTATGATGGGTGACAATCGCGACAATAGCCTTGACAGTCGTTACTGGGGTTTTGTCCCCGAGGCCAACATTGTCGGTAAAGCTTTTTTCATCTGGATGAACTTTAGTCAGCTAAGCCGTATCGGGCCCTTTCACTAAGTTCTTTTTTTCATTGCTTCTTGTCACTTCTTCATGTCCTTTGCCGCACTCGAGACTTCGCTTGGCTATCAGTTCGTCAAACCCGCTTTGCTAGAGCAGGCGTTGACGCACCGAAGTCATGGTGCGCGTCACAACGAACGGCTAGAGTTTCTAGGTGATTCTGTTTTAAGTGTGTCGGTGTCGGCGCTGCTGTTCAGTCACTATGGCACGCTCGACGAAGGCGATCTGTCGCGTGTGCGTGCCAACTTAGTCAAGCAGGCCTCGCTTGCCGAGATTGCACAAAAACTCGAACTGTCAAAATACTTGCGACTCGGCGAAGGCGAACTCAAAAGCGGCGGGTTTCGTCGCCCTTCAATTTTGGCCGATACCTTTGAAGCGATTCTGGCCGCAGTTTTTTTAGATGGCGGGTATGTCGCAGCCCAGCAGTTAATCGAGCGCGTCTACGTGCCGATTTTGGCAAGCGTTGATCCCTTAACGCTGGGTAAAGACGCCAAAACCTTGTTGCAAGAGTTTTTACAAAGTCGCCAATACGCTTTACCGATTTATAACGTGGTTGCCACCCATGGCGCTGCGCATAGTCAGCAGTTTGAAGTCGAGTGCTCGGTTCCGGTGCTTGACATTAAAGTGGTGGCGGCAGGTGCAAGTCGTCGTGCAGCCGAGCAGTCGGCCGCAAAACTCGCACTTGTTGGGGCCGAGGCCGCTAGTCCGGCGCCTGCTAAAAAGCGTTCATCTCGGGCGCGCAAAACGGCACAACTTACGCTGCCGGTTGCGGTTGCCCAGGAACTTAAATGACAGAAACAGCTTATCGCTGTGGTTTTATTGCAGTCGTTGGACGTCCAAACGTTGGTAAATCTACCCTAACCAACTCGCTAATTGGCAGCAAAATCACGATCGTTTCACGCAAGGCACAAACTACACGACATCGTATCCAAGGCGTGCTCACACGCGAGCACGAGCAATTTGTGTTTGTGGATACGCCCGGGTTTCAGACCCGGCACGGCGGCACCATGAACCGCATGATGAATCGCGTCGTGACGCAAACGCTTGGCGGTGTGGATGTGGTGCTGTTTGTGGTCGAGGCCGGCAAATGGTCGCCCGGCGATGCCAAGTTGTTAACCTTGCTGCACGATCCCGCGCGCACGATTCTGGTGATCAGCAAAATTGATCAGCTTAAAAATCGCGACGAGCTCTATCCGTTTGTGGCAAAAATCACGGCCCAGTATCAGTTTTCTGCGGTGGTGCCAGTCAGCTCAACAAAGAAGCATCAGCTTGATCAGTTGCTCGACGAAGTCGCCAAGCACTTGCCTGAAAACGAAGCCTATTTTGATGCAGATACGCTCACCGATCGCCCAATACGCTTTATCGCTTCTGAACTGATTCGCGAAAAAATCTTTCGCTTAGTGGGTGACGAGTTGCCCTATGGCTGCACCGTGATGATAGAACAGTGGGAAGAAACCGATAAGGGCGTGCACGTCGCCGCCTGTGTGATTGTCGAGCGCGATAGTCACAAGCCGATCTTGTTGGGTGTGGGTGGCAGCCACATGAAGCGCATTGCCTCAGAGGCACGACAAGATATCGCCAAACTGCTCGATAAACCGATTCACCTTGAGGTGTATATCAAGGTTAAGAAAGGCTGGGCCGAAAAAGAGGGCAGCCTGCGCGATCTGGGCTATGAATAAACGCGCAACGCGCGTGCACGAAACCCCAGGCTATGTGTTGCACGCAACGTCCTGGCGAGAAACCTCTTTGATTGTTCAGGCGTTTTCACGCGATCATGGCTGGGTCAGTCTGGTGGCTAAAGGCGCCAAACGTCCGCACTCAGTATTGCGCCCAGCGTTGTCTTTGTTTCAGCCCTTGCTCCTGTCTTTTACGGGGGCAAGTGAAGTCAAAACACTGACGCGGGCTGAGTGCGCGGGCGTACATCCCTTGCCCGGGCCCGCGTTGATGTCATGTTGGTACATGAACGAGTTGCTTTTTCGGCTGTTACCCCGCGAAGATCCACATCCAGGCTTATTTGATGCATATGTGATGGCCTTGCAACGTTTGGCCACGGGGTCGCCCGCAGCCGGCGCCTTGCGTCGGTTTGAGTGGGTGTTGTTGCAAGAAACAGGCTACGGGCTAGATGCCGAACCGCCAGACTTTGAAGACATACAAAAAGAGCCCGCCTTACGGGCTTCGTTGCGAGCGCGTTTGTCAGAACACTTGGCGGGCAAACCGCTGGCCACCCGGCAGGTGTTGCTGGCTTTGCAGCGTTATCAAGCCGCTAAGCCAGCCCCCGCAAGCTGAGTTTTTCAAGCTGTTAGCACAGCCCGACCCGTCACCTTGCCCTGACGCAGCGAAGTCAACACCTTGTCGGCATCGGCTAGCGGGTGCTTATGGACGGGGATCGGGGTGATCTTGCCGTCTTCGACTAATTGCAATAGTTCGCGCATCTCATTGAGCGAGCCAGTGTAGCTGCCCAGAATTTGTGCGGCCTTCATTGGAATGAAAGCAATCGGCCATGGGGCTGCACCACCAAACAAACCAACGATGACCAGCTTGCCGCCTTTAATCATCACGTTAAAACCAAGCTCGGTGGTTGAGGGTGCGCCGACCAAGTCCACAATCCCTTGCAGCAGTTTGCCGCCATTGGCGGCGATGATTTGCTGAGCAGCGTCGGGTGCGGCACCATCGATGGCGGCCAGGGCGCCGGCGTCAAGCGCGGCTTGGCGTTTGATTGGGTCGATATCCACCACAATCGCGCCCACGCCATTCAAAGCCTTGACGAGTGCTAGGCACATTAAGCCCAAGCCCCCCGCACCCATTATCACGATCGGGTGTTTTTGAAACAGACTCGCGCCGATTTTGTTCAGCGCGCTGTACGTTGTGATGCCCGAGCAGGCATAAGGCGCAATGGCAGCGGGGTCAAGATCGCCAATATCAATTAAGTAGCGTGCATCGGGCACTAGGATGTGGTCGGCATAGCCACCGGGCCGATGCACACCCAAGTATTGCGGGTTAGCGCAGTGATTTTCGAGTTGGTCTAAACACGCTGGGCATGTGCGGCAACCAATCCAGGGGTATACCAAATAGTTACGACCTTTTTCAACGCCCTTGGCTTGTGGGCCCAGCGCCACTACAGTGCCAGCGGTTTCATGACCCATGGTCATGGGTAGCTTGATGCCGCGGTCTTTCAGTGACAGTGTGCGACCGTTACCGAGGTCGTAACCGCCTTCCCAAAAATGGATGTCACTGTGGCAGACGCCCGCCGCGCGCACTTGCACCAGCACTTCAGTGCCAGAAGGTTCGGGTGTTTTGGTCTCGATCAGTTCGAGGGCTTCACGAAAATTGACGACGCAATAGCATTTCATATTTTTTCTCGCGTATGGAGTAAAGAGTTTTTAACGTTTGCCTGCTATTTAAAGAATCTGAATTTTCCGTTAAGTGAGGCTGCCTCGTGTCGCAGTGACAGACGAGCCGCACAACCTTCTCGGGATCGCTTAAAAAACGAGTTCGATTAAACGAGGCCCTTTCTCTTTGGCCGCAACGCGCATGGCATTGGCAAAGCCCTCAAGCGTCGTGACTTGATTGCCAGGTACGCCGTGCCCTTTGGCCAACGATACCCAATCCAAAAACGGGCGGTCAAGATCCAGCATGCGCTTAGCGTTTTCACCTGCCTCGGGGCCGCCCATGTTGGCCAGCTCACCGCGCAAGATGCGATACGAACGATTGGCAAAAATCACGACGGTCACATCGAGTTGTTCGCGCGCCATGGTCCAGAGTGATTGCACGGTGTACATCGCACTGCCGTCACCGATAAACGCAAACACTTTACGATCTGGGCAAGCCACTGCAGCGCCAACCGCAGCCGGCAAGCCCCAACCGATTGCGCCGCCAGTGATGTCGATGCAGTCGTGCGGTGCCGCTTGCGGCAGGGTTTTAGCAAATTGACGGCCCGAGGTCACAGCCTCGTCAACCATGATGGCGTTTTCAGGCAAGGTGGCCGCGATGATGGCGCCAAAATGTTCAACCGAGGGCGTGCCAGTAGGCAAGTCAGTGATGACGGGGCCTGTTGATAACTGGGCGGGRGCGGTATGTTGTGCGCCTAAGGCATCCACCAGCGCTTGCAGGCTTGCTTCGATATCATGCGTGAGGGTCGCTAAGGTATGCACTAAGCAATCAGGCTGCTTGATCATGCGTGGCTTGTTTGGGTAGGCAAAAAATGCCACAGGTGGCGCGCTACCCACCAGCACCAGATGCTTGGCATCTTTGAGCACGGCGACCGCGCCGTCAACCGGAAAAGGCAACGGTGCAATATTGACTCGCCCGCGGCCGCGCTCCATGCGAGGGTTACGTGGCTCACAAGCCAATTTACAGCCTGTGTGCGCGGCAATTTTTCCAGCGAGTGTGGCTGACTTTGCACGCAGTGCAGGYCCGCCTAGCAACAGCGTGGTTGCTTCGGCAGTTTTGCGGTCTGACAGTAAACGGGCCAAGCCCAGCACGGTATCGGTGAGAGGCGCTGCGGCAGTTTGCGCAGGCGCTGTTGAATAGTGTCCGGGGTCAGAGGGCTCCCAGGCGCAGTTGGCAGGCAATACCAGCGTGGCGATGCGGCCAGGTGTGCTGCGCGCCTGAGAGATTGCCTCAGCAGTATCTAACGGCGCGGCGCTAGCCGACATGGTGGTCTTGACCCAGTTTGACATGGGGCGGGCAACTGCCTCAACGTCAGAGTTAAGCGGCGCATTGTTATGAATATGATCCAGCGCGTGTTGCCCCACGATATTGATCATGCCCGAGTAGGCGCGTTTGGCGTTGTGGATATTGGCTAGTGCATTGCCCAAGCCTGGACCCAGATGCAAGAGTGTGGCCGCGGGTTTTTCAGCCATGCGATAGTATCCGTCGGCCGCACCACTGACCACGCCTTCAAACAAACCCAGCACGCAACGCATGCCCGGTGCGCGATCAAGCGCTGAGACAAAGTGCATTTCAGAGGTGCCGGGGTTCGCAAAACAGACATCCACTTTACCCTCAAGGAGGGTGTGCACCATTGCTTCTGAACCGTTCATTCAATGACTCCTGAAGTTTTATTTTTAAGTGTTTCGCGCGCAATAATGACTTGTTGCACTTCGGTCGCGCCTTCATAAATACGTAGCGCTCTGACTTCACGATACAACATTTCTAAGGGGTGGCCGACTTTGACGCCTAAGCCGCCGTGTAACTGCACGCAGCGGTCAATCACGCGTTGGGCGGACTCAGTGGCAAACATCTTGGCCATCGCCGCGGATTTTGTGGTGCGACGTTGCAAGATATCGCGTTCCCAGGCGGCGCGATAGATCAGTAGCGTGGCCGCATCGATTTCGGTRCTCATATCACCAATRGCGGCTTGTGTCATTTGCAAATCAGACAGCATCGCGCCAAACATCGGACGCGTTGTGGCGCGACTGATGCCCAACTCTAGGGCCGCTTCGGCAAAGCCTAAGGCTGCGGCACCCACCGAGGCTCTAAACACATCTAGGTTTTGCATGGCGACTTTAAAACCTTGGCCTGGCTTGGCTAAGCGTTGTGAGACTGGGATCTCGCAGTCGGTAAAAGTGAGGCTGCCGATCGGATGGGGTGCGCACACCTCAAATCGCTCGCTGACGCTCAAACCGGGAGTCGTCGCATCGACAACAAAGGCGGTCACACCTTCGGCCTCGTCGCCCTCAACGCGGGCAAACACGGTGTAAAAATCAGCGATGTCAGCATTTGAGATCCAGGTTTTGACACCATTGAGTCGATAGCCCGTGGCAGTGCGCGTGGCGCGGGTTGTCATGGCGGCAACGTCTGATCCCGCATCGGGTTCAGAGAGCGCAAACGCTGCGATCAGTTCACCGGTGGCAACTTTCGGTAAATATTTTTCTTTGAGATGGTCCGATCCAAATAACGAAATGGGTCCACTCCCYAAACCCGCCATCACAAAAGCAAAGTCGGCCAGGCCATCGTAATAGCCCAAGGTTTGCCGGATCAAACACAGGCTGCGTGAATCGAGCGTGGGTAACGCACCGCCATATTGTGCTGGCACGCAGTAGCGCAGCCAGCCAGCTTGGCCTAACGTGCGCGTCAACGTCACGCAGGTTTGGTCGACATTACCCTCGTGTACCCGATTCGTCAGTTGCGGCGCTGACCAATGGTGTAGCGCATCATGCAACTGACGATGGCTATCTTCAAAAAAAGGTAAGAGCAATGAATCGGGGTTAAACATTTAAGCTGTTCTCGCAAGGATTTCACTGGCCATTTCGCGCAGTTTATTTTTTAAGATCTTGACGGCGTTGGCACTTTGAACGGTCGGAAACTCGCTCACGACTTCAAAATGTACAGGTACCTTGTAACCCGCCATGGTGCGTTTGCACTCGGTGGCCCAGCGAGTTGGGTCCGCTTGTGAGCCCGCATACAAGATCACGAACGCCACGGGTAAGATTTTTGTGCCTTGTGTGGCACCGACCACTTGGCATGCTTGTACGCCGGGTAATACCTCAATCGCGTGTTCGATTTCTGCTGGGTTYACTAAAAACCCCGATAAGCGCATCGAGTCGCCCATGCGTGTTTGAAACACAAACTGAGTGTCGCTCACGGTGTAGCCGAGGTCGCCCGTTTTAAAAAAGATATCAGGGGTATAGGCTTGTGCGGTCGCATCGGGGTTGTCTAGATAGCTCAACATCTGACTGGCACATTTGATTTCGATTTCGCCCGATTCGCCATGCGGCGCAAGCTGACCCGTCGCGGGATCACGTGCACGAACTCGCGCCTCTGGATGAATCAACCGACCACCCGCTAAGTAACGCACGCTCACGTCCCCCTCTGAYGGATCGAGTGGTTGCGCGGCCATCAGCGCTTGTAATTCGCTTGAGCCGTACAAGCCTGTCAGCGCGACATTGTTGCGCTCAGCCTCTTCAAGCAAAGTGGTGATGGCTGGTGAAAAACTTGCAAAGCCAAACAGTTTGCAACTGGCAAACGTGGCAGGAGAGGGGGCGGCTTCAAAGAGCTTTAACAGCGATTCGTTATTGGCGTAGGTGTGGGTGACTTGATGCTTACGAATCTGTTCAAGCGTACTGTGCGTGTCAGAGGCAGGTTCGCACACAACGGTGCTGCCGGTGGCCAGACCACCCGTGAGGGTCGAAAATCCAAAGGCACCACAAAAAGGCGCACTCGCCAGAATGCGGCTGGTCTGATCGTAGTCAAACGCCTTTTGCATGGAATCGGCATGAACAATCAGGGTGTGCTGATCGTGCACGACAAACTTTGGCATTGAGGTGGTGCCCGAGGTGGTAAAGCAAAGTGCCGGTGCTTGACCAAAGGCTTGCGGCACGGGGTGGGTGCTTTGTAGTAAATCGCTAAACGCGTGCAAGACATGCCCGCGCTTGGCGATCGCCGTCATCGCGGTGCTGYCGGGTTCGCCAATCGCCAGCACGCCGCGTAGGCGCGCAAGCACCTCTTGTGGGATATCAGCGAGCATGTCAGCAAAGGCGATGCCCTTGAAATCAGGCCACAAAACAAGCCAGTCAGCCTTGCCATGCCCGATAATATCTGCAACCTCTTGGCTACGAAAGCGAGTGTTGACGGCCAAGACTGTCGCGCCTAAGTGGGCGCAGGCTAAAAAAGTTTGTACCCAGGCCGCGCAGTTGGGTAACCACACAGCAACGCGGTCGTGGGCTTTGATGCCAATGGCGGCCATACTGCCGGCCAGTTGCAAGGCTTGTTGGTGCAGTGCCGCAAAACTCGTTGGGCTGTCCCTGTCAATCAATGCAGGGTGATTGGCATGAGTTTTGGCTAAGACCGCCATGCGCTCAGAAAAGAATAGTGATGGTGCTGTCATGCCCAAGTACCCGTTGGTTTGTGCTGCTATATTTACAGTTGTCACTATAGTACGAATACGCGAGCGATACGTAAGCTCGCTTTCGACACAAGCCGATTCGGCTAAGCATGCTGCACCGCGGCGTGCCTGAAATCACTGGAGCTAGGATTTAATGGAACACCGGTATTTTTTACAACACAGTTTATGTGCAGCGTTGGTGGCTGCGGGTCTCTTGATCGCTTCCGCACCGATGGCGCAAGCGCAAGAGTTTCCAACTAAGTCACTGACCTTGGTCGTGCCGTACCCAGCAGCAGGCGCAGCTGACATTTTTGGTCGCTCGATCGCTCAGGCCATGGAAGTCACTCTCAAGCAAATCGTCGTGGTGGAAAACAAACCCGGTGCCGCCGGCAACGTCGGTTTAGCAGGTGTGGTGCGCAGCAAACCTGATGGTTATACGATTGGTCTAGGTACGATTGGCACGCAATCGATCAATCCGTTTTTGTATACCGAGATGACCTTTGATCCGGGCAAAGACCTGCTGCCGATCGCGCTAGTCTCGACTACGCCTAATGTGTTGGTGGTCGCCGCGAATTCACCCTGGAAATCGCTGGCCGACGTGATTCAAGCCGCGCGCGACGCGAAAGATAAAAAACTGAGCTATGGCACGCCTGGTATCGGCTCGTCGCCGCACTTGACCGGTGCGTATTTTGAGGCGATGGCAGGTGTTGAGTTGTTGCATGTACCTTTCAAAGGTGTGTCGGCCTCGATGCCTGCTTTGATAGGCGGTAGCATCGATTTATTGTTTGATAACTTGTCGGGCTCGATCAATCAAATAAAAGATGGTTCGCGCGTGCGCGGGATCGCGGTCACGTCACTGCAGCGCACCCCGCTTGCCGAGCAGTTACCTACGTTTGTCGAAGCAGGCGTTGCCGGGTTTGACGTCACCGCCTGGTTTGCGATCTATGCGCCCAAAGGAACACCTCAGCCGGTGATGGATAAGCTCATTGAAGCGGCGCGTGTGGGATTGAAATCTGAAAAAGTCGATCAAGCTTACGCCAGGTTGGCCGCGACGCCGGGCAATTTATTTGGCGCCGATTTGGCAGCTTTTGAAAATATCGAACGCGCCAAGTGGGGCAAGCTCATTAAAGAAAGAGGAATCCAAGCACAATGAAAGGGACAACAGCCCTAGTCACTGGCGGCAGCCGCGGCATTGGTCGTGCGGTGGTTGAGCGTTTGCTTAGCCAGGGCTACGAGGTCTTAAACTTTAGCCGGACTGCACCTAAGCAGTTATTGCCCGGTGAGATTTTTGAATCAGTCGATTTGGGTAACGCAAAGCGCACACGTGAGGCGATTGGCGACTGGGCRGCCAAAAAACAGATTTTGAGTCTGGTCAATAACGCGGCAATGATTCACGTCGCAAAAATTCAAGACGTGACCGCTGAGCAAATCGAAGAGATGGTTGCCTTAAATATGGTGGCACCTTTGTTATTAATGCAGGGTGTGCTCCCCGCGATGCGCACCAATAAATAYGGCCGYATTGTTAACCTCAGTAGCCGCGCCATGCTGGGTAAAGATGGCCGCACCGTGTATGGCGGCACCAAAGCAGGCTTGGTCGGCATGACTCGCACCTGGGCGCTAGAGACTGCCGCGCAGGGCATTACCGTCAATGCCATTGCACCAGGCCCGATTGCAACGGATTTATTTTTGGACAGCAACCCCCCAGAGCTGCCACAAACTAAAAAAATCATGGCGTCGATTCCCGTCGGGCGCTTTGGTGCCCCCGACGAAGTCGCGCACGCGATCTGTATGTTCCTTGATCCGAAGGCCGGTTACATCACTGGGCAGTTGCTCTATGTGTGCGGTGGGCTGTCGGTGGGGCTGACGGGGTAGAGACATTGCTGGCGCGGCAACGTTAAGCGTTGCCGCGCTGGTTAAGTCCTAATTGCCTCAAACTTTTTGTCGTGCATCACGTCTTCAACCGATTGCCCAGCACGTACCGCTTGCACCATGCCGTCTTGGCGTGAGGCAATGCGTTGCGCTAGCGCCAACACTGAGGCGATTTTTGCGGCTGGCACAAAGACGGTACCGCAGCGGTCTGCAATCACGTAATCATCTTCGTACACGGTCACACCTGCCACAACAATCGGCGTACCTGAGGCGATTTGCACTAAGCGATTGCGTGCGCTGATCATGGTCAGGCCGCGGCCATACACGGGGTAGTCGATTGATTCGCTACCTTCAATATCGCGGCTCATGCCATCAATCACCGAGCCGCGTATCCCTTTCATCTTGGCGGCATTCGCCAAAATATCGCCCCAACACGAAATCCCTTCAGTGCCACCGGTGATGACTAAAATGCGATCAGCGGTGGTGACGCTGGCAATGACAGGTGAAATCAAATGCACCGTTGGCGCTGTGCCCGTTTTAGGGCCCAACTGAATCGTTGAGGCTCGACCAACAATTTTTGGACAATTCCATAAGGGACGCAGCCCATAAGTAGCGCCAAGCAGCCCCATAAAGTCTAAGGCGTCAGACACCGTGTTGGTATCTAGCGAGGCGAGGGTGGCGAGCGTAGTGTTTTCAGGTGAGGACATGTTTAGAATTCAATCAAGTTGAATGTTGGCACGGGCAGCGACAGCTTGCCATTTTTTTAACTCAGCCTGCAAAAACTGTTGAGTTTGTTCGGGTGTCATAATCAGAGGCTCAATCGCCATCTCTGCTAAGCGTGCAACATAGTCTGGGTTCGCGATGATGTTGTCGTTCCAGGCGCGCAGCTTGGCTTGTATATTGGCAGATGTTTTAACCGGTACAGCGATGCCCCACCACGAACTAGACACCATATCGGGCATGCCAAGTTCCATAAAAGTCGGTACTTGGGGTAAAGGTTTTAGGCGACTCGTATGAGCGACTGCAAGCGCCCGTAGCTTACCGTCTTCGATTTGCGCCTTGAAGGTGCTGAGGTCATTCACAATCAAATCGACCTCGCCCTTTAAAACCGCCATCGTCGCCGGTGCGCCGCCTTTGTAGGGCACGTGCAAAATATCGATACCACTTTGATATTTGAACAATTCGCCGCCCATCTGCACGATGCTGCCTGCGCCAGCCGAAGCAAAGCTGAGTTTGCCCGGACTTTGTTTGGCCAAGGCAATTAGTTCGGTCAGATTTTTGATCGGAAGATTCGCATTCACCACTAATAAGTGCGGTGCATTTGCAATCAACGCAATCATTGAAAAATCTTTCTGAAAGTCGTACGGAAGATTTTTCATGATCACCTGATTGATCACGCCCGTGCTCGCCGTGCTAAACAAAATTGTGTAGCCGTTAGGCTCAGCTCGTGCGGCGTTTTGTGTGCCGATAATACCAGCTGCCCCACTCACATTTTCGACAATGACGGGTTGGCCAGTTAGCTTGGATAGTTGTTGCGCATACAGCCTCGCCACGATATCTGTGGGGCCACCTGCCGGAAACGGCACGATTAGTTGCAGTTGACGATTCGGGTAGGGCGCTTGCGCGAAGGCGACAGAGACCATGGCACCACAGGTCAGAAAAAATGCGATAACTGTTTGGATGATATTGAAATATTTCATTGTCTTCAGCTAAGTGAATTAAAGGATTTCACGCACGACTCATAAAGAATGCGAGTTTGGATAAAGCCACCTGAGCGCAGGCTATCGGCCAAGCGATCAAAACCAGCCTTAGAAACTTCAGGCGTTGTTGCCCAAACTTGATTTTGCAGGTAGCGCTCGATTGCGCGAATCAACACGTCAAGCCTAAGCTCAGCAAAATATGGCTGCACGAGGTGAGCAATATCCTGCGCAGAGTTGTTGTGCAGCCATGTTTGCAGCGTGCCGAGTACCTCGTTAAGCCGCGCGAACGCCGCCCGTTTTTTGGCGAAACCATCTTGCGAACAAATCAGAGTGGTGTACACAGTCGGGCCGCGACTGTGGGCAGCATAAAGGATTTTATGTTGACTTGACTTCAGTACCTCACTGACGAAGGGCTCAAAGAGCTGAATGACATCGATGGCTTGTGTCTCGAGCGCGTGAATTTGTTCGACCATCGTCCAGTCGCGCTTGAGCCGACCACTACGCTCGAGTTGCTCGATATTTAGGCCCAACGCTCTAAGGTCAGCCTGCAGGCACAGCCAAGGGGTCGGAACTTCAGACACCAAACTCAAGCGTAAATATGCCAGATCTTGTAATAAAAAACTCTTTTGAGAACCCACTAAAAAAAATGGATCCCGCGCAACCACTTCGCCAAAGCAAAGCAGCGAGGAACCCTCTGCGGGGAAGGTGTCACGGTCTTTCATGACGCGCATGGGTCCGCCCCAAGTCAAATCGACCGAGCCGTCTTTGATCTGGTTGATTGCTCCACCTGGGGTGCCCGGAGCTAACCAATCGATGTGCAGGCCCGCTTGCTCGGCGAGCCTTAACTCTTTCAGCAGATAAAAGGGCGTATAGAAAACTGCTCTGAAGTTTTCAGCAAGCGTTAGTTGCATCGCACTTTGCCCATGCGCGTGTTCAGTCTTTCATCCCTGTCATCGAGGCCACCATGGCGCGTGGATCGCGCTGCGGCCAGCGACCACTGCTGGCGTGCTGCAAGAACTGCTCAAGCACGTGATTGAACTCGTTGGGCATCTCAATGTTCATCGTGTGCCCGCAGTTAGGCAAAATCGCTAGCGCCGCAGACGGGATGATTTCTTTCAGCATCAGCCCCGGCTTCAAACAAGGCCAGTCCTCATCGCCGTTAAAGATCAAGGTGGGCACGGTCAGTTTTTGCAACTGATCTTTTAAGCTGTAAAGCGAAGGCCGTTCGCGTTGAACACCTAATTGCGTGTTGGCAGAGCCCAGCGCCGAGTGACCATAAAACTGTTGAATAAATTCTGCAAAGCCACGCGGGTCAGCGCGCTCGAACGACAGGCGCGTGGGGCCAAAGGAGTACTTGTCGACAAAGGCTTTCATGCCCTGTTCTAATAACATCTTGGCGCTTGCTTCAGCCTCTTTGCGAAATCGATCGCCCTGTTCAAGTTCGGCGCCATAGCCGCAGCCCGCCACCACTAACGATAAGGCGCGGTCAGGGTGTTGCAAACCAAAATGCAAGGTGGCAAAGCCCCCCATCGATAAGCCCACGATATGGGCTTTTTTGATATTTAAGTGATCCATGACGGCGAGGATGTCGGCCACTGCGCGGTTTTGCGAATACGACGACACGTCGGGCGGCACTGATGACGGTGGATAGCCACGCGCGTTGTACGTGACGCATTGATAGCGACGCGCAAAATGCCGCACCTGCGGCTCCCAGCTTTCTTTATGCCCAGCAAACTCGTGTACAAAAATAATTGGGTCGCCAGAACCAGTGGTTTCATAGCAAAGGTCAACGCCATCGTTGGTGCGTGCGGTCAGCATAGTGAGTGTTCTCCGTTGTAACTGTTTAAGCTTTGCATTTGAGGGCAAGCGGCGTCAAGCGATCTTGTTGGTGCAAACCCGAAAAGCCCAAGTGTGGGCACCGACCTTTGGCATAATAAACATCTACAACAATAACATTGCATCACTAAAGGAGCCTAGCTATGTCCTTGTCTTGGATGGGATTAACAGAGCTTGCTGCGTTGCTTAAAGCCGGCAAACTTTCGTCGCTTGAACTGACGCAGCATTTGCTGCAGCGCATCAGTCAAGCAGACTCAACCCTGCATGCGTTCACCGAGGTCTATGCAGACCAAGCCGTTGCACTCGCGCGTGCAGCCGATCAGGCGCGTACCTCAGGCCTACCCTTAGGGGCTTTGCACGGCCTGCCGGTGGTCTTAAAAGATTTGCTCGATATCGACGGTCAGATTTGCACCCTTGGTTCAAAACATTATGTGACACGCCGTGCGACCCAAACCAGCGCAACCGTCGAGCGCTTATTGCAGGCAGGAATGATCCCGCTGGGTAAGGTTCACATGACTGAGTTCGCTCTTGGCGGTTGGGGCACCAATCCTTTGATGGGCGCGCCGCGTAATCCTTGGGATCTTAAAACGCATCGCGTGCCAGGTGGCTCTTCAAGCGGAACGGGCGTCGCGATTGCCGCAGGGTATGCGCCGATCGGCATCGGCAGCGACACAGGGGGTTCGGTACGGATCCCTTCAGCGTTTAACGGGATAACTGGCCTGAAGGTCACGTTTGGCCGCATTAGCCTGCACGGCACTGGTTTGTTGAGTTGGACGTTTGATTCGATCGGCCCCATGGGGCGTAATGTTCGTGATTGCGCCTTGGTCTTGGATGCGTTGGTCGGGCCCGACTCAAGAGACCCCGCCACGCTTGATCAGCCGCTTGAAATCTTCGCGCGCGAACCACGCAGCGTCAAGGGTATGCAGTTAGCGCTGCCGGCGGCCGAGCAGTTGCCCGCCTTTATGGACCCCGGCGTGGTAGCGGCCTGGCAAGCGGCCGCACGTGTGTTTGAATCCTTAGGTGCAACCATTGTGCCGGTGCGTTTGCCTGATTGGTACTTTAATCTGTCTGTAAATGCTAGCCGAATTGTCACGTGTGAAGCCTATGCCTTGCATCGCGCCTATGTCAATGATATCTCGGCACAATTAGGCCCAGCAGTCAGACAGCGCCTGCAGTCTGCTGAAGCGTTCGAGCCAGGCGCCTATGCACAAGAGCTACGCACAATGCGTGAGCTGCGCCAAGCGTTTGTTGAGTGGTTCGAGCCCTATGATGCCGTGTTGCTGCCCAGCGCTGCGATCCCTGCAATGCCTGTGGCTGAGGTCGATGAAGCCTCGCCAATTCCGGGATACCTGACGCGACCCGCAAACTACTTGGGGCTTTGTGGCTTGTCGCAACCTGCGGGGTTGGTGCGCGGCCTGCCGGTGAGCATACAGATCGTTGGTAAACCTTACGCTGAGCGCACGGTACTCTCGCTTGGTCAGGCGTTTGAGTCGGCGACTGAGTTTCATCGTCAGCACCCTGATTTGTCTGCGTTGGGGCTGTAGATATGAAAGCGTTCAAGCCAATATGCTAGGACAGGAGACAGGACAGTGTTGAATCACACGCTTTCACAACAAGATCGCGAGCATGGCGACAAAGTATTTTGGCTACTTCCGGTCTTGCTTGGTGTCATTGTCACAGCCTACTTCGCAGTTTTTACAGCAAGCGGGTAAGGATGGCTTATACGCCTTAAGCCAAACGCTATTACATGACAAAATTAACTGGAAGGTCACGCATGGTTTGAATCGCGAACAAATGACGGCACGCTACGCAAAAATGTTTCCGAATGCCCAATACCCCGCTGACTTTCAGACTGCTTTAGCTTACGGCGCAGGTGTTGTTGCAGAAGAGATGATTAAGAAGGCGCAGTCGTTAGACGCGGCCAAACTTAAGCAGGCGGCGCTTGATTTGAACGACAAGATGGTGACCATTACCGGCGAATACAAGATCGACAATACCGGCAAACAGTTTAAAAACGAATTTGCCATCATGCAAAATATGCCGAAGGGCCCAGAAGTAATTTACCCGCCAGCAGTGGCAACAGCAAAAGGTGTGTACCCAGCGCCTGCRTTTAACGCACGGTAAACGTGCACACGTTCTAGTCTAAGCTCGGTCGTGTTGCGCTCGTTAAGCGTACACGTTCTAGTCTCAGTCAGATACCGCGGCCTTGCACTCAGCAAGCGTCGCGGNTTTTTTTAGTAGGCGGTGCTTCGCCTGTTCAGTGCGCAGTCGTTACTATTTTTTCAGTAACTTCGCCACAGCCGCCTGCGCTTCTTCTGATTGCAGGCGTTCAGAAAACAAACCAAACTCATAATTCAGCGTTTCATGCAGAATGGGGCGCTGCGCGTGTTTCATCATGTGCTTTGACAGCTGCAAGGCTTGTGGGGGAAGGGCGGCGAGTTCATCGCCTAGCGCTTGCGCGATCGCCAAGGCTTGGCCAGCGTGGGTCACCTGAGTGATAAACCCGGCCTCAAACGCCTCTTGTGCGCCAAAGGTTTTGCCCCGCAGCAGCCAGTCTGAGGCGCGCCGCGCGCCAACAATTTGCGCGAGCAAGACGCTTGAGGCGCCTTCAGGGCAAAGCCCCAGTGCCACAAACGGGATCGTGAACAAGGCATTATCCGCCGCGCAGATAAAATCACAGTGCTGCAGCATCGTCACGCCGATGCCGATGGCGCGCCCTTCAACCGCCGCAATGATTGGCAAGTCACAATCAATGAGACTGCGCAACAAAATGATGCCACCACTATCGCCCTCGGTGCGAGGTTTTTGAAAATCTTTTAGGTCGTTGCCTGCAGTGAAATAGTTACTTGCACCCGTGATCACAAGGGCACGACAATCTTTTTTTGTACTAGCGGCACGCACGTGYTCAGCTAAGGACAGATAGGTAGCAACGTCAAGCGCATTGCGACGCTCGGGGCGATTGATCGTCAGCGTGAGCACGCCGTTGTTTTCGTGCGTTAAAACTGTCGCGTTCATTGGCTCATCCTAAAAAAAAGGTCAACCTCTGAGATCTCAGAGCTTGACCCTTCTTTTTACCTCAACTTGGCACCGAGGTGTTTGCTGAGGTGCTTAGCACCTCGCGCTGCTTAGCGCATTGCCAAGATTCAACTTAATCGCGACTGCCGCCTGTGATGCCTAAGATGGCAAGCAGGTTCGCAAACACGTTGTACACGTCTAAGTAGATCGCAAGCGTTGCCGACACGTAGTTGGTTTCTCCGCCGTTCACCACACGTTGCAAATCAATCAGCATAAAAGCTGAAAAGATCACAATCGCCACCACCGAAATGGTCAACATCAAGGCAGGTAACTGCAAGAAGATGTTGGCGACGCTGGCAAGAATCAAGATCACCACGCCGACGAACATAAACTTACCAAGCCCCGACAGATCACGTTTGATCGACGTAGCCAGCGTTGCCATCGTGCCAAACACGGCTGCCGTGCCACCAAAGGCAAACATCACCAGTTGTGTGCCGTTGCTCATGCCGAGCACGTGGCCCAGCAGGCGCGAGAGCATCATGCCCATGAAGAACGTAAAGAGCAGCAGCAGGCCAACGCCGAGCGAGGTCTCTTTGTTCTTTTCGATCAAATACATCAAGCCAAAGGCGCCGACCAAAAAGACGATTATCGAAATGAACGGGCTGGTTGCCATGACTTGATTGATGCCACTGTACATACCAAAGGCTGCGCCCAGAACAGTCGGAATCAGCGAGATGGCCAGCAACCAATAGGTGTTGCGCAGCACGCGATTACGTACCGCGACGTCAGCGACGTCACTAAATTGGCCGGGATTTAAAGAAGGACGATATTCAGACATAGTTAGCTCCTGTCACAAAATTGGACTTAGGTAAATTGTGTTCACCTCAGTCTATGACCGAAAGCATACCTGACAGTTCCCTGAATGGCTAGATTTCCTACAAATTGTGGTGTTTTTCGCAACGAAACTGAAAAGACCCATGCTCGCCCGAGCTCAAACATGGCGATGACTTGCCGCGCACGAGACCAATCGCTTGCAGTTCAGGCAGGTGTGCGGTCAGGCCAACTGATGGGCTTTGAGGTCGTGCCCACCCGCTTTGTACTGCGCCCAGCGCAGACGAGCGGCGATTTTGTCGTCTTCGTCGTCAGAAACAATTTCGATCACGCGAGCGGTGCTGCCTAAGGTGGGCGGACACAGATCGTCAAGATTGAGCAGCCAGGCCGTGGCGGGTGCGCGCGCCAAGACTGGCCCTAAGTTGCTTGAGACCAGCCAAATTGGTGTTTGCTCGGCTAAAGGGTCCGTGGCCATCACGTGCGGAACAAAAGCCGTAGCTTCAACGGCCCACAGTTTGTCATCAAACGCTTTGAGTCGTTGAGCGTCGCTGCAATAGACCACGATTTGATGGCCCGCAAGATATTGCTTGAGCGTGGTTTGACACGCCTGCGTGATTTTTTCAGTTGCGCCAAAAGCAAAATCGATACGGGCCATTTGTTTGACCTAGGCTTGGTTGATCAGATATTGCAGCAACATAGGCACGGGTCGCGCGGTTGAGCCTTTTTCACCACCGCCACGCCAGGCAGTACCGGCGATATCGAGGTGGGCCCAAGGGTAGGCCTTAGCAAAGCGCGATAAAAAGCACGCTGCAGTCACGGCCCCACCAGGCTGGCCGCCAATATTAGCCATATCCGCAAAGTTCGACTTCAGTTGTTCTTGATAAGCGTCGTCAAGCGGCAAGCGCCAGGCCGTATCCATTGACTGTCTGCCGGCCGCTAACAAAGCCTCGGCTAACGCGTCGTCGGTTGAAAACAAGCCTGTGTTGACCTTGCCCAGGGCGACAACGCAGGCACCCGTTAAGGTTGCGATGTCAATCACGGCCGAGGGTTTAAAGCGTTCGGCGTAGGTCAGGGCGTCGCACAAAATTAACCGACCTTCAGCGTCTGTGTTGAGGATTTCGATTGTCTGGCCCGACATACTCGTGACGACATCGCCAGGTTTGTTGGCGGTGCCGCTAGGCATGTTCTCGCAGGTGGGGATCAGACCAATGATTTCGCCCGGCAAACCGATTTCAGCTAAGGCACGAAACGCGCCTAAAACACTCGCGGCTCCGCACATATCGAACTTCATTTCGTCCATGGTGGCTGCCGGTTTGAGCGAGATACCACCCGAATCAAAGGTAATGCCTTTACCGACTAAAACAATTGGGCCCGCCGCGACTTTTGCCCCGCGCTTTGCGACGGCGGCTTTGCCTTTGTAGTGCAGCACAATAAACCGAGGTTGCTCAACCGAGCCGCGCGCGACAGATAAAAAGGAGCCCATCTTGAGCGCTTCGATCTGCTTGCGGTCAAACACCTTGACGCTGATGCTTTTAAATTCTTTACCCAGTTTTTTTGCTGCTTCGCCCAAATAAGTTGGGGTGCAAATGTTGCCGGGCAGATTGCCCAAGGTGCGTGCCAGTGACATCCCGTTTGCCAGGGCACCCCCTTCGCTCAGGCCCTGAGTGGCGCCAGCCTTGTCGGTGGCATTTGCAAATTGCAGCGTCATTTTCTTGAGCTTTGGGCGCGCGTTCAGATCGGGTTTACCAAAACTGGCGTCGTAGTAATAGGTGGCTTCGCCACAGGCTGCAGCGGCCGAACGGGCGCGCTCGCGCACTGACGTCGCGCCACACTCAATCGCGGCCAATGTTGAAGTCGCGTCTGCCAAGCGAGCTTGCACACAAAACGAAGCAAAGGCCTGTTCGGCGCGTGCATGCGCTCGAGGGTTGTAGTCAGCTTGTTTGCCCAGACCCACCAAGACCACCCGGGGCGAGGCCACGCCCGCGAGGTTGCGCAGTACCAGTGTGGCCCCCGCGCGCGCCGAAAACTCGGCCTTGACGACGGCGCGCAGCGTACCTGCGCAAGCGCGGTCAAGCGCGTCGGCGGCGGTGCTTAAGACGCCTTCGGTAAAAACGCCGACCGCGAGCGCCGGCGTTTTTGTTTGATGGGGGCTCGCTGAAATGCTGACACTGAAATCCATGAGGACAACCTCCAAACGTGAACAATGCTTGAATTATCTCGCAAGTTGCCGAGAGGATAGAAGCTTATTCCAAAAAGTTATTATAATTATTTTCTATATTACTTATAATCGTTATCCGGCGTTTACCAAGTTGACGACGCCCTTTTTAAGCTGGCGTAGCTTTACGGAGAAAACAATGAATTTGCAGCAATTTCGCTTTGTTCGAGAAACCATTCGACGCGATTTCAATTTGACCGAAGCGGCGCGCAGCTTGTTTACCTCGCAACCCGGCGTCTCAAAAGCCATTCTCGAGTTTGAGGACGAGCTAGGGGTGCAGATTTTTGAGCGTCATGGCAAGCGTATTAAAGGCCTCACCAAGCCTGGCACGGCGGTGGCGCAGGTGGTCGAACGCATTATGCGCGAAGTCGATAATCTTAAAAAAGTGAGTGACGAATTCGCTCGTCGCGACGAGGGCAGCTTGGTGATCGCCTGTACGCACACGCAGGCGCGCTACGTCTTGCCAAAGATTATTCCTGCGTTTCGAAAGCAGTTTCCAAAGGTGCACTTGTCTTTGGCCGAGGGGAGCCCGCCACAGCTTGCAGAGATGGTGTTGCACGAGCAGGCGGATTTGGCGATTGCAACCGAGTCGCTAGGACTGACTCCGGGCCTCGAGACCCTGCCTTGCTACTCCTGGGAACACACCGTGGTGGTGCGACCCGAGCATCCACTGGTGGCGTTATCACATAAAAAGGGCTTTGTTTTAACCCTAGAGCAGGTAGCGAACTACCCGCTGGTGACCTATGACCGAGCGTTTACAGGCCGCCGTTCCGTTGACCGTGCGTTTGACGCCAAAGGTTTAACGCCCGATATCGTGCTTGAGGCGATTGATGCCGACGTGATTAAAACCTACGTTGATGTGGGTTTAGGGATCGGTATCATCGCGGGCGTGGCCTATGAGCCGTTGCGTGACACGAATCTTGTCAGCATCCCTTGTGGGCACCTATTTGGGGTGCAAACGACACGCGTGGCCTTGAAGTCAGGCGTATTTTTACGGGACTACGTATATACCTTTATCGCTATGTTGACGCCAGAGCTGAATGAGACGGAAATACGTGAACGTGTTGAAAATAAACAAGAAAAGTAAYATATAAATGAGAATAGGTATTATTACGCTTGCTTTATAAATAAGAATCATTATCATCTAGTCTGTTCATTCTTAATTTTTAGGAGCAGCTATGATCCCTTCCCTTAGTGCAGTTGTGGTCGGTGCCGACCGTCTCGGTAATATCCCTAACCTGTTACGCGAACACAATATCGCCATCACGCACCACATCACTGGGCGCGACCCGTCTCATCAAAAAAAGGCATTGCAACTCCCCAGCGGGACACAAGTGGTGATTTTGCTCACTGACTTTTTAGGCCACAACGTCATGAAAACCTTCAGAAACGCGGCACAAAAGGGAGGGATTCAGGTGGTGGCTTGTCGGCGCTCTGTGTGCGCCATGCAGCAGGCCCTTGCGCAAGGCGGCCTGTGTCAGGCCGAGGATTGCGAACTAAAAGCGAAGCGAGCCTAGTCCGCAAGAGTTGGCTAGGGTGGGGCGTGCCGTTACAGGCGGCGCGCACCATTAAAACGCTTGGTCCAATACGCCAGATTCATATTTTCAATTCTGACGACACCACCGGCTGCCGGTGCGTGTACAAACTGCTCCGATCCTAAATACACCCCAACGTGCGAGTTGCGACGCCCAAGGGTATTAAAAAACACCAGGTCGCCCACTTGCAGATCGTTGCGCGGCACCTCGGTGCCAAACAGGGCGATATCATAAGAGCGTGGCGGCAGTTTCAGGCCAAGCGATTGCTGGGCCGAATGCAGCACTAAACCACTGCAATCAAAACCGGTTTCGGGTGATTTTCCGCCCCAACGGTATCGAATACCGAGTTGAGTGAGCGCCTGCAACGCTAAGGGATGGTGGATATCGTCTGTGAGTAAGCTGGCGCCGCTTTTAGAGCGGGATAAAAACGAGCCAATCGGATCCGCCGAAGTGCGCCAGTCTGTCGAGGCGCTCAGGCCTGTGCCACCGGTGCCCGTACACCCGCTCAACGCCGCTGTGAGCGCGCATGCGCCTGCCAGCAGCGACAGACGCAGCCACCGAAAAAAAGTACAAGAAGCAAGAGCGGTGAAAATCTTGTCAGGCATTATCGAGTTAAGTGGTAAGGGTCAAAAACAAACAGACCAGAGAATAAAAAACGGCCAAGATAAAGTGGCCAAGATAAAAAATTGCGGGTCAACGTAAAAAAACCAACAATAAGCCAAGGGTGTTGCAAAGATGGCAAGCCTCGTGCAAGCTTTACCTGTCACAATGTTATTACAAAAAGCGATTGTTGCCACAAAAAGCACCCACGAGACCTCTGATGAACCCGATCCAGCTGACCCATCAACACTCCCTTCGGCAAAAAGATGCGTTCTGGCGCGAAGAAGCCGCAGGCATCCACTGGGAGACCCCTTTTACTGAAGTGCTTGATTATTCAAAGCCACCCTTCGCCCGCTGGTTTGTTGGCGGGCGCACAAATTTATGTTTTAACGCCGTTGACCGTTGGCTTGACACCCAAGCCGACGACCCAGCTTTGATTTGGATTTCGACCGAGGTTGAGCAAGAACTCACCTACACTCGTCGGCAACTGTATCGCGAAGTCAATGCAGCCGCGGCAATGTTGCAAGCTCAGGGTGTTGAGCAAGGCGATCGGGTGTTGATTTATATGCCGATGGTGCCTGAGGCGGTTTTTGCCATGTTGGCCTGCGCGCGCCTGGGGGCAATTCATTCGGTCGTGTTTGGCGGGTTTGCCTCGGTGAATCTGGCGCAGCGCATCGACGATGCCTCACCCAAGGTCATTATGTGCGCGGATGCCGGTTCACGCGGGGGTAAAGTCACGCCCTACAAACCTTTGTTAGACAAAGCGATCGCGCTGGCGCAGCGACCGCCCCAAAAAGTCATCGTGGTCGATCGTGGCTTGTTTGCCTTTGAACCCGTGGCAGGCCAAGACCTTGATTACGCGAGCCTTCGCACCCAGTTCGAAGGGGCCGTGGTGCCCGTGACCTGGCTTGAGTCTTCAGAGCCTAGCTATGTGCTGTACACCTCAGGCACAACCGGCAAACCCAAGGGCGTGCAGCGTGATACGGGGGGCTACGCCGTGGCTTTGGCCTCGTCGATGCAGCGTATCTTTAACGGCAAACCCGGCGATACGTATTTGTGCACCAGTGATATTGGTTGGGTGGTCGGACACTCTTACATTGTGTATGGTCCGTTAATTGGCGGTCAAACGACACTCCTGTACGAGGGCACGCCTGTGCGCCCCGATGGTGGCATTTTATGGAGTCTGGTCGAGCGCTTTAAGGTCAACACCATGTTCTCGGCGCCTACCGCGATTCGGGTACTCAAAAAACACGACCCTGCGTTGCTCAAAAAATACGACCTGTCCAGCTTGCGAGCGCTGTATCTGGCGGGTGAACCGTTAGATGAACCCACCGCCAGATGGATTTCTGAGGGGCTGGGCCGCCCCATCATTGACAACTATTGGCAAACTGAATCAGGCTGGCCGATTTTGGCGGCACAACCAGGCATTGCCGCGGTTCCCACAAAATTCGGCAGCCCGTCGTTTCCGGTGTATGGCTTTGATGTGCGCGTGCTAGACGAACAAACCGGCGAAGATCTTGGCCCGAATCAAAAAGGCGTCGTGGCGATTGTGCCACCTTTACCCCCGGGTGCGATGACTACGATTTGGGGCGATGATGCGCGCTTTGTGGAAACCTATTTTTCCTCAGTGCCCGGCCGTCTAGTTTACTCAACCTTTGACTGGGGCCTGACCGATGAAGAAGGTTACTGGTTCATTTTAGGTCGCACGGATGACGTGATTAATGTTGCGGGGCATCGCCTGGGCACTCGCGAAATCGAAGAGTCGATCAATTGCCACGCCGCAGTCGCAGAATCCGCAGTGGTCGGCATCGCCGATCAGCTAAAGGGTCAGGTTGCAGTGGGTTTTGCTGTGCTCAAAGATGCCAGCCTGTTTGCGCAGCCAGGCGCACTGCTCCAGCTCGAAGGCGACATTATGCGTCTGGTGGATGAACAACTTGGCCCCGTGGCGCGGCCCTCGCGCGTGCGGTTCGTGACGGCGCTGCCCAAGACGCGCTCTGGTAAAGTGCTGCGTCGGGCGATTGCGGCCGTCTGCGAGGGGCGCGACCCCGGCGATCTCACTACAATCGAAGACCCCTCTGCACTTGAACAAATTAAGGACTCACTGTGAAAACCAAAGCCGTACTGACTGATGCTGATGTGTCTAAAATCCTGGCTGCCTCTAAAGCCCATGCGAACAAAAACAATTGGGCCGTGACCATTGCGGTGGTAGACGATGGTGGTCATCTGCTGGGCTTACAACGCCTTGACGGAGCCGCTGCAATGTCCGCGCACATCGCACCCGCT
Source organism: Alcaligenaceae bacterium (assembly GCA_002737415.1). Classification (GTDB taxonomy): domain Bacteria; phylum Pseudomonadota; class Gammaproteobacteria; order Burkholderiales; family Burkholderiaceae_B; genus Zwartia. The sequence goes on along the minus strand of NSIQ01000013.1, from coordinate 192,302 downwards.
AAAGCGCACACCTCAGCGCTCGCGCGTCGCGAAACCAAAGTTTACGAAGACATTATCAACAATGGTCGAACTGCCTTTTTGTCGGCGCCAACGTTGCAAGGCATGCTCGAAGGCGGCGTACCGATTATTGTTGAGGGTCAAGTGATCGGCGCCGTCGGCGTGTCGGGCGTGAAATCTTCAGAAGACGCAGAGATCGCTGCGGCCGGCATTGCTGCGTTGACAGCTTAATTTATTGAAAGATTCCAGCAAATGATCAAAATGTATTGATCCTGGACATCACGGAGACCAGACATATGGCGAACTCAATCGAATCCACCTTAGTTGAAACGCGCGTATTTCAACCACCGCCGGGCTTTGTTGAACAAGCCAATGTAGCGGGTCAGGCAGGCTATCAGGCGCTGCTCGAGGCAGCCGATCGTGATCCCGAGGCTTTTTGGGCCAAGCAGGCGCGTGAGCATTTGCACTGGACTAAACCGTTTACCAAGGTGCTCGATGAGTCGCGTGCACCGTTCTTTGAGTGGTTTGCTGATGGTGAACTTAACGTCTCGGCCAACTGCTTAGACGTCAATCTTAAAAATGGCAACGCCAACAAAGTCGCGATTATTTTCGAAGCCGATGACGGTGTTGTTAAAAAAATTACGTATCAAGCACTACACGATCGTGTGTGTCAGTTGGCCAATGGTCTCAAAGCACTGGGTCACCAGAAGGGCGAGCGCTCGATCATCTATATGCCGATGTCGATTGAAGCAGTTATAGCGATGCAGGCCTGTGCCCGGCTGGGCATCATTCACTCAGTGGTGTTCGGTGGCTTCTCGGCTAAAAGTCTGCACGAGCGCATTACCGACGTGGGTGCAAGCTTAGTGCTGACGGCTGATGAACAAATGCGCGGTGGCAAGGCGATTGCACTTAAACCCGCCGTCGACGAGGCCTTGACAATGGGCGGTTGCGAGGCTGTTCGTCATTGCATTGTTTATAAACGAACGGGCGGCAAGATTAGCTGGGACGCCAAACGCGATGTTTGGTTGCACGAGCTTGCTGACAAACAAGCCACCACCTGTGAACCTGTCGCCGTCGGTGCCGAACATCCTCTGTTTATTTTGTATACCTCGGGCTCGACGGGTAAGCCCAAAGGCGTGCAACACTCTTCGGGCGGTTACTTGCTGTGGGCCAAGCTCACGATGCAATGGGTGTTCGATGCAAAAGCGAAGGATGTTTTTTGGTGCACGGCCGACGTGGGTTGGGTCACGGGCCATACCTATGTGACTTACGGTCCCTTGGCGGCTGGCTTGACGCAAATTGTGTTTGAAGGTGTGCCCACTTATCCGAACGCGGGGCGTTTTTGGAAAACGATTCAAGAGCACAAAGTCTCTATCTTTTACACCGCACCCACAGCGATTCGGTCGTTGATTAAAACGTCAGATGCAGATTCTGCTGTGCACCCCAAGAGCTTTGATATGTCGAGTTTGCGTCTGTTGGGTTCGGTGGGAGAGCCTATCAACCCAGAAGCCTGGATGTGGTACCACACCAATGTCGGAGGCGGACGTTGCCCGATCGTCGATACTTGGTGGCAAACAGAAACTGGTGGACATATGATTACGCCTCTGCCAGGCGCGACCCCCTTAAAACCAGGCTCGTGCACCACGCGTTTGCCCGGCATTACAGCGGCGATTGTCGATGAAGTTGGAGGCGACGTCGCAGCAGGCAACGGTGGCTTCTTGGTGATTAAGCGCCCTTGGCCTTCAATGATTCGCGGGATCTGGGGTGACCCTGAGCGTTACGTCAAAAGCTATTTTCCGCCAGAGTTGGGCGGCTATTATTTGGCGGGCGATGGTGCACAATGCGACAAAGACGGCTGCTTCTGGATTATGGGTCGTATCGATGACGTGTTGAACGTTTCTGGCCACCGTTTGGGTACGATGGAAGTCGAATCCGCACTGGTGGCGCACGAAATGGTGGCTGAGGCTGCGGTCGTTGGGCGTCCAGACGCAACCACCGGCGAGGCGATCGTTGCCTTTGTCGTGCTCAAACGCGCGCGCCCTGAAGGTGACGAAGCGATCGCATTAGGCAAGCAACTGCGCGATTGGGTCGCCAAAGAGATCGGCCCGATTGCCAAGCCAAGAGAGATTCGTTTTGGTGATAACTTGCCCAAGACACGCTCAGGCAAAATCATGCGCCGTTTATTGCGTGTGGTGGCTAAAGGTGAGGCGATTACGCAAGATATTTCAACGCTTGAAAACCCGGCGATCTTGGATCAGCTGTCTAAGCCGGTTTAGGTGACGCTAAAAGTAGTTGCACGATTGACGATATTGTCGTACACCTTTGGTTCGGTTGTTGGATGCTCAGTCACTTAACACCAAAGAATGTTTTTTAACGAAAAGGGAGATTCTCCATGTCTTATCTTAAACCATCGTTTTTAAAGTCGCTGGGTCTGTTTGTAACCGCCGCCTTGCTTTCAATCAATAGTGCCTCGGCGCAGGTGGACACCCTGGCCAGTATCAAACAAAAGGGCAAGATGGTAGTGGGCGTCAAGGCCGATTACAAACCCTTTGGTTATGTGGATCCGTCGGGAAAAATCGTCGGTTTTGAAATCGACATGGCCAACGAAATCGCCAAAAAATTAGGCGTATCAATCGAATTAATCCCTGTTGTGGCTGCTAACCGCATGGAGTTCGTCAAGCAGGGTCGCACCGATCTGATGATCGCGACCATGTCCTACAAGCCCGATCGCGCTGAAGTGGTGGCCATCCCTGAGCCTTTCTATTACGCTAGTGCTGCTGCACTCTTTGCTAAAAAGAATTCTGGCTTAAAGGCCTGGACAGACCTCAAAGGCAAAACGGTGTGTGGTATTCAGGGCGCGTATTACAACCGCCGCACGGGCGATGAGTTTGGTGCAAAAATGCTGACTTTCAAAGGCTCAACCGAAGCCCTGGCCGCGTTCGAGGCAGGTAATTGTGTTGGGATGGTTTTTGACTCAACCTTTTATGCCGGCCTAACCGGTGAGGCAAAATGGGCCGACTACGCCATCATGTTGCCTTTGATTGATCCAGAGCCTTGGGGCATGGGCCTGCGCAAAGAAGACGCCAAGTTTGCGGCCTTTATTAGCAACACATTAAAAGAATGGCATAAAACGGGTTTCATTATTGGCCTTGAAAAGAAGTGGGGCATCTCGCCCTCGCCATATCTGGTCGAGCAGAACGCAAAATTCAAATAATTTGCATGGGTAACAGGCCAAGCAAGTGATGGATAGTGTTGCAGCCTGGTTTAAATGGCTACACCAAACGAGCGGCATCAAGCTAACGATTTTTTATGATAGCTATGACCGCTCGCGTTTTCTTGAAGGCCTGAGCACGACGCTTGAGTTGTCGGCCATYGTGATTGTRTTGAGTCTGTTCTTTGGTGCGATTGTCGCTTGGCTGGTTGGCACGAAGTATCACTGGCTTCGCCGTTTTGTCGGTGCGTACGTTCAACTGTTTCGTAATACGCCGCCGCTCGTTCAAATTTATTTCTTCTATTTTGCGATTGGGCCACTCTTACCGAAGGTGGGAGGTGCGCCGCTTTTGGGTTCGCTGGGCTGGGCGATTGTCGCCTTGACTTTGCTTGAAACCGCGTTTACGGCAGAGATTTTTAGGGCGGGTATTGAAGCGGTGCCCAAAGCGACGATTGAAGCGGCTCAGGCGCTTGGTTATTCGCGTACGCAAATTTTCAGGCGTGTCGTGTTTCCGCTAGCCTTACGCGTAACGATGCCAGCATTGAATAAYAACCTAGTGAATCTGGTAAAAACCACCACCTTAGGCTACGCGATTGCCGTGCCAGAATTGCTCTATATGTCTGGCCAAATCTGGTCTGAACAGGTCAATGTGACTGAAATGATGATTGTGCTGTTGCTGACGTACATTGCGATTGTCGGTTTGATCAATCAATTGATGCAGTGGTTTGAAAAAAGGTTGTACGTACCGGGGTTTGGTCAATGAAACGTCTGCCGGTCATGCTGCCCTTTCGTTTGCAGCCTCAGGTCGGGCTCATTGATCGCTCGAGTGGGGGCGGTTTATTTGTTTGGCAAACAGGCCTGTTGCTGCTGGTTGCCTTGATCGGTTCGGTCGCGACCGCACAAGCCCAGGCAGTGGCTGCTCAGGCCTCGGTGTTGAGCTTGCTACTGAAGTGGACACCTCTGCTGGCACAAGGTTTCTTGTTCAATCTCGCCATTAGTTTCATGGCGATGCTGCTGGGGACTGCCGCAGGGGTCGTGTTGGGGTTGGCTCGAGTTTCACTGCTTGCGCCAGTCCGTGGCACCTCGTGGCTGGTCGTACAGTTTTTTCGCAATGCGCCGTGGCTGGTGTTGCTATTTTTTGTCATGTTTTTAATGCCGTTTGAATTCAAAATTGGTCAGCACACGATTCCGTTTCCGGATTGGATCAAATCGACCATTGGCCTGGCGTTGCCAATCATGGCAAACATTGCAGAGATTGTGCGCGGTGCCGTGCAGTCGATTCCCTCGGCGCAATGGGAGGCCGCACGTTCGCTTGCCTTTAATCGCCGGCAAATTTTATGGCAGATTATTTTGCCGCAGTGCATCAAGCGGATGCTGCCGTCGTGGATGAACTGGTATGCCATTTTGACAATGGCCACCACGCTCGCCTCAATTGTCGGGGTGTCAGAGGTGATGACAACGGTGGGCCATATTACTGCCGCCGAGTCGCGCACTGACTTTTTGATACCCATTTATAGTTATGTGCTGTTGTGGTTCTTTATATACTGCTATCCGATCGCTTGTTACACGCGTCGCCTTGAAGCGCGTTTTGCCGAGCGTTAAATAATGTCTATGTCTTCTATGCTATTTGATCGATTGCCTGGCAAACCTCAATTGAAACCTAATCAGAGACCATAATGGAGCAGTCACTCACTTTGAAGCTACAAGATTTTTTGACCACGCACGCACTCAAGTTCGAGCGTCACGAACATGCGGCCGTGATGACGGTTGCTGAATCCGAGTTGCTTGTTCCCTTGTTACCCGGAGCCAAAACAAAAAATCTTTTTTTGCGTGATAAAAAAGGGCTTAAACATTTTTTGGTCACCATTCCCGCTTCGCTGAGTGCGAATCTGAATCAGTTGGGTGACGTACTTGGTGCGGGGCGTTTAGGCTTTGCCTCGGCCGAGCGGCTACTCACGCATCTGGGCGTCGCGCCAGGCTCGGTGAGCCTGCTAGGCTTGGTTAACGACCCGGCGCACAACGTACAATTTGTGATTGATCAGGCCTTGTGGAATGCCTCCGCTGTGCAAGCGCATCCGTTGATCAATACGGCGACGCTGGTGGTGCCACACGCCGACTTAGTCAAATTTTTAGCAGCCACCGGGCACGAACCTAAAATTATTTCTGTGCCCGCTAATGCGGCAGAGGATGTTGCACTATGACTTCGTCGTTGACCGAGCAAAGTTCAAGCCAACTCACTCAGCCCCAAGTGCGAATTCACGACGTCCACAAAGCATTTGGCGCGGTGAAAGTCTTGCGTGGGATGTCCTTAGCAGTGGGTGCTGGGCAGGCGATTTGTGTCATCGGGCCGTCGGGCTCGGGTAAATCAACCTTGCTGCGTTGTATCAATGGGCTGATCCCGGTAGATCGCGGCGAGGTCTTTGTGGGCGAGCATGCGGTGCATACCCTTAAATCCGATCACGATATGATCGCCTTGCGTAAAGACGTATCGATTGTGTTTCAGCAGTACAACTTGTTTCCGCATAAGACGGCGTTGCAAAACATCATGATGGCGCCAATACAAGTCTTGGGGCAAGATAAAGACGAAGTGCATGAACGTGCGTTAGGCTTGTTAAAAAAAGTCCGGCTCGAAGATAAAATGAATAATTATCCTGGCGAGCTGTCAGGCGGGCAGCAGCAGCGCGTGGCCATCGCGCGGGCGTTGGCCATGCAACCGTCAGTGATGTTGTTTGATGAGGTCACCGCGGCCCTTGATCCCGAAACGCGTAAAGAGGTGTTGCTGACGATTCGCCAGTTAGTCGAAGAGGGCATGACCTCAATCTTAGTCACGCACGAAATGGCCTTCGCACGCGAAATCGCGGATCGCGTGTACTTCACTGATCAAGGTGTGATTGTCGAAGAAGGTACACCGCAGCAGATTTTTGACGAACCACAAGTGCAAAGAACCAAGGCGTTTCTTGAGCAGGTGCTTTAGGGCTCTACCCTCAAACCAAACTCGGCACCCGCCTCAAGCAAAGCCTCAAGCACGTGTTCGGCATAGCCTCTAAAGACTAACAGTTCAAAAGTGAGTTCGTCAGAGCCGCGTGTAAGTGTCATGCCGATATGTCCAACGCGCGTATTGGTTGCAGCACCAACCCCAAAGTGCTCTAACGCTAAATCCAGACTACAAAATTTATTGAGTGTGCGTTGCGCTGCGGCGCCTGACACGACGATGGCGGTGCGTGCATGGCTTAAGTCTACAACGCTCGCGAGGCCACTGAGTGCAACGCGAAGGGCTTGTGCTTGAATCGTTGCATACAGATCGCCCACGATTTGCCAAATACCGGGCCCAAGCAAACGCACGCTCAAGATCGCGTTGCTGGTCATCTGATTGGGCGAGGGCAGATTGATGTTTAAGATGCTGCTCAACGCCGCTGCGGTCTCTTGTTGCGTTGAACCAAAAGCCGAGACTTGCAAAATAGTTAAGGGCCGTCGTTCAGAAATCGTGACCGTGGAATGAGCCATTTGATGCGCTTCAGACGCTTGCGCGAGAAGTGCTGCGATTGCAGAGTGGCGTTCGATCATGAGCGCCCCCCTTTTAAGCGTTGATTGTCGGGGTCAACGAAGACGGGCGATACGACGCGTACACGAACAAACTCATTGGATAACGGCGAGGCAGCAATCACCTCTTGGCCAAGCCGACTTGCGCCATTATCTAAAAAGGCGAGGGCGATGGGGTGACCTAAAAATTCGCTTGGAGTCGACGAACTGACAAAGCCTTGCTTGGCGACGACGCCCGCTGCGCGCGCTTCGATTTCGGTTGCCACCAACTGACTGCCCGCGCGAATGTTTGAAACGCCGTCTACTGGTATCAAGCCCACAAGGCTTGCGCGACGCGTGTCGATGAGCCCAGAGCGCTTGGCCAGAGCCGCGCCGATGAAGCCACCATTTTTTCTGACAAGTTTTCCTAAGCCCAGATCGGCGGGTGTGGTGCGCCCATCCAGTTCGTTCCCTGCCACGTGGCCTTTTTCAATCCGCAACACCCCCATGGCCTCAGTGCCGTACACCGTGATACCAAAGGTTTGACCAAGCTCAAGGATGCGTGCCCACAGATCCTCGCCATAGTCAGCGCCAATCGCGAGTTCGTACGCGCACTCGCCTGAATAACTCATGCGATAAACGATCAGTTCGATTCCTTCAATTTGTGTGTGTATCACAGCGAGATGGGGCAAGGCAGAGTCTGAGACATCGCAATGCGGCAAAAGCGCGGCCAACACTTCTCTCGAGCGTGGGCCCGCTAAGGCGAATTGTGCAAATTGTTCTGTGACTGAAATCGCCTGACAGCGTAGCTCGGGCCAGGCGACTTGCAGCATCAGTTCAAGATAACTTTGTACTTTGCCCGCGTTGGCGGTGGTCGTTGATATGAGATAGTGATGCTCACCAAGCCGCGCCACGGTGCCGTCATCCATCACAATGCCGTCTTCGCGCAGCATCAAACCGTAACGTAATTTACCAACAGGTAAGTTGGCAAAGTTATTGCAATAAACGCGTTGAATAAACTCAAGTGCATCTGGGCCCTGAATATCAATCTTACCTAAAGTACCGACATCGACCAAGCCCACGGCTTGACGCACCGCCAAGTTTTCACGACGCCAGGCGGCCTCATAGGTTTCGCCCGATCGCAGATAGGTTTTGGGACGCAACCAATGCCCGACCGTGGTCATGGGTGCGCCTTGGGCAACATGCCAGCCATGCAGCGCGGTGCGGCGCACCGGCGCGTGGTGTTTGCCGGTATCGGCGCCCCCAAACAGGCCAAGCGCAACAGGCGTATAGGGTGGACGAAAGGTGGTGGTACCAACTGAGGCAATGGGTTGCTCTCTTAAGGCCGCCATCAGCGCCAGGCCATTGACGTTTGAGGTTTTCCCCTGATCGGTGCCCATGCCTAGCGTGGTGTAGCGTTTGAGATGCTCAACTGAGCGAAAATTTTCGCGGTGCGCGAGCTCGATATCTTCAACAGTGACGTCGTCTTGAATGTCGACAAAGCGCTTGCCACGCGAGGCTACTTTTGACATTTGCCAAAGCGGTTCAAGTGCGAAGTTTGTTTCAGGCTCGGCGTGCGGCGCATGATAGAGCAACGCCCCTTGCGGGCTGCTTGCATCATTGACGCAGGCTTGCTCGCCAGCCGCGGCCCCTTGTGCAAGCGCGCCTGCTAAGGTGTATTCGCCGTTGGCGGCACCCACCGGTACAAGGGTGGGTAACAGGCTGTCTGGCACGAAGGCCGTGAGCTTGTCATCAAAGCGTAGTTTGCCACCTGCTTGCGAATACAAGTGCACGGTGGGGCTCCAACCGCCTGAATTACCTAACAGATCACAGTCGATTTTTCGAGCGCCTGTGCCATCGCGACCCAAGACGCTAAGTGCCTGCACAGTTTGCCCATGCACTGCGGTGATATAAGAGTAGCCAAAATATTCAATGCCAGCGCTACGCACGCGGTTCACCAGCTGTGCATCGACGGCACGGCGCGTATCGATCAGTGTCACAGCCTGCGCGCCAGCCTGCTTGGCATCTAAGGCGCTGCGATACGCATCATCGTTGTTGGTAAAAATTGCGATCTTGCGCCCGGGCAGCACAGCATACTGATTGATATAGGTGCGAAGCGCCGAGGCCAACATGACGCCCGGTTTGTCGTTATCGGCAAAGACYAAGGGGCGTTCGATACTGCCGCTGGCCAAAATCACGCTTGCGCAGCGCAAATGAAGCAAACGTTGGCGTGGTGTATGCGTGGGCGACTGTTGCAGGTGGTCGGTGACCCGTTCGGCAATCGTGACGAGTCCGTGATCATAGACGCCACTCACAGTGCTGCGTGGCAATAGCCGAACGTTTGAGTACCCACGTAGTGTGGTGACCGTTTGATCGACCCAATCGCTGGCACGCATGTTGTCGATGAGCTTGTTTTCCCAAAGCGCCGAGCCGCCAAGTTCGCTGCGTTCGTCGGCTAATACGATGCGTTTGCCGCTGCGTGCTGCGGCTAAGGCTGCAGACAGGCCCGCAGGCCCACCGCCTACCACTAACACTTCACAGTGGGCGTATTCGTGCGCGTAGTGATCAGGGTCTTTGCGCAAGGGCGCTTTTCCCAAGCCTGCAGCGCGCCGAATCTGGTGTTCGTAAAACATCCAGAATTTTTTGGGCCACATAAAGGTTTTGTAATAAAAACCTGCTGGCAATAAAGCAGAAAATGTTTGATTGATCGCACGCCAGTCAAAGCGCAGACTTGGCCAGCGATTTTGACTGGTCGCCTCTAGACCGTCAAACAGCTCGATCACCGTTGCGCGTGTATTGGGCTCAGTATGCGCGCCCGTGCGCAGTTGCATCAAGGCGTTGGGCTCTTCAGGGCCTGCACTATAAATGCCACGCGGGCGGTGATACTTAAAACTGCGTCCCACCAGTTTGACGCCATTTGCCAGCAAGGCTGAGGCTAGCGTGTCGCCTTGATAGCCGTAGTAGGTGTTGCCGTCAAAGCTAAAGCGCAATGGTTTGCCGCGCGCAAGGCGGCCACCCTGTTCAAGTCGGTTAGGTTGTGAGCGACTCATTTTTCTGCACCGGCGCTGCGAGCAGCTTGAATACTGATGACTTCATGTGTCAGGGTGTCGCGTACAAGCTCAAGGATTTGTCGGCAACCATGGTTGTGATGCCACCATTCACGATGTGGGCCACGTGGGTTATCGCGCTCGTACACATAGGCTTGCCAAGTAGTTTGACTGTCGTCAAGCGTAGGAACCGGCGCAACCTCACGCACGTACGTAAATTCAGACTGATCGCGTGGGCCGCAGAAGGGGCAGTTAAACAATTGCATGTTTTGCGTCGCCCTAGTGCCATTGCGGGGTGGGACCCGCGCCTTTATCATCGATCACTTTGCCGCTGGCAAAGCGTTCGAGCGTGTGGCCTTGATTAAACGCGTGCGGGGCGTCGTTGGCGATGGTGTGCGCAAACACCCAGCCCGAGCCGGGCGTCGCTTTGAAGCCGCCATAACACCAGCCCGCATTCAGATATAAATTGTCAATGGGCGTTTTTGAAATGATCGGGCTGCCGTCCATTGACATATCCATCACGCCACCCCACTGACGCAGCATCCGCACGCGCGACAAAATCGGAAACATTTGTAAGCCAGCGGTAATCGCTTCTTCGACAATCGGCAAATTGCCTTTTTGGCCGTAGCTTGGATAGAAATCCAGATCACCGCCCATGACCAATTCGCCTTTGTCAGACTGGCTGATATAGAAGTGGCCGGCACCGTAAGTGACAACGGTATCAATAATGGGTTTTAACGGCTCAGACACAAAGGCCTGCAATACGTGGGTTTCGATCGGCAGTTTAAGACCTGCCATGCCAGCCACTCGGCCGCTATTGCCTGCGACGGCAATGCCCACACGCCCCGCACCGAGTCGCCCGGTTGAGGTCTCGACCCCCACGATACGATTGCCTTCACGCACGAACCCTTGTACTTCGCAATTTTGAATAATGTCGACGCCCAAGTTTGATGCCGCGCGTGCAAAGCCCCAGGCCACGGCATCATGACGCGCTGTGCCACCGCGTCGCTGTATGAGGCCACCGATGATCGGAAACCGCGGCGCTTCTGAGCAGTCAAGGTGAGGGACAGCGCGTTCAATTTCTTCGCGCGTGAGCCACTCGCAGTCGATCCCGTTCAAGCGCATCCGATTGCCGCGACGAAATAACGCATCGCGCTGCCCTTCAGTGTGGGCTAAGTTCAAGACCCCGCGTGGGCTAAACATGACGTTGTAGTTCAACTCTTCGGATAACTGATGCCACAGTTTGAGCGACCATTCATAAAAATGGGCGTTTTCATCGGGCATGTAGTTTGAGCGCACGATCGTGGTGTTGCGACCCGTGTTGCCCCCGCCGATCCAGCCTTTTTCAAGCACCGCCACGTTTTTAATGCCGTGATTTTTTGCCAGATAAAAAGCGGTAGCCAACCCGTGCCCGCCACCTCCAACAATGATGACATCGTAGTGTTTTTTGGGTTCAGGATTGCGCCACGCCATCGGCCAGTCTTGGTGGCCCTTGAGCGCTTGCTTAACAAGCGAAAAAACAGAGTATTTCATGGCATTACTTTGCCTTGTTCGTGATGGGATGTCAATACGTGCGGCCGAGCCGTTAGGGCGGGCACCTAAGGTCCGAATGACCCGCAATCCGTCCTGAGCGGGGATTCTGTTTGTTTTCAGGAGTTTTGGTCGTTTTGTGTCTAAGCCCAGTTAAAATACGACTGCTTACCCTCTGGAGCGAGACCATGCTATTTGCCTTGTTAATTGCGGTGCATACCTTGTCAGCGGTTGTCTGGGTGGGAGGGATGTTCTTAATGCACTCTTCGCTGCGCCCGGCTGCTGCGACGTTGCTGGAACCGCCTGCACGCTTGCCTTTGTTGTGTGGTGTGATGTCGCGTTTTTTTATCTGGGTCAAGATCGCCATCACTTTATTGTTTGTCTCGGGCATTTGGCTCATCTCTTTGCACGGCAGTTTTGGCAAAGCAGGCTGGCACGTTCATCTGATGGTGTTGATTGCAGTGATAATGGTTGCGATTTTTGGCATGATTTATGGTGTCCCGTTTAAGCGGCTTAAGGCCGCGGTGGCAGCCAAAGAGTGGCCTAAGGGTGGCGAGGCAATGGCCAGCATCCGCAAATTGATTTTCATCAATCTGGTGCTTGGGCTGATTACTGTCGCTGTTGGGGCGGGTGGGCGTTATTTGCCGCTGTGAGGCAGCCGAACACAAGCCCTACATCACAGCGCCGATTTGCCAGGGTACAAACTCGCTTTGTCCATAGCCATGGATTTCGCTTTTCGTGCGCTCGCCTGAGGCCACTTTGATGATCACCTCAAAAATCTGCGCACCTTTTTCGGCGATTGACATACCGTCATCGACGATTTCGCCGCAGTTGATGTCGATGTCTTCGCTTTGACGCTTAAATAAGGCGTTATTGGTCGACAGTTTGATAGACGGCGTGGGCGCACAGCCATAGGCTGAGCCCCGGCCGGTGGTAAAGCAAATCATGTTGGCGCCGCCTGCGACCTGGCCCGTGGCCGACACGGGGTCATAGCCCGGTGTATCCATATACACAAAGCCTTTGGTGTTGACGGGCTGCGCATATTCGTACACGGCCTCTAAGCGCATTGTGCCGCCTTTGGCCACCGCACCCAGTGATTTTTCTAAAATTGTTGTCAAGCCGCCTGCCTTGTTGCCCGGCGAAGGATTGTTGTTCATTTCGCCTTGATTACGCGCGCAATAGTCTTCCCACCAATGGATGCGTTCGATGAGTTTTTCGGCCACCGCAGGGCTTGCGGCACGGCGCGTCAGCAAGTGTTCGGCGCCGTAGATTTCAGGAGTTTCAGACAAGATTGCCGTGCCGCCGTTTTGCACCAACAGGTCAACTGCTACACCCAGCGCAGGGTTGGCCGAGATGCCCGAGTAACCATCCGAACCACCGCATTGCAGGCCCAACGTTAAGTGGCTAACCGGCACGTCAGTACGTACGACCTTGTTAGCGTGCGGCAACATTTGTTGAATCAGTTCAACGCCTTTACGCACGGTCTTTTGTGTGCCCCCAGTGTCTTGGATATTGAAGGTTTGAAACAACGGGTTTTCAGAGAGTTTTTCGGCCGTTAATAAATCTGTGATCTGATTGGCTTCACAGCCGAGGCCCACCATCAGCACACCACAAAAATTTGCATGGCGCGTGTAGCCTGACAAGGTACGACGTAAGACATCGATGCCCTCACCAGTGCTGCCCATGCCGCAGCCGCTGCTAATCGTCAGCGCAACCACTCCATCGACATTTGGAAACGCCGCTAAGGCTTCAGGATGTGTCTCGCGATCAAAGTGGCTGGCGATCGCGCGCGCCGCAGTCGCTGAGCAATTGACGCTGGTCAAGATGCCCAAATAGTTACGCGTTGCGACACGACCGTCGGCGCGCACAATGCCTTTAAACGTACGTGGCGTTGCAACATATTGGGTGGGCTTGGCGTCGGCTCCAATCGCGTAGTTACGGCTAAAGGCACCTCCCTCAGCTCCGATGCTCAAGTTGTGTACATGAACATGCGAGCCCGGTTCAATGTCTGCACTGGCAAAACCAATAATTTGGTTATAGCGACGAACCGGCTCACCCTGTTTAATTTTTTTTGTGGCAACTTTGTGTCCAGGGGGGACTAAGCCGCGAATGGTTAAATTTTCAGAAGCGAGCTTGGTTCCTGCAATCAGTTGGTGGCGTGCGATGACGACATCATCTTGAGGATGAAGACGAATAACGGGTTCCATGAGGTTTCCTATTTAAACAAAATGGGCAGAGTCACACTGCATATTACCGAGTTCCTTTTGTGACAACGTAGTCGGGTTTGCCGGTGCGTGCAAACGTGATGATGTTTTGCGCGGCTTTGCTGCGTAATTCGATTTCGGCTTCTTGTGAGAAGAAGGCTGCATGCGGCGTGAGAATCGTGCGAGGGTGTTTAACCAGAGGGTGATCGCCTGGAGGCTCTTGGGGGAGTACGTCAAGGGCTAAGCCCCCGAGTCGACCTGAGTTTAAAGCGGCCAGTGCATCATCGACGTTGACGATACCACCGCGCGCCGTGTTCACGACATAACTGCCTGGCTTCATCAAATTCAAGACCTCGCTGTTGATAATGTTGCGCGTTTCGTCATTGAGCGGGGTGTGCACTGAAATAATATCGGCCGTTGCAAACAATTCAGTCATGTCAACACGCCGCACGTAAGGCGCAAAGTCATACGCCATGATGTGCGGATCGCATGCGATCACGTTGCCATAGGTTTCGCGTGCAAGATGGGCAAAGCGACGACCGATGCGGCCCATTCCCAGCACGCCTACCGTCATATTTGACGGACGTTTGAGCACGCCGGGCGTGAGGTAATGCCACTTGCCTGCGCGAATATCGCGGTCATAAAAAGACAGGTGACGGGTGAGGTTTAACGCCATCGCAAAGGCATGACTGGCGACTTCATGCACGCCGTAGTCTGGGGAATTACCCACCCACACCCCGCAAGCCTGAGCGTCCTCGGTGTTAATCGTATCAAAACCCGCGCCATACCGGCTCACGAGTTTGAGTCCGGGCAGACCTTCAAAAACCTTACGATTGGCTGGGGCGTACTGCAATAAAAATGCGTCGGCGTCTTTGCCGGCAGCAATCAATTCGTCTTCTGTTTTGCACTGTGCGGTGGTGACCGTTAAGCCTGCTTGACGAAACAACCCAAGCTCAAGTTCGACATTCGGGAAATCAAAATCCGTAATTAATACCTTCATGTGCAGCCTGCCCTTAGCTTGAATTCAGACTGGCAGCGAGCGCGCCAGATGGTGTGAGGTTTGACTTATTTGGTTAAAGGATATTATGGTTAGACCTTCAGCGCAATTGGTCTGACCAATTTTGATGTAAAAGACGGGAAAACCCTTAACCATTCGAGGTAAACGCGATGTCCAAACCGGCTCAGTATGATTTTTCTGGCAAACATGCGGTCATTACGGGAGGCGCGGCCGGTATTGGTGAGGCCTGTGCGGCCCGACTGCTTGGTGGCGGTGCAACGGTCACGCTGTGGGATCGCGATGCCAAAAGCTTAAAAGACGCGCAGGCGCGTTTAGGTCGGGGCGTCAATGGCGTACAGGTTGACGTGTCTGACGAGCACTCAGTCGCGCAGGCCGTCAAAGCCACGCTCGCGTTTGGGGCTTCGATTGATATCTTGGTCAATAGCGCTGGCATTACCGGCCCCAATGTCACTGTCATTGACTACCCGGTCGACGAATGGAACCGGGTGTTTGATATCAACGTGCGTGGCACGTTTTTAACGTGCCGTGCGATCGCCCCAATCATGAAGCAGGCGAATCAGGGCAAGGGCTATGGCCGCATTGTCAATATTGCTTCGGTGGCAGGCAAAGAGGGCAATCCAAATGCCTCGGCTTATAGCGCTTCGAAAGCGGCTGTGATAGGTTTGACTAAATCCTTAGGCAAAGAGCTAGCTAGCACCGAGATTAAGGTGAACTGCATTACCCCAGCTGCAGTCAAAACGGGCATGTTTGCTCAGATGACGCAGCAGCATATCGATTTTATGTTGTCCAAGATCCCGATGAATCGCTTTGGCGAAGTGCAAGAAATCGCTAACCTCGTGGCATGGTTGTCGTCCGATGAAGTCAGTTTCTCGACGGGTGCTGTTTTTGATATTTCGGGTGGTCGCGCAACCTATTGAACAAAAGACAACCTACTCAACACAAGACAAGCAACCGCGCGCGGTTCGATCGCTTCAGAGAAAGAGAATTGTTATGACACCAGTTAGCCCAAACGCTGCGGTCTATTCAAGTGTGGCGCTCGTAGAGTGGTCCACGCAGTTGCTCGTGGCGGCGGGCCTTGAACCCCGTATGTCACAGGTGGTGGCGCAAACGCTGGTTGAAGCAGACTTGCTCGGGCACGATACGCATGGCTTAGCGCTCTTGCCGGGTTATCTCAAAGATATCGAGGCCGGCGGCATGACGCGACAAGGTGAGTATCGAGTCGTAAGCGCCAAACCTGCGGCGCAGCTGTGGGATGGCATGCGCTTGCCTGGCCCTTGGTTAATCGAACGCGGTCTCGATGTGTTGATCCCAGCCGCGCGCGAGCTTGGTGTGGCATCGCTTGCGATTAAACGCAGCCACCATATTGCTTGTTTGGCGGTCTACTTGATGCGCGCGGCGCGCGAGGGTTTTCTGATGGTGCTGGCGAGTTCAGACCCAAATGTGGCCAGCGTGGCGCCCTTTGGCGGTACCCTCGCGGTGTTCACCCCCAACCCCATCGCGATGGGGTTTCCGTGTTCGCATGGTGACGTGTTGATTGATATCTCGGCTTCGATCACGACCAACGGCATGTGTAATCGAAAGGTGGGCGCAGGTGAAAAATTTACCGAAGAATGGTTGTTAGATGCACAAGGCTTGCCTACCAACGACCCCGCGGTGTTCAATCAAACCCCACCGGGCACCATTTTGCCGCTGGGCGGGTTGTCTTACGGACACAAGGGTTTTGGTTTAGGTTTGATGGTCGAGGCGCTAACCGGCGGCTTGTCGGGGTTTGGTCGCGCTGACCCGAAAGAGGGTTGGGGGGCGACGGTCAATATCACGCTGTACGACCCCGAGGCTTTCGGTGGCAAAAAAGATTTTTTAAAACAGATGGATCACTTGGCCCTTGAGTGCTTGAGTAATCCGCCGCGCCCGGGTGTCTCTAAAGTGCGTTTGCCAGGCCACGCAGGCTTGGCGGCACGCTCGAGTCAGTTAACTTTTGGGGTCAGACTTCATCCTACTCTTTTGCCTGGCTTGACGCCTTTTGCTAAACGCTTTGGCTTGACGACTCCAGCCCCGCTCGAAGCTTGACTCAGAGCGTGGCCGCCCGCCTTGGTGCCCAGAGTCGCCGCGGCGACGTGCGCAGGTGTCAAGCGCGGGGCTCGTTTGGCAATCTGCGCTTTATCGGGCGTGGCATTTTTAAGCCAGCTGACTGAAAACCGTTTGTAAGCACGCGCCATGTGATGGCGCATCGCGAGCCGGGCGCGCTCGGAGTCTTGCGCTTTGACCGCGCGCAACACCGCGCGATGCTCTTTGATGGCTTGTCCCCAAGTTACCTGGGTGTCAAAGTAGTTGGCCAGCCTTGAAAACAATACACCCATGCGTGCATCGAACAGCTGTTCGACCAAACTGGCCAAGACTTGATTGCCTGTCGCGCGTGCCAGTACCGCGTGAAACTCGCGATCTAAGGCCAGAGGGTTCTGTCGTTGCGCCGACTGCTGAGTCATGTCGTTGAGCAGCTGCTCAAGCTCTTGCAGGTGCGCGTTGCTGCGGCTTTGCGCGGCTTGTGCTGCGATTTCGGATTCGATCAAGGCGCGCGCTTGAATCAATTCAAAAGGCGCAAACTCTATAACGGGTTTTTGTTTTTGTTGGCTGCGCGGCGCAGGTTTGCAAACATAGACCCCAGAGCCCATCTTGATTTGAACCAGGCCCCTGACCTCGAGCGCAATCAGTGCCTCGCGCACTGAGGGGCGCGACACTTTGAACTGCTSGGCTAAATCGCGCTCTGAGGGCAAACGACTATTGACAGCGAACTCACCAGCGTCAATTAGCTGTAGGACTTGATCCGCAATTTGTTGGTAGACGCGGCGCGTGTCGATGGTTTGGGTCATCATGATTTCATTTTGACACGAAAACTGGTAAATTGGTCAAGCCAATTTGGCTCGATCACTAGGGACAACGAGTATGCGCTTGCAAGGAAAAACAATATTGGTCACCGCCTCAGGGCAGGGTATTGGGCGCGCCTGCACGCTTGCAATGGCGCGCGAAGGCGCAACGGTATGGGCCACTGATCTCAAGCCTGAGCTGCTCAAGGCCTATGCGGGCGTGCCAAATATTAAGACCGCCATTCTTGATGTGTTAAAGACGACCGAGGTCGACGCGTTTTCCAAAAAAATCGGAAAAATAGACGTCTTGTTTAACTGCGCGGGCTTCGTGCACCAAGGCGATATCATGAGTGTTAGTGATGCCGAGTGGGATTTCAGCATGGACCTGAACGTCAAATCCATGTATCGCACGATTCGCGCGTTTTTGCCTGGCATGCTCGAACAAGGCAAGGGCAGTGTGATCAACATGGCTTCGGCTGCCTCGAACATCAAGGGCGCCCCCAATCGCGTGATCTATGGCGCCTCAAAGGCTGCTGTGATCGGTCTGACGCGCGCGCTAGCTGCTGATTACGTTGCGCGTGGCGTCAGGTTTAACGCGATTTGTCCCGGCACCATTGAATCACCTTCGCTAGGCGAGCGTATTCAGGCAGTCTCTGGTCAAACCGGTAAGTCGGTGACCGAAGTGCGCGACATGTTCGTGGCGCGTCAACCGATTGGTCGTATTGGCAAGCCCGAAGAAATCGCCCACTTGGCGGTTTATCTGGCCTCGGACGAATCGGCTTTCACCACCGGCACCTCGCAGATTATTGATGGTGGTTGGTCGCTGTAGTTTGCTCGGGCGCTTTTGTAGGATCACTTTTGTAGGACCATTTTTTAATTTTTTTGCTTAATTTTTTCAACAGGAAGGAATCTTAATGAAACTCGTACGCTACGGTGCCAAGGGAAAAGAAAAACCAGGCCTGATTGACAAAGAAGGCAAACTGCGGGCTTTGTCAGGCGTGATAACAGACATTACCAACGATCAGTTGTCGTCTGCCGCATTAAAAAAACTCGCCAAGATCCAAACTAGCACCTTGCCACTCGTAAAAGGCAAACCACGTTTTGGCGTGCCAATCGCCAACATGGGCAAGTTTTTGGCCATCGGCCTGAACTACTCCGATCATGCTGCCGAAGCGGGTATGCCAATCCCCAAAGAACCGATCATGTTCTATAAAGCCGATACCAGCCTGACCGGTCCAAACGACAACGTCATGCTGCCTAAAGGTTCTAAAAAATCCGATTGGGAAGTTGAGCTCGGAATCGTGATCGGTAAAAAAGCTCGGTATGTCAGTAAAAAAGACGCCCTGAAACACGTGGCAGGCTATTGCGTGATCAATGACGTGTCAGAGCGTGAATACCAGATCGAACGTGGTGGCACGTGGGATAAGGGCAAGGGTTGCGACACCTTTGGCCCAGTTGGCCCTTGGTTGGTGACGACTGATGAAATCAAAGATCCACAAAAATTAGAGTTGTGGCTTGACTTGAACGGTAAGCGGTTTCAAACCGGTAACACCAAGACGATGATTTTTGATGCGGCCACAATCATTAGCTACGTGAGTGAATTTACGACGCTGATGCCGGGCGACATCATCACAACTGGCACGCCACCGGGCGTAGGCATGGGCGTCAAACCTAAGCCTCGCTACCTCAAAGAGGGTGATGTGATGACCTTGGGCATCGAAGGTTTGGGCCAACAAACGCAAAAAGTCGTCGCGTTTAAAAAATAATTTTCAAATCGCAGCACCATAGAGGAGGCTTGAATGGCCAAGTCAGATAAAAGCAAAAAGCCGGCTGCACCGAGCCGTTCAAGTCAGTGGTTCTCTCGCAATGATATTTACGGGTTCATCTATCGGAGTTGGACAAAAAATCGTGGCATCCCGCACGATCAGTTTGATGGACGACCCGTGATTGGCATTTGTAATACCTGGTCAGAGCTCACCCCTTGTAATTCGCACTTCAGGCTGTTGGCCGATCAGGTCCGCCAAGGTGTGCTCGAAGCGGGTGGGTTTCCGCTAGAGTTTCCGGTCACCTCAATTGGCGAGACGCTTGTGCGCCCCACGGCAATGTTGTTGCGCAACCTCGCCAGTATGGACGTCGAAGAAACCATTCGCGCCAATCCGCTTGACGGCGTGGTGCTGCTGTTTGGTTGCGACAAAACGACGCCTTCGCTCTTGATGGGGGCGGCCAGTGTCAATATCCCCACGATCGGCGTCTCGGGCGGGCCAATGCTGACGGGCAAGTATCGGGGTAAAGATATTGGCTCTGGTACCAACACGTGGTCCATGTCAGAAGACGTGCGAGCCGGCAAAATGACGCTTGACGAATTTCATGAGGCCGAATCTTGCATGCATCGCTCGCACGGGCACTGCATGGTGATGGGCACGGCTTCAACGATGGCCAGCATGGTCGAGGCCTTGGGCGTTGCGCTACCGGGCAACGCAGCGTATCCCGCGGTTGACGCGCGTCGCAACGTACTGGCGCGCGAATCGGGTCGTCGTATTGTGCAGATGGTCAAAGAAGATTTAACGCTAGATAAAATTTTGACGCGTCACGCCTTTGAAAACGCGATTCGTACCAATGCGGCGATTGGTGGTTCAACCAACGCTGTGATTCACCTGATCGCCATCGCCCGACGCATTGGCGTCAAGCTTGATATCGATGATTGGGATAAGTTTGGCCGTGATGTGCACACACTGCTGAACTTAATGCCAAGCGGTAAATACCTCATGGAAGACTTCTGCTATGCCGGTGGTTTGCCTGTGGTGTTACGTASCTTAGGCGAGCAAGGCCTGCTGAATAAAAAGGCCTTGACCGTGAATGGCGCTTCGCTTTGGGATAACGTCAAAAAAGCCGAATGCTACAACCGCGAGGTGATCACAACCTTTGAAAAGCCTTTTAAAAAGAATACGGGTATTGCGGTGCTGCGAGGCAATTTATGTCCCGATGGCGCCATTATTAAGCCTTCAGCCGCCACGAAAAAATTACTCAAGCATCGCGGCCGTGCGGTGGTATTTGAAAATATCGAAGATTTTCATAAACGCATTGATAACCCAAAATTGGATATCGATGAGCATTGCATCATGGTGCTCAAAAACTGCGGCCCGAAAGGCTATCCTGGGATGGCAGAAGTGGGCAATATGCCACTGCCACCCAAGATCTTAAAAAAGGGCATCACCGACATGATTCGGATTTCGGATGCGCGCATGAGTGGGACAGCGTATGGCACGGTGATTTTGCACGTTGCCCCTGAGGCAGCAGCGGGTGGGCCACTTGCCCTGGTTGAAAACGGCGACATGATTGAGCTTGATGTAGCCAAGCGTCGTTTGCATTTAGATGTGAGTGACGAGATTTTGGCGGCACGCAAACTAAAATGGAAAGCCCCCGAGCCGCCGATGAACCGAGGCTATTACAAGTTGTATGTGGACCACGTCAACCAAGCCAACGACGGCGTTGACCTGGATTTCTTGGTCGGCTGTAGCGGCAGCGCGGTGCCGCGTGACAATCATTAAAACTTAGCCCGCAGCGCCGCCGCGCAAAGTTCGGCGGCGGTGTTGGACTCGTCGATGATGCGACCCATGGTGATAAAGCCGTGGATCTGGCGCTCGAAGCAGACATATTGAGTCGGTACGCCTGCTTGAGTTAACTTATCGGCGTAGTCGGCACCCTCGTCGCGCAGCGGGTCGAAGCCCGCTGTCATGACGAAGGCTGGCGCCAAGCCCGAGTGATCTTTTGCAAGCATCGGGGCGCCACGCCAATCGTTGCGCATCCATTTTTCGGGCATGTAAGCGCCGTAGTAGTAAGCCATCGATTCTTTGGTCAGCATGTAGCCCTGACCGTTGGTGCGCATCGATTCACGTTCTGAACTGGGGTCGGTGACTGGGTAGATCAGTAGCTGCAATACTGGCTTAAAACTATTGTCCGCTTTTAAAGATAAGGCGACCACCGCTGCCAAATGACCACCGGCGCTATCGCCCCCTACCGCAATACGCGCAGGGTCAACCTTGAGTGCAGCCGCATTGGCATGCACCCACTTCGTCGCCGCTACGCAGTCATCAGACGCTGCTGGAAACACATTTTCGGGTGCGAGGCGATAGTTCACCGAAAAAACCGCACAGCTCGCCAAATTTGAAAGCGTGCGGCACAGTACGTCATGCGTGTCGATATCACCAATCACGTGACCACCACCGTGGTAGAAGACAAGCACTGGCAAGACAGCAGAGGCCACACTGCCTTTGGGGCGATAGCCCCGCACCGTAATTTTGCCGGCGGGGCCCGGAATGTCGGTGTCAACACTTGAGGCGACTTCAGGCGCTTCGGGTTGGCTAAAAAAACGACGTTGCACATAGGCTTCGCGCGCTTGTGCGGCGGTCAGCGTGTGCACCGGTGGAATCCCTTTTTCGATCATCAAATCAATCAGGGCCTTGGCCTGTGGATCTAGCATGATGTGTCTCGTCCTTTTTTGTATTAACGGATTTCGATTTCGATGAACGCAACTTCGTGGGTGCTGGCGTTGATCACATTGTGATTGACTCCCGCGCCGCGGGTGTATGACTTTCCAGCGATTAAGGGAAATTCTTTCAGTCCCTCTGGCGTCTCTAGCTGTAGCAACCCAGTGATAGTCGGCACTACCACATAGTCGTGCCCATGCGTATGCCAACCTGTCTCGGCGCCGGGCGCAAAGCGCCATTCAGTGACGATCACACGCTCGTTGTCGATTTGCGTGGTGGGGATTGCTTGTGGACGTGTCGCCATGAGAAGACTCAATAGAATTATGAACAGATAATTTTTGGAATTGATTCAAGGATAGCGCACTTGATGAGTAATGTGCATCCGAAGCTTTGTGGTTCAGCCCTTGACAGCTTAACGAGTGCTGCCAATTAAGGCGATTAGCCAAAATCCCCATCAAGGGCGCTCTTTGAAGTTTGCCTGCGGCGTACTTACATCGCGTTATACACCGGCCCTTCGCCACCTTGCGGTGTAACCCAAACGATATTTTGTGTCGGATCTTTGATGTCGCAGGTTTTGCAATGCACACAGTTTTGCGCATTGATCTGTAGGCGGTCAGTGCCGTTATCGTCTTTGACGTATTCATATACGCCTGCTGGGCAATAGCGCGCCTCGGGGCCACCGTACTTGGCCAGGTTGATGCTCACCGGAACTGAAGCATCTTTGAGGGTTAGGTGAATTGGCTGGTTTTCTTCGTGGTTGGTGTTTGAAATAAACACCGAACTCAAGCGATCAAACGTTAAGACCCCATCGGGTTTTGGGTATTCAATTTTGGGGCATTGATCCGCCGGCTGCAGGCAAGCGTGATCGGCCTTCGTGCGATGGATGGTCCAGGGGATGTTCCCCTTAAGTACAAATTGCTCGATGCCCGTCATCAAAGTGCCAACTGTGCGGCCCTTTTTGAACCACTGCTTAAAGTTGCGCGCTTTGTTCAGTTCGGTGTGCAGCCACGAGGCTTCAAACGCGGCAGGATAAGCCGGCAGCTCATCACCCCTGCGTTCGGCCGCTAGCGCATCAAAAGTCGCTTCGGCTGCCATCATGCCCGACTTGATCGCCGCATGGCTACCCTTGATACGCGAGGCGTTCAAGAAGCCGGCCTCACAGCCCACTAAAGCACCACCCGGAAATACCAACTTAGGTAACGACAATAAACCGCCGGCGGTGATCGCTCGCGCGCCGTAGGCAATTCGTTTGGCCCCTTCGAACGTACTGCGAATCGTTGGGTGTGTTTTGTAGCGTTGAAATTCTTCGAAGGGTGACAGCCAGGGATTGGCGTAATCCAAGCCCACCACCATGCCGACCGCCACGAGATTGTCGTTTAGGTGATACAAAAACGAGCCGCCATAAGTGTCTGAATCCAGCGGCCAGCCGGCGGTATGCACCACTACGCCCGGACGCGATTTCGAGGGGGCGACCTCCCAGAGCTCTTTGATGCCAATGCCATAGCTTTGCGGATCACGCCCGTCATCTAACTTGTACTTGCTGATCAGTTCACGCCCGAGTTGGCCACGCGCGCCTTCAGCAAAAATTGTGTATTTCGCTAAGAGCTCCATGCCCGGCTGATAGTTATCGGTGAGTTGGCCATCGCGACCCACGCCCATATCACCTGTGGCCACGCCACGCACCGCACCCCAGTCGTCATACAACACTTCGGCGGCAGAAAAGCCCGGGAAAATCTCAACGCCTAAGGCTTCAGCCTGCTCGCCCAGCCAGCGGGCGACTTTGCCCAAACTGACAATGTAATTGCCATGATTCTGAAAGCACTCGGGCAGCAACCATTCCGGAGTTTTGCGGGCACCAGTCTCAGTGAGAAACAAGAATTCGTCTTCGGTGACTGCCGTGTCAAGCGGAGCCCCCTGGGCTTTCCAATCAGGCAGTAATTCAGTCAAAGCCTGCGGATCCATGACCGCACCCGACAAAATATGTGCGCCGATTTCACTGCCTTTTTCAAGCACGCAAACTGAAACCTCGCGATTGCGTTCGGCCGCGAGTTGTTTCAGGCGAATTGCGGTTGCCAGGCCTGCGGGTCCACCCCCCACTACGACAACGTCGTATTCCATCGATTCGCGTGCTGACATGAAAGACTCCCTGCTTCAAAGGTATGATGTTTATTTGCTTAAACGATTGTATTGCACAGGGGTGCACGGTGTCGTGTGGCATGCCTTGCAAACTCGTGAACAAAGCCTTTTGCGAGGCTTGGCGTGTTTTTTTGGAGAAGTACGTGGTCAGTTCTGAACCCCAAACGCTGATGGTTGGCGATATTTTTGACTTTGATATTCCCATGCGCTGGTCTGACGCCGACGCACTGGCGCATCTGAATAACTGCAATTATTTCCGCTATATGGAAGAAGGCCGGTTAAAGATGTTCTATGAGGGCGGTGCTCCACAATCAACACGCTACGGACCCGTGGTGGTTCACTGCGAGTGTGATTTTAAAAAATCAATTACCTACCCGGCAACGGTGCGCGTCAGTCACCGGGTGGCGCGCATTGGCCGTTCAAGCCTTGAGCAGTCGGTGGATATCTCCGTGGTCTACCCCGACCGCCTTGAACTCTGCGCACAAGGTAAGTCCATCATGGTCTGGATGGATTTTGAACTCAATCAGTCGCATCCCTGGCCCGCCGAGGTGTTGCAAGCTTTGGCAAAGCCCATAAATCGTCGATAATCTCTGCAATGTGCATACTCAGGAGTCTGTGTAATGAATAAGCTCTATCCCAGCGCCACCGAGGCGCTGAAAGATATCCTTAAAGACGGGCAAACCCTCGGCGTGGGTGGGTTTGGTCTGTGTGGCATCCCCGAGGCCCTGATCGCTGCGGTACGTGACCTCGGTGTTCAAAACCTGACCTGCATCAGTAACAATGCCGGCGTCGATGGCTTTGGCCTGGGCATGCTGCTGCACACACGTCAGGTTAAAAAAATGATCGCCTCGTATGTGGGCGAAAACAAAGAGTTTGAGCGCCAATTTTTGGCCGGCGAACTTGAACTTGAATTTACCCCTCAAGGTACGCTGGCTGAACGCCTGCGTGCTGGGGGCGCCGGTATTCCGGCCTTCTTTACCCGCACCGGTGTAGGCACCGTGGTGGCAGACGGCAAAGAAATCCGTGAATTTGATGGCGAGCAATACGTCATGGAACGCGCCTTGGTACCCGAGATCTCTTTAGTCAAAGCGTATATTGCCGATCGCAGTGGCAATTTGATTTTTCATAAAACCGCGCGCAACTTTAATCCGCCGGTTGCGATGGCAGGCAAGTTAACTGTCGTCGAAGTTGAAAAAATCGTTGAACTCGGCGAGCTCGACCCCGATCAGATTCATCTGCCCGGCATTTATGTGCATCGCATTGTGATCAATGCGACCCCTGAAAAACGCATCGAACAACGCACCGTTCGCGCGGCAAACTAAGGAGCAATCAACATGGCATGGACTCGTGACGAAATGGCCGCCCGCGCGGCGCGCGAATTACAAGATGGTTTTTATGTCAATCTGGGCATTGGCTTGCCCACTTTGGTAGCCAATCATGTCCCTAAGGGAATTGATGTTTGGTTGCAGTCAGAAAACGGCTTGCTGGGGATTGGGCCGTTTCCGCTCGAAAGCGAAGTCGATGCCGACATGATCAATGCCGGTAAGCAAACGGTGACAACGATTCCTGGCTCGTCGATTTTTTCGTCGGCCGATTCGTTCGCGATGATTCGCGGCGGCAAGATTAATCTGGCGATTCTGGGCGCCATGCAGGTCTCCGAAACCGGTGACCTCGCGAACTGGATGATCCCGGGCAAGATGGTTAAGGGGATGGGCGGTGCGATGGACTTGGTCGCGGGCGTGGGCCGCGTCATTGTCTTAATGGAACACGTCGCGCATAAAAAAGATGGCACTGTAGATATGAAATTGTTGCCCAAGTGCACTCTGCCTTTGACGGGAGTGGGTGTGATCGACATGGTCATTACCGACATGGGCGTGTTTGAAATCACACCAAATGGGCTCAAGTTGCTTGAACTGGCGTCTGGCGTGAGCATCGCAGACGTCCAAGCAAACACTGCAGCCAAGCTGGATGTCTCGGCCGTTGCTTTAGCAAACTAAGGATTTTTGGGATGGATTTCATCACCGGCTTGTTAGATTTATTGCTGCATATTGATAAAACAATGTTGCAGTTCATCGAGGCGCATGGTGTATGGATTTATGCCTTACTCGTGGCTATTATTTTTGCCGAAACGGGCTTGGTGTTCATGCCTTTTTTGCCTGGCGATTCGTTGCTGTTTGTTGCGGGTGCAGTGTGTGCCATGGGCAAGATGGATATCTATCTGTTAATGGCCCTTTTGACTACGGCGGCCATTGTGGGCGATGCGCTGAACTATTCGATCGGTCGTTGGTTTGGTGCAGCCTTAATTGCCCGCACCAGCCTCGTAAATGCGAAACATATGGCTTATACCCAAGGGTTCTATGATCGCTACGGTGGTCAAACCATCATCATCGCGCGCTTTATTCCGCTCGCGCGCACCATGGCGCCCTTCGTCGCAGGCTTTGCGCGGTTTGACCCCAAGCGTTTTGTTTTTTACAACGTCACGGGCGGCCTGCTTTGGGTGGTATCGCTAACCGTGGCGGGCTACTGGTTTGGCAATCTTCCCTTCGTGCGTAACAACCTGACCCTGGTAATTTTGTTCATTATTTTCTTGTCGATTTTGCCTGGCATTATTGCGGTACTCAAGGCCAGGTTCTCGCGCTCCTCTCAATGACAAAAACTGTATCGACTTCTGTTGCGTCTGATGCGCGAGCGGCGTTGCGTGCTGCCATGCAGGCTGCCGGGGTGCAGGCTTGCCTGATGCCATCGGCAGACCCTCATTTGTCTGAATATTTGCCCGATTACTGGCAGGTGCGCCCTTGGCTGACTGGCTTTAGTGGTTCGGTTGGTACGGTTGTCGTCACGGATAATTTTGCTGGCCTGTGGGTGGATAGTCGTTACTGGGTGCAAGCCGAGGCCGAACTGGCAGGCACCGACATTACCCTCATGAAAATTGGTGTGGCGACAGACCCTGCCCACACTAACTGGCTGGCCGCGCAACTTCCCAAGGGTGCGACGGTGGCGGTCGATGGCCGTGCGTTGGGATTGGCCGCACGCGACGCACTACTGGCGTTGCTGACCCCGGGTGGCATCCACTTAAAACTAGATCTTGATTTGCCCGGACTGTGCTGGCCCGAACGCCCGCTGTTACCGACGGCGGCGGTGCGCGATTTGCCTATAGACATCGCGGGTGCCTCGCGACAAGACAAGCTCGCGCGCGTGCGCGAGGCGATGATTGAGCAGGGCGCCCAGTGGCATTTGTTATCGACCCTTGATGATATTGCATGGCTCTTAAATTTGCGCGGCAGCGATGTGTCGTTTAACCCAGTGTTTCTGTCGCACGTCTTAATCGGTCTGAACGACGCGCAGTTGTTTGTGTTGCCCGACAAGGTGGATGCTAGCCTGACAAGTAAGCTCGCTGAAGCGCATGTTTATGTGCGACCGTATGGCACTGTGGCGCAGGTCTTGGCCGAGCTGCCCGAAACAGATGTGCTGCTATTCGACCCAGCGCGCACGACCTGTGCGCTGATCGATCGCTTGCGCACGCGCACTGTGCGGGCCATGAACCCCAGCACTTTTTTTAAGTCACAAAAAACCGCATTCGAGCTCAATCACGTGCGCCGCGTCATGGAGCAAGATGGTGCCGCCTTGTGTTCGTTTTTTGCCTGGCTCGAAAAAGCCATCGTCGACAGGGAGACTTCACCGCTAAACGAATTGATGATCGACGAGCGCCTGCTGGCGCTGCGCGCTAAACAACCAGGCTTTGTGTCTCGCAGCTTTGGTACGATTTCGGCGTTTAATGCCAACGGCGCGATGCCGCATTACCGCCCCACCGAGGCCTCGCATGCACAAATCAAGGGCGATGGCTTGTTGTTAATCGATTCAGGCGCGCAATACTTGGGGGGCACCACTGACATTACCCGCGTGGTGCCAGTTGGTACGCCGACTGAACCGCAAAAAGACGACTACACAGCGGTGCTCAAAGCGATGATCGCCTTGTCACGTCTGAAGTTTCCGCGCGGGGTTGCTTCGCCGATGCTTGATGCCGTTGCTCGCGCGCCCTTGTGGGATCGCTTAGCCGAGTACGGTCACGGTACAGGCCACGGGGTGGGGTATTACCTGAATGTGCACGAAGGTCCTCAGGTGATTTCTTACCGAGCTGCGCCGGCCCCGCACACTGCCATGCAACCGGGCATGATCACCTCAAACGAACCGGGGCTGTATCGGCCGGGTCGTTGGGGAATCCGAATCGAAAACCTGGTTTGTAATCAAAGTGCTGGAGAATCCGAATTCGGTGAATTTCTTGAGTTTGAGACCTTGACACTTTGCCCGATTCATACAACCTGTATCCAGCCCAGCCAGCTGCGTGACGACGAAATTGCTTGGCTAAACGCCTACCACCAAGAGGTGCGCCAACGCTTGGCACCACGCCTTGAGGGTGACGGACTCGCCTGGTTGTTGCAGCGCACACAGCCACTGGAGCGCTGAAACAGTTCCCCGCAAAGGTCACGCGTGCGGCTATAATTCAAATTTCCTGCATACGCCGCACGTCTGGGCGTTCATGACATGACCAAATATGTATTTGTGACCGGTGGTGTAGTGTCCTCGCTTGGTAAGGGCATCGCCGCTGCGTCTCTGGCTGCCCTGCTTGAATCGCGTGGCCTAAAAGTCACCATGCTCAAGCTCGATCCTTACATTAACGTCGATCCGGGCACCATGAGCCCGTTTCAGCACGGCGAGGTCTTTGTCACCGAAGATGGCGCCGAAACCGACCTTGATCTTGGCCACTACGAGCGCTTTATCTCGTCAAAAATGCGCAAGTCTAATAACTTCACTACGGGTCAGATTTATGAATCTGTCTTGCGCAAAGAGCGCAAGGGTGAGTACTTAGGAAAAACTGTTCAGGTGATTCCGCATATCACCAACGAGATTCAAGATTTCATTGCCCGGGGCGCCGACCAGTCTTGGGGCGGCCACACTGACGTCGCGATCGTCGAAATCGGTGGCACGGTAGGCGACATTGAGTCTTTACCGTTTCTTGAAGCCGTGCGGCAAATGAGTCTGCGCCTGGGCCGCAGCAGCTCTGCGTTTATCCATTTGACCTTAGTGCCCTTTATCGCCTCTGCCGGCGAACTCAAAACCAAGCCAACCCAGCACTCGGCACAAAAGCTACGCGAAATCGGCATCATTCCTCATGCTTTGCTGTGCCGCGCCGACCGTCCAATTCCCGACGAAGAGCGTGCAAAAATTTCGCTCTTCTCTAACGTGCCGCTTGATGCCGTGATCTCAGTATGGGACGCCGACTCAATCTATAAAATCCCAAGTATGTTGCATAAGCAGGGGCTCGACAACCTCATTTGCGAGGTGCTGGCGATTGACCCCCCTCAGGCAGACTTGTCGGTCTGGGATAAGCTGGTGTTTGGCCTTGAGCACCCCAAGCATCAGGTGCGCGTCGCGATGGTAGGAAAATATGTCGACCTCACTGAGTCGTACAAGTCGCTTAGCGAAGCGTTGATTCACGCAGGTATCCATACCGAATCTCGCGTGGTGGTTGATTACATTGATTCTGAAGCGCTTGAGCAGAACGGTACCGACGTGCTCAAACCTTTTGATGCGATTTTGGTGCCAGGTGGTTTTGGTAAACGTGGCACCGAAGGCAAGATTCTGGCCATTCAATACGCACGCGAACATAACGTGCCCTATCTGGGGATATGCCTGGGCATGCAGCTTGCGGTGATTGAGTTTGCACGCCATAAAGCGAGCTTGGCGCATGCCAACAGTACCGAGTTCGACCCGCAAACCGAGCACCCCGTGGTGGCTTTGATTACCGAGTGGATCGATCGCGAAGGTCGCGCTGAAGTACGAGACGAGCAGTCAGACTTGGGCGGCACGATGCGCAAAGGCGCGCAACGCTGCCCCATTAAAGCCGATACCCTGGCTAGCAGTATTTACGGGTCTGAGGTCAACGAACGTCATCGCCATCGCTACGAAGTGAACAATCTTTACGTGCCTAAGCTTGAACTTGCCGGCATGTTAATCAGCGCGCGCACACCCACCGAAGATCTTCCCGAAATCATGGAGATCCCAGGCCACCCTTGGTTTATTGGCGTGCAGTTTCATCCCGAGTTCACCTCGACACCGCGCGACGGTCACCCGTTGTTTTCCAGTTATATCCGCGCGGCCTTAGTGAAGCAAAATAAGCGTCAGGCCGCCTGATGAAGCTGTGCGGCTTCGAAATTGGCTTAACCCAGCCCTTTTTTTTGATCGCTGGGCCCTGCGTGATCGAATCACGCCAAATGGCCTTTGATACTGCGGGTCGTTTGTGCGAACTCACGACCGCGCTGGGGATCCCGTTTATTTATAAAAGCTCGTTTGATAAAGCCAATCGCAGTTCGGGTGCCTCGTATCGTGGCCCCGGAATGGCCGAGGGCTTACAGATATTGTCAGACGTACGCGCACACTTTAAGGTACCGATCTTGACTGATGTGCACGACAAAGACCAAGTCGCCCAAGTGGCTGCGGTGGTTGATGTGTTGCAAACTCCAGCATTTTTGTGCCGCCAAACCGACTTTATTGAAGCTTGTGCGGCCAGCGGTAAACCTGTCAATATCAAAAAAGGCCAGTTTTTGGCGCCTCACGATATGTTGCAGGTGGTCGCAAAAGCTCGTCTTGCGGCGCAAAAGGCGGGTGTCCCCGAAGACATTATGGTTTGCGAGCGAGGCGTCTCGTTTGGCTACAACAATTTAGTGTCAGATATGCGCGCGCTAGCGATCATGCGCGAAACCCAATGCCCGGTGGTGTTCGACGCCACCCATTCGGTGCAGTTGCCCGGCGGACAAGGCACCTCATCTGGCGGTCAACGCGAATTCGTTCCGGTCTTAGCCCGGGCCGCAGTGGCCGCGGGCGTTTCTGGTTTGTTCATGGAAACCCATCCTAATCCGGCGCAAGCGCTCTCCGATGGGCCCAACGCCGTACCTTTAGATCAAATGAAAGACCTGCTTACCACCTTGCTTGATTTAGATCGGGTGGTTAAACGGCACGGCTTTCTTGAGTCGCGTTTTGCTTAAAGTCATCAAAATTTTAATTATCCAGGAAACCTTGAAATGAGTGCAATCGTAGATATCATCGGACGCGAAATTCTCGATTCGCGTGGCAACCCCACGGTCGAATGCGATGTGTTGCTTGAGTCCGGCGCGATGGGCCGTGCCTCGGTGCCGTCGGGTGCCTCAACCGGTAGTCGCGAGGCCATCGAACTGCGCGATGGTGATAAATCACGCTATTTGGGTAAAGGCGTTTTGCGCGCGGTCGAAAACCTCAATACCGAAATCTCTGAAGCACTGATGGGTTTAGACGCCCAAGAGCAAACCTTTTTAGATCGCACCCTGATTGAATTGGATGGCACTGAAGGCAAGTCGCGTTTGGGTGCCAACTCGATTTTGGCCGCGAGCATGGCCGTAGCACGCGCTGCCGCCGACGAATCTGGTTTGTCTTTGTATCGTTATTTTGGTGGCAGTGGCCCGATGAGTATGCCCGTGCCCATGATGAACGTGATCAACGGTGGCGCACACGCCAACAACACGCTCGATATGCAAGAGCTCATGATTTTGCCGGTTGGCGCAAAAAGCTTTAGGCAGGCCATGCAGATGGGTGCCGAAACTTTCCATGCACTTAAAAAAATCATTCACGATCAAGGCATGTCAACCGCTGTGGGCGACGAGGGTGGTTTTGCCCCGAATGTGCCCAATCACGAAGCGGCGATTCAATTAATTTTGCGCGCCATTGAAAACGCAGGCTACGAGCCAGGCACCCAAATCGCACTGGGGCTTGATTGCGCTGCCTCAGAGTTTTATCGCGACGGCAAATACACGCTTCAAGGCGAAGGCGGTTTGTCTTTAACGTCAAAAGAGCTGACCAATTTGCTGGCAACCTGGTGTGATAAATACCCCATCATCACCATCGAAGACGGCATGGCTGAAAACGATTGGGATGGCTGGAAGCATCTCACAGAGCAGCTTGGTCGCAAAATTCAGTTGGTCGGTGATGATTTGTTTGTCACCAACACTAAAATCTTGAAGCAAGGCATCGAACGCGGTGTCGCAAACTCGATTTTGATCAAAATTAATCAAATTGGTACCCTGACCGAAACCTTCGCTGCCATTGAAATGGCCAAGCGCGCTGGTTATACTGCGGTCGTTTCACACCGTTCTGGTGAAACCGAAGACTCAACCATTGCCGATATTGCCGTGGCGACAAATGCGATGCAGATCAAAACGGGCTCGTTATCGCGCTCAGATCGCATGGCTAAGTATAATCAGCTGCTGCGAATCGAAGAAGAACTTGCCGAGGTGGCCACTTATCCTGGTCTTGAGGCTTTTTACAACCTGCGCTAAGTTCGCGCGCATGGCTTGTCTGAAAGGGCTTATTTAGCTTTTCAGGCAAACGCGAGGTGGTATGCGTCTGTTGCTGTTGGTGCTAGTGGCACTGGCTGGTCTGATCCAATATCCCTTGTGGATGGGTCGGGGTGGCTGGCTGGCTGTCTGGGACATGCAAGAGCACATCGCCACTCAGCGCGGCATCAACGAGGGCTTGCGTGCCCGAAACGTTGCCTTGTTGGCGGAAGTTGATGATTTGCGTACAGGCACCGAGGCGGCGGAAGAACGTGCACGAGCCGAACTGGGCATGATGAGGCAGAGTGAGCTTTTTGTTCAAGTCTTGCCGCCCGACGTTAAACCACCCGAAATCAAACCCTCGAGCAAACCCAACCGTGTGGCACCCGCGCCAGCAGCGCCCGGCGCCAAACCCACAACAGTCACGCGTTAATGCCACTGTTGGCTTGCGAGTGTTCAAGGCGGACAACACAATAAAACGCCACAAAGAGCTTGGTCTGGCTGAGCGAGTTGTTCTTGACTCAAGCCCGCTGAGGCGGCAGCTTTTATTGAACTTTGCTGGGGCGCGTTGACTGCCGGGTTTACGCCGCGAGGCTGGGCGCTCAAAGAGCTTGTCACAAAGTTGTTGCTAACGTGCAGCGCGCGAGTATTTGTCTCAAGACGCTCGGGTTTAGGTTCAGACTTAAGAGCCCTTGTGGTTGCCTGCACTTCGCTAGCGTGAAGCACAACACGGTGGCTCAGGCGCAGCGCAAGCAAGCCCCGTTGGCGCGCCTGTGCCGCCAAATCATTTTTAGCAAAAGCCGGTAGTTGTTGGGCGCTCAGTTGCAGGACTTTGCGCAGCCAAGCTTGCCCAGGCTCATGTACATAAATCAAATCTAATTGTGCGCGATTTTTTGCCAGCGTGGTTGTGGTTAATTGCCACACTGGCAAGCCATAAGACACCTGATAACGCGCAAGGGTGGCGGCTTGCCGCTGTTCGGCGTTTGCGTATTTGCCGGCTGGCGTAAAAAGCGGCCACAGGGCTTGGGCAAACGTCTGGGCGACTTTGCCTGAGCCCGCTGGCGAAACCGCTGCGGCACGACCCGCCTCTTGCAGCGCTAGATTAACAAAGTGTCGGGTTTGATGTGCCTGCACCAGTTCAAAACCCAGCAGACAGACCAGCAGAACCGGTAGCGTCACAAGGCTCGTCTCTAGGGTGCTAGCACCCTTTTGTTGATAGAGTGGCGTCAATATTTGCATAGCGCGTAGTCTGGCTTGAGGCGACCACGCTGTCGATACGGTGAACTACGCGCCCCCTCGCGTTGCGGTTAAACTARTCAGGTCTTTTTAAAGGGTTCGTTATGAATTCGTCTGCCGCGTCATTTCCTTATTTTCCTGGTATTCGTTTGTTGCACTCGCCTGGCCCATCCAACGTGCCCAAGGCGGTGCTCGATGCCCTCACCAGGCAACCGATCGATATGGGCGACCCGCGCGTTGACGCCTGTGTCGACGCCTGTGAGCGCGGCTTGCAAGGTCTGCTAAATACCGCAAATGCTGACATATTTTTTTATGCGGCAAACGGTCATGGCGTCTGGGAGGCAATGATCGTAAATTTGCTAGCCCCCGGCCAAAAAGTCCTGATTCCTGGCACCGGGCATTTTTCTGATTCGTGGGCCTTGATGGCTGAGGCAATGGGCGCGGTGATTGTGCGCACTCCTTACCTAGAAGGTCAACCAATTGACCCTGCCGTTGTCGAACAAGTCTTGCGCGAAGACACCAAACACGAAATCGTCGCGGTCTTTGCCGTGCACACCGACACCGCCAGTAGCACGACAAGCGATATGCCCGCATTACGTCGCGCGATTGATAGCGCTAAGCACCCCGCACTGTTTGTGGTCGACGTTGTGGCGTCCTTAGGGGCGATCCCTTTTTACATGGACCGGTGGGGCGTG
Source organism: Alcaligenaceae bacterium (assembly GCA_002737415.1). GTDB lineage: Bacteria > Pseudomonadota > Gammaproteobacteria > Burkholderiales > Burkholderiaceae_B > Zwartia. Next base: position 157,998 of record NSIQ01000013.1, on the reverse strand, counting down.
AACGCCGTGATCGGCGCGTCGCAAAAAGGCTTGATGTGCCCGCCTGGCATAGGTTTTTGTGCCGCCGACGAACGCGCAATGCAAGTCTGCGCTAAGAACCCCGCACCACGCTTTTATTGGGATTGGATGCGTCGTCGTAAAGGGCCTTCTTACAGTCGGTTTTGTGGTACAGCCCCACAAAACTTATTGTTCGGTCTTGAAGCCGCCTTTGGTTTGATTGAGCAAGAGGGCGTGGCTCAGGTGCATGCGCGTCATCAACGCTTGGCTGGCGCAGTTCACGCGGCAGTCCAGGCGTGGTCTGAAGCTGGGCAAGTGCAGTTTTTATGTCAGGTGCCCCACGCGCGTTCGGCTTCAGTCACAGCGGTGTTAGTCGGCAAAGGCATTGATCCCGAACTGATCCGCAGCACCGCCCGCGAAAAGTTTCAAGTGTTAATCGCTGGTGGTCTAGGTGCTTTTACAGGCCGAGTCTTCAGAATCGGTCATTTAGGCGATTTGAATCCTGCGATGATTTTAGGTTGTTTGGCCGGGGTTGAGGCTGCCATGCAAAGTCTGGGTGTAGATGTTGGCTCAAAAGGGGTGCGTCGTGCTGTCGAGTACCTTGCTACACCCGAGGTTTAACCTTGTTTTGTCCTGAATTCAGCGGCTTGAGCCAACTGCGTTGGCTCAAGCCGCTTTATTTTATGTGTTTAGTCTTATTGAGCCTGCTTTTGCCCTCGCAGCGAACGGCACTTGCGCAAAGCCAATTAGAAGCCTCCGCTCAGATGCACCCTCAATCGTCGAGTGGGCACAAGCCTAGCGCTTTGGTGACCGAGCCTGCCCTGTACGTTGATCCAACGGGCAGTCTGGGCGTTGAAGACGTCAGCCGCCAAGTTTTTAAGCCATTTAATTTACTTTTAAATCGTAGCTTTGAGCCGACAACGCGGTGGCTCAAGTTTAAGGTCCAAGTCCCAGCCGGGCAGCAGTCACCCTTGGTGCTTGTCGTTGGACCCTATTTTCTCGCTGAGCTCGAGCTTTATTATGAAGAGAGAGGGCGCTGGATTAAGCAGCTTGGGGGTGCTAAATATCCTGCCCTTCAGCTTAATTGTTCTGTTGGGCACCACTGTTTTATGTTGCCAGATTCTGGTGCCAATCAACGCGCCTATTTTTTGCGTATTCATACGCTCAATGGTTTTTACGTCTCTACTAAAGTTYTCGCTTTCGACAGTTTGGTCAATGAAGCTGGCTCCAAGAGCTTGCTCTCTGGTGTTCAGATCGGAATCTTGTTGGCGCTGATTGTGGGGAGCGCTTTCTATTTCATGCTCGTGCGTATCTTAGCCGTTGGGTGGCTTTGCTTGACGCAGTTATGCACGCTCATTCTTTATTGTTTTTCAAATGGACTCATATGGAAAGAATTTATTTCAGAGTCGCCCGACAGTTACTCAACCATACTGACGACGATACTTTGCCTGCGGCTGATACTCGCCATTTTCTTTTGCCTTGAACTATCGCATCGTTTGCAGTCGCGGCCATGGGTTCGATATTATTTTTTATTTTGGATTGCGTTTTGGTTTAGTCAAATTAGTCTGACTATTTTCGGTCAAATTAAACCGTATATGTTGCTGCTGAACTGGATATTTTTGTTTACGGCACCATATTTTTTCGCAGTGGCCATTTATCAGAGCAAGCAATTTTCTCGCCAGTTCAGGATGGTTTGGACAAGCGGAGCGCTGCTAGTTGGTATTTTGATGGGTGCCGAGGCAGTTTTATTAATAACCGACAGTGGCATGTCGCTGTTAACCCTGATTCCGGAGGCCGGAGCGAGTGTTCTTGTTGCTCTCGCTATTTATTTGTTGTTGCTTGAGTACAGCAAAATGCAACAAGAGCAATTGCTTCAAACAATGTTTGAACTGAATATATTAGAAGCGCAAAGCGATTACGAGCAGCGACAGTTAAAAGAACGTAGCACGCTGATTGATATGTTGTCGCATGAACTTAAAAATCCTTTGGCGACGATGCGTATGGCACTAGGCTCATTGACGTCAATATTTGGAAGATCTGAGCAGTCGGTCGAGTTGAGCGAACGATTTTCCAGTATGACTCAGTCGATCGATAACATGACCCAAGTGATTGACCGCGTTGGGCAGGTAGACGCGATTGATCAAAAAAACTTTGTACTGCGCTTTGAAAAATTGGCTGTGCTTGAAACCATCGAGAACTTGCCCCTGTTTGCGGAACACTCGGACAGAGTGAAGCTTCTTGCACTGCGCGAGGTCAACACCCAGACCGACCGATTGTTATTTGTGACGATCATCAATAACTTAATTGACAATGCAATTAAGTACTCGTCTCCCGCCAGTCTGATTGAATTCACGGTGAGTGTCGTATCGACTAATAAGCTGCTGTGCATTGTGTCAAATGAAGTTGAGCACGACCACGAGCCAGATCCGGCTGCTTTATTTACTCGTTATTACCGTGGCCTTTATTCTCACGATAAGCCTGGTACAGGGCTTGGACTCGTGCTGATAAAATCAMTGTGTGAAATACTTAAGGGTTCTGTCAGTTACAAATTTGAAGATAACCGTGTGTTTTTTTTCATTGAGTTGCCTCTATGAGTCAAACTGCTGCACAAATACGAATCGCCTTGGTCGAAGACGATCCCTTGTTACGCAAAGAACTTCACTTTCATCTTAAGCAGCAAGGTTTTATCGTGTTTGCCGTTCAAAACGGCAAGTCGCTCGACCAATTACTCATGACCGAGCCGCTCGATGCGCTAGTGCTTGATTTGTCTCTACCCGGCGATGATGGCATAGCGATCGCAACTCGCATTCGGGAAAATATGCCTAGGATGGGAATCGTCATGTTAACTGCGCGTACCGCACTGCCTGATCGATTGCGTGGGTACGAGGCAGGAGCCGATGTTTATCTGAGCAAGCCTGTGGCGCCCGAAGAGCTAACCTCGACGCTGCTCAGTTTGGCGCGACGGGTTAAAAAGACCGACGAAGCACCTGCCTGGACCTTAGATTTACAAGCTCGCTCAATCTACGGTGCAGAGCCGTGGCAAAAAGTATTTTTGACAAATAGCGAGCAGACGTTACTTTTGGCTTTGACTCAAGCGCCCAGCCATATATTAGAGACCGATATGATCTGCGAGTTGCTCAGCCAACGAAGCGACACTTCTGATATGGGTAAACGTGCGCTCGAGAGCCTCGTGAGTCGGCTCCGTAAAAAACTTGAATCGCTCGCGGGTATCGACGCCCCCCCCGCACTAAAAGCTGTGTGGGGCATTGGTTATCAATTATGCGTTCCGGTGATTGTTAAGGCATAAGAGCCGAAGTACAATCCAAGTCGCGTGGCGTGTGTTGGCGCTTTGGGTTCAATGTACCGATTTGCTACCCAACACGGTCGACGCATGAAACAGCGCCTCGGTGTCTAAGGCATCGAATACGTAGGGCAACCCACAAAATTCGCAGGCAACCTCGACTTTACCTTGCTCTTGCAAAATATCATCGACTTCGGCTTTGCCAAGCATACGGAGCATATCGGCAACACGCTCTTGAGTGCAAGAGCATTTCCAGGTGATATTTTTTGACTCGAACACATGCAGGGTTTCTTCCCAAAATAAGCGGTGCAACAAAGTGTCTTGCGGCGTTGCGAGCATTTCGGTCGCCGTGAGTGTTTGCGCTAAATGCTGAGCGCGTGTCCAAGATTCATCAGCGGTCTCGATCTCGGTTTGTTGCGCGCCGCCTTGCAGGGGCAGGCGTTGAATCAACAAGCCGGTGCAGTGCAGCGAGTCGGCCGCCAGCCAGATTCGGGTGTGTAATTGTTCAGAGCGCAGCATATATTGCTCGAGCGCCTGGGCAATCGTGTCGCCCTCGAGTGGCACAATCCCTTGATAGGCTTGACGGCCTGGCGTGTGCTTAGGCGGATCAAGCACGACAATAAATTTTGCCGTCCCCCCTGGGTTTAGTAGCGACTGCAAGTCGGCTGCGTGAGCGGTGTCGAGCGACTCGGGCAACGGGCGTTCACGCATTTTGACGGTCGCTCGCAAGCTAAGATCTGCGCGACACTCAACAACCATCAACGCAATTGCGCCGTCGCCTTGCAGTTGCAACAAAAGCGAGCCATCAAATTTTAAATTTGCGGCCAACAGGGTAGAGGCCGCCACCAACTGACCCAGCAGGGCGGTGACCGACGCTGGATATTGCTGGTGTGCCTGTGCGGCGAGCCAAGCCTGCTCAATTCGCACTGACTCGATCCGCACACTACGGTCTTCAAATAAAAACTTTTTAAGCGTGTCGCTACGCGTTGCTAAGGGTTCTAAGGCCATTAACCGATTCGCTTTAGATTCTGACGATACATTTGCCCGCGTTTAGCGTAGTTTTCGATATTGTTACGAATCGTAGCGATCTCTTCTTCAGACAGCGTGCGCATAATCTTGCCGACTCCAATGACCAAACTGCCATCGGGGATTTCGCGCCCCTCGGGGATAATTGCGCCAGCACCAATCAAACAGTTTTTACCAATCTTGGCGCGGTTTAAGACGATTGCCTGCATGCCCACTAACGAACCCGAGCCAATCGTGCAGCCATGCAGCATGGCTTGATGCCCAATCGTGACGTGATGGTCAATGGTGAGAGGCACGCCCGCGTCTGAGTGCAACACACTGCCTTCTTGTACGTTACTGTGATGACCAATGTCGATGCACGTGTTGTCGCCCCGAATGCTGACGTTGGCCCAAATGCTTGCATGGGCACCCACCAAGACGTCCCCAATTAAGTCGGCCGAGGCAAAAATAAAGGCTGTTGGGTCGATACGGGGGATAAGGTCTCCCAGTTGGTAAATCGCCATGATGCGGGTCGCCTATTACGATTAAAAGTTACTAGTTTAGCCCGAGCAGACGCAAGCCTGGGACACAGGCAGGGCTGGGGACGGGCCTCCAGCCAGAGGCGGGCTCGCACAGCTCTGGTCTTATTGCGTCTTGAGCTTCTTAGCCTGGCGCAGGCTGCGGCCCGCTTCGAGTTGACGTAAGACGCGCCGCTGGATTTTTCCGGTGGTGGTCATGGGTAACGTGTCGATATATTCAATTTCCTTGGGGTATTCATAAGGCGCGAGCCGGGTGCGCACGTGCTCTTGTAGCAGAGCGGTCAGTTCGGTGCGTTTGCGTGATGAAAACTCTGACGTCAGCACCACAAAGGCCTTGACCACCGACCCACGCTCAGCGTCTGGCTTGGGTACCACCGCTACGTTGGCTACGGCGGAGTGTTCAAGTAGGCAATTTTCGATCTCGCCCGGACCAATGCGATAGCCTGAGGATTTGAATACGTCATCGGCTCGGCCGGCATACCAGTAGTAGCCTTGTGCATCAACGCGCGCAAGGTCGCCCGTGCGGCACCAGTCGCCGGTAAACTTTTGGTCAGTCGCTGCTTCGTTGCGCCAGTAGCCAAGAAATAGGATTGGATCCGGATGGCCATGGATGTCGAAGCGGTTGAGCGCCACCTCACCGACCTCGTCAGTTGCCGCGCTCGTGCCATCTTCGCGCAATACGCTGATGCGGTGGCCCGGATAGGGCTTTCCCATACTGCCCGAACGTGCCGGCCATTTTTGATGGCTATTCCCGATCAGATAATTCATTTCGGTTTGACCAAACATTTCGTTTGGGGTGATGCCTAGTGCTTGCTCACACCAGGCGAAGACGGTGTCTCCGACACTTTCGCCACCGCTCATGATGCAGCGCAGTGACAATTGATAGGTGTCATGCGGACGGGCAATCGTTTTCATCATCTGCTTGAGCGCAGTCGGAAACAAAAACGTATTGGTGACTTGATAACGTTCAAGGATGTCAAAGGCTCGTTCTGGACTAAAGCGTCCACGGGTGCCAACGATTGGTTGACCAAAATACAGTGTGGGTAATAGTGCGTCCATCAGGCCACCCGTCCAGGCCCAGTCGGCTGGAGACCAAAAGACGTCTTTAGGCTGAGGAAACCAGTTTTGCGAGGCCACGAAGCCAGGCAAGTTACCAAGCAACACCGAATGCGGCAACAAAGCGCCTTTTGGTGCRCCAGTCGTACCCGAGGTATAGAGCAGAATCGCTGGTTCATCCGCACGTGTGACGACGGGTTTAAACGCGGTGGGTTGTCTGACTAACAGCTTGTTCCAGCTTAAAACGCGTTCATCTTCGACATTGATACCGACTAATTGGGTCAAAGTCGGACAGCGTGCGAGGCTTGCCAATACGTTCGGCGCAGATAAGTCGTCAAAGAGCGCGATACGGACTTGAGCATCACGCAAGCGTTGTTCAAGTGCCTCAGGGCCAAAGAGATTCGATAAGGGTAATACGACTGCGCCAACGCTATAAATCGCGATGTGTGCCACAACCGTTTCAGGCCGCTGCCCTAGGATCAGCGCCACGCGATCGCCACGTGTCACCCCCATGCGAATCAGGCCGTTGGCTAGCTGATTGGCCGTCGCGGCCAGACGCTCGTAAGTCCAGACTTCGCGCTGACCAGTTTCGTTTTCATCAAACAATGCAATTTTGCGTGCATCAGTCGGATGATTCGCCCAACGATGGCAACAGGCGTGACCAATGTTGAAATGGGTGGGTACCAGCCATTCGTAAGACTCGTAAAGCGAAGTGTATTGATCGACCATACCTGAGGTGAGCTTAGGTTAAGCCCGTAGCATGGCTCAGCCTGTGGTTTGGTGCAACCTTGGGCGGTGCTTGAACGCAACAATTAAGGGTTTTTACTAATCTCTACGTTGATCAGACGCGTCCCGGCAAGCAAATCATGTAAAAATTGTTGTTGTGGCGTGAACCAGGTTGGAAGCAAGACAGTAAAGGGGGCGGCCACAATCAACATGAGAGTTGAAGGCCAGCTCGTGGCTGCCGAAAGTGCCCAAACTGCAGCGGCGCCGAGCAAAGGTAACATCCACATCAACACAAAGCGCAATAGCAACTGCGGCAATCGCGCCGGGGCACCGTCTAAGCCGACTAGGCGGATATGCCAGGCTTTCATGGGCAGGGTTTGTCCGCTACGTACCCAGCAGACTAAAAAATAGACGCCGATCGCGCAAAACACCGCTGCTTGGCGTGCGCTTCTAAGCATTAAGCCATGCTTACTTTGTGTCAGCGTATCAAAAAGATAATCTGCTAAAAAAACAACCGCAAACAATAAAACGCCTTCATACATCATCGAAGCGAAGCGCCGTGAGCGTGCAGGCGCGCTTGTCTGGGCAAACAGTTGAGGCACTGGCTTTAAGCTAGATTTCATGACGGGTATTATCCCGCATTTGCACCCAAGCCTTGCCAGTGCGACCTTTGCGTTTAGTACATACCATTGTGGCGGGCGTTAGCGCGTAACGAGCTAGTGAAAGCGACGAGACCACGCATAACTTTGCCTACGGCACGAAAAGGATGGGGACGAAACTGATCTTCCAACGCTTTGGCCAAGAGTTCGCGCTCAAGGCTGTCGGTTAGGCGTGTGGTGTTGGTRTTGTTCATGATAACTTCCTGTGCTGATTAGGGATAACCCTATATTACGGGAAAACCCTAATCAACACAACTAGAACAMAGGGAATACCCTYATAGCACTCGAATCGTTGCATTCAAGCAACATGTTTTAGCGATCATCTCTGTAGCTGTTCGCGACGAGTTCAAAGCCAAAAAGCCGACAGTCTAGTGCGCCGTTGAAGATCGGCGTTCTGCGTTCGGCTTTCAAACGAAGGTGTTTAGGCAGATCAAGATCCGAAGTAATGACATTAACTTGCCAGCCAGCAAATTCTTTCTTGAGGCAGGCAGACCATTCGCGCCAAAACTCAAGATCTTCTTCGGCAAGCCGTTCGCCATAGGGCGGATTGGTCACGATCCAACCCGAGGGGGCGGGCGCAACCGCATCGCGCGCATCGCCTAACTCAAACTGAATCGTATCCTCAGTCAGGTAGGCGCGCTCAGCGTTACGGCGCGCCGCTTCGAGGGCTCCTGGATCGGCGTCAATGCCAATCAAGGGTGAGGCTAGCTCTGGCAGTATGCGGCTGCGTGCGTCTTCTTTTAAGTCTTCCCAGCGGCGTGCATCATGGTCACGCAAGCGCTCGAAGCCAAACGGACGCGTAATGCCTGGTGGAACACCTAGCGCGATCCAGGCTGCTTCAATCAAAATCGTACCGCTGCCGCAAAACGGATCGAGCAAAGCCGCTTCAGGATCCCAGCCAGACAGGGCCAACAAGCCGGCCGCGAGATTTTCGCGCAAGGGAGCATCCCCCTTGTCGAGTCGCCAACCACGTTTAAACAAGGACTCGCCCGAGGTATCAAGATACATCGTGCCCGTGTCGTGCGATAAAAATAAATGCACCCGCGCATCCGGCCTTACGGTATCGATCGAAGGGCGTGCACCCTCAAGGTCGCGCAGCCGATCGCAGATCCCGTCTTTAGCGCGCAAATTGCAATATTGCAAACTTTGCATCGGACTTTTGACTGCCGAGGTGTCAACGCGCAAAGTGTGCTCGGCACCGAACCAACGCTCCCAGCCAATGCTTTGCGCAAGTTCAAGAATATCGTCTTCGCGTTGCACCGGTGCTTGTCCCAAACGCACCAGGATGCGTGTCGCCAAGCGTGAGTAAAGGTTGGCACGCTGTACCCCCCACCAATCCGCCACAAAATGGCAGCCGGCACGCGTGGCTTGCACCTGCGCATAACCTAAGGCACTCAGTTCAGCCGCAAGCGCTTCCTCAAGGCCTGTGGGGCAGGGCGCGAAGATATGAAATATTTCGGTATCAAGCACAAGTGCTGCAGCACGCTCAGTTTGTACGCCCTCACGCAACGGTAAGGCTTTCGGTGCAGAGGCCGGACGCGCAGTGGGCTCACGGGGTGCCGAACCACGATTCGCACGTACTAGATCGTCAGAATGAGTGTCGCCTTTGGCTTGGCGCCGTGGCGCACGGTTGTCGGTAGGCTGACCGCGGTCTTGCCGGGCACCGTAGAATGCCTCGGGTGCCTTGCGCACGATCGAGGGCTTGCCCTCTTCTGAACGCTCTGCCGTTGGGGTGTCACTGTTTACCGCTTGCAGGCGCGACAGTTTTTCTTTGGCAATTTTCAATTGTGCCACTTGCCGCGCACGCGCACCAATCCGAGCGCGTGTTTGATCACCCCCGGCAGCAGGACGCGGTTTAACCGCACGTGCTTTGAGGGTCAGTGTTTTACGCTCAGGATCCTGCTCAGACATGGTGTCCCATTAAAAAGGCTTGATAACGACTAACGCCGTTATTGCAACCAGCATCAACACAGGTATTTCGTTGAACCAGCGATAAAAAACATGCGAACGGCGGTTAGTCCCTTGTTCGAATTTGCGCAATAACACACCACAGCTGTGGTGATAACCGAGAGCCAAGACGACAAGGGCCAGCTTAGCGTGCATCCAGCCACTGCCAGGCCCGCGACCAATGCCATATTGCACATACAGCCATAAGCCAAGCAGCACCGCGGGTATAGCCAAGATAGTTGTGAAGCGATACAGCCTGCGCGCCATACCAAGCAGCACCTGCTGCACGGCCGGATCAGTTTGCTGTGCGAGGTTGACAAAAATACGCGGCAGATAAAACAGCCCTGCAAACCATGAGGCAATAAAAACAATATGAAATGTTTTAATCCAAAGCACAGACTTGCCTTTCTAAAAGCTTGACCGTCTCGAGGTACGCTTTTCGCATCAGAGCCACTTGACTATCCACGAAGTTGACCATTGCCTTGCAGTACCCATTTTAAGGTGGTCAGACCGTCAAGGCCGACGGGGCCGCGGGCATGCAGACGGTTAGTCGAGATCCCGATCTCGGCGCCTAAGCCATATTCAAAACCATCAGCAAAGCAAGTGGGCAGGTTGACATACACCGAGCTTGAATCGACTTCGCGCTGGAACTGTTGCGCCGCAGTGAGTTGTTGCGTCACGATTGAGTCGGTGTGGCCCGAACCCCAGCGCTCGATGTGCGCGATTGCTTCTTGCATTGACTCAACAATCCGAACGGCCAAAGTCGGGCCTAAATACTCAGTCGCCCAATCTTCCTCGGTTGCAGCGCTTGCCTGGGAGACCAATTTTTGCGTTTGCGCGCAGCCACGTAACTCGACACCGTGCGCAAGCAGGCGCTCGGCCAAAGCCGGTAAACAGGCCGCGGCGACATCCTTATGTACTAAAAGGGTTTCCATCGCGCCACAGACGCCGTAACGGTAGGTTTTGGCGTTGAAGGCGATATCGCTTGCCTGTTTCAAATCAGCCTGCGCGTCAATATACACATGGCAATTGCCATCCAGATGCTTAATCATCGGCACGCGTGCTTCGGCATCTAGACGCTTGATCAGACTTTTGCCGCCGCGTGGAATCAGCACATCGATATGTTCGGTCATGATGATGAGTTCACCTACCGCGGCCCGGTCGGGTGTGTCAATGACTTGCACAGCATGTTGGGGTAACCCAGCATCACTTAACCCTTGCGCAATGATTTTTGCCAAGGCTAGATTTGATTGCAGCGCCTCGCTGCCGCCACGCAAAATACACGCGTTGCCAGATTTCAGGCACAAGGCCGCGGCATCGATCGTGACGTTTGGGCGCGATTCATAAACAATACCAATCACGCCAAGCGGTACTCGCATCTGAGCGACCTGCATCCCGTTGGGGCGCACGGTCGTTGCGCTTAAGCCACCAATCGGATCGGGCATTGCCGCGATTTGTCGCAGGCCTTCGCTCATGAYCTCAATCGAGCGTGCAGATAACGTGAGTCGGTCAAGTAATGCCGGCTCAAGCTGGCGCGCACGGGCAGCGGCAACGTCAGTAGCATTGGCGCTTTGCAGTGTCGCACGATGGACGAACAAAGATTCAGCCATTGCCAACAGTGCCTTTGCCTTTTGCGCACCGCTTGCGCGCATCATCACGCGCGAGGCCTGGCGCGCCTGGCGACCGATTTGCTGCATGGTATCTTGTAAATTTGTCATGTGTATAAGCTGTTTAAGCTAGGCAATCAAACGACTCAGGTCGCTCTTGTTAGGCACGCGGCCCCGCAGCTGCAACCCGCATCGCCAGGCGAGTCATTTCTTCCCAGGGATCTTGCAAACGACCGGCCACAGGTAAGCCTTTAATCAGGCGATCGACCTCGTGCGCATGTTGAACGGCGGCAGGCCAGTTACGGGGCGAGACCCTTGAAAGCGCTTTTCGCGCCAACGGTTCATGGGTGCCAAAGATACGTTGCGAGCGTAGCACGCTGGTTAAGTCTTGTCCCGCAGTGTTTGCCTCGGACACTCGCGCGAGGGTCCTGATCTCTTCGCCGACCGCCCACAGCACCAGCGGCAAAGCCTCGCCTTCCGCTTTTAAGCCGCCCATCATGCGCACCAGGCGCGGGACGTCGCCGGCTAGCATCGCGTCGCGCAGGCCAAAGATGTTGTAGCGCGCCACATTCATCACGGCTTGCTCGACGGCCTCGGCAGGCAACAGACCTTCATCAAAAAGCAAACCGAGTTTTAAAATCTCTTGGTGCGCCGCCAGTAAGTTGCCTTCAACTTTATCGGCAAGCCACTCTAGTGTTGCCGGCTCGGCTTGCTGTTTTTGACGGGCAAGCCGCTGTTCAATCCACTTTGGTAATTGCGCACGTTCGATATTGGGCATCTCGAGCATGGTGCCCGCTGCAAAAAGTGCGCTCGCCCATTTGCTTTCGCGCGAAGCCTTGTCTAAACGTGGCAGTGACACAATGGTCAGCACCTCGCCGCCGCTGACACCTTTGCTGCGTGCGGCCAAACTAAGCAGCGCCTCGGAGCCGGATTTGCCAGGTTTACCTGTTGGCAGCGAGATTTCAACGAGCTGCTTGTCGCCAAAAAGCGAGCCGCTTTGAGCCGACACCCCTAGCGCGCTCCAGTCACTCCGTGCGTCCATTAAAAACGAGTTGCGTTCTAGATACCCTGCGGCTTTTGCAACCGTGCGTAGCGCATCTGCTGCCTCGATCGTCAGTAAAGGGTCGTCTCCAGTCACCACGTACAGAGCAGCGAGTTGGGCGCCCGGGCGCCCAAGCGATTCTATTAAGCGATCGACGCTCATGAACGCCCGCCTACTAGTCGATGCTGACGGTCACGGGGGAGGGCGTCAGCGAAGGGTTTTGCCACATTGGAGGGACAGCTCCCGGCGCAGTCACTCGCGCCACGGTTTCTTCTTCTTCGTCGTCTTCAGCCGTAAGTTTGGCCAACGTTTGCCAGCGCTGCGTCACGTCAGGCGCAGTGATGCGCCGCAAGATACGTGCCACCAGACTGCGTTGCATGTCTTTAAATAAGGTTGCGGCCTCACCCTCTTTGGCCTGCACGACGCGATCATCAAACGGCATGCTGCGAAGGGCAAACAACGTCGTGTCAGGCAAAATGATTTGGTCTTTGGCAGTGACCAGCCGAAACGTATAGCGTAACGACAGTTCGTACTCTTCTGGCTTACCTTGCGCGTTAATCGCCACAATACGCGTGCCTCTGAACTCTTCGATTTGCTCAAGCCTGGCCTGAGCCAGTTTGCGGACTTTGGCCGCTTTGATGCGATCAATCGTGGCCTTATCTTCAGCATCTTCGCTTTCGTCGATGTCACTGGCTTTGACCACCATATCGCGGGGCTCGATCAGTTTAGTCTCGGGAGAAGCGGCACGAATGGATCGGCGCAGATCCGCGCCAAACTGAGAGTTTTGTGGAATATTGATCGATAACGAGCTAAAGGGCATGGGTGTTTCACCCTGCATTTTGAAGCCGCAACCACTCAGCGCCACCAAAGCCAAAACCGAAAAGAATGATAGCAGCCAAGCGCGTGCCTGCAACAGACAGCTGCGCCCGTTCAACAAGCGCGTTCGCGCAGATGAGCAACACGCCATGGTCTGAAAAGCGATCTGACTGGTTGTCGGGCTATTCATTGCAACATTATCCTGTTTATCCGACCACGTTGACGAGTTTGCCGGGCACGACGATGATTCGTTTGGGCGCGCGCCCCTCAAGATTTCGCACGACCGCTTCGTGGGCAGCCGCTAGTTGCTCGATGGTGTCTTTGCTGGCTTGGCGTGCCACTGTCAGAGTACCCCGAAGTTTGCCATTTACCTGCAAAACCAGTTCAAGTTGATCGGTGACCAGTGCAGCCTCGTCGACCGCGGGCCAGAGCGCGTCAAGCAAGTCGCCATATAACGCAGCATACCCGAGCTCAGCCCAAAGGTTCCAGGTGACGTGCGGCACGACTGGGTAAAGCACGCGCAGCAACACACCCAAGGTTTCAGCCGTCGCGGCGTTGGCAAAGCCCGAGTCACCCAACTCAGCATCGTCGATCGCGTTGAGCATCTTCATGCAAGCCGAGACAACGGTATTGTATTGAATACGCTGATAGTCGTAATCGGCCTGCTTGAGCAGTGAATAGATCTCGAGGCGAAGCTTCTTGATGTCTTGGCTTGCACCCGACCAATCGGTGACAGGGGCTTTTAAGCCCTTGGTGACGCTGTCGTGCTTTTGATGGCAAAGTGCCCACAGGCGGCGCAAAAAACGGTTTGAGCCTTCGACGCCTGAATCTGACCACTCAAGCGTTTGCTCGGGCGGGCTGGTAAACATGACAAATAGTCTGGCGGTGTCTGCACCCTGCGTGTCGATCAGTGATTGCGGGTCAACACCGTTATTTTTGGATTTTGACATCGTGCCCACGCCGCCATAGGTGATGGCACGGCCATCGCTTTTTAGCACGGCGCCGGTAATCGAGCCCTTTGAGTCAAACACGTTTTCGACGTCTTCGGGCCAAAAATAGTCAATCGCGCCGTTCTCAGTTTTAGCCGAATAGATGTGATTGAGAACCATGCCCTGACACAGTAATTTAGTGAAAGGCTCGTCAAACTTAACCAAACCCAACTCTTGCATTACACGCGTCCAGAAGCGGGCATACAGCAGATGCAGCACTGCATGCTCGATGCCACCGATGTATTGATCCATCGGCATCCAGTAGTCGTTGCGGGCGTCAACCATCGCCTGCTCGTTGCCTGGCGAGGTGTAGCGCATGAAATACCACGACGAATCGATAAACGTATCCATCGTGTCGGTTTCACGTCTGGCCGGTTTGCCGCAGCTCGGGCACTGGCAAGATAAAAAGGCTTCGTGCTTGACCAGTGGGTTGCCACTGCCATCGGGGATTAAATCCTCGGGCAAGATCACCGGTAGATCTTTTTCGGGCACCGGGACCGCGCCGCAAGCGTCGCAGTGGATGATCGGAATGGGTGTRCCCCAATAGCGTTGACGCGAGATCCCCCAGTCGCGCAAGCGCCAGGTGGTTTGCCGCGCGCCAAGCGCCAAGGTTTCGAGTTTAGTGGCGATTGTGTCAAGCGCCTCAGTAAAGCTCAGCCCGTCGTAGATGCCCGAGTTGACCAGACGACCCGTTTGCTTGTCGACGTAGGACTCTGACCAAACCTTGTCATTAAACGGCTTGTCGCCCACTTGCACCACTTGTTTGATCGCCAGACCATACTTGTTGGCAAAGGCAAAGTCGCGCTCGTCGTGGGCGGGTACCCCCATCACTGCGCCATCGCCGTAGCTCATCAGCACATAATTACCGACCCATAAAGCGACGCTCTCGCCTGTTAGGGGGTGCGTGACCTTCAGGCCAGTGTCCAAGCCTTCTTTTTCGCGCGTGGCAAGCTCGGCCTCGGTGGTGCCACCTTGTTTGCAATGTTCGATGAACGCAGTCAAGGCCGAGTTGGTTTGTGCCGCATGGACAGCCAAAGGGTGCTCAGGCGCAACGGCACAAAACGTCACACCCATGATGGTGTCGGGCCGTGTGGTGAAGACATACATCTTGCCGTCTTGAATCAGTGCGCCTGATGCATCTTTAATGGTATGCAAAAAGGCAAAACGTACACCTTCGCTTTTGCCGAGCCAGTTTTCTTGCATGGCGCGCACGCGATCGGGCCAACCCTCAAGGCCATGCTGGGTTTGCTCAAGCAGTTCAGCGGCGTAATCGGTAATACGCAAGTAATAGCCGGGGATCTCGCGTTTTTCAACTGGTACGCCCGAGCGCCAACCGCGCCCGTCGATGACTTGCTCGTTGGCCAATACCGTTTTGTCGACGGGATCCCAGTTTACCACCTGTGTTTTACGATAGGCGATACCCTTGTCGAGCATCTTTAAAAACAGCCATTGATTCCATTTGTAATAGTTTGGGTCGCAGGCGCACATTTCGCGCGACCAGTCGATCGCCAAGCCCATCGCCTTCATCTGCTTTTTCATGTAAGCGATGTTGTCGTACGTCCATTTAGCAGGCGGAACTTTTGATTTGATGGCAGCGTTTTCGGCGGGCATGCCAAACGCGTCCCAACCCATGGGCATCAAGACGTTATAGCCGCGCATCCGTAACTGCCGCGTCATCATGTCGTTGATCGTGTAGTTGCGCACATGGCCCATRTGCAGCTTGCCGCTCGGGTAGGGCAGCATCGAACAAGCATAAAACTTTGGCTTGGGTTCGCCTTTGGCATTGAGGGCGCCTTCCGTGACGCGATAGGCGTCGCGGGCATCCCAGTTGGCGTGGGCCGCTTGTTCGACTGCGGTGGGCTGATAGCGTTCGAGCATGGATAAAGCCATAAAAAAGGTCAGGGTGCAGCAAGCCCCCAGTTAGCCTCACATTATAGAGTGGCGGCTGATTTCGAGTCGGCAAAAAACAAAAAGCCCCAATGATGGGGCTTTTTTGACGCATCAAACAAAGGCAGCCAATTACTTAAGCTTGGTCTCTTTGTAATCGACATGCTTACGAGCCACTGGATCAAATTTCTTGATCAGCATCTTTTCAGGCATGTTGCGTTTATTTTTGGTCGTTGTATAAAAATGACCAGTGCCAGCGCTCGATTCGAGCTTGATTTTTTCGCGGGTACCTTTTGCCATGTTGGGCTCCTTTAAGCGACTTCGCCGCGCGCACGCAAATCAACCAACACAGCATCAATGCCGAGTTTGTCGATGGTACGGATAGCGTTGGTGGTTACGCGTAAGCGAATCCAGCGGTTTTCGCTTTCAACCCAAAAGCGACGTGACTGCAAATTAGGCAGAAAACGACGCTTGGTTTTGTTGTTTGCGTGTGAAACATTGTTGCCCACCATGGGGGCTTTTCCGGTCACTTGGCATACACGTGCCATGGGCTACACCTATTATTTGTTCAAAGATTCACATCAAGTCTGACATTCTAATACGAAAAAGGGTTTTTGATCAAGCCACTAGGCGTGGCGGGGTACGACTGGTATCTGCTTAGGCTCGCCGGGCGCTTCGCCCCAGAAAAAAAGCCAGTGTCGTGCAACCGCCCATGATCCAGGCGAGGGGTGCCGGGCCTGCAATATCCCACAGACTGACCGTCAGGCCCGCTAGCGCCCCGCAAGACATCGTGATGGTGCCCATCATGGCCGAGGCAGAGCCTAGCTGGCGCCCTTGATCTGACAGCGCCATGGCGGCAGAGTTTGGCCCAACGAAACCTTGCGTAAACATGAAGCACATCATGCACAGCATGATCAGCGGCATCGTCATCCAGCCGAGCAAGGTGAACGCCAAGGCGCTTAGGCCAGCAGTCATCATGGCCGTCAAGGCCCAGGGCAGCAGTTTTTCAGGACGCTGCGTCTTAAGCAGGCGTGCGCTGACTTGCGAGCCGATAATCAGGCTTAGAGCATTGAATCCAAAAATGAAACCGTAAGCTTGCGGCGATATACCGAAATGCTCAATAAACAAGCGCGGCGAGGCCACGATATAGCCAAACATGGTGGCCGAGCCCATGCCGCCCGAGAGCGCGAAGGCGACAAAGCGTCGGTGTCTGATTAAGCCCCAATAGGTTCGAAAAATATGCCCCCAACTTAAAGCGACCTGCTTTTCAGGGGGCAGGCTTTCGACCATGATTCGCGATACGGCAATCAACAGCGCGATGCCTGATAAGGTAATGACCGCAAAAATCCCTCGCCACCCCGCAAGCGCGAGTACCTGACCACCGACCAAGGGCGCCAGAATGGGGGCGATCCCCATCACCAACATCAACATCGATAAGGCGCGCGCCGCCTCTTGCGTGCTGTAGTGGTCGCGCACCACCGCACGAGAAATCACCATGCCGGCAGCGCCGCCCATGGCTTGTACGACCCGACAGACCGTTAAGAATTCGACAGTGGGGGCCAGCGCACACCCGGCAGACGCGAGGATATAAACGATCAGGGCGCCATACAACGGGGGCTTGCGCCCAAAGCGATCCGCCAGGGGGCCGTAAATTAACTGTGCGCCTGCCATGCCGATCAGATAGGCCGCAAGCGTGCGCTCGACCTGACTGCCCGTGGCGCCCAGATTTGCTGCCATCTCGGGAAACGCCGGCAAATACATGTCGATCGACACTGGCCCGATCGCGGTTAGCGCTCCCATTAGCAAAAGCCAACCGGGCAGGCCTATCGCGTTTAATCTGGCAGATATAAACAACCCTCAAGCCCTAAGCAAGGGCCACAGCCGATTCAATATTACGAACCGCCTGAGCAGCAATCTCAAACGAGTGTAGTCGTGCCTTGTGGTCAAAGATTTGTCCGGCAATCATCAACTCGTTGGCACCCGTTTGTTCAATCAGGCGCTCGAGGCCGCGCTGCACGGTTTCGGGTGAACCCACCACCGAACAGGCTAGTGACTCGTTGACTGAAGCTTTTTCGTAAGGCGACCAAAACCTATCGATGTCGTCAATCGGCGGCGGTAACTGGCCGCGAGTATTTCGACGCATACGTGTGGCATTTTGTTGATGACTCGTGAACAAGTACTGCGCCTGCTCGTCGGTGTCGGCCGCCACCACATTCACGCCTACCATGGCATGCGACTTCGCTAGCTGTGTGGAGGGCTTGAACAAACTTTTGTACGCTTGCATGGCCTGCAACAAATAATCAGGGGCAAAATGCGAGGCAAAGGCGAAGGGTAAACCAAAGTGCGCTGCAAGTTGCGCGCCGTACATGCTTGAGCCCAAAATCCAGATGGGCACGTGCAGGCCTGCACCCGGAATCGCCTTCACGGCCTGGCCTGGTTGGATATCGTCAAAATAGTGCTGTAACTCTTGCACATCTTGCGGAAATTGATCTGAATTGCCCAACAGATCGCGTCGCAACGCGCGGGCCGTCAACTGGTCGGTGCCAGGAGCGCGCCCCAGCCCCAGATCGATACGATCCGGAAACAGAGCCGCCAGCGTGCCAAACTGTTCGGCAATCACGAGCGGCGCGTGGTTTGGCAGCATGACCCCGCCCGAGCCGACGCGAATGGTTTTTGTGCCCGCCGCGACATAACCGATAATCACGGCTGTCGCCGAACTTGCGTTACCGATCATGTTGTGATGTTCGGCAAGCCAATAGCGCGTGTAACCCCAGCGCTCGGCATGTTGGGCCAGATCGCGCGAGTTATGCAGCGCATCAGAGGCCGTGAAGCCCTCTGGAATCGGTGAAAGATCTAGAATCGAGTAAGGAATGCTCATCAGTTTCTCTTGGCTGTTTGGGCGGGTTATGCTTATGACTACTTAGCTTGCACGTGTATATCCGTAGCAAATCATAAACCTATTAGGAGCGCAACATGCGTGAAGTCTGGATAACTGGAGCTGCCCGTACTGCAATCGGTGATTTTGGCGGCGGCTTAAAAGACGTTACGCCCATCGATTTGGGTGCAACGGTGGTCAAAGCGGTGTTGCAACGCTCGGGCGTTGACGGCTCGCAAGTCGGGCACCTGGCCTTCGGTCATGTGATTCACACCGAGCCTCGCGATATGTATCTGTCGCGAGTGGTGGCGCTTAATGGTGGCCTGCCACAGAGTTCGGCCGCCTTCAACGTAAACCGCTTATGTGGCTCGGGTTTGCAGGCGATTGTGTCTAGCGCCCAGTCGATTTTGCTGGGCGACACCGAGATGGCCATTGGTGGTGGCGCCGAGTCTATGAGCCGTGCCGGCTATTTGTCGCAAACCCAGCGTTTTGGCGCTCGGATGGGCGATTCGGTTGTGCTCGACATGATGACCGGTGCTTTGCATGACCCGTTTGGCCGCATGCACATGGGCGTGACTGCAGAAAATGTTGCTAGCCAGTTTGGTATCACGCGCGCAGCGCAAGATGCTTGCGCAACAGAATCGCATCGCCGCGCCGTTCAGGCTCAAAAAGAAGAGCGTTTTAACGACCAAATCGTGCCAGTCGTGATCAAAACGCGCAAAGGTGAATTCGAGTTTAAGCTCGACGAGCATCCTCGTGCCGACGTGACGCTTGAAAGCCTGTCGGCGCTGCGCCCAGTGTTCGTCAAAGAAAACGGCACCGTCACAGCGGGTAACGCCTCTGGTATTAATGACGGGGCCGCTGCCGTGTTGATGATGAGCGGCGAAGCCCTTAAATCAAGCGGTGCCAAACCCTTGGCGCGCCTGGTCGCCTACGCCCACGCAGGTGTTGATCCAAAAATTATGGGGATTGGCCCGGTGCCAGCCACCCAAGCCGTCATGAAGCGTGCCGGCTTGACCGTGGATCAAATGGATGTGATTGAAGCGAACGAAGCTTTTGCTGCACAGGCGTGTGCGGTGGCCCAAGAGCTCAAGCTTGATCCAGCGCGTTTGAATCCTAATGGCAGCGGTATTTCGTTGGGCCACCCTGTTGGGGCAACCGGTGCCATTATTGCCACCAAAGCGATTTACGAATTACATCGCATCGGCGGTCGCTATGCCTTGGTCACCATGTGCATTGGCGGCGGTCAAGGGATTGCGGCTATTTTCGAAAGAGCCTGACCTAGCATTGCCCTAACTCAGCTAGCGAGACCACTTGATTGGCCGCAATGATCAAGTGGTCGAGTAAGGCGATATCTACCACGGCTAATGATTGCTTGAGTTGTTGCGTCAGCGCAATGTCTGCCTTGCTAGCTTTGGCCCAACCCGAGGGGTGGTTGTGCGCCAAGATGACTGCAGCTGCGTGGTGCGCCAGACCGGCCTTGACCAGTTCGCGTGGGTAAATCGTTGTTTCGGTAAGCGTGCCGCAAGAAATCTCAGTGGCTTGAATCAAGCGATGCTGATTGTCTAAAAACAGCGCGACGCAGCGCTCGACCGAGGCGTGTCCTAGCAAAGTCAGGCAATACGCTTTGACTTGGGTGGGGTGCTTGAGGGAGCAATCGCGTTTCAGGTCTTCTTCGAGCGCGCGCTTTGAAAGTGCCGAAATCGCGGCTAACTGACAAATTCTGGCGTCTCCCAGGCCCAGGACGCCTCGTAGTTCTTGGCTATTGGCATTCAGTAGCGGGCGGATCCCACCAAATTGAACTAAGAGTGCTTGAGCTAAATCGATGGCGTGTAACCCTCGCGTGCCGGTGCCTAAAATAACTGCCAGGAGTTCGGCATCCGTCAGCGCCGAGGCGCCCGCCTGCAACAGTCGTTCGCGGGGTCGTTCATTTAAAGGAATTGTGTCGCGCAGGGTCATCTTGAAGGCTCTAGAATAGGCGTTTTGCCAAGCCTACTACGGTGACAGATTTTGAATGATCAAACTACAAACGTGCCGCCCGTTGTCCGTGCGGATTCTTACCTGACCCTGCACTATCGCATCGTGCTTGAAAGCGGCCCTGCAGCCGGTTCGACTTTTATGGATACTTTCACAGGCCGTCCAGCGACCTTACAGCTTGGGGGGGGGCAATGGTCGCCAGGGATGGAGACCCCTTTGTTAGGACACCCTGAAGGCGATTGCTTTAGCTACACACTGAAGCCTCAAGAGGCATATGGCGACCGTAATCCTGACCTGCTTCAGCGTGTGTCGCGCGCGATGCTCACTGAGAATGCTGGTGCGGATGCGGGCTTTACCCCAGGTGATATGGTTGAGTTCACAGCGCCGAATGGCGGGCGTTATTCAGGCGTGTTGAAAGAGTTTGGCGATGAAAGCGCCTTATTCGATTTCAATCATCCACTAGCGGGCATTACCTTGCGTGTYGATATTGACCTGCTAGGGGTGTTGTGATGACAGTTGTTTCAAGCGTCGATTTAAAAAATCTTCCCAGTCAGGGTGCCGAGATTGTCTTGGCGCAGCCCCGTGGGTTTTGCGCAGGGGTTGATCGCGCAATCGATATCGTTGAGCGCGCACTTGAGCTGCACGGCGCACCCATTTATGTACGTCACGAAATCGTTCATAATCGCTACGTCGTTGAAGATTTACGCACCAAAGGTGCCGTGTTTATTGAAGAACTTGAGCAAGTGCCAGCCGGCGGCATTGTGGTGTTTTCGGCGCATGGCGTCTCAAAAGCGGTTCGTCAAGAGGCCGAGGGTCGCGGCTTGCAGGTGTTTGATGCAACCTGCCCCTTAGTCACCAAGGTGCACATTGAGGTCGAGCGCATGCGCGCGGCCGGCCGCGAAATCATCATGATTGGGCACAAGGGGCACCCTGAGGTCGAAGGCACCATCGGTCAGGCTAAAGATGGCATGTATCTGGTTGAAACCGTARAAGACGTTCTTGCGTTGCAAGTCAAAGATCCAGCGCAACTCGCGTTCGTGACACAAACCACTTTATCTGTCGATGATGCTGCCGAAGTCGCGACGGCGTTACGAACAAAATATCCGTTAATCGTTGAGCCTAAAAAAAGTGATATCTGCTATGCCACGCAAAACCGCCAAGATGCCGTCAAGGTGATGGCGCCCGAGTCAGACCTTGTCTTGGTGGTCGGCAGCGCAAATAGTTCAAATTCAAATCGTTTACGCGAGGTGGCCGAGCGTAAAGGTATACCGGCTTATCTGATTGATGGCGCCGAGGCGATTGACCCCGCTTGGCTGGTCGGGCGCAGCCGCATTGGGATCACCGCTGGTGCTTCGGCGCCTGAGCTATTGGTGCAGCAAGTCATTGAACGCTTAAAGGCCTTGGGTGCGATCTCGGTGCGCACCATGCAAGGCTTGCACGAAAATGTTTCGTTTCCTCTACCTAAAGGCTTGTCACGAAAGGTCGTTGAGTGAGACGATGTCAGCAAGAAAGGTAAGCTAAATGATGCAGTCTTTCGTTTCACTCAATGCCAAACAAGTGATGCAAGACGCACCGGTAATTCCGGTCATCGTGTTGCATGAGGTGGCGCAAGCCGTGCCGCTTGCGCGTGCGCTGGTGGCGGGTGGTATCCGTATGCTTGAAATTACCTTGCGCACGGCTGCCGCGCTTGACTGTATGCGAGCCATTCGTGCTGAGGTGCCTGAGGCGATTGTGGGGGCGGGCACAGTGTGCAATGCGCGCGATGTTGACGCCTGCCTTGAGGCTGGGGCACGTTTTGCGGTCAGCCCCGGTTACACCACGCAGTTGGGGCTTGCCTGCCGCGACCGTGGGTTGCCGTTACTGCCGGGTGTCGCCACTGCTAGTGAAATCATGCAGGCGCAGCAGGATGGCTATACCGAATTAAAATTTTTTCCGGCACTGCAGGCGGGTGGTGTGGTTATGCTAAAAGCTTTGTATGGGCCGTTTTCGAACATTCAATTTTGCCCGACTGGCGGAATCACTGCGCAAAACGCCGGCGAGTTTTTAGCCTTGCCTAATGTGGTTTGTGTTGGCGGGTCCTGGTTGGTACCGGCAGATGCCTTGGCTCAGGGTGATTACACGCGTATCGAAGCCCTGGCGCGCCAAGCGGCGCAGCTGACTTACAAGTAGGCTCGTACTTGCTGCGCGGTCGGTAAGCAAGCCACGGCGCCCCAGTTTTGCACCGCTAAAGAGGCAGCCGTATTGGCATAGCGTGCCGCGGCGACTAAGTCATCCCCTAATGTTAGTCTAGCCAAGATGTTGCCGCAAAAGCAATCGCCCGCGCCACCGGCATCGATCATGTTGACGTTGCGACCGGGGATCAATACTGAATCATATTGGGGCAGCCCGGTCTTGCCACTAGCCGGCAAACGTTGCTCGCTCACTAGTGCACCTTGTGCCCCAAGTTTGAGGACGACGCGCGGTGCGCCTTGATCGTGCGACCAGCGTGTGATGGCCTCGGGATCTGTCAGGCCGGTCAACGTGGTCATGTCCTCGAGGCTGGGTAAAAACAAATCACAGCGACTGACTGTATTGGCAATATGAATGCGTGCACGTTCAATCGACCAAAGTTTAAGTCTGAGATTTGAATCAAAGGACACCAAGGTGCGCGAGCGGCGTGCAATGTCGAGTGCAGCAAAAACGGTATTGCAAGCTTGTTCAGAAATCGCCAGCGAGATGCCAGATACATGCAACCATTTTGCGCGCCCGATGATGGCAGCAGGCGCACCCGATAGCCAGTTGACGTTCATTTTGCTGGCGGCTGAATCGGCGCGTCGGTAGCTAAAGGCGTGGCCCGCTGGACCATGGGTCACAAAATAGATGCCGGTCGGTGCTTGCGCATCGACTTCGATGCCGTCGGTGTTCACCCCCTCTGCGTGCCACAGCTGGCGTAGCTGTTGCGCAAAGGCGTCGTCTCCTAGGCGCGTCAGGTAAGCGGTACGAACGCCCGCGCGTGCCGCTGCGATTGTTGCGTTGCTGGTGTCACCACCAAAACCCTGTAAATATTGAGGCTGGTCGGGTGAGGTTTGGTTGAATTCCACCATTGCTTCGCCCAGTGCAACCACTTCAATATTTTTTTCGTGACGTGTCGTGAGAGTCATGGTGCCATACGTGCCTTAATTGGGTATCACTTAATTTGGTTTGGCATAACCGCTGTCAATCCAAGCGTGGGCGCTATTTGAGTTGAGCTTGAAGTCGGGTTTGACTTTGATTTGCGCCAGCTCTGTACCGTCAAGATCCGAAGCACTCAATAGTGCGTGAGGGTCGTCTTCGTCTAAGACGATATCCAAGGCCACAATAATTTGTTGATTGTTATTGGTGACGGTCAACTTTTTGTGCAGAGTAGCCTCTAAGTGCTGTTCGTGACGGCGCACCACCTCAGACGCGGTTTTGACCAGCGTGTTGAAAGCGTTTATATCTAAAGGCTTGGGGTTCTTTTTGTCGCGACCCATTGTCCAGGGGCCGATCAAGGCGGGCTCGGCTTGGCCATCAGGGGTCATCTCAACGGCCCAACCATCGTCGTCTTCATTTTTGACCACACGCGCTGTCCAGCCCTTTTGCGCCCACAGGCGAGGTTCGTGGATGACGGTGGCTTCTTGGGTGGGGTCTTCAGATTCAGAGTCTGTGGTGCTAGCGTGTGTGTTCATGATTCTATTTTAGGCGTATATCTTGCTCAGTAATTTATGCTTTTAAAAGCATAATCTAAGTCATTTATCGGAAAATATGATGCGCAGGCATAAATCGGCTGCTCGGTTCTTTTAGGGGACAGTCCCTGACGCTGCGCCTGCCTAGGGAACCAAGCTTAAAAATAGATAGGCTGCAAAAACGACCAGATGCACCACGCCTTGTAGAACCGTGGCGCGCCCAATTGCGATCGTTAGCAGGCTGAGAAAAAAGGTCAGCGCTAAAAACGTCATGCCGACATTATCGACCCCTAGGCTTAACGGTAGATCAAAAAAAACTGAGATAAAAGCGACTGCCGGAATGGTGAGCCCGATGCTGGCCAATGCGGAGCCAAGCGATAGGTTCAGGCTGGTCTGAAGGCGATTTGCCATTGCAGCGCGCGTGGCGGCAACCCCTTCGGGCAGCAATACTAACAGTGCGATCGCAATACCGACTACCGAGCGTGGCGCACCGACGCTATCGATTGCCGCTTCGATTGAAGGGCTCAGTGCCTTGGCAAGTAAAACAACAGCGACTAACGAAACGAGCAGCAAGATCACGCTGATGATCGTTTGAGTATTTGACGGTTCAGGCGCATGACTTTCGGGGTCTGCGAGTGCAGCCTCGTGTTGCGGTAAAAAATAGTCACGATGACGCACGGTTTGAATAAAAACAAACGTGCCATAAAGAACCAAAGACAAAACACCCGCAAGCATCAATTGGCTATGTGAGAACGTTGGGCCTGGTGTGGTTGTGGTGAAATTAGGCATGACCAAGGTGAGCACTGCCAGCGCAATTAAGACCGCAAGGCTTGAGTTTGTACCCTCAACACGAAACGAAAGAATACGGTGTCGCAGGCCACCTAAAAATATTGAAACCCCAATCACTCCATTCATCACGATCATAACCGCAGCAAAAACAGAGTCGCGTGCGATCAAGGCGCCATTGGCACCTGCCGACAACATAATTGAAACAATCAGCGCGACCTCAATAATGGTCACCGAAATCGCTAGCACAAGCGTACCAAGCGGTTCGCCCGTTTTGTGTGCGATCACTTCTGCCTGATGCACGGCGTTGATGACCGCTGCAATCAAGAGTGCCGCCATCAGGATGATTTGCCAAAGTGTTTCAGGGTAAGGGATCATTACTCGCGCTTTTTGATGGGTGACTCAAGCGCGTATTGTAATCAAAGCATCTAGGCAAACAGCGCCTTTTTGTTGCACTAAAAAAGGGTTAATGTCGACGCCTTCGATTTGATCTGAATAAGTCAGCGCAAAGTTTGATAGTGCCACAAGCGCATCGACTAAGGCCTGCAGATCATAGGGCGCTTGCCCCCGCCAGCCAGTCAAAAGTTTTGAAGCACGTACCCGTTTAATTAACGCCAGCGCCGAGTCTTGCGAAAGTGGCGCCGAGGCAAAGGCCACATCTTTGAACAGCTCGACCGAGATGCCCCCTAAGCCAAACATTATCATCGGGCCAAAGACAGGATCTTGATGCACGCCTAAGATGGTTTCAAGCCCTGGGCCTGCCATCTGTGAAACCAACACACCCTCGATGCGTGCGTCAGGCCGCGCAGTCAGGGCACGCTGCGTGACCAGGTCAAACGCGTCTGCAACCGCTTGTTCAGCTGACAGATTTAATACCACTCCGCCAATCTCGGTTTTATGTTGAATGTCGGGCGACAGTATTTTGACAACCACCGGCATCCCAAGGGCGTTTGCTGCGTTAATCGCTTCAGGGCGGGTGACGCATATCCGCTCTTGCAAGCTAGGGATGCCATGCTTAGCTAATAATTGTTTGGCTTGCGCCTCAGTTTGGATCTGTTGAAGTTTCGGTGCTGCGTCGCGGCGTGGAGGAACGGGGACTAAGTGCTTGCGGCGTTGCGCGAGGGTCATGCAGGCATGGGCCGCAACAACGGCTCGGGTTGGATCCGTCA
The DNA here is from genome assembly GCA_002737415.1 of Alcaligenaceae bacterium. Lineage (GTDB taxonomy): Bacteria > Pseudomonadota > Gammaproteobacteria > Burkholderiales > Burkholderiaceae_B > Zwartia. The sequence continues at coordinate 131,937 of NSIQ01000013.1, read as the reverse complement.
TCACAATAAAACCATCGTTTTCAAGAGACAGACGCACTGCATCGTCTGACGGGCCAATCAAGATTAGGCTGCGCTCTGGATGCCTTTGCTTGAGCGCGATCAGCGCCAGGTGCATCGATTCAAAGCGCTTGGGTGCACAGGCACTTTGGGCCATGTATAAAAATAGGGTTGACCACTGGGTCTCAGTTAAGATGAGCTCCATCGTACGGGTCGTACCCTCTTTGACCGCGGTCACCTGCGCGGTGGTGTCGAGCGGATTGCCAATCGGTGCAAACGGTAATAATTCAGCAATTTTTTGTATCGCAGCAGGCGGCAGTTCTGGAAGCGCAATTGAATGGGTTTCGGCCGCATCGGCCATTAAAATTCCGATACCGCCCGAGACGGTGACGATACCCGCTTGATCGTTTTGCGGTACTGGTAATTTCGAACAAAAATAGGCGACGTCAAGCATCTCTTCGATGGTCTGTGCGCGCCATGCTCCGCACTCCGCAAAGATCGCGTCGTAGATCGCATCGTTGCCTGCGAGTGAGCCCGTGTGCGTGGCCGCAGCGGCAATGCCAACCGACGACGTGCCCACTTTCATGATGACGACAGGCTTATTGTTTTGCGCCGCTTTTAATAACGCGGCGCGCAGCCGATTACCATCTTGGCAGCCTTCAATCGCCGCACAGATCACCTTGGTGCCTGGGTCTTGCGCAAAATAATCGATACACTCTGCAACATCAATATGGGCTTCATTACCCGTTGCAACGATACGGCTCAGTCCCATGTTGCGTTGAATCGCAATCGAGTAGGCGCACGAACCAAAGGCGCCGCTTTGGGTGGCGATTGCTATCGTACCGGGCGAGGGGGTGAGCGCTTCAAGCGCGGTTGAAAAAGTCGCAAAGAAGCGATTGACCACACTTACGACGCCTAAGCAATTTGGGCCTAGCAGTCGCATGCCATAACGCTTGGCAGTGACGACTAACTGCTTTTGTGCGAGCACCCCTTCCGGCCCAACCTCGGCAAAACCCGAACTGAACAGTTGAACAACTTTCACACCTTTTTCGCCGCATTCTTCTAGGGCCGCTTGGCAAGCCGCTGCAGGCAAAATAATGATGGCCTGATCGACTGGGCCCGGGATGTCTTTAATTGAGGCAAAGGCTGGATAGCCTTGAATCTCGGCATTACGGCTGTTGACGGGATACACCTTGCCCTGAAAGCCGCCATCGCGCAAAAAACGAATGGGCCGGCCGCCTAATTTATTAGGATTAGACGAAGCCCCTAAGATTGCGACCGTTCGTGGTTCAAACAGTCCGTGTAGTGGGTGGTTGTTGGCGGTCGTTGTCATGAGGTGTGCGAGTTGTTTAACGCCTTGGTTTGAAAGAGTCGGTCGCCGTAGCGATATTCATTGGTAATTAATCGTTGAGCCAAGCGCGCGGCGAGCGTTTCTTCACTCATTCCCATGCCGCCATGCAATTGAATCGCAGCTTGGGCTGAAAAGCGCGCTGCGTCACCCAGGCAAAGTTTCAGTAAACGAAGGCGTCGAGTGTGCTCAGGGTCTGTTAGAGCATGACGCAGACACTCTTGCAGCATGCCACGCGCTGACTCGTAACGAACATACATCTCAACGGTGCGATGACGCAGCGCCTGAAAACTCGAGAGTGTTACGTCAAACTGGGTGCGCGTTTTAAGGTATTGAATGGTATGTTCCAGCAAAGATCCTAGGGCCGACACCGTGTCGACTGCGGTGGCCAGAAGCGCCATGTTTTGCGCCGCTGCGATTGCAGCGCTCGCCGAGGCGCCTTGGGCCAGGCACTGACCGGCAGAGATAGAGAATTTTTCAAAAGTAAGATCAACCGTCTGAACTCCGTCAATTGAACGATAGTGCTTGGTCGGTGCTGGTAGTTCTGCAGCGTTCATTAAAAAAATCGAGGCTTGCGTTGAGTGTGCCTGCTCGGCAAGAACGAGATAGTGGGTCGCGTGCGTGCAGAGCGTGGCGCCTAGCAAATGACCTTGTAGCGTAAAGCGCTCGTCGCCAGGAACTATTATGGCGCTTAGCGCGCTTAGACCTAAGTCGGGCTGTGTGGTGCTTAACGTCGAAATTGCGTGGGTTCCGTTTGCAATTCCGGTTAACCATTGCCGATGGATAGCGGGTTGTTCAATCGCTGCAAGCAATAGTGGTGTGAGGGCGCAACGCTCAAGCAGAGGCAACGTCAGCGCGTGTTGGCCGAGCCCATCAATGATTGCTACAAGATCATTCAGGCTGCCACCCGCGCCGCCAGCTTCTTCTGGGATCAGCGTTGCCGCCCAACCCATTTGAGCAATCGGATCACTGTTGGTCGGTTCTTGACTAGGGTAGTCAGTGGCGAAGCGCAACGCAGACTCAAAGACAGGACCTTCAACTAGCGCCTGAGTTRTGAAAGTCATCGATCATTCTCCAAAGATTGCGCGAGCGACGACGTTGCGTTGCACTTCAGTCGTTCCGCCAGCAATCGTGCGACTTCTAAAGTACAAATAGTTATGTGCCCACAGCGCATCATCGTCTTGCGAACCGTCTAAATGAATAAAGCGCGTTGCAACCTCTGGGCCCACCGCATCAATCGCCAGTTCTACCAACTGTTGAGCGAGATCGCTGCATTGCAGTTTCAGTGCAGAGGGTTTCATCCCCAAGGGTTGTTGCTGCATGAGTGCTTCGGTTGCGCTTGAAAGCATTTCACGTGCACCTAGCAGCGCACCTTCAATGAGCAGTAAGCGATGCGACAGACTACTGAGATCACGCGTTTGCGCATCTTTGCTTGCCTGTACGTCGATCAGAAGCTTCGCGCGCTGCCATAAAAGCGTTAGACGTGCGACGCTGGCAGGGGGGAGTCGCTCGCGCTCAAGCAAGTATTTTGCGTAGCCCCATGCGCGGCCCTCTTCGCCCACTAAGCCGCTTTGATGCACACGGACATCGGTTAAAAACACTTCATTGACGTGATGCCAGCCATCAATCGTGCGGATGGGTCGAATCGCGATGCCTGGGGTATCTAACGGAATTAAGATTAAAGAGATGCCATCCTGCTTGCGCGACTCTTTGGCCGTACGTACTAAGGTGTACATGATGTCGGCCTCGTGGGCATGCGAAGTCCACATTTTTTGACCATTAATCACGTAGTGTTCACCGTCGCGCGTGGCGCTGGTACGCAAAGACGCAAGGTCAGAGCCTGAACCCGGCTCTGAATAGCCTTGGCACCACCACTCAGAGCCATCTAAGATTTTTGGTAAGAAACGCTGCTGTTGCGCTGGCGTTCCAAACTTCATAATGACAGGGCCGATATGCCCGACGCCATGGTGATAGATTGGCGGGCAGTGTGATTGCGCCATGACTTCTTCAAAAATCAAACGCTGTTTGACATCCCAGCCCGTGCCGCCGTGTTCGACAGGCCAACTCGGTGCCCCCCAGCCTCGCGCAAACACCTTTTTTTGCCAGGCGCTGTACTGCTCGCGCCCTAACTTGCCGCCACTTGCTACGACTGCCCGCACCTCTGGCGGGCACTGCTCGCCAGCAAAGGCAAACAGTTCGCCGCGAAACGCTTCATAAAACGCGTCATCTTTGAGTGTTGAATTCATGGTGATACCAAGGTTCGGGTGCGCTGGGCGGATGGGTCATCGGCCTTTATAAACTGGCGCACGTTTTTCTTTGAAGGCACGTTGCGCCTCGGCGGTATCTTCTGTTTTTGACAACGCGACGGTCAGATTTTGTTCAAAGCGATAGCCCTCGCGACGCGGCATCACGGCGGTCACTTGGGCTGCCTCTTTTGCATAGCGCAGTGCGATCGGCGCTTTGCTGGCGATTTCGCGTGCAAGATCCATGGTGTAGGGCATCAAATCTTCTGGCGGCAAGCTCGCTTCGATTAAGCCGAGTCGATACAGTTCGTCAGCTGAAACTTTCATGCCAGTAAAAAACATACGTCGTGCCCGTGATTTACCAAAAACGCTCTGCAGCATGGCGGTCCCACCTGCTAACCCGACATTGATCTCGGTCATCGCAACGAACGCGGTGTTCGAAGCAATCCAGATATCGCAGGTGGTCATTAATCCAAAGCCCGCACCAATCGCTGGGCCGTTCACCGCGCAAATGACCGGTTTGTTGCACTCGACAATCGAGTTGCCGGTTTCGCGTACTAAGCGATTGTGACGCCAGTAAGCACCCTCTTGATCGCGCAGGCCTGGGCGTTCGTTTAAGTCAGCACCCCCAGAAAATATTTTTCCGTGTCCGGTTAGCACAACAACCTTGACGGCATCGTTGTCATTAAAACCATCAAAGGTTTGGATCAACTCGCTGCGCATTTGAGCGTTTTGTGCATTTGCAGGCGGTCGATTGAGCGTGACAGTGGCAATATTGTCTGCAATCGTGACGTTGATTGTTTCTAAGGCCATGGTGTGCTCCGGTTCTTGTAATTCGAATTAATCGTGATGCGACAAATGATGCTTATTCAACCGTGATGCTGGCGCTTCCAGATTCGGTCAGTTGTTTTAATCGTGCACTCTCATTTTTCAAGAATAATTTAAATTGCTCTTGAGTTTTGTTTTCAATGACTAAACCTGTTTTTGCGATGATCCCGTGCACTTCTGGATCCGCAATCGAGGCCTCGATCTCTTYAAAGATTGTGTCTTGTAGAGGCTGCGACATGGCGCTAGGTACAAAAAAACCAAACCAGCCCCCAAATACCATGTCGACGCCAAGCTCTCTAAAGGTTGGTGTATCGGGTGCGCTAGGGTGACGTTGTGCAGACGCAATCGCGATCGCACGTAGCTTGCCAGTACTGACATTACCTAAGGCAGACGTGCCATCAAAAATCCCATGCACTTGACCGCCCAGTAAATCGTTCATAGCTGGAGACGTTCCTTTGTAGGGGATATGAGTAATTTGAATGCCGCTGGCTTTGGCAAACAGTTCGGCTGCGACATGAGGGCTTGAACCATTGCCCGACGAGGCTAGTATTAACGCGCCAGGTTTCTCTCGTGCCATTTTCAATACATCGGCCAGATTTTTATAGGGCAATTTGGCATTGATAACCAACATGTTGGTGGATGTGCCGATCAATAAAAGTGGCGTGAGTGAGGCTGGATCGTAGGGCAGACTTTTGCGTAAAATAGGATTCGAAGTAAAGCCATAGCTGGTTAATAAAAGTGTATAGCCATCAGGCGCTGCACGACTCACGTGCTGGGTACCGATGATGGTGCCACCGCCTGCGCGGTTATCAATAATGACTGTTTGCGCCCACTTACGCGAGAGTTTCATCGCGATGGCTCGACCGAACACATCCGTGACACCGCCCGCGGAGTAAGGCACGACGATGGTCACTGGCTTGTCAGGGTATGTGACACCATGCACCGAGGCTGAAACGATGAACCCGCCTAATAGTCCAGCGATTAACGTGCGCGAGAGTGYTCTCATGGGCTTTGTCAAGKTTCGGTTGCTCTGGACGGCAGGGTAATGTGCTTACTTTAGTTTGCAGTCGCACGCGACTGATCGATGATTTTTTTCCATTTGGCAGACTCAGATCGAATCAGAGCATCCATGGCTTCAGGGGTGCTGCCTTTTTGGGTTGCGCCATTCTGAGCAAATTGTTCGCGTACTGCTGGCAGCTTCAGTACGATATTGATTTCTCGATTCAGTCGCTCGATAATCGGCCGAGGCGTACCTGCAGGTGCTGTGATGTAGTTGACAGGGGCTGCGGCAAACCCAGGCAGAGTGTCAGCGATGGGCGGCAGCTGTGGCAAGATCGGGTTGCGCTCAAGCGTTGAGATTGCTAGTGCCTTGACGTTATTCGCTTTAATTTGCGGCAAATAAACAGACACAGTGTCGATTGTCATCTGAATGGATCCGCCTAGCACTTCAGTGATCGCAGCTCCAGAGCCTTTATAAGGCACGTGCACGATATCGATACCCGCCATCGACTTAAATAGTTCGCCAGCGAGGTGGCTTGACGAACCAATCCCAGAACTTGCAAAGTTAATCGTGCCGGGTTTAGCCTTGGCCAGTGCGATTAATTCTGCTACCGAATTCACGGGCAAGTTTTTATTCACCACCAAGACGTTGCTGCCCTCAATCACTTGCGAGACTGAAGCAAAGCTCTTGAGTGCGTCGTARGGCATCTTTTCCATCAGGTGCGGGTTGGTCATCTGTTGGCCAGGTGTGGCATACAACAAGGTATAGCCATCGGGAGCCGCATTGGCAACAATATTGGCACCGAGAGTGCCGCCCGCACCAGGTTTGTAATCAATGATGATGGGTTGGCCAAGCCGCTGCGCAAGAGGTTCAGCAATGATTCGCGCGTTGTTATCGGCCCCGCCACCTGCTGAAAACGGTAAGATCAGACGGATAGGCTTGGTGGGATAAGGCTGCTGTTGTGCGAACGCCGTTGCGTGCAAGGCAAACGATACGTACAACGTCAATGATGCGGGTAGGATCAAGAATACCGCTGCGATACGTCGCACAAATTGAAGCGAAACCCAAGATAAGCCGTGCAGGCGCATAAGGTATGTCTCCGTGTGTGCAAAGCGTTGACAATTAGCTAAGCACTTAGCTTTTTCTACTTTGAGTAATGATAACGTCAAAGTGCGCCAAGTCGCAGTTCTATTTAGACGATATTTTGCCCAAAAAAACTCTTATACAGCGATCTGTATAAGAGTTTTTGGTGCCAATGAGGGGAATCGAACTCCTGACCTTCTCATTACGAATGAGCTGCTCTACCAACTGAGCTACATCGGCTTGGTCAAAAATTATATCAGAGCTTAGTGGTGCGTGATCTCAAGAGGCTAAAGCTGGTTAAAGGTCAGGCCGTTCACGGCGAGTCGCTTTGCTTCGAGCACCTCGATGGGCATCGGCTGATCAAAGAAATATCCTTGAAAAATACGACAGCCTGCGTCAAACAAAAAATCGAGTTGTGCCTCGGTTTCAACCCCTTCTGCAACCACAGCCAGCCCGAGGGCCTCGCTCAAATTGAGTGTCGCTCGAATGATGCTTGAACTCGTGCTGTTTGTCATTAAATCTGATACGAAAGACCGATCGATTTTTAGCTCATCAAACGGTAGGTTTTTTAGATAGGTGAGCGAGGAAAAACCGGTTCCAAAATCGTCTAACGAAAGACGAATGCCAAATTGTTTCAGGCGTCGAATTTTTTCTATAATATCTTTAGAGTGCGTCCGCGAGAGGGATTCCGTGATCTCAAGGGTGAGTCGTTCGGGGTTGGTCCCGGTCCTTTTGAGTTCTGCCATTAAGTCCTCGACAAACTCGGCTTGCTGTAGTTGTCTCAGGCTGACGTTGACAGATAGAAAATAGGCGGATGTTTGAGGTTGCGTTGCCCAGCGTGCTAATTGTTGGCAGGCTTGTGCAACCACCCACTGTCCGATCGGCACAATCAAATGGGTTGATTCTGCAAGCGCAATAAAGGCGCCAGGTAGAATTAAGCCGCGAGTTGGATGTTGGAGGCGCAGCAGCGCTTCAAATCCAAGGATGTTGCCATGCTTGTCACATTGCGGTTGAAAGTAGAGTTTGAACCAGTCACGGTCGAGTGCGTGGCGTAGATTTTCAATTTGTACACTTTTCTCGCTATTCGYCTGTCGCATGGCTTGGTCGTAGACTTGCAAGCGATTGCGACCTAGGGCTTTCGCTTGATACATGGCCGAATCAGACTGTTCGACTAATTCTTCGATTGTATGATTGTGATTCCCTAAAAAAATAGTGATTCCGATGCTGAAGGTGCCAATCCATGTAAAGGTGTTTTCCTTCAACAGTCTGTCTGGTGAAGACAGCATCCGGTGCGCCACACCTTTTGTGATGGAAGATGCCACCTCAAAGACGTCTCCTAACTGATCGAGCAAGACGATATATTCATCGCCACCGAGGCGAGAAAGCGTATCGCCTGCGCGTAGGCAAGCTTCAAGACGTTTTGCGACAACTTGTAAAAGTCGGTCGCCCTCCGCATGGCCTTCGCGGTCATTGACTAGTTTGAAATGGTCTAGATCAATATACAGAAGTGCTGCATCCTGATTCGATCGTGTATTCTTCACAATCGTTTGACGTAAGCGATCAAAAAAAAGTCGACGATTGGGTAGGTTAGTGAGTGGATCTAGAAACGCAAGATCATAATTCTGCTGTTCAATAATCTTTCTTGCAGTGACGTCGCGCTGAATTGACACCCAGTAGTTAAGGGTTCCGGCAGCGTTTGATACTGGGAAAATACTCAATTCTTGCCAAAACTCTTCGCCATTTTTTTATAGTTGAGCACTTCTTCTCGAATGGGTTTCCACGCCTCTAAGGCAGTTCTGATTCGCCGCAAGGTGTGCTGGTCGGTCTTGGGACCTTGCAGTATCCTGGGGGTTTTACCCATTAAGTCTTCGTCGCTGTAACCCGTCCGTGTCTTAAATGTGCTATTCGCAAAAACGATGAGCGGGCCGGGTTGATCAAGGGGCTCGACTGCGGTGATTAAAATTGCATCGCCTGAGTGATCAATGATGTGATTCGCGAGATCAAGTGCTAAATCCAGGCGCGAGTCGTCAGCAGATAAAAGGGGGATCAATGCACTTTGTATGTTCACAATGGCCTCAGAGTCGTCTTTGCCGCTTCGCCCGCGAGAAACTAACTATAAGAATAGGGTAATCTATTTGATTGGATTGTCCCAATACCCTGTCGCCGAGACACCCTGTGGAGACCACAATCATGACACCCTCGTTTCATTTTTTTAACGCCACCGAGCGGATCAGCTTTGGCGAGCCTGCCGTTACAGCAGTGCTTAAAGAAGTCGAGCGCACTGGCAGTCAGCGCGTCTTTGTATTGGGTAGCAAGTCGATCGAGGCAACGCCGTCTTATCAAGCCATCGTTCGAGCGCTGGGCCACCGCTATGTGGGCCAATTCAGCGGTATTACGGCGCATGTACCCCAAGACTGTGTGCTGGCGGGCGCGCGCGCCGCCCTAGCCGCCCGCGCGGACGTGTTGTTAGCGATTGGTGGTGGTTCAGTCATTGACGCCACTAAGGTAATGTTGGTAGCGCTTAAGTTGGGGTTGACGACTCGCTCTGAGTTGCATGACGCTGCTGTTTTTGCTGCCACTGATGGCAGTGCGCGCCCGAACGATGCCGCAGATTGGTTGCGTATGATCGCGGTACCCACCACGCTGTCAGCGGCCGAGTTCACCTGGTTTGCCGGGTGCTCAGACACGACTGCACGCGTCAAAGAGATTTTCGGCTATCCCATGACGGCACCGCGCGCAGTGATCGTTGACCCAATCGTCACACTTGACACGCCCATGTCTTTGTTTTTATCAAGTGGTATTAAAGCGATTGACCATGCGGCTGAATTTATGGCGATGGTAAATGTCGATCCTTGCGTGGATGCGTTTGGTACCGCCGCGTTAGCGCTGTTATCTAAAGGGCTGCCGCGCGTATTGGCTGACCCCAAGGATTTAGAGGCGCGTCTCGATTGTCAGCGCGGCATGGCGATGTCGATTCGTATTCTTGAGTTCGGTGCCCGTGTAGGCGCCAGCCACGCGATCGGTCATGTTTTTGGCGCGCACGCAGGTGTGGGGCATGGTTATACCTCGTGTGTGCTGCTACCCGCTGTCATGCGTTACAACAAAGCCGTCAATGCGCCGAAGCAACAAATGATTGCGCAGGCAATGGGTTGCGCTGGGATGGAGGCGGCCGATGCCATCGAGCAGTTGGTGATTAGCTTGAACCTACCCACGCGTATACGCGATGTTGGCGTCAAGCGTGAAGACTTTCAAGTCATCGCCGATAAGGTGATGCATGACTTTGGCATTAAAAATAACCCAAGGCCGGTCACGCAAACCAGTCAGGTTCTTGAGATTTTAGAGTCGGCTTGGTGAGTGATCTAAGCTAGAGCGTGAGCTCTGGCAAGTCAATCCAGCGGCGCTCGGCGTTGCTGCGATAGCAAGCGTCGACTAATTGAATTCCTTTTGCGCCCGCCCTCAAGGGTGACGCGAAAGGTGTGTCATCAAGTACATGCCTTAAAAACGACTCCCAACCTGCCCGATACGAGTTTGTGTACGGCGTAACGTCAGGCACCTCAAGCCACTGCGCGTCAAAGTCTTCGCTTGTGGGCACTTCAATGCTCCATACTGGCTTGGGCGTAGCGGCCATCGGTTGAATAAAGCAGCGATACAGTCCGCACGAGGCCGAGCCTTGCGTGCCATCGACTTGCAACGTCAAAATATCATCGCGCTTGATGCGTGCTGCCCACGAGGCATTGATTTCAACCAACGCACCATTGGCCAGTTCAAGTGTGGCTAAGACGACATCTTCAACATCTACGTCATAAGGTTGGCCTTGCTCGTCGCGACGCTTGGCAATGGCAGTTTTTGTGCGGCAAGACACGGCTTTCACCTCGCCGAGCAAGGTATCGACGATGTAGCGCCAGTGTGGAAACATATCCAGGACTAAGCCACCACCATCGCGSTTGCGATAGTTCCAGCTTGAGCGCTGCGCAGGATGAATCTCGCCATCAAATACCCACCAGCCAAAATCGATTTTGGCTTGAATAATGTCACCAAAGAATCCAGCTTCTTTGACTTTGCGCAGCTTGTGCAAGCTCGGCAAAAACAATTTGTCTTGCACGGTGCCGTTCCTAAGCTTTAAACGCTCAGCCATACGCGCCAATACAAGGGCTTCGTCAAGCGATTCAGCGATTGGTTTTTCTAGATAGATATGTTTGCCTGCCTGCATTGCACTTTGCGCACGCTCGAAGCGGCCAGCAGTCACGCTTGCATCAAAATAGATTTCATTATTTTTGTCGGCAAGACAGGCGGCCCGATCCGTTGACCAAGCGACGCCGTGGGGTTCAGCTAAGGCCTTCAGTTTGTCGGCATTACGGCCTAACAGCACTGGCTCGGGGATGAGTTTGTCGCCATTTTTAAGCAACAACCCGCCTTCTTTGCGAATATTGAGCAATGAGCGCAGGTGTTGCATATTGCCCAAACGCCCAGTCGCGCCTTCGATAATGATTTGAATTTGTTTTATCGACATTTTATGAGTATTTTGATTTAGCGGTTTCAAGTGTGTCGTGCAACGCTTAGCGTTCAGCAACAGAGTAAGCAATAAAGGGATATTCACACGGCGGTCCGTCGGCCACATGCATCACACGACTTTCAAGATCAATTAATACTGCGCCAGTCGTCATCGTCTGTTTGGCTTCGGCTTGGCGAGTATCAGGGTGACGGCAAAGCGAATGCGGCTCACTAAAGTGATCGCTCATCGCGGCTGTCATTGTCGCCACATCAATTTGTTTGCCACCACGCTCGAGTAAACGACGCATGCGCGAGGCTCTGAATAACGTGCCGGGGCTAACTTTTTCCATATGCGATTCGCCGTGCCCAATTCCCATAAAGTGATTAGAGTGTGTGACGATACCGTTGACTGGGTTGATATAGGTGATGTGATTGGGGCTGGTTTCAAAATCAATGATTTCTCCTTGTGCGCCGCCAATCACAAAGTTACCCGAGCAGGTGCGCTTGGTTGACACGATTGGCGTCAGCGCATCAGCATAGCAGTCGGCATCTAGTACTTCGCGACACCGCATATGAAACGGTTTTTGATACGGGTTACAGCCATCTAAGTGCGACGCTAAACCGTTTTCAACTAGGCCAATACCACATTCGTTGATCCCCATTTTGCCACCCACGATACCGGCCTCAGTCATGCACACAAGGCTTGGCTTATTTGAGCGCTTGATCCGCAACACAATGGTGCGCTGATGCACGCCAGCAATCCAATCCCAGTTTTGCCCAAGCCAAGTGTGACCGTCGGAGGTGACGTCTGATAGCAAACCAAAGGTTGTGCAGCCATCGGTTTCGCCAGTGGCTTGCTGCAGCGCTTGCTCTTGCTTGCGCGCGTCTTTGCCAAAAATCATAAAGGCAATCTCGTAGCGCGCATTTAACAGTGCAATCGCTACTGAAGTTTGCTCTGCACCTTTGGCGATGCCTAGCATCTCTTCGGCGTAATCTGTGTTTTGGATTTGCATGGCGGTCTGCCAACGCAAGGCTTCTTCTAGCGCCTCAGCTCGCGCCAAGCCCGAGGCTTCAAAACGGCGCAGGTACGTTTCAAGGTTGGCGGCCACATCCGCAGCGAAGGTTTTGCCGTGTGCCACGCCGCGTTCAAAGGCGTTGTCACCCACAGTCAGACAAGGCATTTTGTCTCGTTTGCTCACAGCAGCATCACCTTATAAAGTTCGCGATTAATCTCACCCACCAAGCGAATAAAGTCGTCTGATAAACGCGTGTCTTCAGTACGCGGGCGAGGAAGATCAATGTCATAAATTTTGTGAATCCGGCCAGGGCGCGCAGACATCAGCACAACTTGATCCGACAAAAACACCGCCTCAGCAAGCGAGTGCGTCACAAAGATGACGGTCTTGCGATACTGCTGCCAGATACGCATCAGTTCAAACGCCATGCGATCGCGTGTGATTTCATCGAGTGCAGCAAAGGGTTCATCCATCAATAAAATCGATGGATCAAGCGCCAAGGCACGCGCGAGTGCCGCCCGTTGTTGCATACCGCCTGATAACTGATGAGGTAGTTTCTTCTCAAAACCATTTAGGCCAACGACCTCAAGCAGTTGCTCGACGCTTTGCACGGTCTGTGAGTTTTGTACCTGAGGCGAAGCAATCGCGCTTTTACCTTTTGCGCTTACCAACTCTTTGAGTAGCTTGACGTTTTTTTCAACCGTCAGCCAGGGCATTAAATTCGCTTGTTGAAATACTAAGCCGATACGACCCGCTTGTCGCAAAGTGCTGGGCGGCATCCCGTTGATCCATACTTGCCCTTGTGTTGGCGGCATTAAATCAGCCAATACTTTTAGTAAGGTGCTCTTGCCGCAGCCAGACGGGCCCACCAACGAAACGAACGCACCGTCGGCGACTTCAAGGTCAACAGGCGCTAAGGCTTGAACGGCTTGCGCCGAGCCCAATCCATAGGTGACTTGAATCCCAGCGATTGAAATGCCATGACTTGAAGACATTGTTGCGCGCGGGACGTCGGTGACTGGTGCACTCATTTTGCCGGTTGTTTCACAAGCGCGGCTAATGCCTTTGCCTCATCAATACTATTGATGATGGCATTGGTGTACATGCTTTGGGCAGTCGGTTTTTTAGGTAAGTCGCCGCCACTGGCCAAGATATCAATCGACGATTGCCATTTCGCATCGGTCATCAAGCCAAAGCGTTCAGCATAATCAGGCGTGTTGTACAGGTCGTAAATCATGCGTAGCTTGCGCGACTCAAGCTTAAGGTCGCGATCAGGTGAAACAGCAACGATTTCTTTCATCGCTTGTTCAACGTTGTCGTGGGTCCAGATCAAGCTCTTAATCGTTGCGCGCACAAAACGCTTGACCAAATCCGGGTTACTTTTAAGCAGAGCTTCATTGGTATAAATCACTGTGCCATAAAACTGCACGCCATAATCACGCACCGGCATTACGTTGACCGGAAACCCCTTGCTCTCAAGTGTTAACGCCTGCCCAAACGAATACCCAAACAGGCCATCGACTTGCCCTGCGGCCAGCATCTGCACTTCGGCGCCACGTGCGACCGTCACAAAGTCAATGTCTTTGCGTGTGAGGCCGCCTTTGGCTAATACAGGTTCGATGAGGCCCATGACATTTGCCTGAAACCAGGCAAGTTTCATGCCTTTCATTTTTTCAGGCGTGGTAATGCCGGCTTTTACTGGCGTGATGATTGAAAATGGGTTGTCAGGTTGATCGGCCATGACGGCAATCACTGGTAGGCCACTGCCCTTTGCTTTGACAAAAGCATCGGCGTTGGTCAAGCCAAATTGCTCACGACCTGTGGCGATCATGACTTCGTTTTGTTGCCCAGCGGCTGGTGGACGAATTTCTAGATCGATACCTTCAGCCTTATAAAAACCTTGCGCACGACCGCCAAAATATTGGGCGTGCATCCCCCAGGGTGTGAAGTTGATACGCAGCACGACCTTGTCCAGTGCGAGGGCAGGGGATGAACTGAAGGCAATCGCGCAGAGTGCGAGAGCGCTCAGGATGGTTAGTTTGCTTTTATTCAACATAATAGTTTTACCCTCTTGAAGTCGAGTCATTCAGACCAGTGCGCCATGACACTCGCGCTTCAATCCATGACATGAAATTAAAAAATACTGTACCAATCAGCGCTAAAGAAATGATGGCAGCAAACGAGCGGGCCGTATTAAAGTTAAAGCTACCCGACAGCACTAAATATCCTAAGCCGTTCGATGCGGCCAGCCACTCGGCCACGATCGCACCAAGCACCGCCAGTGTTGTTGCGATACGCAAGCCTGCAAAAATGTACGGTATGGCATAAGGTAACCTCAGCCTAAAGAGTAACTGTCGTTCGCTTGCGTCGACTGACCGAAACACATCTGCCAAGCCGCGATCAACCTCTTTAAAGCCCGCCATAGTGTTAATCACGATCGGAAAAAAAGCAATCGACATCACCACGGCAATTTTTGAGCCCATCCCCGCACCTACCCATACCAAAATCAAGGGCGCAATCGCAATCTTGGGAACGCTTTGTAAACCAACAAGAATTGGCATAATCAGGCGTTCAAGCCACGCAAAGCGAATCATCAGTGCTGAGATAATTAAGGCAAACAGTACCGCTGTGACATAGCCCGTTAAGATCGCCCAAATCGTGGCCAGAGAATGCATTTGAATCAAGGACCACTCGTCAACAAAGAGCTGAGCGATTTCAGTGGGGGCCGGCAGCAAGAAGTTAGGCACTTCAAAATAGCGCACGCCAGTCTGCCAAAGTAATAGCAAGACGACGATTAAAATTCCTGAACCCCAGCTTTCAAGCACGCGGCCGAAGCGCGAGGCTTTAGCTAATGGTTGGGGCGAAGCGCTGTCACTGCGATCAGACATCCGAGATCCCTTGATGGTTTACTTATTGATATCGTTTGCTAACATATCTGACAGAGCTTACTGTAGTCAACGTATTCTGATTTTCAAAAGGATGTGCCATGTCACGCCATATCGTTTGCCTGACCTATGATTTTGATGTGCAGTCAGGCTTTATCTCACGAGGTCTCACCTCGCCTACGCCATTGTCGCGCGGCGAATTCGGTGTTGTAGGGTCAAAACGCATCCTTGATCTGGTGAAAGCCCACAGTATCCCCACCACTTGGTTTGTGCCAGGCTTCACCATCGAAACTTACCCCGCGGCCTGCGAGGCTGTACTCAAGGGTGGCCACGAAATCGGCCATCACAGCTGGGCGCATATCCCGCCTGCTAGTCAAACGCTTGAAGAAGAAGAGGCCGACATGCTGCGCGCTAGCGCGGCAATCAAACAGCTAACGGGGGGCAGGGCAGTGGGCTATCGCTCACCCTCATGGGATCTGAGCGAAAACACCTTAAACCTGCTGCTCAAGTACGGTTTTGAGTACGACAGCAGCATGATGGGCGGCGATTACCATCCATATCCCGTGCGTGCCGGCGACCAAGTCAAACTTGGCGACGCCCTAAAGTTTGGTAAAGAGACCAGCCTGATCGAAATGCCAATTAGTTGGCACCTAGATGATCACCCCCATTTCGAATATTGGCGTATGCCCACCACCGTCAACCCCGGCCTGCAAAGTGCCCGCACCGTGATGGAAAGCTGGTTAGACGAGTTTAGGTACTTTAAAAAGAGTACCGATTTCGGGATTTTGACCTACACCATGCATCCCTACGTTTTAGGGCGTGGTAACCGCATGTTGGCCTTTGAAGGTCTCGTTGAAAGCCTGATTAAAGAAGGCGCTGAGTTCATGACTATGCAGAATGCGCTGGCAGCGGGTAGAGGCTTGTTGTACTAGATTGTATATAAATATGTACTATTTATATTTTAATAACTTATTGATTTTAAATTAAAAAGTTACTTTATTTTTGTACCCGATATGCAAATATTTAGAGGCGAATTTATGAACCTTAGCGGAGGCGCAGATTTTTACGCCACCGACGTTAGGGGTCTTGAGCACGAAGGCAAAATCTCTTTGGATATTTATTTGGATGCCTGCAAGCGCAGCGGTATTTCACCGCGCAAGCGTTAAGCAGCCCGCAGTGAGTGACTGCCCAAACGCAGTCACTCAGCCAGCTTAATATTTCCCTTCTTAATCACCTCGGCCCATTTCAAGGTCTCGGCGCTTACAAACGCTGACCACTCGGGCAGGGGCCTTAAGTCAGGTGTCGAACCACGTTGCGACAGGGCTTGTTGCACACTCGCCTCATTCAAAATCTGATGCACGTCATCCGACACTTTTTTAACAATCGTGGGTGCAGTGCCTTTGGGCATAAACAAGCCGGCCCAACCCACACCCACAAAGCCTGGATAGCCTTGCTCGGCAATCGTTTGCACCTCAGGCAATTGCGATGCACGCGCACTTGAGAGCGAAGCAAGGGCTTTGAGTTTGCCTGCTTGAATATGCGGTAACGATGAGGCCATCGTGTCCACCGCTAACAGAATATGCCCACCTAGCAAATCATTCATCGCGGGCCCACTTCCTTTGTACGACACCCCAGTAATCTCAATTTGCGCGCGTTGCTTAAACAGCTCAGCGGCCAACTCAAGTGCGTTAGCGCCATAACCCCATGTGAGCTTGCCTGGCGCTTGTCGTGCGGCATCGATCAAGTCTTTCAGATTGTTATACGGTGCAGACGGGTTCGCCAGAATCAACCAAGGTTGCGTAAACACGGCTGCGACCGGAACAAAATCGCGTTGCATGTTGTAAGGCAGTTTTGGATACAACGCTTCGTTGACCGCGGTGGTAGTGCTACTTGCGAATGTAATGGTGTAACCGTCGGCAGATGCCTCTTTACCGACCAGCATGCCCGGGATGCTAGCACCACCACCCTTGTTATCGACAAACACTGGTTGCCCCCAGCGTTGCGTTAAACGCTCGGCCAACAAACGCGCGATAATGTCGGTGGCTTGCCCAGCCGGAAACGGCACCACTAAACGCACGGGTTTGTTGGGGTAGGTCGCTTGCGTCTGGGCAGTGGCTTGCACCGCTGCCAGTGTCAAGAGCAACACGGCTCCGGTGTTCAATATCTGCAGAATTCGTTGCAAAGCTTGCCCCTTTTTTGTACTGGTTTTAACGCGAATGTACCGCGAGGCGCCCCTCTTGGCGAGCAAGCTCTCGTTTGGCTGAGCAATGTCAATTATGCTATAGTCTAAGGCATCGTTGGGTTTGCGCGGAATTTGTTTTTTTATAAAAATACAACAACCGTCTGATTTTCAACGACAATTCCCTGATAGCTCAGTCGGTAGAGCGACGGACTGTTAATCCGCAGGTCCCTGGTTCGAGTCCAGGTCGGGGAGCCAACAAATACGTGGGTCTTGAGGCAAGTAGCCCAAGGCCTTTTTTGTTGATTTTTTGCATGTAGGCATGGGTGTAGGCAAAATTGGAAAAAGTCGTTCAACGATTTTTGCCGATGTGACTGATGAGTAAATTAATTGGTTGTGGGCATTAACTGCGATGGTCGTAGCCGTGTCATTTAGTGAACCACCCCTCCAAGGTCGCGTCCCGGGTTGTTGGCGATCGCCCAAAACTAACCCAATAGCGCTGCAGGTGATTCTAGCCAAGCAAAGACAAATCGCTGTAAACCCTGCCCAATCTGCCTCCATTGCTTTCGCATCAAAGTACTTAGATAGGTAATCAACTACCATGGTGTCGTTTCAGCGACGCGATTCACGTGTCCCCTGCGATCAAAAGATGCAAAAGCCAAGAAAGCACGTCCATGCCTGATTTGTTCACACCTTATACGCTCAAGGGTGTCACGCTACGCAATCGCATCGCGATGTCGCCGATGACGATGTATCGGTCTGAGCCAGATGGGAAGATGAACGATTTCCACCTGATGCTGCTGGGTTCGCGTGCGGCCGGCGGCTTCGGCTTGGTCTTCCCCGAACAGATTGCCATCACACCCGACGGCCGCACCAGCACCGCGTGTGCCGGGCTGTGGGAGGACGAGCAGATCGAAAGCATGGCCCGCATGGTCAGGATGATCAAGGACATGGGTGCGGTCCCGGCCATTCAACTGGGCCATACGGGTCGCAAGGGAAGCGAGCAAAAGCCTTGGGAAGGCAAGCTGCAAATCGCCCCAGACCATCCCGATGGCTGGCGGGTGCGCGGTCCCTCGCCCATTCCGTTTGGCGGGCGCTTTCCATATGCTGTGCAAGAACTCACCGTTGACGAGATTCATGCATTGCACCGGGCCTATGCGGCCGCCGCAAAACGGGCCATCGCGGCTGGCTTCGAGTGGCTAGAGATGCACTTCGCACACGGTTATCTCGGCGCGAGTTTTTTCTCACCCCTGGCAAATCAACGCACGGATGCTTACGGCGGAACGCTCGAGAATCGGCTGCGATTTCATCGCGAGGCGCTGGATGCGGTGCGTGCCGTTTGGCCTGAGCGCCTACCGCTCACGATGCGTCTGGGGACGGATGATTACCACGAAGACGGCGTGCAGTTTGATGAAGCGGTCTGGGCGGTCGCGCAGTTGAAGGACCACGGGCTTGATCTGGCGGACTTGAGCATCGGTCTTAACACCGACAACATGCGCGAGCCTCCGTTCTCTCGCGCTGCTTTCATGGTCGAGCGGGGCAGTCGCGTCCGTCGGGAGGTCGGAATTCCGGTGGCGGTTAGCTGGAACCTAGGGCAGCCTGCAGTGGCGAACCAGGTGATACGCGAAGAACTCGTCGACTTGGTGTTCCTCGGACGACCAGCACTCGCTAACCCGCATTGGCCAATCTGGGCGGCGCGTGAGCTTGCTCACGAAGACCCTTTCTCGCTGCTGCCGCGCGACTGGTCGTGGTGGCTGAAGAACCGGCCGGGCTCCGAAAATTCGCACGGCTGGCCACCGCCAGCGATCGCCAGTTGAGGGCGCGTGCTTAGACGGCTATGTGCGCTCAGCCTAAGGGGTACGGTGGGTCAAAAGTCTCAAAGTTTCAAGGGGGGGGTGCGGCTAAAAACTGGGGATACACTATTCTTGTCGTATGTGGCCTAACCTTAAGTGTAAAGAGGTACTGAGTATGAAAAAAATCACCTCAATGATGCTTGCAGGCATAGCTCTTGCGATAGTGAGCGTATCTGCGTTTGCGCAGTCTTGGCCAGTGCGGCCGATTCGCCTGATCGTTCCATTTGCTCCGGGAGGCGGCGTAGATCTCACCGGACGTGTCATCGCGCCCAAGCTCTCTGAGGCGCTCGGGCAAACGGTCATAGTGGAAAACCGCGGGGGTGCTGGTGGGTTAATCGGCGTCGATCTTGGCGCAAAAGCGTCACCAGACGGCTATACAGTCGTCATTGGCACTATTGGCAATATCGCTATCGCACCTCACTTGCAAAGCAAGATGCCATATGACCCTCAGAAAGACCTTGTACCCATCAGCCAACTCGCCAACGCACTCAACGTGATGGTGATCAATCCTTCGGTGAAAGCCACTACCGTCAAGGAATTTATCGCGCTAGCCAAGAAAGAAGGCAGCAATATAAGTTTCGGCTCTTCAGGATCAGGCGCCACGGATCATCTGGCGGGCGAGGTGTTCAACACTCTTGCGGGCTTGAAGATGACGCACATTCCCTACAAAGGTGGAGCCCCGGCGATGATTGATCTGGTAGGTGGCCAAGTGCAGGTCATATTTGCTACAGTGTCTACTGCAATCAGCTCAATCCAGGGAGGTAAGGTCCGGGCATTGGGTATGACCGGCAATCAGCGTTATGAAAGTCTGTCCGAAGTACCAACGATCGCCGAAGCAGGCCTTATTGGTTTTGATGTCAACGGCTGGTATGGGTTGTATGCTCCTGCCGGCATACCAAAAGACATCATCACAAGACTCAACGCAGAAGTCGTCAAAATCTTAGCGATGCCGGACGTGAAGACTCGACTACTCGATGCGGGCATCATCGCGACCTCTAGCTCACCAGAAGCCTTCGCCGCATACGCGCAGGCGGAGACGAAGAGATGGGCCAAGGTCGTCAAGGACGCCAATATCAAGACTGACTAAGTGCCGGCGAACAAATGCAGTGCACGGTATYTTGGAGGGGAACCTGGGGCATCCCTCCTTTCATTTGCAATCAGAATCTTTCAAAGCCTACAGCGCGACTCACCCAGCGCGCCACATTGAACATCTGACAGTCAGCGCCGCGCCTCGCAATGAGCTGCACGCCAACCGGTGGTCCGTTGGGGCCGGTAAATAGCGGTAGGGTTATCGTCGGCACGTGAAGAGTTGTCCAGAGCAGACTGAACGAAGGGTCGCCGGTCGCCTCAAGACCAATTGGCGCCTCGCCTGCCACTGCTGGAGTGAGCAGCACGTCGTAGTCTCTAAAGAGATCGTCCATCTGTAGGCGGCTGCGCTCGGCAAACTCGCGCGAACTTCTGTACTGCTCGAAGCTGCATGTGAGTCCGTCATGGATGCGTCCATGACGCAGGCGCTCGCTACTCATGTCAAAGTGGTGATCGATCTCCCAAGTGCGGTTACGCGCGAGCTCGAAACTCGATATCCAACGATGTGCATCCGGAATGCGATCGAATGACTGCGGCAACGTCACGTCTTCCAGGCGGGCTCCGGCTTTCGAGAGCATTGTTGCGCAATGCTGGAGTAAAGTCTTCGTTGAGTCATCGCATTTATTCCAGAAAATTGAGCGGCAAAAACCGACACGCGGTGCAGAGTCCACTTGACTGGGCAACGATTCTGGTTTGACGCACAAGAGTACGTCACGGTAAAGCGCGATGTCGTCGATCGAGCGAGCGAGCGATCAGACCGAGTGTGTCAAGAGACTCTGCAACTTCCATCATACCTGCAAGCGGTAGGTCGCCCCATGTTGGGCGGTAACCCATGCATCCGTTGAACGACGCCGGCCTGATCGTCGAAGCAGTCGTCTGCGTGCCGATTGCGAGTGGCACCATATGGTCACCCACCGCGGCGTCGAGAATTTGGCACGGCAGACTTTTAAGTGATGAGGCTAGTTCTAGGGCTAACAGAAAAACAAAAATCCCCCTGCTGTTTTACAAGCAGCTAGCTTTTTCGGGTCTGTCAGGTGACGCACTGCTTTACGAAGCCTAGTTGTGCAGGGAATTTCTTGCATTTCAGGATCCAGACGGCGTTTGGTTGGGTAGCGGGTCGCACGCCGATGACTTGATTGTGTTGGAAATGGTTGTTGGCATCCGCATCATAAGGGTTTCAGGTCGCACAGATCGTGTGGCGCAGGTTTTGTTCTCTGGCCTTGAAAGTGAACAACTTAGAACCGCAGAGTCTATTTTGTCAATACCGCACAATTGGGGCTTCATGGGTGGCCCCGCCTTCCAGAAAACATTCATGAGCTATAACTGGTCAAGCTACTGCAACACAGTATGGGGTACAAAGTGAAGCGTTTGCCCATCTACGCACCTACCTGAGCACCATGAATTGGGCTATGACGCCTTGGATGTGGGCATCGCGCTGCTGGTAAAGGCATGGCCACTCGCACGTGTTTCAACGGCATTCTGCGGCAGTTGTGATGGCCATGGTCGATCAGAGCCTCATATTAAGTTTGCGACCCAATGGGATTATGCGTGGGCAAATGCAGTTTTTGCCGCGATAGGCTTAGAAACACCGAGCAGCCGATTTTAATAATTCATGCCTAAAGCTAACATTCTCAGCGCCCTCCTAAACACTGCGCGTGCCAACAAATGGTGCACGCGCCTGCATTGCACGACATGCGGCTCGCATGAATTTCGCAGCGAACTCAATAAGATTGAGCGCGACGTCTTAATAAGGCAGCTAAGTGAGCTCGACGAAAGCCACTTCTCAGATCGCTACGCAATTCTGTTGATCATTTATCGGGCGGCACTCATGCCGATGGCGCGAGACCTTCTAGAACCATTAAGTGACACGCCTGCAGGTCGTTTCTTGCAGAAAGCCATTCCAATACAGGCTCAAAGGGACGAGAATCGTCGTAAGCAAGCTAAGATGGCGACACCTGAGGCAGTCGCCGCAAGCAAAGTTGGAAGGCAGGCGAGACAACAAGAACTTAGAGCGGCTCGCTGCAATCTCAAGTAATCGGCGCAGCTAGAAACCAGACTCAAACGATCACAACAGAACATGAACGTCACCTATTACAAAGAACGATTTGAAAACACCGAGTCAGCCTACCTGCTTGCCAGGCGCGCAAACAGCCCAGACTTGAATCCGCGCGCCTTGCAGGCGATTGAAGAGATCATTGCAGAGCGTGGTGAGGTATTGCCGACGCTGGTGCCATTTGTTGAAAGTGCGACGATTGCAGAAAGTAAGTCCGATAGGTTCTGGCGACTTACGGCCACGTTCTGCGCGTGTGTTGGCGTTATCGCGCTTCTAAAGGTATTCACGACTGGATTTGTACAGGTTTGGGCGGGGTCCCTAGTTGCTTCAGCCTGTTTGCTCTGGTGGCTCCGTACAGACAACATAAGGTTCATGAAATTAGATCTGTGGTGCTTTATGCGCTCAAGCATCTCAGTATTTATGATTAAGCTGATGAGTTTTAAATCTATCAGACGTACTTCCTCAATGGTGCCGGTGGGTGCGGTGGTTGCTGCGATTGCCCTAGGCTATTACGTTATCTTACCCAAAATTATTGTCGAAGATGAAACCACGCCAAGATGGTATCTGCACGGGTTGGTCTACACGAAAAACTTTGATGAGCTGCAGGAAAAGTTAGCACCTTACAAAGTCAGAATGATATCTCGCGGTTGCATTATTGATGATGACGTGTATGCAAAGGATATACGGCATAATCAACAAGTCTACGAATCGGCTTCGCCTGAGTTGAAACTATTGTTGGGTGAGCCGAGGCCTAGAATTTAAATTTTTAATATTCACAGAATTCTGGATCGCTTGAGGATCTGAAAATAGTGATGGGTAAGAAACTCTTGTTAGCCGAAGTCATAATGTTTCTTTTAATGACCGCGGGCGTGGCTTTATAATCTGACGGGCCTCTTGCTGGAGCATAGCCTTATCATTTTGGCAATGTGGTGCTTTATTCTATTTTTACCTTCCCACTTAAAGCCGGGTTGAGACTATCATCGTTATTTGGAGCAAGATGTGCTAGGGGAAAGGGATGAACTTTGACTACATCGTTGTTGGCGCGGGGTCTGCCGGTTGTCTGGTGACGAATCGTTTAATTCAAGCAGGGCACTCGGTTCTGTTGCTTGAGGCCGGCGGCTCTGATAAAAACTTTTGGCTTCATTTACCGATTGGTTTTTTTAAAACCATGATGAACCCAAAGTTTTCAAGGCACTTCGACACTGAGCCTAGCGAAGGGACTGGTGGGCGCAACGTTAGGTGGCCTCGAGGTCGTGTTTTAGGCGGTTCATCTTCAATCAATGGCCTGCTCTACATTCGCGGCCAGCACGATGACTTCAACGATTGGGCCAAGCAGGGTGCTACTGGCTGGAACTACGACAACGTTTTACCTTATTTCAAACGCTCAGAACACTATCTTGATGGAGAAACACCCTTTCATGGCGCTTCAGGCGAGCTAGGTGTTTCTAATTTACGCAACGAACACCCGTATTGCGACGCCTGGCTAGAGGCTGCGCAGCAATTTGGTTTGCCCGCTAATAAAGACTTCAACGCGCAAACAAATTATGGCGTTGGTGCATTCCAATTGTCGATCAAGGACGGTTGGCGGTCGTCGGCTGCGAGTGCTTTCTTGCGACCAGTGATGAAGATTCCCAAGCTGACGATCGTGACGCATGCACAAGTTTCACGTGTGCTGTTCGAGGGTACCGTTGCTTGTGGAATCGAATGGATTGAACACGGCGAAACCAAGCAAGCGCAAGCTGATCATGAGGTGCTTTTGTGCGCTGGCGCTTTGCAGTCGCCACAATTGCTTCAGTTAGCAGGTGTTGGTCCTGCAGCACTGTTGCAACAATATGGTATCGCGGTAGTAGTAGATTCGCCCGAAGTGGGTGAAAACCTTCAAGATCATTATCAAGCGCGCACGATCGTTAAACTCAAGAAGAAAATGTCGCTCAATGACCAAGTGCGTAATCCGCTTGAATTGGCCAAAATGGGGTTGCAGTGGCTCTTTAACAACAGTGGTCCCCTGACCGTGGGTGCAGGGCAGGTGGGCGGCTTAGCGCGTACGAAGCATGCACGTGATAGTCGCGCAGATGTTCAATTTATTGTCAGTCCTTTGTCGGTTGATAAGCCTGGCGATCCCTTACATGATTATTCCGGCTTTAGTGCCGCGGTGTTTCAGTGCCGACCCGAAAGCCGAGGGCGTTTGTCGATTCGCTCAACGGATCCCTATGAGCAACCAAAAATCGAACCTCGTTATTTTTCAGCTGAACATGATCGTAAAGTGATTGTCGCTGGCATTGAAATGCTGCGAGAGATTTATGCGCAGCCCGCCTTTAAAGACCTGTGGGACGTTGAAATGATGCCTGGCGCGATGGATCCTTGGACCTTTGCGCAAACCTGTGGCGGTACGGTGTATCACCCATGCGGCACTTGCCGGATGAGTGATGATGGACATTCGCCGGTTGATTCGCAATTGCGAGTGCGTGGGGTCGAGCGCTTGCGGGTGATTGATGCCTCGGTGATGCCCTCAGTGGTATCTGTCAACACCAACGCGGCGACCTATATGATCGCTGAGCGTGGGGTTGAGATGGTGTTGAGTCAAAGCTAACGAGCTCTCAGTCCTTTGGTTGGGCGCGCCTAACTTAGGAACTGAGCTTGGGCCGTTTTGAGACTGTCATCGTTATTTGAGCTGAGCTTGGGTGTTTAAGTTGTTCGTGCACCTGACCGGCTTGCATCTAGTCTCGGGGCGTGTATTTAGGTCAAGTCTAAATAGAACCGATGACACAAACCAGTCCAAGTTTTTAGCCGCACCCCCAACTGATCAAGTTTCGACCGACGTCAACACACTATACGATTGATAATTTAAATAACTATTTAAATAATTTTTCCGGGCACATGAATGCTGGCGGTTGTACGCGCTGGGGCGAGAAGATGGCGCCGCTCGTACAAAAAGTGATTGAAGAAAAAAATATCCCCTAAGCATCCTTCGTCCTGCCGGCTGGTCGATTCCGCGCCGGGCCACCATCTGAAACTGAAAAACTCCTGCTATCGCGCTGGGGTTTTTGCTTTTGTGGGTGTTGCGCTAAGCCGACGATAAATGGTGAGCACTGGGCTGCCGTCAATCACGATCTCGTAAAAAACTGCATAGTCATTGTCGGGTTTTTTAAATTTAGAGCCATCAAAAAAACGATAATTTGTCAAAATATAATCTGACTCGAAGTTTGAGGGGTCTAAGATCATTCTCTTGCGATCTTGCGGCTCAAGCAACTCAATTGCCTGCTGTATTGAGGTTACGCCAAGTGAACGAATCGTGAGGCGGTTTCTGAAGTCGTTGGCCAAAATAAACTCAAGCCCCTTCACATCGGTCAAGCCCCAATAGTCACGCTCAAAGCTCTTATGCGATGACAGTAACGTCATCAAACCATTGAAGTACAAATGTTGAAAAGGGTGATTGCGTATCATCCAACTCACGTTAAATAAGATTTGTAGAGTGACTACCATCGCCATTAAACCAGCTAGAGGTTTTCCAAGCACTTGTTTTTTGTTGATCGCCTGCATACCGGCTACGCTTAGTAATACGATGGCCGGGTAAATAAAATAAAGTTGTCGCCAGCCATCGTAGAGCGTTGAATTTAAGATAATGACTGCGCATATCGGGCTTCCCGCCGCTGCTAAAAATAAAAAATCCAGAAAATAATCAATGCTTTTTAAATTTTGTCGAGGTTTTGATACGACTTTCACACATACGTTCACGGCACCGAGCACAAAGCACACCGAAATCAAGACAGGCGTGGTCAGAGCAATCCATGTTGGCGCGTAATGCCAAGGTAAGCTCTTTGCAAAAACATAGTCACCGAGGTAGAGATTAAAGTAATCCCAACGAAATTTAGACATATTTTTTAATGCGACTAAAAAATTCGTAAAAGGATCCTCCCATAACCAAGGCCACATCCCAACGGTACAGAGGGCACTGGTCATAACAAACACAACCGTCAACGTTAAACAATGTCGGACCGTGATTAAACGAAGACTGCAAAGCATCACAAGCATAAAAATTGTCAGTCCAAAAAAAATCACGCCGGCAATACGTATATTGATAGTGAGCGCAATCATGACTGCGTGTAAGAAGGCGCTTTGCCAACTAAGTGTCAGTCGCATTCGCGTTAGGGTATACAAACTTGCCGCGCAACACGTCATGAAAATAATATCTTTATTGTTGAAAAACGCTTCTCCGTATAGCCGAGGGCTTGTCAACAGCAAGGTGCTAGCCAAGAGGGCATAGCCCCAGTGATTGAAACGTAATTTCGCTGCGTGATAAATCGCAATTAGGCCAGCCCAAAAAACAAGAAAAGTTAATGAGTGTCTCAGTAAGAATTGCTGTCGCGAGTCGTTCAGCGAAAATAAACGTTCGATAAAAAACGCTGGCAAATCAAAAGCAACTCCATAGTCACGGTCGTAATACTCGTTGAGCGGAATATCGAAGGTGGATAAGATCGGATCGTTTTTGAGCCATGTGATGTTGAACTTATCAGCGATATAGTTCAAACTCATTCCGCCATTTGTGCGGCTAATCAGTTCGTCTGCTGACATCCCATAATGGGTAAAGGTGGTCATCCCCAGGGCCAAGATAAAAAGAAAATAAAATGCCACCAAGAGTGAGCGATATTGACTCACGAAAGGAATGTGGGGGTAAATTAGAGACAGGTAACGAATTGGGCAATCCTAGAAACGATAACCTAAACCAAACAAAAAGTTATAGGCATTGACATTTGGATTTGAGGAGACCGTTCCTCCAGGAGCATCCGAATAGGTCGATGATAGATTAGGACGTCCATAAGCGTAGTAGTTTACTTCTGCAAATCCATACAATGCTTTGGTAATGAATTGCTTGTAACCTAGCCCAACGACATAGCCATTCACTTGAGCTTTATTCGATGGAGAAGAACAACAATTGGTCTGACTATATTGCACAGATTGTATTGAATAGCCCAACTTAGCGTAAACCAATTTATCCTGATCTATGGCATACGCAGGTGCAATGAATACATTGAAGCGATTTGAGATTGAAAATTTATAATCATAGGTGTTGCGACTATCCCCAAAATAGTAAAAACCAGCTGGCTGAGTATTTTGCGTGAGCACAGAATAGTCAGCCCCTATACCTAGGGTGAAATTGTTTTTCAAATCGAATGTGTAGCCCAGCCCTACGACAAGAGGTGCTGACGCTGAAGTTGTTGTCAGAGTATTAGTCTTGTTAGGCGAACCACCATAATCAGTCCCTGTCAGTTGGGCCGAGCTTATGGTGTTGTTTTCGTAACCAGTTGAGATCTGACCATAAGCTCCGACAAATTGACTTTGAGCGAATGCCGAACAACTCAAGACAAATACAAAAGAGCCAACTAATAAATTAATTTTCATTGCAGTTCCTAGATGGATGAGTTGTTTCGACGTGTTTTAGCCTATTTAAGCTTTGTTGTGGTGACTTGAGTGCTTTGTTTTGGTGAATTAAAGGGGCGGCGGCTAAAAACTTGGGTCGGCGCCAACATAATCGGCTCTTCACGTACGTCAAACAAATGACTCAGTCGTGTTTGACGTACTTCGAGCCAGAAAAGTCTGACTCACTCAGCGCGAAGGCTCCGCGTTGGTGCTGCGCGTGGCTCATCATGACATGCGTTGGCTTCGAGTACAACATTCTTCGACTAATCGCCAAGCACTTCGCCTGCCGAGCACTTATAAAGAATGCCGCATGGTGAAATAAAACGCCCAAGGGATCCATGATCGTCGCATCCTCAACGGTCAACATCTGATGACGCACTAAAAATGCGTTCAACACGCCATCACCCGGAATAATCACTTCAGCACCTAAATCTAAAGCCTGTTGGCAGGCTAACAAAAATCTTGTTTTGATTCCCTCTGCGACTTCTGCACCCGCTTCAAGATCAAAAAGGTTAACCGCCGAAGTCTAGGCTACGACACCCGCTAGGCGATCGGCCAGGCCATACGCACGAGCAAGATCCTCTGACTGCATTTTTTGAAACTCAGTCAAGGAGATCACGGCAAATTTTCTGCCGAGCGAGCACGCCGTGAGCATGCACGTCTCTGAAAGACTGACGATCGGTATATCAACCAGTGATCTAGCTTCACTTAAACCCGAGTCAAAAAAACAACCGAGTGTAAAAGCGTCATAGCCAGCCTGCTCTGCAGCCACCGCCGCATCGCACACGAGTTTTGAATTGAGCAGGCGCAAACCATCATGGGTGTTGAACGCCATAGGAGGCACCCCCACTGGGTACACGCCAGGCGGCAGTCCATGCACTTATACGGCGATCTCTGCAGGCATGACCGCTTGCGCAAGCTGCTCAAGGGTAAGCCTTTAAATTCCTCGATATCTCGCCATATCTCGTCGAAAGTTATTGAACTAAAGCGTACCTAGTTTCGTGATTGCCATCGAGTCGATGAAGTCAAAGACATCCGAGACAAAGCAATGGCACTTGAGATGTATGCTAAGCAAGCGAGCAATACTGTTGCCAAGCGTAACGCCTGCGACATTAGATTGAGAGCTGAACGCAAGGTAGGTCAGATGTTTGAGTTTCTAAAAACAGCACCGGCTGTGGAAGACCTAGTAGTCTGGAAATACGAGTAAATTAAACCGATCGGCTATTTCAAGGCACTCATCATGAATCGTTTAAACGGTTGGCAACGTCTCGTTGTGGTCATCTCTGTGATTTGGGCTCTCACAATATATGGGACGAACCCAATTAGCATCAAAGAAGTCAACGCAAGTTCATTCGTACGAGATAGTTTGATTTACGGCTGCAAAACAGACCTTGAATCGGCGCCAACATCTGTCGCGAAAGGTCGTTGATTAAGGTTGTTTGTGCTCAACCCAGATTAATTTTTGTGTCGCAAAGCCAAGTTCTGCTGCTTGTTCGAGTAGCGCGGCGCGCACGCTCGGAGCGAGAGACTTACTGCGTGCCAGGATCCAAAGATAGTCCCTATCTGGTCCAGAGATCATGGCCCATTGGTAGCCGGATTGATCTAACGCGATGACATGGTAGCCACCGTAAAACGGACCAAAAAAGGAAACCTTCAACGAGCCCTTGGTTTGGGAGCCGGTAAACAAGGCACGTCCGGTGGCTGATTTCCATTTGTCGCGCTTTGCGTTGTAGCCTTTGTTTAATACCTCGAGGCTGCCATCGGACTGAAGTGAGTAGGTTGCAGACACTTCACTTAAGCCACGCTCGAATGAATGATCAAGGCGAGCGATCTCGTACCACTGACCGAGATAGCGGTTAACGTCAAAAGGAGACACGGATTTGACGCCATCGGGTGGTGCTGTCGAGCAGCCCGCGATAAGCACCAGCAGCGCTAGAAACATCACTGGCAAAGAGAATTTTTTCATGCGCTCAATCCGCTGGGTTTAAAAAGAGATGCGTTGCGGATATAAACAAGTCTAGCTAGTATACTGGCTTAGCAGCTATTGCCCTTTGGACTACCCCCAATATTTAGACATTTCAGCCCTCACGCTAAGGCACGCTCATATGCCTCTGGGCTGAGGTCACCCCTAAATCTGCGCCTCAAAGTACCCCTCAATTCCCTTTTCCCCTTGCTCGTTCTGCAACAGCAGCATCAGTAGTATCCTTGCTTTCCAGGCGGACAGTTCTCCTGCCAGTATGGCACCCGCTTGCTGCAAGCGTGCCGAGGATCCGTCAAAGCCATAACACGCACGTGTCCCACCCTGTGTCACGCGGGTCGCGACTACGACCTTGATCCCTTTGTTTAGCGCAGCTAACACGCCTTCGTAGACTTCGGGATTGACGTGTCCGGAGGCCGTTGCCTGAATCACGATCCCTTTTGCGCCACCTGCCATTGCGCCCTGAATGGCATTGGCAGAAGCCCCGACATACATGGCGACGATTTCGACGAGTGGTAAGGACGAGGTGGTCAAAGGCACATGCGTACGTTGAGGTACCCCTCGTCTGAAAATCACTTTGTCAGGAGTAATCCGCCCAATACAACCCCACTCACCCGAATTAAACGTTTCAACGTTAAAAGTATGTTGCTTTGAAACATCGCGTGCGCAATGCACTCTTTGATTAAGGACAACAAGCACGCCTTGTCCTCGCGCTTCCTGCGTCAAACTCACCTTGATGCCATCCACTAAATTCCGGGTGCCATCCGAATCGGCTTCAGACTGATTGCGCTGCGCACCCACCATCACGACCGGTTTGGGTGAACTGACGGTCAAGTCCAAAAACCATGCGGTTTCTTCGAGAGTAGCCGTTCCGTGGGAAATCACCACTCCATTGACATCTTCTCGCGCAAGCAACTCTGTCACCCGCTTGGACAACCTGATCCATTCCTCGATCGACATATGGGGCGATGGGACTTGAGAGAACTGTTCGATGGTGACCGCGACATTATCTAAACTCGCGCCGGTTTTTGCGAACAACTCCTTACCGGTAACAGTAGGCAAAGCAAGCCCTGTCTTAGGATCGATTTTGGAAGCAATCGTCCCGCCCGTGGAGAGCAGCACGCAATGGGGTTTGACAGAATTACTCATAGCAAGAACCCCTTAATTTGTAACGTTAGTCAAGTTTGGCTCCCGAATCCTTCACGACCTTTGCCCACTTCGGTGCTTCTGCACGCATGTAGTCTTTAAATTGCTGTGTGCTCATGTTGGAAAGATCGATGCCCACTCCCTCAAGTTTGCCACGGACTTCGGATGTCTGTAAGACCGCCATGACATCAGTATGGATTTTCTTGACAGTCGCGTCTGGTGTGCCTGCAGGCGCGAGCAAGCCGTACCAAAAAGACATGTCATACCCGGGCAAGCCGGAGGCGTCGATTGTTGGGACCTCTGGCATCACCTTCGCACCTTTTGCGCTGGTGATACCCAGCGGTTTGGCTTGATTGGATTTAATCAGAGGAATCGCGGTCGGCACGTTTTCAAAAATCATGGAGACCTCGCCCGCCATCAGCGCTGTGCGAGCGGGTGCAGAGCTCTTGTAGGGGATGTGCATCATGTCGATACCCGCCATACTCTTAAACATCTCGGCCGCAAGGTGATTGGAGCTTCCGCTGCCACCTGAGCCGTAATTCAGCTTACCTGGTTGTTTCTTTAAAAAGGCAATTAGCTCAGTCACGTTATTGGCCTGAACACTCGGATGCACAATCAGGACGTTTGACAAGGCTCCCAGCATTGCAACGGGCGCGAAGTCCTTGAGGCCATCGTAGGTCATCTTGGAATAGAGCTCGCCATTGACAATGTGCGTCGCCGTGGTCCCAAGCACAAGTGTTCGGCCATCTGGCTTAGCTCTGGCGACTTCGGCAGTACCAATTGAGCCGTTAGCGCCTGCCTTATTTTCTATCACAACTGTTTGCCCCCATTTGGCGGTCAATGCCGGGGCAATCAATCGGGCCATGATGTCGGGTGTGCCACCTGGCAAATACGGGACCACAATCTTTACAGGACCATCAGGGAAAACGGACTGAGCAGAAACTCCTGCAAAAGGAGCAAAAGTAAGCAACGTCAATGCAGAGGCTAATACAACGCGGGCGGCTTTCATCAGAAACTCTCCAGACCAAATATTGTTTGATTAAAAGATCGATAATTAGCTAGATGGTCAATCGGCTAATCGCGTGTCACGAGCGTTGACACCCGACCGTCCCCCACCTCCGTAAATCGACGGCTTCGTTATGCCAGGATATGCATTGTAATTTGCGCTGCTGATGATCCCCCCGAGGTGTTAATCCGCAGGTCCCTGGTTCGAGTCCGAGTCGGAGAGCCAAAGATATCTGGTGAAATTAATATCTTACAGCCACCCGAGCCAGTGGCTGTTTTAGTTTCTGCGTCTGGCTGTGGCTGAACCCTGCCATAAAAATTACTTGTCCCGGCCTGTTGAAATAAATGCTCTGCATTCAGATGTGAATAACGGTTGCGCATTTAAAGCGTTTTGCAGCCGCCTAACTTTTTCAAGCAAAGATGGTGCTCACTTTCACTTACACGGGGCGGCAAGGAAAGCGAGTAACGCCTCCTGCAGGACTCTGACACCATACGCAAACAGAAATCGGAGTGACTGACATAAAATTATTGCTCATCCTGTTACCGAGGTTTGATGTGGAATACACAGCATCGACTGAAAATGGGGATGTAGTGATTTCCATCGTGACCAATCGGCGAATCGTGACGACCCAGCAGTTGGGCAATCTCCGCGGGCTTATGTCCTGCTTTCATAAGCGCCTAAATCTGATAACGTTCAGTTTGGCTAAGATGTTTGTAGCTCATAAGGTGACTTTGACTGGGTGGTCTAAAAAAGTTGAGATGCTAGTGCATTCTCAGCCAACCCACCTGATTAATCAAAGTTGCACTTCGTACTTGAAACCACCTATTGTTCTTGCTTTATTGGTGTCTGAAAATATCTTTTAGATGTAACTGATGAAATTAATAAAATGGTTGTATAGTAAATTAACTGCTTAAGACGGTTTTAGCGTGTGTTTTAAGCTATGTTTGACTTCAAGAAAGATTAATTTATTTTGCTTGCTTTCATAATCTATATTCAACTTGACCTTGCTGTTACCGCCCGTTTAGGCTTGGTCGAACGATAATTTTTTAAAAGTGATCCCCTAATTCGTAACCATTGTTTCTGATTTTTGGAGAAATAGAAATGCGACTAACAAAAATATTTGTTGCCGGAATAATCTTCGCTGCCTTCACCGCAATTACCACAACCGCCGTAGCGCAACCAACAGTCAAATTGCGACTTGGGCACGTCACCACTGCGGTATCAATTGCCGGGCAAGGCGCGCAGGCGTTTGCAAAAGCAGCCAAAGAAATATCCAACGGCGGAATTGAAATTGAAGTGTTCCCAAACTCACAGCTGGGCGGTGAGCTGGAGATGCTTTCTCAGGTTCGTTTAGGGACGCTTGATATTGCAATGAACGGAGCTGGTATTGTCGCGGCAATTGAGCCCACGTTTAGTATCACTGAGCTGCCATTTATCTGGAAGAACCGCGACACCGTTTGGGCAACGTTGACAGGTCCGATTGGATCCAAGCTGTTGGGCTCGCTTGAGCCAAAAGGCATCAAAGGCCTCTCGTGGGGCGTTTGGGATTTTCGGGGTTTTTTGATGAATGGAACCGCAATCAATACCCCGGCGGACATGAAAGGCAAGAAAATCCGTATTATTGAAAATCCACTTTATGTCAGAACCATTCAGGCACTTGGCGCGAGCCCCGTTCCAATGGCATGGCCCGAGGTCTATACGGGTTTGCAGCAGCGGACCATCGACGGTGTAGAGACCAACTATCACGGCATGTCTGACGCGAAGCTGTTTGAAGTTGCCAAGAACTTGGCAGTTACAGACCACATCTTCACAGCAACGGTCTACCTGATGAACATGAAAAAGTTCAGTTCACTCTCGCCTGCTCATCAAGACTTTGTTTTGAAGGCAGCGCGCGTTGCTGGGGAAACGATGCGGGCTGGTGCGGCCAAGGCCAATGAAGATGCAATCGCATTGATGGAAAAGAACGGCGTCAAAGTCACACGGCCTGATCGCGCTTCGTTTGAAAAAGCCACAGAGCCAGTGATTAAGTACTTCTCCACCATCGTAGGACCCGATCTTGTTCAGCAAGTTATTAATAGCCAGAAGTAATCGCACAAAACTCCGACCGGGAGCCAGCGATGCCAACCATAGCCGTCAATGATGTGGATATTTATTATGAAGTGACGGGCCAAGGTACACCGCTGGTGTTTCTGCATGAGTACGCGACTGATATGCGGGCCTGGGAGTCCCAGGTCCGTTTTTTTAGCCGCTTTTATCAAGTCATACGCTTTAATAACCGCGGGTATCCGCCATCGACGGTTCCGACTGACACCAGAGCTTATTTGCATGAGCGCCTGATCGAAGACATTGACGGCTTGTTAGATGGGTTGGGCATTAAACAAGCCCATTTAGTTGGCATTGCAACCGGGGGTAACCTTGCGTTGAATTTTGCGCTGCGTCGACCCGAGAAAGTCCTCGGACTCGTCGTCGTGGGCGCGGGCGCGGGTACGTCTAACCGCCAAGCGTGGTTGCAATCAGCAACCGACCTTGCAGACGGAATTGCTACTGGAGGCGTCCAAGCTGTGGTCGATTCGGTTTCAACGGCGCCTCAGCGAATCGCCTTGAAACACAAAGATCCCCTCACATGGGCAATGTTTTTGGAACTCATGAGTCAACTTGATCCCGTCGGGGCCGAGCATGTCATGCGCACGACTTTAACAAGCCGAGCACCCATTACGGACCTGGGAAAAGCACTGCGTGATTGCCAACTGCCGATTCTTGTCATGATCGGTGACCAGGACACTCCGGCAGAGGAAGCCTGCCGCTTTATTGCCAAGCAAGCGCCTCACGCTGGACTGGCGGTGCTGCCCAATTGTGGCCATACGCTAAACCTGGAAGAGCCTGCCATGTTCAACCAACTTGTTGCTGACTTTCTTGTTGCAGTCAGTGTTGGGCGCTGGGGCACTTGGATCAAAAATTAAGGATAACCTGCCATGATGATGCCAATTCCAATTGGCTTGACGGTAATTTTTTGGGTGTCACTGGTACTTGCCGCTTGGTTGGTATTTGTGATTCGCGACGATTATTCTAACGAAAAGGGCGTGACCAAACTTTGGCTTCTCCTTGAGGATGGAATCAGCCAAGCCTTAATCTTAATGATGCTTTTGACTGCAACCTTGCAGGTGATTGCACGCTACGTATTACCCGCTGAGATTTCAGTGCCGTGGACTGAGGAAGGTGGACGTCTGATGATGGTCTGGGCAGCGCTCTGGGGAGCGGCCGCTTTACAGCGAGTAGATGACCACATCTGCATGACGGCGGTCTATGACGCGCTTGGTAATTCTGGAAAGCGCCTAATGCTTATTTTTAGTGACATAGTGACGCTCGCTGTGCTGTTGCCTGTGGTCTATTGGGGCTGGCAGAACGCTCGCGTTTTGGACATCATGACGTCCATCTCTCTGGGTCTTCCCCTATCTATTTTTGCTTACTCGGTGCCTGTCACAGGCGCCGTCATGATTGTCTACACCGTCAAGCTTCTGACGGACCGGCTACGCGGCATATTGCCGCCGGTTCGTCAAGAAGTACAAGACGTTTAAAAAGGGTTGAACGTGGACGGGTTGACTCTAATCTCCATTACATTTTTTATTTTATTTCTCATGAGGGTACCGATTGCTTTTGTGCTGGTTGGAGCGTCCTTGGTGGGGATCATGTTTGCGCCTTCACCGATTCCCATCTCTACGTTGCCGACGACCATTTGGCAGGGGCTTAACCATTTCGTGCTGATGGCGATTCCATTTTTTGTGCTCATGGGCGACTTGGCGCTGGTATCGGGTGTGACACAGCGTTTGGTCAATGTCGCAAAAGCATGGATTGGGCATATTGCCGGTGGGCTAGCCCACGTGAGCGTTACGGTGAACATGGTCATGGCGGGAATGTCAGGCTCTGACTTGGCCGATGCTGCAGCAACCGGGAAACTTCTGATTCCCGCGATGAAGCGCGCTGGTTATCCCGTCGCTTACGCCGCATCGATCATCGCTGGTGCGGCCATGATTGGGCCACTGATTCCTCCGTCAATCGCCTTCATCTTGTATGCGGCAGCCACAGAGGCTTCGGTCGGTCGCCTCTTTTTAGGAGGCGCTGTGCCTGGCGTGCTGTTGGGCATCTTTTTGATGTTCCAAGCGTATTTTGTAGCCAAGATCAACAACTATCCGCGAGAGCTCAAGGTGCCAACGGCACAGCGCTGGCGTGATACGGCAATCGGGCTCCCGGTTCTATGTATCCCAGTGGTCGTATTGGGCAGCATGTTGACGGGCATCGCCACCCCGACTGAGGCGGCTGTTCTGGGTGTTTTGGCTGTGATCTTGGTGGGGGGGGTGATCTACCGCGAGCTTTCTGCCAAGGCGTTCTCACGGCAAATCCTATCCACGGCACGCACGGTCGGTTCGGTCTTTCTGATTATCGGTGCGGCAGCAATTTTCGGGCGTGTTTTGACGCTGTATGGTGCAGCGGATGGCTTGGCAAACTGGATGACCAGTGTCACCAATGACCCAGTGGTGTTCCTGTTCGGCGTTGCTCTGCTGTACTTGTTACTGGGTGCAATGCTGGACACAGTGCCGATTATTCTTGTCTTTGTGCCCCTGATGATGCCAACGGTGGTTGCCTTGGGAATCAACGAAGTTCACTTCGGCGTGATCACGGTGTTCACATTGTTGATCGGACTGGTGACGCCACCCTACGGTCTAACGATGTTCTTGCTGTGTCGAATGGCGAACATTAGCATGATGAGTTTTTGGCGAAAGCTCTGGCCAATATTCATCACAATGCTCTTCACGCTGGTCCTGTTGATTCTGTTCCCTGAGCTGACAACGTGGCTGCCCGACCTAGTTATGCCGCTTAACTGAGTTGGGTCGAGTCCATGAGCAAAGATAGCGTTCTGGTGACAGGGGTCGGTGGGTTGATTGGGGCGGAAGTCGCGAGTCGTTTCGCACAGCGTGGCTGTGCGGTCGTGGGGATGGATAGATCGCCGCCGCTTGGGTTTAAGCTCCCTTTCGTGTCTCACGACCTTCCGGACCCACATCGTTGGTATCAAGTGATTCGGGAGCATCGAGTCAATAAAATAGTGCATGCTGGGGGGGTTTCTGGGCCGATGCTGCTCAATGACTCACCCAACAGAATCGTTCAAATTAACTTGGATGGCTTGACTGGATTGCTTGAGGCTGCGCGTGTCGAGGGCATAGAGCGCATCATTGGGTTTTCATCGGTGGTTGCCTATGGCGACCACCCTGACTTAAGTGAGATCACCGAGAAGTCTTGGCTTAATCCGTCAAGCGTCTACGGTGCGACCAAAGCCGCGGGAGATGCCTTGGTCAACGCCTATTTTCTGAGTCATGCTGTTGATATGGTCACGTTTCGTGTCGCAGGCGGTTATGGTCCTGGTCGAATCACACCTTGCCTGATACGGCTGCTCATTGAGGATGCCTTGGCGGGCCGCAAGAGTCTTGTCTGTGAGGATCCCCATCGGACTCGCCAGTACATCTTTGTCGATGATGTGGTGGACGCGGTGGTCAAGGCCATGGACCAGCCAAAATTGCCTCAAAGAACCTATAACATTGGCCCGGGCGTGATCCACACGGCACGTGATGTGATTAGCGCGCTCGAAGCTTGCTTGCCCAACGCGCAGGTTGAGATTGATCCGGCTGGGATGCGTTGGAACAGTTTTGGGATCGGTTTGCTCAACATTGAGGCAGCCAGACGTGACTTTGGTTTTGAGCCCGCGACTGACCTCGTTGAAGGCGTGCGAAAGACCATGGAGTGGGTCTTGCAAAGGCAGGCACAGCGTTGAAAATGGATAACCTTCTCGACTTCAGCGGGCGACGTGTGCTGATCACGGGCGCTGCCAATGGCTTTGGAGAGGCAATCGCCCGAAAGTTTCACGCCTATGGCGCCTCGTTACTGTTAGCTGACATAGAGTTAGAGCGTGTGCAATCCTTGGCCTCTGAGCTTGGGGGGGTGGGCTACCAGTTCGATCAGTCTGACCCCGCGTCGGTCGATCACTTGTGCCAGGTGGTTGGCGAGGTAGACATTCTTGTCAACAATGCGGGCATTCTCATAGCAAAACCACTGCTTTCAATGTCCGTACAAGACGTGCAGGCCTTGGTCGCTACTGACTTTGTCGGCGTTT
Source organism: Alcaligenaceae bacterium (assembly GCA_002737415.1). Taxonomy (GTDB): domain Bacteria; phylum Pseudomonadota; class Gammaproteobacteria; order Burkholderiales; family Burkholderiaceae_B; genus Zwartia. The sequence continues at coordinate 94,167 of NSIQ01000013.1, read as the reverse complement.
GGCAGTTGATGCGAGGCGTGGGCGAGGCAATGGTCAACCGCAAGAAAGGTGTGATCCTGTCGATTGGTTCTCAGACGGCTTTTTGTGGTGGAGAGAACCGCGGAATTTATGCCTCGATGAAGGCGGCTGTCTCACAGTTGACACGGGCGGCTGCCGTCGAGTGGGGCCCTTCAGGCGTGAGAGTTGTCTGCTTGGCGCCTGGGCGTTCCCTGACCCGCATGACTCAAACAACAGCAGCGACGACCTATAAGGGAGACCGCGGCTTAGAGCGCGTGCCGCTGGGTCGATGGGGAACCGCCGATGAAGTCGCCAACATGACCCTGTTTCTTTGTTCGGATGCGGCGAGCTATGTGACCGGTGAGACCTTGATTGCGGACGGCGGTTACGTATTGGGGTGAGGCACTTGACTGCGACTCCGATAATGGTCGTAGACCACGGTTTGATCGAACAATGCGCTGATTTCAAACTCATTAAGGCCGACAGAATTCAAGACATCGGCGGTGTGTTGTCCCAACCACGGCGCAGGTAAGCGGATTTTGGTGAACTTGCCGCTAGACTTTACGGGCGACCCAAATGACTTGGTTTTACCCATGATCGGATGATCAATCTCCACGACCATGTCGCGCGCCAAAACATTCGGATCTGAAAGCGCCTGGTCAAACGCGTAGACCGGCCCTGCAGGGATCCCAGCCGCGTCAAGTTTGCTTGCCCAGTGAGCCGTCGGCTGAGTCTGAAAGACGCCTTCAATCAACGTTTCTAGGGCATCAGCGTTTTTAACGCGTTCGGAATTGTTCACAAACCTAGGGTCAGCAGCCCATGTGGGTTGAGCGACCACGGAATCACAAAACGCTTGCCAAGCCTTCTCCGTGTTGGCTCCAATGGTGCGCCCGGCTCGGTTTCCCGAGGCGCTATCCGAGTATTTCATAAGATTTTTAACCGACAAGGGCGATCTGGGCGGCTGAAAAATGAGTTGTTTTACCCTCGTAGCTGGCAGGCAACAACCATTGAGCAATTGATTCAGACCGTCGATTCGTATATTCGTTGGTACAACGAAAAACGAATCAAGATATCCCTCGGATCACTTAGTCCCTTAGAATACCGACAAAGTCTCGGACTTACGGCACAAACCAGTCCAAGTTTTTAGCCGCACCCCCAGGTGGTCAGTACTGAATCGGCGCCAACACTTAACCGTCTCAACGAGGATCCATCATGACAACAGCTGTTACCCCTCACGTCGCAGAGCATGCCTCTCTGAATCCGTTGGCCTCGCGCCTGGTCGACGTAGACGCACTTCCGTGGCAGACGACGCGCTTTGAAGGCATTGTTTATAAGCCGTTGATCTTTGATCGCGCCAGCGGTTTAGCCACCTCGTTAATGCGCATGGAGCCAGGTGCTGTGCTTCCAGATCACGAGCATGTCATGATTGAACAAACTTGGGTGCTTGAAGGGCACTTGGTTGACCAAACTGGGCCAGACGTTGGGATCGAGTGTAAAGCGGGTCAGTTTATTTGGCGCCCTGCCGGAAGCCGCCATAGCGCATGGTCGCCCAAGGGTGGCTTGTTTTTAGCGATGTTTCAGATCCCGAATAAATTCTTTTTCAAAGATGGGCAGGTGACCGATATGGGTGGCGTAGATTGGGAGTCAATCTGGGGCAAGTCTGTTTAGCGCCAAGTAACTAAGTAAATTTCGCAAATCAAGCACCTGCGGGTACTTTTTGTTTTTTCCCCACAGTTTTCTCCACACATCACTCAGGCATCCGCAAGCAAGAGATGCTTGCTCAGCAGCGGGTTGGTGGCTGTGGTGGTGTCGGGCATCAGTGCAGCGGGACACTTAACTATTTGCAGTACACGGACCGGTCGCGCTTCGCCGCCCTTGTTTCGTCCCAGCGGCACCTCACCCCTTGTCGATTTCAGACAACCGATACCCCACCGCAGCTCTCCTAAAAAATCCATTTGGTCCCATCCGGCTACCTTTACACCTTGTTCTGCGCGAAAGGTGACCAAGTTTTTGAAACACCCCCGTGTCACTTTTTTAAGCACTGGCGATTTTTATATTTTTTAAAATTTAAGGGAACATGCTGCGGTCAGTGAAGCCAACAAATAAGATTGAGTACTTGGACCGCAGCGTTTACGTGGCTTAGTAGAATAACGATTGATAAAAAAATGATAATTACGGCTAACTCGGCATAGTTACCCACAGTTGAACTGCGTCAGTTTTGGATCGGCGCCAACAGGATGATAGTTCGTAGGTTGCGTAGCATGGTCGTAACAGCCTTACAGTATCAGCCTGCTCGCTCGCCCCTCGAAGAGCAAACACCGGGATCTTCTTGGCCTGTGACAGCCAGTAAATCGTCCGCTCGGTTACCTTTAGGTAGCTAGCGACTTCCTTGATGGTGAGAATATGTTCCTCGCCAGTGCATTTCACCATATGTGGTGACCATATCTAGTAGGTTTCGACAGGATAGTGCGAAACTGCCTAAGCTATCGAACAGCAATGAGAGTAATACTCGGAAAAGCTATTAGAAGCCCAACGATCAGCAGCTCCATAAAGAAAAAAGGTGTTATTCCTCGAAAAATTTCTCTAATCGTCAGAACTGGATTAGTGGTTGCAACTACAAATACATTCAGTCCCACTGGTGGGGTAATGTTGCCGATTTCGGTCATTTTTACAACGAGAATTCCAAACAAAACGGGATCAATCCCGGCTTGCTTTACGATTGGAAAAATAACTGGCATCGTCAGTAATACCATCGACGCAGCATCAACAAAACAACCCAAAATCAAAAATGGAATTAATAAGCAGATTAGTAAGATTGTGGGATGTAGATCTAAGCCGCCGACCCAAGCAGAAAGGCTTTGAGGTATTTGTGTGGTGGCAAGGGCCGCACTAAATACTCCTGCGCCTATGATCAAAAAAAATATTGCTGCGGTACTTGAACCTGAGGTCCGCAACCCTTCTTTGATCTCTTTCCAACCTGTTCCGCGTGAAATCGCAATCAACAGCGCAGCGAGCGCACCAAATCCGGCCGCCTCGGTGGCGGTTGCTATGCCTGTATATAGCGTACCCATTACGACGCCGAACAGTAGAAGAATCTCCCACGACATGAAGGTGGCGCGCAGACGCTCTTTGAATCCGGTGCGAGTGTGTACTGTGATGGTGCGCATCTTGGGGTCACGCTTGACCATCACGTAAATACCTAGACTGTAGATCAATACAGTTAGAATGCCGGGAATAAACCCTGCCATAAATAATTCAGGTATGGGCGTTTCGGTCGCGATGGAGTAAAGCACCATAATTGTAGAGGGAGGTATCAATACCCCCAACGTGCCGCCCGTTGCAACGCAAGCGCCCGCAAGCGATTTTGAATAGCCGGCTTTTAACAGTTCAGGAATGGCGACTTTTGAAATCGTCGCGGCGGTCGCGATTGAAGATCCTGAAACGGTTGCAAAGGCTGCGCATGCCACAATAGCAGAGATGGCTAGACCGCCTGGAATATGCCCAAGCCAAACGGTTGCTGCGCGAAATCCCTTCTCAGAGATTCCAGCTGAAAACGCCATGTGTCCCATGAACAGAAATAAGGGGATCACAATGAACGCAAACTCTGCTGTTATCGAATAGGGTAGCGTCCCCAGCAAATAGTCGGCTGCGCCCCATCCTTGCACTACCAAAATGGCAATTAGCCCACAAGCAAGTAAAGACGCCGCAATCGGCAAACCCAGTGCCAACAAAACGAATAGCCCACTAACTAACCAAAATCCGTGCTCTGCAGGGCTCATAACGTTTGTTGCTTGATGGCTTGTGCGAGTTCGAGAGCTTGGTCTGGAGCGAACGGATGTTTTCCATTTAGCAAAAGATCAAGGCCAGATACTACGCTTTGGAAGGTGAGCACCGTAAGACCCATGGCGATCATGAAACGATGTGGCCACAACGAAATTTCAACTAAACCAATTGAAACCTCATCACGGTTAAATGAAAATATTGCAGCACGCCATGTAAACCAACATAGCAAACCTAAAACCACTATTTGTAACACCAACAACATGCCACTGATGAATAGATTGAGTTTCATCGGCATTAAGTCTGTGATGATCGAGACACGAAAGTTCTCTCGTTCGCTTTGCGTCGACGGCAAGCCAAAATAAATCATTGCTAGCAGTAGAAGGGTGCACAGCTCAAGCACCCCCCAGACTGCGATCCCTGCAGATCCCCTTAGGAAGGCATCCAACGCAATCCCGAGCATCATGACGATCGTCAGCAAACCGGTCACGCCAGCCATGGCCAGTGTGACCGATCGAGAGGTCGTAATTAACTTCTGACACGCGTTTCTCAGGGTCATTTTTTACGCGCTACGAAACGATCGATACCTGTAATGTAGGGATATTCTTTTTCATATTTGCGTACCAAACTCGTGTACGAGGCCAATAGTGCTGTGCCATCCGCACCCACGCGAGCCACCTGAGCATTATATTTATTTATAATCACATCGTTTGTGGCTTCACGCCATCTTTTTTCCTCGGCAGGATCCATCGGAACGACTTGAACCTTTTTAGCTTTGAGCAAAATATCAACAGACTCGTCTACCTCTTTGCCTTGCGCAGTTGCATAAAACTTTAAGGCGTTATTGGCTGAACTTGTAAAGATCTCTTGGATATCTTTAGGCATTGCCTTCCACTTATCCAGATTGATTGAGGTGATGACTGTGGCAAATATTCCCATGCGCGCGGCGGGAGACAGATAGTTAACCATTTCAGGGAGTCCGTCCTTGACGCCTTGCTCGAAAGGCGTCGTGGAAATGGCATCGACCCCACCTCTCGTTAGCAAATCGATCGCGTCGGTGTAGGGAACTGTTACCGCTGTTGCGCCAAGAGCAACGAGCGCATCGGCAGGTCCGGCCAATGTGCGAATACGCATTCCTTTAAGATCTGCAGCCGTCGTGACTTTTTTCATGCTCCACAGCACATTTTCGGCTGCTGGAATTGTCAGGAGCACATGAACATTGTTGCGCTGAAATTCTTTTTGGACCTCAGGCGTATTGTTGTACCAGTCGCGAAACGCGTAGCTCGCAGCTTGCACATTTTCGGTAACAAAGGGCAGCGTGACTCCAGCCAAGGGATACTCGCGAGGGTTAAAGGCTGCGGGTACGGTAAATCCGATATCCACCGCACCACGGCTTAGTCCTGGGTATACGTCGGACGCTTTGAGTAGCACACCACCATAATAGTATTCAAAAGTAACGCGCCCGTTCGTGCGCTGCGTGACTTCGTCCAAATAGTGTTGCTGTACCTTGCTAAAAAGAGAGGTAGCCGGGTAATTAGAGGCCACCTTTAACTTCATCGTTGGTTGGGCTGAAACATTGAACGCAGCGATCGATAGACCGGCGGCAAGCAAGACAGATTGCAACAAGGGGGCAAATTTCATGGGTTGGTTCTCCAAAGTTGTGGGAAGCATCTTGAACTCTTTCAATTTAATGCGGAAATCAATAGCTGGTCAAGGCGCATCTTTGCAAAAAATCATCGAATCAATCCCTTTTAGGAAAATCGTATGAAATAAGCGTAGGTCGTCGCTGGTGATACGCGGTGACTTTCTGAAAAGCATGACCCAACTGCAATATTGTGGCTTCACCAAAGGTCGAGCCCGCGAGCTCCATAGACAATGGCAGGCCTTCCGCCGAAAATCCGCATGGAAGCGCAAGGCTTGGAACGCCAGCGGCCGCATACACGCAGGTAAATTTCGGAATCGTGCGAATCGCCTGGGCAAACTCTAAATCCGCTCTTAAAGGGGGAAGTATGGGCGTGGTTGGACACAACATAGCGTCAACCTGGGTGAATAAGCGAGACAGCCGGTGTCGCCAAGCCTCAACCCAGCGCAGTGCTTCGGCGTAATCTGGGCCGCTTACTCTACCTCCGATGGCAAGTCGCATTTGGATATCCGCGCCATAATCGTTAGGTCGCTGAGCGAGTTGTTCTCGGTGCTTTTCGAAAGCGTCAGCCAAAATTAATCGAAAACCTAACATCTCTTGGGCGCGATCAACATCCCCCAAGTCTAATTCGACGATCTCGACACCCAGGCTTTTGAAAACGTCTAACGCATTCTCAAGCGCGGTTTGTAATTCTTTAGATATATGATCAAAGTACCAGCGGCGCATGAATCCAATGCGCTTGCCACGAACGCTCTCATTCAACGTGCTCAAGGTATCAGACACGGGGCGGTCGATTGACATGGGATCTGAGGGGTCATAGCCCGCAATCACCTGAAAAACACGAGCGACATCAGATACGGATTTTCCTAAAGGGCCGAGAACGTCGAAAGGGGGGCTTACGCCGACACTACCTGTGCAAGATATTCTTCCCACAGAAGGCCGTAAACCGGCTAATCCGTTAAACGCTGAGGGAATTCTGATCGACCCTGCCGTGTCGCTGCCAATTGAAACGGTACACATTTCGCTCGCGACAGAGGCCCCCGAGCCGCCGCTCGAACCGCCTGGGATACGTGAAGGATCCCACGGGTTTTTGACAGGCCCAAAATGCTTGCTTTGACTTGTTGGGCCAAAGACCCACTCGTGTAGGTTTGATTTCCCAATAATAATGGCGCCCGCCGCAATTAAACGGTCTGTGATGAAGGCGTTTTGTTGCGCTAAATTGTCTTTCAAAATAACGGATGCAGCGGTCGTAACAGATCCGGCCAGGTCGATGTTGTCTTTTAAGTTCACGACCATCCCATGCAACGGCCCTTGGGCATTTGCAGGTAGAGCGTCTAGCTGGACTGCACGCGCTAGCGCTTGGTCTGTCACCACACTAATCATAGCGTTGACGATCGGGTTATAGCGCGCGATGTTCTCCAGCGCTCGTTTTGTTGCAACCGTTGCACTTTCATTTTGTGTATTCATCAGTCTTATGTCGTTGGACTATTCTGTTGGATCAAACTACACCTAATATTTGATGCGATCGAACTGGCGTGACAACCTTACGACCAATTAACGTATAGCTTCAGTCTCTTTTTGCGCCACGGCGTAGATGCCTCACAGGCTCCTGCGATTCGAAGGACCCTCGCCTTATCGTCATGCTGTCCAACGATCTGTCGATTTAATGGTAACCCTTAGAAAAGCCATTGCACCGCTCAAGTGCGGCGTGACTAGAAAAATTAAAAAGCTTAAACATCGTTTAAACATTAAACGACCTCAGCTCAGGCTCGACGCCAAGGATATCCAGACAGCGTATCTTAAGGGTTACAACAAAACTAAGCTGAGCCATGGCACGTAGGTTAAAACTCCGAGCGCTATCAATCGAGTAGCAAAAAAAGGAACGACTCCGCGCACGACCGACTCGATTGGTATTTTTGCGATCGAACTCATGACAAAAAGGTTTAGTCCGATGGGAGGCGTCAACGTGGCAATTTCAACATTAGCCACCATGATTACTGCAAAGTGTATGGGATTAATACCAAGTTGCGTGGCAATCGGAAACAACAAAGGGGCGGTCAACACGATCATTGCGACGCCGTCTACAAACATTCCTAAGATCAACAAAATGACATTCGCTAGTATTAAAAACTGCCAAGGCTTCATGTCCATTTCGATCATAAACTGCACGAGTGCGGCCGACGCTCCCATACGTGCTAAAACGAAACCGATCAAACTACCACCGAGCACAACGGCGAAAATCATACTTGATTGCATCACTGATTCTTTCGAAATACCCCAAATATCTCGCCAGTTCAAAGTACGATATATGTATACACATAGCACGATTGCAAACCCAACGGCAACGGCTGATACCTCTGTGGGGGTGAACAATCCAAAGTAAATGCTTCCCATAATCAGGACAGGCATTGACAATGCACCACTTGCTCGTGGGAGTCTATTAAAAAATCCTTTTACATCGATCGATGCATGTTGCGATCCGTAGCCATTTTTTCGACAAATGAAATACGTTGTGATTAAAAGCAAGGCCGCTTCAAATAATCCAGGCACAATGCCTGCGATAAAAAGTTTGTCTACTGGAATACCGACGATTGAGCCGATTAAAATAAATCCTAACGAAGGCGGGATCATTAGGCCAAGCGTACCACCTACAGCGACCAGTGCCGCTGAAAAATTGACGGGATAACGTTCACGCTTAAGTTCTTCTACGGTTGAGGCGCCGATTGCCGAAGCGGACGCAACACTAGAGCCAGAAATCGCAGCAAAAAATACGCAAGCTAACATGACGGTCAGTGCTAAACCACCCTTGAAAAATCTTACAAGACTCCCGATTAACTCGACCAAGATGAATACGATATTGCCCCTCATCATGATGTTGCCCATTAATATGAACATCGGGACTGCCATGAGTGGGTAGCTGTTGATTGACTTGAATGCCGTCTGCGCGATCACTGCAATGGGCACGTTATCAATCGATAAAGCCACAACGCTAGAGATGATCCCCATCGTCGTCGCAACATGACTGCCAAGAGCCATAAGACCTAATAAACCGATAAGAGCGAGTATCAAAGTCATAAAAGTGGATTCCTGATGGCATCAGTTCCTGCAGATTGCGAATCGGTCGCATCATTTAATGGTTCTGCGGCGAATGGATCTCCTACTGACCACGCGTAGCGGGCGGCGCACAGGTAGTACCAAAGCAAGCCAACGCCAGCGATAGGCATTGAGAGATACACGATCCACATAGGCAACTCAATATTTGATTCAGAAACCATATCTGTATCGAAATAGCGAATAATTTGTGGAATCGATGAATAAATCAAAATAATGGCAAAGCTGATACCCGTTGTGCAGGATAAAATCCAACAAAGACGCTGCGTAGTCAGCGAGAATTTCTGCACCAACAACTCCGTACGTATATGAAGCTTTTTAAACCCTGCAAAACCAACCGTTAAGCTGAACGACCAAACCATCATGAATCGTACAGACTCTTCTGCCCAAAAATAGCTTACGTTAAGCAGATAGCGGCTTAATCCTTCAAGGATCATTATTGCCGTAGCGAGCAAAGACAGGACTGTTGCAATCGTAAGAAAAAAATCTAAGACCGGTCCAGCCTCTCCGAAAGGTCGCTTAGTTTTGTTCATCACTAGCATCACTCCACAAAGAAACCATTGATCACTACGTTTAGTTTGTTAAAAAATGTTGTGACTTAACTTAGGCCGCAAGATTTTTCTAATTGCTCAGCATTTTTGATTGTGGAGTCATGCTGTTTTCTAAAATTAGCCCCAGCATCTAAAAATTTTCCTTTTAGTCGCTCGACTTCAGCGGGTGCCATCACGCGATACGAACCACCTAAATCTATCATGCGTTTGATCAACATCTCGTCTTTCGCAACCGTTTCAATCCACTGACGTTTAATAATTTCGTCGATCACCTCTTGAATCGTCTGACGCTGTGCGACGGGTAGGCCATCAAACCATTTCTTATCTACCAGTACAGCAGATGTTGCAAGAGACATACCGGGGACAAGCGTTGCATACTTGGCCGTGATACCCACCACATCGGCCCAACCGGCAGGCGATGTGATCATGCCGTCGATTACCCCTTGAGAAATTGCCGGCGATAGCTCTGGCGCAGCCAAGGCCACAGGACTGGCTCCGACAGATTTAATAGTATCTAAAATAATTCCGCCAGAGATCACACGAATTTTTTGCCCCTTTAGATCTTCTAGTTTTTGGACGTCTCGACTCTTCATCAAAAACATCAGATCTGCGGTGCGTAGTATGCCAAGAATCTTGGCGCCCTTAGGCTCCACAAACGACGACAGGAGCTTAGTGTACCCATCAGCAAAGCATTTGTTGAGCATCTTAGTCGAGCTCAAAGAGAATGGCAGACTAGCAACGCCTACGCGCGCATCCATTTGTTCGAGTCGAGAAGTCACAGGAAAGACTATTTGCACAGCTCCTGTACCGAGCGCGGCAATAGCATCTCTATCGTTGTACAAAGAAGCGGCATGGAAATACTTGCCATTGAGCGCGCCGTTTGTACGTTTGGTGACGGCCTCGACAAATTCCGTAATGTACGGACTCGGGTTAACAATGAGAGGGATCTCACTAGTCACCACCATATCGGCCGCACGACACGGTGTCAACACCAACCCTTGGATAATAATCGTCATAAATAAAGAGATTTGCAAAGCTGATTTCACTATAATTTTCATTATGATCCCCATTTGATTGATCAAAACCGCTGCCGGTGTAAGTTAAAAATACCAACGTTTAGAAATTTTTGTCGGACCTCACGACAAGTACGAAGACGCCGTAACAACATATAAAAAAGTAATGAAAAAAATGATTCAAACTAAAAAAACTCAACCTATTTATAAGCGTTTAGCTTTGCAGTTAACGATCGACATCGAGTCGGGTAAGCATCCGATTGGCGAGATCCTTCCAACCGAAGACACTCTATCCAAAATACACAAGGTAAGTCGCCACACGGTTCGCCAAGCGCTGCGCGAACTCAAAGAAGACGGCTTGATTGCCTCTCGAGCGCGCATCGGCACCATCGTCAAACGCCAGTCTACAGAGTCAAAGTTTTTACACGGTATCAACACGATCGCTGACTTACTCCAGTTTGTTTATGCCACAGAAATGCACGTTGTAAGCGTAAAAAAAATTCGAACGGATGCGTTGCTAGCTAAAGAAATAAACTGCCCAATCGGCCAGCCGTGGGTGGCGGCAATCATTATTAGGACAATGCCCGATCATCTAAAACCGTTGAGCTACTTACAACTTTACGTGGTGCCAGAATATGGAGACGTGCTGAAAGGGGCCAAGATATTATTCAAACCAATTTACTCAATGATTGAAGCGAAGCATCGCGTCAAAATCGTTGAAATTTTTCAAGATATCACTGCAGATAACTTAAACAAAGATCAGGCCCTAATACTGAGAGCAGAAGAAGGACAGGCGGCATTGAAGATCAGACGTACCTATTACGATAAAGCCGGGTCAATCGTACAAATCAGCAGCAGTTTGTATCCCAGCGGGCGCTTTATGCAAAGTTCAAGATTTCGCACTCAACCTGTTTAACGATGTTACATTCGATTTAATTGTACGGACAAATATAATAAACATCAAGTTTTGTGAGCTCACCTTGAAAACGTCCCCTCTCTCCGCCCTCGAACACTTAGAACAATGTTTAGCGGCCGTTGACATCTGGAACCCGTATGTTAATGCGATGATGATTGTTGATGCTAAAAGTGCGCGACAAGCCGCTCAAGCCGCAGACGATGCAGCAAAACAGGGGCGCTCTCTTGGGCTACTGCACGGAATCCCCATAGCAGTGAAAGATAATTTAGATACCGCCGGACTGCGCACAACCTACGGCTCTGGTTTTTTCAAAGATCATATTCCGACGAAAGATGCGACCGTTGTCAGCCGACTAAGGCAAGCAGGGGCAGTAATCGTTGGAAAATCTAGCTTGCATGAATTCGCGTTTGGTGTGCGTTCAAATAATCCGGTCTCTGGTCAATGCCGAAATCCGTGGGACATTACACGTATTCCCGGTGGCTCGAGCGGCGGATCAGGCGTAGTCGTCGCAACAGGGATGTCCCAAATGGCGCTGGGCACCGACACAGGTGGCTCGGTACGAATACCCGCTGCACTTAATGGCATTACTGGCCTTCGCACCACACTTGGGAGTGTACCCAATACAGGTTGCATGCCAGTCAGCGAAACGCATGACACGGTAGGCCCTATGGCCCGTACGGCACACGAAGTTGCACTGCTTTTTTCAGTACTCTCTGGATTCGATTCAGAGGATCCAATTAGCGAACCTTTCAGGCTTGAACATTTCTTACCCAGTCTCCGGCAAGGTATTAAGGGGGTGAAGATAGGTTTGCCCTCTAACCACTATTTCGATGACCTTGATCCGGCTGTGGCCACAGCGATTGAACAAGCCATACACACCCTGAAAAGCTTAGGCGCTCAGATGGTTGATGTGGCCTTACCGGGCGCTGAGAGCGCGCATTTAAGTGCGACGCACATCATTTATATGGACGCCTGCGCAACCCATGCAGAACGTCTCCGTATCGGGGGCGACAATTGGGCTCCACAAACCCTTGAACGTATGCGAATGGGTCTGACATTTACCGGCACTGACTACGCGCGTGCAATGCGCCACCGAGAGGCTTGGGTGCGTCAGATGCGAGTAGTTTTTAACCAAGTCGATATTCTGCTATCACCCACCACGAAGACTGTGGCACCACCGATCATCGAGGATCGTAACTTATTCGAAGCGACTCGCGCGGTTACCTCCAATACCTATGCAGGTGCATTTGCCAAAATTCCTGGTCTGTCCGTCCCCTGTGGATTTTCATCGCTTGGGCTTCCGATCGGACTGATGCTGGAGGCCGCCGCTTGGAACGAACCCTTACTCTTGAGAGTTGGCTGCGCTTTTCAAGATGCCACTGACTGGCATTCGTATCGCCCAGACCTTGCAAAAGCGCGAATGGCTTAGAATAAAATACAGTGATGAATTACTTTAAGGCCTTCAAAAATCGCGATAAATCGACCGTGCGTTGCGCAGGTGCAATCAAATCAACAGCAACAAATGCTCCGTCTACTACTGCCGTACCAAAACCTTTTTTAATACTGTCGTGATAATTAGCAATTAACTTTTCTGCGGCAACAACCTCTGCGTCCGAAGGTGAAAAAACTTCATTAACGGCATCGATCTGATTTGGATGAAATACAACCTTGCCACAAAAACCAAACTCGCGTGCCAACAGGGCGTCCTCGCGAGTCGCCTCCGCGTCTTTCACCCGCTCAAAAAAAGCGGCATCAATCGCTTGCATCTTGCACGCTGCCGCCGCTGCACTGACTACAGACCTTGGGTATTGTAAAGAGGTAGCCGTCACTTTAGCGCCTGTCGCCGAGCAGTAGTCACCAGAACCAAAAAATACCGCCGTCGTTCGACTGAGTGTATCTGCAATGGTCAACGCATTTAAGATACCTCTAGGAGTCTCAAGCATGACGATTAACTGCAAGCGGTGCTTTTGATCCCTATCGACCTGCAGCATCTTGAGATGATCTTCGAGTTCTAAAAGACTTTGACTCGATTCGACTTTCGGCACCATTAATGAGTCAATCAAAGAGAGTGGCAAAGCCCTCAAGTCGGCCATACCGTGCGCGGAGTCAAGGCCGTTGATACGAACGCATATCTCTTGTCTCGCGCCCGTTAATGACCGAATCGTTTCGCTTGTGATTTGTCTAGCAGTCTCTTTTTGCGCAGCTGGAATGCTGTCTTCCAAATCAATAACAAGCGCATCACATTTATAGGTCAATGCTTTTTTTATACGCTCTGGCCGGTTACCTGGAGTCATCAGCATCGTTCGGCGCAGAAAAGGCAATTTACGCATACGTCCCTCAGTCTTTAGTTTAAATCACGCCTTTGCTGGCTAGTTCTGCGATCCTTTGAGCGGATAATCCAAGGCGCTTACCAAAAACCTCTTCATTGTGCTGGCCCAGCGCAGGACCGAGACTTCGAATTTCACCAGGTGTATCCGTCAGACGCGGTACTAAATTTGGTATTGCATGTTCTTGACCAAAAGAGTCTTTGAGATATTTAATATTCTCGCGTGCAGCATATTGCGGATCAACAAATATTTCATCAATTGAGTATACCGATCCGCACGGTACTTGAAAGGACTCACAAGTCGATAACGCTTGCTCGCGCGTCTGCGTCAAACACCAAGCGGTTACAAAATCATCAACTTGCGCACGCTCTGCCTCGCGCTGACCAATAGTCCCCCATTTGCCCATTCCACCAAACTCAGGCACACCCATGGCGAGTGCCAATCGTTCAAAAATTTTGTCGCTCGTGCAGGCTATTGCAACCCACTTATTATCCTTAGTTGGGTAATGGCTGTGTGGGACGACGTTGACTGTACCCGGTCCCATCCGCTCTCTCACGTAGCCTTTCATATGGTAAGACGGCGCAATTTCGTCGAGAATACGGAAGATAGGTTCGTACAGCCCGATGTCGACCACTTGACCCCGACCTGTTTTTTTAAGGGCCTGAATACAAAGCAGGACTCCCAAAGCACCATATAGCCCAGCGAGGTAATCGGGGATCGTCGCCGAACCTGGGGTAACGGGCGGCCGGTCAGGGTAGCCAGCTAGGTAAGATAGGCCACCGAAGGCATTGCCAATGCGGCCAAATCCTGGCCGTGGACTGTAAGGCCCAGTTTGGCCATAGCCCGATATTCGAACCATAATGAGTCTGGGATTAACTTCTTTTAAGACATCCCAGCCAAGCCCCCATTTTTCTAGAGTGCCAGGCTGAAAGTTTTCTACCAAGACATCAGCATCTTTAATGAGCGCCTTCAATAGCTCAGCGCCCTCGGGCTTACGAAGATCGAGGGTGGCAGATTTCTTGTTACGACACTCGGACAACCATGGTAAAGAATCGCCATTGGGTGTAATGCTGCCGAAACGACGCAACGCATCACCGACCCCCGGAAGTTCAAGTTTAATAACGTCAGCCCCGAACTCGGCGAGTTGGGTTGAACAAAATGGACCTGCCAAAAAACTCGAGACATCAATCACCTTCAAATCGTCTAAGGGCTGAATCTTCAAATCGCCTAGCTGCATTTASTTCTCCTGTTCATATTTATACATTTGAGCGCCGCTTGTCACGCGGGATGTTCGCGAGGATGATCCCTACCCCACTGCATAACAGCTTCGCGCGTGCAGTCTAAGGCGGAGTGGCTTCTCGATTCGATACCAAGCAAGGCTGAAACTTCTTTTGCAGCTCGCGTGACGCGCTCTGCGCTTAAACCCGTTTTGACTTGCAGCAGTTCGAGCATACGAACCAAGTCTTCTGCAGGATAATTACCCACCGAACCGAGAGAGGCTGGCATAGCAATACCTCCGCCGATGCCACAAATTGCGCCCTCTAAAAAGACTGCACCACCATCGAGGGCAGCGAGGATATTTGCTGTTGCCATACCTGACAAATTATGGATATGAAAACCGAATTCAACATCTGAAAATTGATCGCGCAACATCGTAAATAAAAGGTTAACGTGCCGAGGATCTTCCATTCCAACTGAGCCGGCAAGATACATCTTTTGTATGCCTGCATTACGAAATTTTTTTATCATTTTAATGACTTGTTCTTTCGCAATCAGACCCTCGTAGGGACACCAAAAAGACATGCCAACAGCAACGACATAGCTACAACCCGCAGCCTCAGCAATGCGAAAGGCCTCAATTGCTTGATCATTCGCCTGATCAGCCGTCATGTTTTGATTTTTCTTCAGGTAAGTGTCGCTTGCGATCGCAAGTCCGACAACTTCGTCAACGTGCACGGCAACGGCTCGGGTTGCGCCTCGAGCGTTGGGTGCGAGCCCGCGGTAGACCACCCCAGGGACTCGATTGATTCGTTCACAGACCTCTTCGGCGTCGCGAAGATTAGGAATGACCCGTGGGTGAGCAAAGCCTGCAACTTCGATGACTGGAAATCCGACCTCAGACAAGATATTAATCATCTTAATCTTGTCATCGGTTGACACCCAACGCTTAAAACTTTGAAGACCGTCTCGGGCGGAGACATCGATGACCGTAACTTTTTCAGGAAGATACATGTTTGACTCGTGATTGATTAGCTTTTTGGATCGACTACGATTCCTTCTCGCTCAAGTTGCGATAGTGTGTAGCCTAATTTTTCGATTAACACCTCGTGATTATCCGCACCAAGTTTTGGTCCCGGATGATGAATGTGGCCTGGCGACTCAGATAACTTACCCACAACGTTTTGCATTCGCACGTTTGAATTGAGCTCTGAATCAAAAAATGTCCCAATATTTTCGCGAGCCTGAATATGTGGATCGTTAAAAATTTGCTCGACATCATTGACGGGYGACATCGTTGAATTTTCTTTTGCGGCGCGTTCCAAGAGATCGGCAAGATCAAGTTGTTCAACGGCCGCTTGAATCGCTTGATCAAGTGATTCCACGTTTTGAATACGAAGTCGATTATTCAAAAATCTCGGATCCTTAATCAGACTCTCAATTTCAAGTGTTTTACAAATGAGCATGAAAGCAGATTGAGCGCTACCGCCGATCGTTACCCAGCGTTGATCGCGGGTTCGATACGTATTACGCGGCGCAGTGAACGACAGCCGACTACCGCTGCGCTGCTGGATAATACCGAGCTGATCGTAATTAATCACGTTGGGGCCAATCAGCGTCAGCAATGTTTCATAAATCGCAAGGTCAATGTACTGGCCTTTGTTTGTACGGCGCTTTTCAGCCATCGCAACAAGACCTAGATATGCCGCCATTAGGCCAGTCGTCGAATCCGCTAAGCCAAACCCCGGCAAAAGCGGAGGCTGCTCTGGATAGCCCGAAATAAAGGCGGCTCCGGCGAAGGCTTCTGCCAGAGTGCCAAATCCGGGACGATCGCTATAGGGGCCAGTCTGCCCGTAGCCAGTCACGCGAATCATAATTAAACTTGGATTGATTAATTTTAGTGCCTCGTAGCCAAGGCCCCACTTCTCAAGTGTTCCGGTACGATAATTCTCGATCACGATATCAGTATCAGCGACAAGTTTCTTGACTGCCTCAACACCGAATGGCGTACGCAGGTCGAGCGTAATGGATTTTTTTCCTCTGTTGATCACCTTGTAATAAAGGCCGACACCATCTTTATTTTCCCCCCAGAAGCGCATTTCGTCGCCTGAGCCGGGCTTTTCAACCTTTATTACCTCTGCGCCAAAATCCGCCAAAAACATGGCGCACATTGGCGCAGCGAGAAAATTAGACAGGTCAAGCACTTTGACATCGGACAGAGCCCCCGCCTGTGATGCCCCACGTGTTGACATTTTTCTCTCCGATCTTTACATTAATTGTACGGACAATAGTGAGGTTTGGTTTGGCTGTCAAGTCAGCCTGTTGAATCGCGGCCAAGCAGCAGATTAACTACCCGTAGAGCCGTATGCTAAGCGCTACGAGCGCGCTTACTCGCAGCTAAAAAAAAGCGTTCGGGCATCTGTTGTGGGCCACAGGTTGAAAGTCAACAAAAAAGGAGCTGATATGTTTTTTAAACGCAAAAGCCTCATAAAAATTTATATAAGTCTTGCAATAGGGTTTGTATTACCCGCGGCGCATGCCGACCCGACGTTTCCGAATCGAGCAGTTAACATAGTCGTGGCGTTTGGACCAGGTACAGGCAGCGATACGATTGCGCGTATTCTTTCAGAAAAAATGAGAGAGATACTCGGCTCACCGGTCACGGTAGAAAATCGTCTAGGCGGAGGAGGTGTGATTGGCACGGAGTATGTTGCGCGCGCCAAACCAGATGGGTATACCTTAACCTTGGGCTCAACATCTTCGCTAGGTACCACACCTGTTTTGAATCCAAATGCAAAATACGACGTCAAAAAAGACTTTGTATTTATCTCTGGTCTAGCAAAATCAGACTACGTGATTATCACATCGACCAGTCCAAGCGCCCCTCAAAACTTAAAAGAACTGCTCGCACAAATAAAGAAAGAACCAAGCAGTTTTGCTTCGGCTGGAGTCGGAACCATTACTCATCTCGCGACAGAAATGTTGCTACATAAGGCGTCTCTGAGCGCGACACATATTCCGTACAAGGGAAGCGGTCAGGTAATCGTAGACGTCGCTGCGGGACAGGTCTTGTTTGCAACCGACTCCCCTGCGGCGGCTCTGCCACTCATTCAATCGGGTAAGTTAAGAGCGCTTGCCGTAACCGGACCAACAAGACTGGCAGCACTGCCCGATATACCGACCGTCGCTGAGAGTGGATTCGCTGACTTTCAGGTTTTAGCGTGGTGGTGTTTAGCTGCGCCGACAGGTACACCTGACGATGTGGTTAAAAAATTAAGTGATGCTGCTCAAAAAGCGATTTCCAGCCCTGAAGTCACAGCACGGTTACGCAAAATGGAAATCGATCCTATGTTAATGAATGCAGCAGAACTGACAGCGTTCGTTAATAAAGATATTCCGATATGGACGAAGTTCATTCAAAGCAGTGGTATCAAAATCACTCCTTAAAAGGGATACGTATGCACGTTCAAGGTACCGCTACTGTGCTAGGTGACGATATTGATACGGATGTTATTTTCCCCGCGCGTTACCTTGCGGTTTTAAAACCAGAGGATCAGGCAAAATATTTATTTGAGCCGTTGGGCGAAGTTTTACAACAAAAAGTACTCAACGGTGGTGTAGTCGTTGGAGGTTGGAACTTCGGCTGCGGCTCGTCTCGTGAACACGCCGTCACGTCAATGCTTGGCGCGAACGTTCGGCTAGTTCTCGCAAAATCATTTTCTCGCATTTTTTTTAGAAATGCAGTGAACAATGGACTCGCTGTCGTCATCAGCCCTGACATAGCAGCCTCAATTGCTGACGGCGATAAGATTTACGCCGATCTGGAGAAAGGCCACGCTAGCGTGAATTCTAGAACGTTAAGTTTTACCCCACTTCCGTCCGAGGTACTCGCCATACTTAGCGCGGGCGGGTTATGGGCGGCTAAGACGAAACTGCGGCCACCTGAGGGTGCGATATGAGTCGAACATTGACAGAAAAAATTATGGGACGCTTAGCCGGGCGGGCAGTCAGCGCAGGGGATATGATCGAGATTGGCCCAGATTGGACGTTCGCACTTGATGATGGCATTGGGCTTATTGATCAAAACTTCAAGCGCTATGGYGTGCAAAAGCTTGCTTACCCAGAGCGTATTCGACTCTTTTACGATCACTACGCCCCGGCAGACACGCCTTTGCATGCGCTGATGCATAAGATTGGTCGTAAATTATTTGATAAATTCAATATTCCCAGAGAATATTTGCACGAGGTCGGCACTGGAATCTCGCATCAAATTGCAGTAGAAAGTGGGTTAGTGCATCCCGGCAGTATGGTAACAAATATGGATTCGCACACCATCACGATTGGTGCAGTCGGCGCGATCGGTTGTGGTATTGGCGGTGCTGAGATGGCTTATCTTTGGTCTCAAGGTAAGTTGTGGTTCAGGGTGCCCGAGACTATCAAAATCGAACTGAGTGGGCGCATGCCGCACGCAGTCGCAGCGAAAGATATTGTCTTGTCGATCTTACAGTCGATCTCGGCGCGCGGCGCGATTTACGCGGCGATCGAGTACCATGGAGATGCCATTGCACACATGAGTATTCCTGAGCGTATGACTCTCTGTAATATGGGAATCGAAATGGGCGCTAAGTTTGCAGTCGTACCTGGAGATGCAGTCACGCAAGCTCATTTCGATCGGCTGAATATAAAAATTGGCGAAATGCCCCAGCCAGATAAAGACGCGCACTACGCTTCGCATCATCAAGTTGATTTGTCAGCTTTACAACCGCTTATCTCAGTACCAAACAAAGTCGATAACGTTCATCCGGCCTCTGATTACAGCAGCGTTCGTATCAATCAGGCTTTTCTTGGTACCTGTACGAACGGTAGGTTCGAAGATTTTGAAATCGCTGCCGCCATCTTAAAAGGCAAGCAAATTGCCGTCGATGTACGTCTAGTTGTAACGCCCGCATCACGGCAGGTATATATGCAGGCACTGACTTCAGGCGTACTAGAAACTCTGATCCGCGCAGGGGCTACTGTCACCACGCCAGGCTGTGGGGCTTGCGCAGGCATGCATCAAGGTGTTTTAGCCGAAGGGGAGGTTTGCATTTCTTCCTCGAGTCGAAACTTTCTTGGCCGCATGGGGCATCGCGATGCGTCGGTGTACCTAGGGTCTCCCGCAACGGTGGCGGCTAGCGCGCTGACAGGATTTATCACAGATCCTCGAGCCTATTTGGCGTAAGAATCAGGTGCTCTTGGTTGTGTCAAAATGTGTCCGACGGAGCTCCTAAMATTGGGTATTGCGCTTTAAACGCTTAACTTTTACCTTGTCATCGCATGTCGTTTGCCTAAGCTACGCATACGGTCGTCAATTTGATTTGATTCAGAGCAATAGCCGTAATCACATCTTTATAATCAGCATGCAGAAATCTGTGTGGGAATAGCGTGTGAGTACCGGCATAATATAGGCTACGAAACCACCTTCTATTTAAGCCCAATCATGAGTGAATTTGATTTAACGGTACGACATGGACGCATATCAGACGCAAATACGACTTATTACGCGGATATCGGCATTAAAGATGGAAAGATTGCCATCATCGCTGATCGGTTACCGGCAGCGGCCTCCGATATCGACGCGACAGGTTTATGGATTTTGCCAGGCGGTATCGATAGCCATTGCCATGTCGATGAACGTTCGCCAATGGGCATGCGCGTGGCGGACGATTTTCTAAGCGCGACGACTGCCGCGGTATTCGGTGGTACGACAACCATCATTCCTTTTGCTGTCCAGCACCGTAAAGATCACTTGCCGACTGTGATTGCCGACTATAAGGCGTTGGCAACGCAACGCGCAGTCATTGACTACGCATTGCACTTGATTGTTACGGATCCCAACCCCGACACGCTTAGCAACCATTTGCCTGCGGCCATTCGCAGCGGAATTACCTCGTTTAAAGTCTTTATGACCTACGAGGTCTTAAAGCTCACCGACGAGCAAATTCTGGATATTCTTGAGTTAGCAGACGCCGAGGGCGCGTTGGTGATGATTCACGCTGAAAACGATGACATGATTCGTTGGTTGACGCGAAAATTACTGAGCTTTGGTCATACCTCACCCAAGTTTCATGGTGTGTCGCATGATCCAATCGCTGAAGCAGAGGCCACTAATAGAGCAGTGAGTCTGGCCGCGCTGATGGATGTTCCTATTTTGATTGTGCATGTATCGGGTATCGAGCCGTTAAGAATCATTCACGGTGCACARGCATTAGGTTTAAATATCTTGGCCGAAAGTTGCCCGCAATACCTTTTTCTGACTGCTGAGGATCTCGACCTACCCGGAGTGGAGGGCGCAAAATACTGCTGTAGTCCACCACCTCGCGATCCTATCTCGCAACAAGCGGTGTGGGACAGTTTGTTAGACGGTACGCTGCAGCTGTATTCGTCTGATCACGCGCCGTACAAGTTTGATGAAAGTGGCAAGATCCCACGTGGGGAGCAAACTATTTTTACTGAGATGGCGAACGGTTTGCCAGGCATTGAACTCAGGATGCCCCTGCTGTTTTCTGAGGGTGTCTTGACAGGTCGCATGCCGATCGAGCGCTTCGTTGCACTGTGCTCGACTAATCACGCCCGAACATATGGACTGTTTCCGAGCAAAGGTGCGATTGCGGTTGGAAGTGACGCCGATCTGGCCCTMTGGAATCCAGCTGTGAAGCGAGTCGTGCGAGCGGAGATGCTTCATGACAAGGCAGGCTATACGCCTTATGAGGGAAGAACCATCACTGGTTGGCCTACCACCGTGATCAGCCGAGGACGAGTGGCGGTGCAAGATAATCGTTTATTGCTTCAGCCTGGCGATGGAGAGCTGCTTGCGTGTGGAACGCCAGAGCCTGTCGCGCGTCAACGATTAAATGGAAATCCTAATAGTGTTCGAAGAAAGTTTTTTACCTGATTCCGTCAAAGCTTAGAGTAAGTAACTAATGAAACTTTACACTGCAAACAAAAGCTACTCTTCTTGGTCTTTGCGTCCGTGGATTTTGATGCGCGAGAAAGGCATCGCATTTGAAGAGATCGTCAATCCGTTTTCAGATCACGGAGATATGTCGCCAAATTAACTGGTACCTCAGTCGCCATGATCGAAAAGAATTATGGTCATCTGAGCCATGATGTTGTCACAGCCAAGCTTGATAAAGTGCGAATGATGTATTAACCCACCCACGCCGCGCCAATTTCTGCTTTTTCTAACCCCTCCGTACCCCCACCCGCGTAACTCGACGGCTTCACTGTGACGGGCTATGCACATTATTCTGCTCAAACGAATCCATCAAAATTTTAGGATTTTTGATATAAATGATTTATATCGAAACCCCCCCATCGCATTTTCTGTATAAAAAGACAGAGGGTATATTTTTTGTGAAAAATAGTTGCATAACCTTTATATTCTTAAATCATTTAAGTTTAGCGAATTGAGGTTTGAGCCAACTTTTAGGATGGCTAGCGATTGCTCGCAGGAAGTATCTGAGATGGCTCGATGAAATAAGTCTTTGCTAGGCGGATAACATTTAAACTAAACTCATAATCGCGAGTGGTGTGACTATAGCAAGTGTAAGCGAGCGGCAGGTTTAATCCCAATGCTACTTTAGGAGCCCATGATGGCAGATCTCGATGTCTACAAAAAGCAGAAATTTGGTCAAAAAATTGGTTTTGGTAAACGATCGGCATTGTTAATTATCGATTTTCAAGTAGGGTTTGCCGACGCGGATGTGCTTGGCGGTTTCAATATGCTCAGTGCGATTGAGCAAACATCAAAATTATTAAAGATCGCGCGTAGCTCGAAAGTGCCCGTTGCGCACGTGCGATTTGCAACAGAAATGCAAGGCGACGACATTGGTACATTTGCAGTCAAGGTACCAACGCTTAAGAAACTATCGCCTGACTCGAAAGACGCGCAGTTTGTCGAAAGTGTCCGGCCCAAGAAAGGTGAGTGGGTCTCAACCAAACGCCACGGATCAGCTTTTTTTGGTACAAACTTGGCCACATGGCTGACTTTTATAGGCGCCGATACGTTATTTATTACGGGCTGCACCACGAGTGGTTGTGTGCGTGCGAGCACGATTGACGCGTCAGCCTATGGCTTGCGCCCGATGGTAGTGACAGACTGCGTAGGGGATCGCGCAGAGGGTCCTCATCGGGCCAATCTGTTTGATATGGAGCAGAAGTATGCGGACTTGGTGACGTCCAAGCAAGTCGTTGCCTATTTTAAAGCGCTCAAAAATCAGTGAGCTAGTCTGGTGGTAATGGGTATTCAAATAGGCAACTCCGTTCGGCGGGGCTTTTCACACCGGTATTGGCTAAGCGGTATTGTTGATCATCATTAGCATGTCGGTATGTTGGGTTTGGCGTGCTGGTGGTCTATAGCCTAAGGCACTTTGGGGAGCAGACTGACTTGCATTAAATTTTTTAGAGCACTTTGCTGCGATTYTGTAGTTTTCGATCYCGGAACCTTAAACATGACAAATCCTTCGACAGACGAACAACGTTTTTCTCGCCTTCACGTCGATCAAATGACGGATAAGCAAAAGATTTATTTCAGCGCGCTTTTGGCTGGGCTCATCTCTGGGACAGGCAGTCAGGGTGTGGTGCAGGGGGCGACAAGCTCAGGGGCTCCCTTCAACGTTTTTTTAAGAAGCCCCGTTTTGGCTTAGCGGATGCGCAAAGTCGGAGAATATCTGCGCTTTGAAAGCACCATCCCAAAACGCCTAAATGAGTTCGCTATTCTGATCATCGCTCGCTGCACCGCGTCCACATAACCCGCTTCGTTGCCTTGTGCTCTCCTAGCGACTTGCGCGGATGGCCGTTCGCTGCGTGCTCGGCAGGATTTTAGCCAGCGGGGCCCGTCGCCTCCTGAGTCGCAATGCAGGCCACTGAAATCACGCCATTCATCTTCAGTTAACAAAAAAACCTCCTCGGCGGGTTACTAATCAAGGAGGCTAGTAAGGATGTATACGTAGTTTTCGGTCAATGCATCGCTTTAGCAATCAGGGCGATCTGTTAATACCTAAAAAGTTGACCACCAAGTCACGCACACGTGTCAATTTGGTCCAGCGATGCGCTTAAGCAGTCGGGCTATTATGTCTTCGCCTGCATCCTCTTGGCAAAAATGTCCAGCCTTGTCGACGGTGTCAAATGTAGCGCCGGGAATCATTCCCGCCCATTTTTCACCCCACGCAGGCGTAAAAATAGGGTCATCCGCTCCGAAGATCACGTGCACAGGCTTGGACCAGTTTTTGAGTGCCTCGAACGCTTGGGCCTGACGTTCTGCGGCTCCGGCTTCGGGCTCTGCGAACGGAATGCACCACGGAAAACGTCGAGCACCCGCTTTTGCCTTCACACTGCCTAGRTAAGGGGCCTCATAGGCAGCCTCCAAGGCAACAACATCTGCTACCGGTCGTACGCATGAGCGCCGCACAATCGCCCCAACCGGTAAATCATGGCGCATCCACGCGAGCCAATGGCGGTTCGTTGCCGCTTCTCGCCAAGCCCTGATACCAGGGCCGTATTCGCAGCCATTGTGGTGAAGCCAAGTGTTCAAAATGGCCAAGCGCGAGAACCGGTCAGGGCTTGCCACTGCATTTATCAAACCAATCGGTCCACCCCAGTCCTGCACGAACACCGTGATGTTGTTCAGGTCTAGCCTTTCGATCAAGCCGGCGAGTCGTTCAATGTGTCGATCAATAACGTACCAGCGATCGTCTAAGACCTTGTCGCTGCGACCAAAGCCAATGTAATCAGGTGCCACGCACCGGTACCCAGCCGCTAGGAGCGGCGGAATCATCTTGCGGTAAAGGTAACTCCAGGTTGGTTCGCCGTGCAACAGCAACGCAACTGGGGCTTCTTTAGGTCCTTCATCCACATAGTGGGTGCGCAGACCATCCCACTCCAAGTAATGGGGAGCGTAAGAAAAGTCGACGAGGCCGTCAAAAGCGTGATCGGGCGTGCGGTAAAAGTCTGCCATTTTCCATTGTTCCGCAGTAAAATTTAAATGTGCTCACTTAGCGCTATGCTACTGAGGTTACTAGGTAACCGGTAAGCAAGTACCGTTCAATGAGCGGCGTTAACCTTCCTTTTTTTTCATCTGATGAGACAGACGCACATTCGGATGTGCTGTGCTCATGAGCCAAATTGGTTTAGGCTACGACAGCCTGTAAGCTAAAACTCTGGGCTGTTGCCCGAACTTCTTTCATACGCCCATGCCCAGGTAGGACTTCATTCGCAATTGTAACGAGCTCAGCGCGTACCAGCTCATCGATGTCGTCTTTTACCGCGCTCCGATCTCTATGCAAGCGTTCTGCGGTGTCGGTAATCGAGCCGGGCGGCTCTTTTACTGCCCGGAATAATGCCAGACGGGCCGTAGTGATAAGTTTCATCATATCGGCGGGATCTTCGAATCTGACAATGCGCTTATTAGGCAGTCGTTCGCCACGATCAGCTGCTTGAGCGATCTGGCGACCGCGCTTAAAGAAGTCTTCTTCAGTACCAGTTTTAATGATGAGTTTTGTCATTTTTTTACTTCTTAGGCTGAGCCGGTCGTTCTCAAATCGTGTTTCGGTATCTTCGAAATTCATAAACTCGACTGGTTCTACTTCACCCAACATATGGCGATGATGCCCATCGTGAGCCTTATCGTAACCAACTACGCGACCATTATCCCCAAAGAAAATTAGGTCCATCATGCGCATCATTTCGCTGGCAAGATGCGATGAGTTGCCGATAGACGAGCTAGAGAAACGAACCTCACCAGGACGCGATTTGGCGAGATTGATCAGATCAGTGATGTTAATCACCGGCAATGCATTATTCGCGACGAGCAGCAGCGGCGCGTCGCCGACGTACGAGATGGCGACGAAATCTTCTATCCGGTAATTGACCTTTTCAAACAGGGTCGGATTAATGGCGATAGCGACTGGGCTATAGAGCAAGGTGTGGCCATCGGGATCCGCCTTGGCGACGAAATCGAAAGCGATGTTGCCGCCGGCTCCTGGTCGGTTTTCGACAATAAAACTCTGCCCGGTGTTCTCGGACAATTTCTGTGCGAGGATCCGCGCTGTAGTGTCTGCACCACCACCCGCAGTGAGCGGAATCACCAACCGAACTGGACGCACCGACGATTTCTGTGCGTAGGAATTGGAAGCGCCGAGCGCCAGCGCGACGCAGGCGGCAAGTAATGAGGCGACTGTCGTACGACGAACGTATTTCATCGGCAATCCTTTGCAGTCTGTGCGACTGTTATTCGTCAACAATATGATGTCAAAAAAATCAGGCAAACCGGATGGCGACTTTACCCAGCAAGGTGTTTTGTTCGACATATTGCTTGGCAGCCGGCAATTCATCAAAGGAAAACGTGCGATCAATCACTGGCACGATGCGGCCATCGGTAATGGCGGGCATGACCTCGCGCTCGAAGCCACGTTGGGCAACCGCACGCGCCGCAGTCGATAAGGGCGCATTCGAAAGCCCAAAAATCTGCAGGCGTTTGCCGTGCACTGGCTCAAGATCGAGTCCCGTCAACATCTGCCCGTCAACATAGCCGACAACCGCCAGGCGACCAAAATCAGTGAGTGCTTCAAGACATCCTCCAAAAGCGCTGCCGCCCACTAGATTCACAGCGAGCCCGACACCGGCGCCGCCTGTCAGTCGCCGCGCTTCTTCTGCAAAGTTTGTGCCACGCGTTTGGATGCCGGCGTCGAGACCGAGCGCCTTCAAGCGCGCAAGCTTTTCTGCGGATCCGGAGGTACCGATGACCTTAGCACCGCAAATCTTTGCGATCTGCACCGCGGCGACACCAACGCCAGAAGATGCGCCGGCTACCAACACCCATTCACCGTCTTGCACACGACCGAATTGCAGGATGGCCTCGTAGGCGGTGATATAGGCGATCGGAATCACAGCGGCCTGTTCCCAGTTCAGACAAGCCGGAACCGGCGTGAGCAATGTCGCTTCGACAGCCACGTATTCAGAAAAGCAGCCCTTGGCGCGGAACATGACGCGGTCGCCTACCCCAACGGTGCTGACGCTGGAACCGAGTGCCTCTACCGTGCCGGAGCCATCGACGCCGGCGGGACGTCCGCCTTTGGCGCTATGAAGCTTAATGGCGCCCATCATGTCGCCGCGATTAATGCTGCTCGCGCGTACCCGTACCAGTACCTGTCCAGGGCCAGGCGCAGGCACCGGTTGCTCGCGTAGTTCAAGCTCGGTACCGTTCGGGGTCTTGTTGATCCAGTAAGATTTCATGAAACGTGTGCTCTTCAAATATTCGATAAAGGTCGCGGTTTTAATGCCGAGCTAAACACAATATAGGCCAAAAACTATCGAAAGCCATGCGTTCAATTGTAGCGGAGGTGCGGCTAAGCACTTGGCTTGGTTTATGCTGTAACTTCGAGACTTTCTCGGTATTCTAAGGGGCTGAGTGATTCAAGGGATCGTTGGATTGGCTTTTCGTTGTACCAATGAATATACTYGGCAATTGTGCATTGCAAATTCCGGCAATGCCAAGGAGACCAATATGCAAGTACACGAACTCGTCGCCCGCTTCGCCAAGGCCGGCACTAGCGCCAACCCGATGAACGCCGCGCGCGAAGAACTCGAATCGCTGCGTGGCGATATCGACGCCATCGACGATGCCCTGCGGTTTGTCCCCGGCACGGGCGGCAACGCGCGGCAAGTGTTTTACCGCTCGCCGTCGATCACGCTGCTGAAGGTTTGCTTCCCCGTCGCACGCCGCACGCCGCCGCACGATCATGGTACGTGGGCGACGATTCTTCTGTTGTCGGGCAAGGAAAAAAACACGCTGTATCGCACTGATAATGGAAAACTGCGCAAGGCAAGCGAAGTCACGCTTACACGCGGCTCGATTTTGCCGATGCTGGCCGACACCGCGCACGTCGCCGAGTGTCTGGGTCAAGTGCCCGCCATCGGCCTGCATGTCTACGGCGGCGATATACTCGAACTGCCCCGCCGTATGTGGCATCCCGAAACGCTAGAGGCGCATGCACTGGATTTGACTCTGTATGAGTCGTTTGCGCAGGCGGCATCGAAGGCTGCCGGCGCACCGCTGACTTAAGAAGAACTCGCGCAGCGAAAACCAATATTATGATGTCCCGCTTTTGGATTGCGAGATAAGTTTCTGCCTCGTTGGGTTGTCGTGAGTTCTTCCTCGCTTGAATCATGTCCGCCACCGCGAGTCGAGCGAATTGGACCAGGAGTTTGATTTTCTCTTCCATCGCCAGCGCTGTAGGGGTAGGGTCGGTAGACGCTAGATACCCATTCCCATTGATTGCCAGACAAGTCTAAAACTCCGTACGGACTTGCCCCGTCTGGAAACGAGTCAACCGGTGCTGACGAGTTATAAGCTGCGCCATACAGAGCCCGTTTGTGATTTGGCTTTGAATTACCCCAAGGATATTGTCTTCCATCTGTTCCGCGCGCGGCTTTCTCCCACTCTGCCTCGGTAGGTAAGCGCTTATTTAACCAAGCGCAGTAATCACGCGCACCTAACCAACTCACTTCATTGACTGGGTGCGTTGCGTAACCCAGATCTGCTTGCCATATTAAGCCTTGCTGATGAATTCTGGCATCGCGATCATCGTCGTCATAAAACGATTCTCCTAGATGATTTTTTAAGCCGCGTGCATTCAAAAACTTCGCAAAATCAGCATTGGTGACTGGGAGTACATCAATAAAAAATAATTTCACAAAAATACGATGCTCTGGCTTTTCGTCAGCGGGCCCATTGTCAGAGCCCATCACGAAATGGCCCTCTGAAATAAGAGCCCTCGTATTGACTGTGTTGGCACCGACTGCCGTCGTTTGGGCTTCAATGATTGCCGTGAATGCGAACAATGTCAGAAAAAGGAACGTCGGCAAAAGGAATAGCGTTCTAGTCCTAATCATATTTGTTGAACCTGAAGACGGCAGCGTGACCAGCCTGGTCGAGAAATGGAGTTTGAAACTCAATCGACCATCATAAGCCTAAATAGCTTGATTGAACTCTGCCATTTTGGGTTACGCTTGTAAATCTTAACCACGATTCTTGGAGTCAATATGTTTAGTCATGTCATGGTAGGTGCAAACGATCTAGAAGTATCGCGAAAATTCTATGATGCAATCTTGGGCACCTTGGGTATTGCACCCGGTGTCATCAACCGAGACATTCGTTACTTCTATCGCACGCCCACAGGTGTGTTTGCGTTCTCACTGCCTGTTGATAACAAAGCGGCCACGCTAGCGAACGGCGGCACGATCGGTTTTGCGGCGCAATCGTCAGAGCAGGTTGAGGCTTTTCATGCTGCTGCCCTTGCGAATGGCGGCATAACCTGTGAAGACCCGCCTGGCTATCGCGAAGGCCCAGCCGGAAAACTGTATCTCGCCTATGTGCGCGATCCAGTCGGCAACAAGATTTGCGCGATGCTCCGCGTGCCGAAGTGAGTGTTGTGCTAAGACAAAAATATATTTAACAGGAGATCGGTCATGCGACTCTACATCAGCCCAAACTCACCCTATGCGCGAATTGTACGTATTCTAGTCATAGAGAAAAAGTTATCAGAAAAAGTTGAAGTGATTTTGGCCAAGACGCGCATGACCGATAGCCCCTACTATCAGATTAATCCGTCTGGAAGAGTGCCTCATCTTGTGTGCGACCACGGCCTCGCACTCGAAGATTCTGCCCTGATCTGTTCTTACCTTGATCACCTCGAGGGTCAGCCTAGTTTTGCGCTAGCCGCAGGTGAGCCAGGGTTTGAAGCCAGACGCCTTGAGGCGCTTGTGCGCAGCACGCTTGATGGTCTGGCAGTGCTCGGGCGAGAAAAGGGGCGACGTGTCAACGAGCAATCTCCCAAAATCGTTCTGCACGAAATGGATCGTGCCAAGCGTTTATTGAATTTGTGGGAGCAACAAATCAATCACCCCTTGTTCCAGGGGCCACTCAATATGGTGCAAATTGTGTTTGGCTGCACACTGGGGTATGCGGATTTGATTCCTGAGTTTTCATGGCGATCCACTCATCCAAAATTGAATAGCTGGTTTGAAGCGCTGTCCGCAAGGCCGTCATTTTTAGAGACAAAGCCTGCGACGCCTAAGTGATGATTTCTTACCGCGATAGCTATAATTTCTTTTCGACCTAGCGCAGACGAACTGATGGATAAACATTTCACGCAAATTTGAAAATTAACGTATTCGCAATCGGGGAATATTGATGAAATTGATTGCAGCATTATTTTTTCTTCTTTCAAATTTGACTGTTCATGCCGAAGAGGGAATGGTCAAATTAGATTTATCAAGAAATGGTGCGCACCTTCCAATGTATGTCATGTCTAACCCTCACGCYTTGGCAACATTAATTTTATTGCCAGGGGGCGACGCAGGGACTGGAAAGATTATTGACGGAAAACCAACCAGTGGTAATTTTCTTGCTCGTTCAAGGGGCATTTTTTTTAACGAGAATTTTAATGTGGTCGTTATCTTTCGAGCTTCAGATTTAGCTAAGTTGGATTATTCATATCGTGTCCAGGAGCACGTTGCAGAAATTGCTAAGGTTATAAATTTTTCAAAAGAAAAGTTTCAAAAACCTATCTGGCTTGTGGGCACTAGCAGGGGCACAGTTTCTGGCGCGGCTGCTGCGATAGCGCTTGGTGGTGAGGCAGTTCAAGGGCTTGTTCTAGCTTCAAGTGTGACAAATAATAAAATTGGCGCCATCAACACTCAAAGTATTGGAGAATTAAAAATACCTGTTTTAGTCGTCCATCATAGATATGACGCGTGCAAAATTTGTGTCCCCTCTGAAGCCAGTCGTATTACGTCAGATTTGATATCGGCTCCCGTAAAAAAGTTTGTGATGATTGGCGGGGGCACGAATCCAGAGGGCGATCCGTGCGGAGCTAGACACTGGCACGGTTTTATCAATTATGAAAAAGAAACCGTAAAGTTAATGAGCGATTGGATAAAAAAACCATTAAGTTGATCAGTGGATCGTGCCTTAGTCTCTGACCTCAAAAAGGGCCTCTACCTCTACCGGCATATCCGCGTATAACTCAGCGATCCCGATTGACGATCGGGTGTGTCTGCCGATCTCACCAAAGACCTCAAGCATGAGATCTGAAAAACCGTGCATGACAAGCGAAGGCGTGTTGTAGCCGGGCGCACAATTGACAAAACCCAAGACTCGAACGACACGGGTGACACGATCGAGCGAGCCGATGTTGTTTCGTAGCGTAGCCAGAACTGCTAAGCCTGCAAGACGCGCTGCCTGAGCGCCTTGCTCGGTGGTGAGTTCTCGGCCTAGTTTACCTACGACAAGAGGTTCGCTATCGGGGCCAAGTGGGCCGTGTCCGCTCATGTAGACGTGGTCTCCCGAGCGCACTGCGCGCAGACGGTTGTATTTATCGTTCCAGGGTGGTGGCAGTATCAGCCCTAGTTCTTTGATTTTCTTTTCGGCACTCATATTGTCTGTTTGTTGATTGGGTTAGATGGGGCTATTGTTTAAGAGGGGTATGCGTAAATAGAGATCACTGAGCGAGTTTGATATTGCTTTCGCGAATAATTCTTGACCAGATCGCTACCTCCGCTTTAAAAAAGCGTGCGAAATATTCGGGAGTGTTGCCCTGAGTCTGAGCTCCCATTGACTCAAAGCGTTTATTAAGTTCTGGCGAATTAATTGCTGTATTAAATAATCCATTGATTTGAACGAGAGTATCTTGCGGGATTGCAGAGGGGCCCATGATGCCCCACCAGACCAATGCGGTGAATTGAACGAGACCTTGTTCAGAAAAAGTGGGCAAATTAGGAAATAATGCCGAGCGTTTGTCGCCACTGATGCCGAGGGCGAGCAACTGCCCTGAGCGTATGTAGGATGAGGCTCCAAGTTGATTATTAAACATAAATTGAATTTGTCCACCAATTAGGTCGGTATAAACGGCTGCCCCCCCACGGTAAGGGATGTGCTGCACATCAATCTCTGTCTGCCGTTTAAACATTTCGTAGGCCAAGTGCTCACCGGTTCCATTTCCGCCTGAGCCAAAATTTAGTGTTCCAGGTTTGGCTTTTGCTAGTGCAATCACTTCAGCAACGTTTTTAACGGATACCGAGGGCGAGACTAACAGCACCATGGGGACTGTACCAACCAGACTTATCGGGACTAAGTCTTTGGATGCATCGTGAGTCATATTGCTGTAAAGGCTGTTGTTGACTGCGTTTGAATTGGAACCTAGTAACAGCGTATAGCCATCTGGCTCTGATTTGGCCACAAGTCCCGAGCCAACGCTGCCGCCAGCGCCCGTACGATTTTCGACGATGACAGGTTTCTTGAGTGTGTTGGAAATATAGTCAGCCAGTGTTCTAGCCACAATGTCGACACCTCCGCCTGGCGCGTAGGGGACGATGAGTCGAATAGGCTTAGTCGGGTAGACTTGTGCGGCGATGCTTTGACAGAAACACAAGGCAAGAATCGTGCTCAGCCACACCAACCCCATCGAGCTTAGCTCTGAAACTTTTTTCTTTAGCATCATTTTAGAATCCTTATTTTTAGTTTTAGTGCGGTCTTCGAAAGTGCGTTTGGCGAAGAAGGGTCTGTCAGTGTGATCGAAGTAGCTTGCCRTAATTAGGGATAGCATCTTCAATACCACCTTTACGCAAGCAATGCCAGAGCATAGCTTGATTGCTCGAAATGACAGGTGCGTGGATACTTTTCTCGAGAGCATCAATGATAGAAATTACACGAATATTGGTACAGCTTAAAAAGTAGGCGTCAGCATCAGGATGTTTCAAGGTCATGGCTCTGCGTTGCCATTCAGCGGGTTGGGCGCTGGGTGACCCTTGTCCTTTAACCGGGATGTAGCCAACCTCGTGAAGGACTTGAATGCCATAATGCGAAAAAAAAGCCACCTCAGCATCGTTGACTGCTTGGGGGTACGGAGAAAGCAGCACTATTTTTTTTGCACCCAAGGTGTTCAGTGCGTCTATTAAGGCTTCTGAGGTCACAGTCGACGCAATCCCCGTGCTGCGCTGGATTCGTTGTGCAATCTTCTGTCCCATTTCTGGGTCGATCGTCGAGGCGGCTGTGCAATGAAACACAATCAGATCGACCTCGGCCGAGGCGAGCAGAGCGGCCGCCTGCTCTGTGTCATCTGTCATTTTTTTTAGTGCAGTTGGATCGGTATCTACAAGGTGTAGGCGGGTGGTATGTACCGATACACCTTCTGGCAACATGGCGTTCACATCAGGCTCGGCAACTGTATTTTTTGAAGCCAGAATCATGCCGATTCGCAGTCTGCTTCCATAAAAATCTGTTGTCATTTCAAAATCCCCCTTACTGTTTTTCTATCCCGGTTGCCTGAACCAGTTTTGTGTTTTGTATAATATCTAACTGAATTTTTCTGACAAAAAGCTCTGGGCTCATCCCGCCTGGCTCTGAGCCTGTCACCGCGAGTTGCGCGATGACTTCAGGGTCTTTCAATATTTTTGTGATCTCGGTTTGCAACTTGTAGACGACCTCTTTGGGTGTGCGCGCCGGTGCAGAGAGTCCATACCAAGAGCTGATTTCAAAACCTGTGAAGGTTTCATGGACTGCGGGTAAGTCTGGCGAGACGGGTGAGCGTTGGGTGGATGAGCCGATGGCGATCGGTCTGAGCGTGTTCGCTTTGATGTATGCGACTGCAGCGGAGTATCCAATGAAGGCAAATTGTATTTGACCGCCGAGTAGATCTTGCATCACGGGGATCGCACCTTTATACGGAACGTGTAAAAACTTAACATCGCCCATCATGGCCAGCAGTTCACCACCGAGGTGGGTCGTGCTTCCCAACCCTGTCGAACCGTAGGCGAGTTTGCCTGGATTTTTGCGTGCATACGTGATTAAGTCTGGCACGCTTTTGATCGGCAACTCTGGTTTGACGACGAGTACGATTGTAGGCATCGCTAAGATTGTGACATGCTCAAAGTCTTCGACAGCGCGATACGCAAGTTCTTTTTGTACTGCAGGGCTAATCGTTGTGGGCCCGGCATGTGACAACA
The DNA here is from genome assembly GCA_002737415.1 of Alcaligenaceae bacterium. Lineage (GTDB taxonomy): Bacteria > Pseudomonadota > Gammaproteobacteria > Burkholderiales > Burkholderiaceae_B > Zwartia. The sequence goes on along the minus strand of NSIQ01000013.1, from coordinate 60,568 downwards.
ACAGAACGTAGCCGTCGGGCGTACCATTTTTCGCGACGTATTCTGTGCCAACCATGCCGTTTGCACCAGACTTGATTTCGATGATGATTGGTTGTCCCAGTGCTTTCGACAGGCGCTCCGTGATCGGGCGGGCGATTGCTTCGGCTGGGCCACCGGCCGGCCAGGGGTTAATAATCCGAATGGGCTTGCTGGGGTAGCTTTGGGCTAACGCGCTTGACGTCAAGCCACAAAGGATGAATAGAGTAATGAGGCGMCCGAGTGTAGTCTGCAAGACTGACATGATAATTCCCTCTTCTGGTTGGAGGTTGTTATGAAGTTACTCGGCCTTAATGTCGCCCATTCGAATCGTTTTCTCCCACAAAGCGACATCTTTTTGAATAATGTCTGCGAATTGCTCAGCAGTACCTAAAAACGGTTCAAGACCAAGCGATTGAAACCGCTCGCGGGTCGCTGCTTGCCCTAAAAGTAGATTAATTTGTGCATTGAGATACTTCACAATCTCCGGCGCTGTCCCCGTCGGTGCAAACAAGCCAATCCAGTAATTCACCTCAAAGTCCGCGTATCCTGATTCTGCGATCGTCGGAACCGTTGGTAGCGTTGCTGAACGCGCGCGACTACTCACCGAGATTGGTTTCAGGCGTCCGCTTTTGATATGAGCAATCGAAGAAGCGATCCCCGTGAACATCATTGAAGTTTCGCCACTGATCGTTGCAACAACGGCGGGCGTACTGCCCTTGTACGGCACGTGCATCAATGCCGTATCYGTTCGCTGTCGAAACAATTCAGCTGTTAAATGCGGCGATGTCCCAACTCCAGCAGAGGCGTATTTCATTTCACCTGGTTTCGCCTTTGCTAAAGCAATCAACTCAGTGAGATTATTTGCGGGTACGGACGGATGCACGACCAATACATCATTTGAATATCCAATCAAAGCGATGGGCACAAAACTTTTAAAGGGATCGTAAGAAATATTTTTAAATAAAAACGGGTTGATCGCGATAACGCCGGTACCGGCGACCAGTAAGGTGTAGCCATTTGGATTTGCCTTCGCCACCAAATCGGCGCCAATGATGCCACTAGCACCTGCGCGATTTTCGACAATGACTTGTTTACCAAAGACGTCACTTAATTGTTGGGCGGTGAGACGCGCGACCGTATCCGTTGAGCCCGCGGCAGACTGCGGCACGATAAAAGTAATCGACCGATTTGGAAAGTCAGTCTGCGACCAAGCCCAGGGGCTATTGAGCGCAAACACGCAAAAATAAAATATTTTCATACATTGCATGAAGACCCCTCGTCGCCCGCTTGACGTCAATAAACGTGGAGGCATCAGCCTACCTTTATCCGGGCGCATGAATTAAACGATTTCTCAGGACATACTGCAAAATTCCGCCATGTCGATAGTATTCGGCTTCGACATCACTATCGAGTCTCGCTAATAGGCGAATCGTTTGTGCATGACCATCTGAATAACGAATCATACAATCAACTTGATCGCGCGCGCCAAGCCCATGATTGAGCCCAAGGATATCGAAGGTTTCAGCGCCCGTAAGGCCAAGTGACTGCCGTGTATCGCCATTCAAAAATTGCAAGGGGAGTACCCCCATACTCACTAAGTTTGAACGATGAATTCGCTCAAGCGATTCGGCAATCACCGCACGCACACCGAGCAAGCCCGTACCTTTTGCCGCCCAGTCGCGTGAAGATCCCGCCCCATACTCTTTACCGGCCACAACCACCAGCGCAACGCCTTCGGCACGATAGCGTTGCGCAGCTGCGTAGATCGACATCACCTCTTTGCTAGGCAGATGAAGCGTTGAACTCCCTTGCACCCCCGGGGTCAACTCATTGCTTAAACGAACGTTGGCAAACGTGCCTCGCATCATCACCTGATGATTTAAGCGACGCGCGCCATAGTTCACAAAATCGGCGGCATCAACGCCTAACGACTGTAGATACTGACCCGCGGGCGTTTGAACCGAAAACTTTCCAATCGGTGAAATGTGATCCGTCGTCAACATATCACCGAACATCCCTAACACACGCGCACCGATGATATTGTCTTGCGCCGGTACCGCTCGCGTCATCCCTTCAAAATAAGGGGGACGCACAATAAATGAACTAGTTGGATTCCAGTCATAGATTTTTCCGGTCGCACTCGTTAGTGCACGCCACTGTGGCGAGCCTTCAAAAATCGTACGGTAGCGCGCTTGATACAAGTGCGGCTCAACATGGCGAGCGATCATTGCCCGAATCTCATCGGGATCAGGCCAGATGTCACGCAGATAGACTGGGACACCTTGCTGATCATGCCCCAGCGGCTCTTGCGTGAGATTGGTCTGTATCGATCCGGTCAAGGCATAAGCAATCACCAGTGGCGGCGAGGCTAAAAAATTAACCTGCACACTGTTATGTACGCGTGCATCAAAATTGCGATTACCCGACAAGACCGCAACCGTTGCTAATTGTTCAGTGTCTATTGCTTTCAGTATCGCATCGGGTAGCGGGCCTGAGTTGCCCATACAGCTCATGCAACCAAAGCCTACGACGTTAAAGCCTAGGGCATCAAGATCGCCTTGCAAGCCTGAGGCATTTAAATAATCTGCGACGACGCGTGAGCCCGGCGATAATGATGTTTTTACCCAAGGCTTAGGCTTTAGCCCGCGGCGCCGCGCGTTGCGCGCGAGCAAGCCAGCACCAATCATCACCCCTGGATTTGAGGTGTTCGTACAGCTTGTAATGGCCGCGATCACCACCGAGCCATCGCCGATGTCACTGACAGATGTCGCTACGGTCTTGGGTGTCTTAAGGACCACGGCCTGATGAAAGGCCTGCGCCACATCTGACAGATCGACACGCGCATCGGGGCGCCCAGGGCCCGCCATGCTTGGTACCACAGTCGACAAATCGATATTGATCACCCGAGCGTATCTAGGCGTCACCGTCTTGCTGTCTCGCCACAAGCCCTGCACCTGACAATACGCTTTGACCAACGCCACCTGCTCAGGGCTGCGACCGGTCACTTCAAGATATCGAAGTGTTTCTTGGTCGACCGGGAAAAAACTCATTGTCGCGCCGCATTCGGGTGTCATGTTCGATACCGTCGCACGCTCGGGCAAGGACAACGCATCAACACCTGAACCGAAGTATTCAATGAATCGGCCGATCACGTCTTCACCGCGCAAACGTTGCGTAATGGTCAGCACCAAATCTGTGGAGGTCACACCGGGCTGCAACGCCCCAGTCAATTGACAGCCCACGACCTCAGGAATCGGCACAGAAACAGGCTCGCCCAAGGCCACCGCACCACCCTCAAACCCACCCACGCCCCAAGCTACGACACCTAAGGCATTAATCATCGCAGTATGACTATCCATACCGATCAAAGAATCCGGAAACGCCAACGTACGGCCTTCGTGTTCTTTAGTCCAGACGACTCTAGCCAAGAACTCTAAATTCACCTGATGCAAAATTCCCGAGCCGGGTGGAAATACACGCACTCCATCAAAGGCCTGGCTACACCAGCGCAAAAATTCATAACGTTCACGATTTTGCGCAAATTCAGCGGCCATGTTGTACTCAAGCGAGGTCGGCTTACCCGCATCCTCAACCATTACAGAGTGGTCCACAATGAAATCCATCGCCACACTTGGATTAATCAGTGCAGCATCACCGCCTAGCGCAGTCATCGCATCGCGCATCGCAGCCAAATCCCCCATCAGCGTGAGCCCCGACGATTCTGGCATCATGACACGGGCAGGTCTGAACTCGATGACACAGTCTGCTTGCTGGGCAATCAACTGGGACACGAGCGCCCGAACGTCCGTGGTGTGATCCGAGTCATTGAGGCCCTGAGCACGCAATAGATTTTCAAGCAAAATTCTCAGGGTATAAGGCAAGGTGTCCACGTGCAAGAGACCTGCCTGCTGCGCGGCATTCAAGCTGAAATAATCGTATTGCTTCCCGTTCACCTCGAGCGTTCGACGTAATTGACTCGCCTGAAACTGCTTGCTCATTCTTGTTCCTTTTTCTTGCTGCGCACCACCACGCCAGCCCATTTCTCGTAGTACTGAATCAATGTGGTGAAGTCAAGATCGGTCCCGCCTTGGGTCATGGCAAATTCCCATACTTGACGGGTATTGTTTGCCACCCACATCGGTACCTTGAGCTCTTCGGCTTCGATCAGACCCAAGGTGATGTCTTTGTGCAAGGTATGTGTCGAGGCGCCATAGTCAAAGGTACCAGGTAAAACAGATTTTGGAACTTTGTCTGTCGTGGCGCTATTGCGGCCTGTACTCGCATTGATCACGTTGACCATCAGGTCGGCATCCAGACCTGCTTTGGCGCCTAGTACCAGCGCCTCGAAGGCCGAGGCCATATTGCTTGCAGAGATGATGTTGTTGACTAGCTTCATCATCTGCGCCATACCCGGTTCAGGGCCAATATCAAAGACACTTTTACCGATTAGGTTCAAGACCCCACGAACGCTTTCGATCACGGCTGCGTCACCGGCCACCATGATCGCCAGCGTACCGTTGTCGGCGCCGCGTGGTCCGCCGCTGACTGGGCAATCTAAAACACTAATGTTTTTAGCGGACAGGGTCTTTGCGATATCGATCACCGGGCGACGACCAATGGTCGAGGTTTCTAGATAGACCTTAAGCTTTTTGCCATGGATAACGCCCTCTGCACCATAAGCAACAGCTTTGCTGACCTCGATATCAGGCAAACAGGCAAATACGACCTCAACCGCATCAGCGATTGATTGGGGATTGGGGTGAACAACAACATTCCACTTGGCAAAGGCGGCGGTCTTGCTAGGATCTATGTCATAGACGTGCAGTTTGATACCCGCCTGAGCCAGCCGACGTGCAATGCCGCCTCCCATTGCGCCGAGCCCAATAAATCCAATTTCTGCTGGTTCAAGCAACATTCAGTTCTCCGAGCAATCTATTTTTTGTTGACTGACATCCGACAACCGCGCACCGTTCGCTGCGCAAACCTGTGAAGTCTCGCCCGGTTAGCGCGGGGGGAGTAATTGTTGCACGGCGACGCATACCGGGGTGAGGTCGGGAATTATCAAGCGTGTGAAGCGTTCAAGGGCAGGGCGCATCTGGTCAACGCAGTCAGGCGTTTGTGTTAGCGCGGGCAAAAGGGCGAGGGCTTCAGTTTCTGCCGCACGGTAGGTGCTCTCGCGGGCGAGCTTCATTGCCGAAGGTTCGTATAACGCGCCCAGCCAATCCGGAAATTTAGCCAACAGGGTAGGCCAGCGCGCGAGCTCAAGATAAAGGCTCGGGATGATGCCGCCTTGCGCGCCCTCGTGTCGTGCTGCAAGGGCGCGAATGGCCGACGCAATCCCCACCTCTAAGGTGTCGATGCGAGCTAAGGGCGCGAGTTGAGTCAAGGGCGCGGGCATTGGCGCCGGTGACAGAGCGGGCGCAGACTGAGCGTGCCCATCCAGGCGCAAGCGCAGTGCAGTCAGAACAATGATGTTGGTGGTGTTGCCTCGCACGTAGTCGGCCATCATTGCGCGCAAAGCGACTAAGTCGAGGCCCTCGAGGCCTGCAGCATGCCATGCCTGTGCGGTGACGGAAGGTAATGCCGGAAGTTTGATCGCTTCGATCAGGCGTTTGCGCGCAGCCACCAGTTGCTGCGAAGCCACCACCGGACGCACGCCTGCCCAAGCCCATTCAAGGACGTCGGGCAAAGCCGCAAAGTGACGCCAGATCAGGTTGACCATCGCTAAGCCCGAAACGGCGCGAATGTCAGCATAGATTGCCGCAATTTCGGGTGAAGCATTCAGGGGGTGAATTTCGGGAAAGTTGGTCATGAGGTGATGATGCTTGAACTTGTTCGAAAACAGAGCAATTGACACTTCGTAGCAAATGAATAATAGYCCCACTTTGAGGGGCACGAGCTCCTGTCAGACCAAAAGATTGCGTACAATTGCTCAAATTGATTGTGATGACAACTTACGCCGACGTTTCCCTTTTTCCACGCAATGCCAAGACCCTGAGCAGCTATCGTAAGTTCTGGGCTGAGAGCTTTGGCGTCGCTCCCTTCTTGCCGATGAATCGCGACGAGATGATTCAGCTCGGGTGGGATAGTTGCGACATCATCATTGTCTCGGGTGACGCCTATGTCGATCACCCCAGCTTTGGCATGGCCGTGATCGGGCGTATGCTCGAAAATCAAGGTTTTCGGGTGGGCATCATTGCCCAGCCTGACTGGCAGAGTGCCGAGCCGTTTAAAGTCCTGGGTAAGCCGAATTTGTTTTTTGGCGTCACTGCTGGCAACATGGATTCGATGATCAATCGCTATACGGCTGATCGCAAAATACGCAGCGACGATGCGTATACGGCAGGCGACGTTGGGGGTAAGCGCCCCGATCGGGCTGCAATTGTTTACACACAGCGCTGTAAAGAAGCTTACAAAGATATCCCCGTGATTTTGGGCGGTATTGAAGGCTCGTTGCGACGGATCGCGCATTACGACTATTGGTCTGATAAGGTTCGCCGCTCGGTGGTAGTCGACAGCAAGTGCGATTTGCTGCTGTATGGCAATGCTGAACGGGCAGTGGTTGAGATCGCGCACCGGTTGGCTGCAAAAGAGCCGATCACTCAAATGACCGACATTCGCGGTACGGCCTTTATGCGCCGTGAAACCCCCGAGGGTTGGTTTGCGATTGACTCGACCAGTGTTGATGCACCCGGCCGTGTCGAAGCCCATGTCAATCCTTACTTAATGATTAGTGAGCAGGCGCTTGAGCAGGGCGAAAGCTGTGCGCGTAATGATGAAGCGCGCGAAGTCGCTGAGGTGGCCAATGCTAAAAGTGCAAACGTAAACGCCACAGCTAAAAGCAAGTTAAAAACCAACGAAGCGCCGCTAGTCTTTTCGCCTAATCCCGCCCTGCAAACCAAAGGCAAGCTCAAAGTACCGCCGCGCGAGCGCAGCGTGATTCGTTTGCCCTCTTACGAGCAAGTGAAAGCTGATCCGGTGTTGTATGCACACGCGAATCGCGTTTTGCACCTAGAAACCAATCCCGGCAATGCCCGCGCGATCGTACAGGCACACGGTGAGGGTCGTACAGCACGCGATGTCTGGATCAATCCGCCACCGATTCCGCTCTCGACACCTGAAATGGATTTGGTGTTTGACTTGCCCTACGCTCGCAGCCCTCATCCTGTGTATGCAGATGAGAACGGCGGCCACGATGGCGCCACCAAAATCCCGGCCTGGGAGATGATTCGGTTTAGCGTAAACATCATGCGCGGCTGTTTTGGTGGTTGCACATTTTGTTCGATTACTGAGCACGAAGGCCGAATCATTCAAAGCCGCAGCGAAGATTCAGTGATTCGCGAAATCGAAGACATTCGCGATAAGGTGCCAGGCTTCACTGGCGTGATTTCAGATCTTGGCGGCCCAACCGCCAATATGTACCGTATTGGTTGCAAAAGCCCTGAAATTGAATCGGCTTGTCGCAAGCCAAGCTGCGTGTACCCTGATGTTTGTCAAAATCTAAATACCGATCACAGTTCGTTGATTCATATGTATCGACGTGCACGCGCCTTAAAGGGTGTGAAAAAAATCCTGATCGGTTCTGGCTTACGTTATGACTTAGCCGTTAAATCACCTGAATATATTCGTGAGCTCGTCACGCATCACGTGGGGGGCTATTTGAAGATTGCACCCGAGCATACCGAGATGGGGCCTTTGTCTAAGATGATGAAGCCTGGTATCGGCAGCTATGATAAGTTCAAACAAATGTTTGATAAGTTCAGCGCTGAGGCCGGCAAAAAGCAGTTTTTGGTGCCTTACTTTATTGCTGCACATCCGGGTACCAGCGATAAAGACATGATGCATTTAGCGGTTTGGCTAAAAAGCTATGGCTTTCGTGCCGATCAGGTGCAAACCTTTTATCCAAGCCCGATGGCAACCGCGACGGCGATGTACCACTCTGGCCGCAATCCACTCGGGCGAGTGACACGCACAAGCGAAACAGTTGATATCGTGCGTGGTGATCGCCGCCGCCGGCTGCATAAGGCGTTTTTGCGTTATCACGACTCAAATAACTGGCCTCTGTTGCGCGAGGCGCTGACGGCGATGGGGCGCTCGGATCTGATCGGCAACGGGAAAAAACATTTGATCCCGTTTCATCAACCCAGAACAGATGGCAGCTACACCAGCGCGCGGCGTAAAAATAGCACCGAATCCACGGTACGCAAAGTCGTCACACCGGGTCGTTTGTTGACGCAACACACTGGCTTGCCACCACGCAAAAAATAGGTCTGCGTTTGGGCGCTGTTATCCCGCATTCGCGCAACTCTTGCAATTTAAACTTAGGACTAGTCTAATGCGGTAGCTACAAAACTTTTTTGAGAACAAATAAAATGAAAATTAAAAAGTTGCTCAACTTATTTTTTATCGCCACAAGTCGCGCGCTTCTCTGTGTAGCGTTGGTGCCTTTCTCAAATTCTGTGTTTGCCCAAGCCAACTACCCCACTAAGCCTATTCGCTTTGTCGTGGGCTTCGCGGCGGGTGGTTCGACGGATATGATCTCTAGAATTTTAGGTAAGCGAATGTCAGAGCTACTTGGCCAGCCGATCACTACAGAAAATAAGCCAGGGGCAGATTCGATGATTGCGAGCGAATTCGTCGCCAAGGCTGACCCGGATGGCAGCACGATTTTGATTACCTCGGGCAGTCACACGATCAACCCCGCTATCTATCCAAATTTAAAACTAGACCCGATCAAAGATTTTTCGCCTGTGAGTTTGATTGTTGACGGCCCGCAGTTTCTGATTGTGAACCCAGCGGTGCCGATTCATAGTATTGAAGAATTAATTGCGTTTGCCAAAAAAAATCCTGGTAGTTTGAATTATGCGACCTCTGCGAGTACAACCTTTTTGCAAATGGCGCTGTTTCAATCAATGGCTGGTATTTCAATGACGTCGATTCCCTATAAGGGGGCGGCCCCTGCTGTTGCTTCGGTGCTTGCAAATGAGACGCAGATTGCCATCACCGGGATCATTAATTCAATTAGCCAAGTCAAGGCAAACAAGGTGCGAGTGCTCGCCGTGACCAGCGAGAAACGCTTTCCGATGTTTCCGGATATTCCGACCGTGACAGAAAAGAGTGTGCCCGGCTACGTGGCAAGTGTGTGGTACGGAATGTTTGCGCCAGCAAAAACGCCGGCAAAAGTGATCGCCACATTATCGAGCACCTTGCATCAAGTGCTTCGTGAGCCAGACATTGAGGCGCAACTGCTAAACCTTGGTGTCTATATCGTAACCAATACCCCTGAGGCGTTTATCGAGTTTCTTCAAAAAGATCTTGACAAGTGGGCGAGGGTGGCCAACCTAAGCGGTACAAAATAGCGCACGGCTCAAGCTGAGCTACGGCGGTGGTCGCAGTGGTGTTTAACGACACCCTGTTACGCCTGCCGCAGGAGTGTCTTTGGACGCAAAGCTCACCGACGCTGGGCTGAGATTACTTGTAGCCCACCATGTGTGGTAACCAGTTGCCTAACGCCAGAATCAAAGTCAACAGCATAAGAACAATGCCGTGAGCCTACAAAAAAGGCTTCAGCTCTCGTAACAGAGCTCGGTGATCGGCGCACGTCGATGAAGGTTTGTGGATACCGCCTAGCGATCGCCCACGCGGACTCCTCGGCCGGCATGTCTAGCCTAGTCCAGCATGCCCGCGATCCTAGGCAGCCACAACACAATTTCTGGATAACAAATGCAGAGCACAAGACCGATAATTTGAAGGGCGACAAAGGGATACATTCCTTTATAGATATCGCCCATGGTGATCCCCGGAGGGACCGTACCTTTCATGTAGAACAGCGTTGCACCAAATGGTGGGGTCATAAATGACGTTTGCAAATTCACAGCAACCAACGTCCCAAACCAAGGCATCAGATATGCCTTATCGCCAAGATGATCCGCAAAATCAAGCTTCATTAAAATAGGTGTAAAGACAGGCAGAACAATCAGACATATTTCAATCCACTCAAACGGAAAGCCCAGCAAAAACACTAGAACCATTAAGAATATTAATATCTCCCATTTTGTATCAATACCAAATTGGGCAAGAGTGGCGATCATTAAGTCATCACCTCCTAAAGATCGAAAGACGTACGAAAACCCAGTCGCACCTAAGAAGATTAAAAACACCATTGCGTTGGCACGACAGGCGGAACGAATCGCGTCGTTGGCCATCTTAAAAGTGAGCCGCTTGTTGATTGCAGCCAACATAAAAGAGCCCAACACGCCGACGCCAGCACTTTCGGTTGCGGTAGCCCAGCCGGTAAAAATTGAACCCAGCACAACAACCATTAAAAACGTCATGGGTAAAAGCCCACGAAGCATGACATTCCAGAACTCAGCTCTCGTCTGAGGGCCGAAGCTGTCGGGCAAACGGGGCGCGTAAGAGGGCTTGATCAGCGAAATAACAATGATGTAAATCAGGTACAGTCCTGACAGCAGCAAACCTGGCATCGTCGCAGCCGCAAACAGGGTGCCGGCAGAAGTGTTGAGCATTTCAGCCATCACGACGAGCATGATGGCCGGTGGGATCAGAATCCCCAAAGTCCCCGCTGAGGCAACTGTGCCGATTGCCAGATGCTTGTTGTAGCCAGCGTTTAGCATTTGCGGCAAAGCGATGAGTGACAGCAAGACCACCGCAGCGCCAACAACGCCGATTGGGGCGGCCAAAATTGTGCCCATGACCATGACTGCGACAGCGAGTCCACCCGGTAGCCGTTTTAATAAAATCTCGGTAGCTGACAACATATCTTTAGCTGAACCAGAGCGCTCAAGAATTGACCCCATAAAAATAAACATCGGTATTGAGACCAGAACAGGATCGACAGCGACACCCCCCCACATCCGCAACAAAATATTCGATATGGTGACAATAGGGAATACATCCACTGCCCAGCCCAGTACGGCGAACACGATCGCCATTCCACCCATGACAAACGCCACGGGAAAGCCGCAGAAAATCACGATAAACATCGCGCAAAACATAATCAGGGACAGATTGTCCGCGAACCAGTCAATCATGATTTCAGACCTCCAACTCAGAGTGACCAATTTGCAGGTCAACCTCTGCCTGCGAGCGACCCCCAAACAGAAAGGCGATCAACCTGAGCATTACGCTTATTATTGCAAGCAAGACCATCCATAAGCCCAGAACAAATATCCCTTTGATTATCCAACGCGCATCAAGTCCCAGTGCGTTTTCACTTCTTTCGTTCTGCACGAAAGACGTCATAAAGAAGTCAATCGAAAAATAACTCAGTATTGCCATAAAGGGCATAGCAAACAGCACGCAGCCGGTCAGCTCAACCCAAGCCTTTTGTTTAAAGCTAAACGCCTCGGTATAACTATCGACTCGTGGGTGTGCATTGACGACGTAGTTGTAGCCCATCCACGTCGAAAATACGACGGTATGCAAATGCCATTCGAGTTCTTGAAATTTTGTTAGCGGAACCGGTAGCCCAAACTTTCGGCCAATCACGTCGATACARGTCACACACATAAGCACGACTAACAGCCAACCCGAACTGAAGGCGACTTTCTCAAGGCAATATTTGATAAATTGACTTAGCTTTAAAATGAAGCGCATTTCCACCTCGAGAGTGAATGCATGTAGGCGGAGCAGCGGCTAGCGCCCGAAGCGAACAATCTCTAAGCACAGCAAAAGAGATTATTCGAATCTAGGGCAACCGTTGGTGCGGCACTGTGTACATTTGAGCAGACAAGCGGTTGAAAACTGAGTACTCGTGAAGCTACTTCAGGTAACCGAGATCTTTCCAGATCGCGTAGTTTTTACGAAATTCGCTATATGAATCCCATGCTTTTTTGAATTCAGCGCTCTTTTGAGCTTCTTCAGCGGCGACCTCTATCCACGCTTTTTCAAAGGCATCGATAAATTCTTGGGGCCAGCGCATTAGTTTTACACCCTTTGACTGAATCTCTTTCATGGCGCCAAATTGAAGCGCCTCACCTTCGGCAAACTGTTGCAACATTGTGGCGTCACAACTTGTCCGGATGATACTTTTTTGGGTCTCACTAAACTCAGCCCATTTTTTCTTAGAAATCAACAATTCGTTGATCGTCGACTGCTGATGCCATCCCGGAAAATAATAGAACTTTGCGACTTGGTGAAAACCCAAGGTCAAGTCCATGACAGGCATTGAAAACTCAGTCGCGTCAATGGTACCCATTTGCAAGGCTTGAAAAATTTCACCACCTTGTAATAGCTGAGTCGATACGCCCATTTTTTGCATAACATTTGCGCCAAGACCAAAAAATCGCATCTTTAAGCCCTTGAGATCATCCAGAGTTTTGATCTCTTTTCTAAACCAACCCGACGCTTCTGGCGAGATCACACCGCAGGGAATAACTTCTACGTTGTATTTTGCGTGCAAGGCTTTCATTAACTGCTCGCCGCCGCCATGTTTGATCCATGCTAGATACTCGCCCACGCCTGGTCCAAACGGGACTGAGGCGTACATCGCAAAGGCGATGTCTTTACCGGTCCAAAAACCAGCGACGGTCCACGCCATGTCCAGTGTGCCGTTACTGACCGCGTCAAAATATTGACTTGCGGGCACCAAAGCGCCAGGCTCGTACCCTTTGACGTCAATACTGCCGCCCGAGTTGGTGCGAAGCATTTCAACCAACCGAGTTTGGGTGGGCCCGAGTAAGCCAGTGGTGCTAGGGAAGGCCCAGCCCATTTGTACACGAACTTTTTTTTCTTGGGCGACGGCGTTGCTAGAGAACGTTACGATGCCAACAACTAGCGTCAATAATAATTTTAAGATGCTCATACTGCCTCCATGATTTAGAATAGAGCCGATGATGCGAATCCTGATACAGGCCTAAAGTAACGAAATTAATTGATCCAAGGCAAGAGTGCTTACCCTTGCGGGGAAACCCTAAAATTAACAAGGCTGAGGGTTTGAACGTCAACTACGACCTTTGTGATGCCGCGTGTAGTTGGTTCACCTCGCGGCGTAACCGCTGTTTCGCAACACGTTAGTGTTACGATCATGCTCATTAAATTTAGTCGACTAAGAAAATTCGCAGGAGCGAGCGATGAAACTAACTGGGGGTTGTTATTGCAAACAGATTCGGTACAGTTTTGAGGGTGATGTCATGGCCTCGTTGCAGTGCCATTGTCGTGAATGTCAATACATTGCGGGTGGGCACCCTAATGCTCTGATGGTACTGCCGCAAGGGGGGTTTAAATTCGAGACAGACGTGCCGGCGACCTTTACCCGCACAGACATCGACAAGGCCGTGACTCGCCACTTTTGCTCGAACTGCGGTACCAGCATTGCCTCCCAATCGCCGTTTCGCCCCGGTGCCATGATCATTAAAGTCGGCACCCTTGATGACCCGTCAGTTTATAAGCCGACGGCTGCAATTTTTACGATTGATAAACAGCCGTTTCATCATATCCCTGACGATATGCCTGCCTTTGAACGTCGGCCAGGCTAAGGCTTGGCGTCCCCCTGTTGTTGAGCAAGGAGTTCAGACATGGCCTCAGTTTTCTCTACTGAACAAGCGGCAGCCTTTGCTGCTGACGGGTACGTGATTGTGCGTCAGCTCTTCGATCAAGAAGAAGTTGCTTTAATGGCGGCTGCCATCGAGCAAGACCCAGACCTACAAAAGAGCCTTTACGATCGCAAAGACGCACAGGGTAAGGCGACCAAAATGGCGACTTGGAATCATCCGGGTGATAGCGTCTATGGTTTGGCCGCGCGATCGCATCGGGTGGTTGATACGATCGAACAGATCTTGGGGGGCGAGGTTTATCATTACCATTCAAAACTCACTGCCAAAGAGCCGCTTGAAGGCGGTGCCTGGGAATGGCATCAGGATTATGGCTATTGGTACCACAATGGCTGCTTATTGCCCCATATGGCCAGTGTGATGGTTGCGCTCGATCAGGCAACGCCTGAAAACGGTTGCTTGCAGGTAATTCGGGGCTCGCATTTGGTGGGTCGCGTTGAGCACGGCATTATTCCCGGAGAGCAGGTCGGTGCCGATCCTAAACGAGTCGAGCAGATGCTGCAACATATGCCACTTGAGTACGTTGAAATGGCACCCGGCGATGCGCTCTTTTTTCATGCAAATGTGATGCATCGGTCGGATCAAAACCGTTCGCCGAACCGGCGTTGGACCGTGATCTTTTGTTATAACGCGGCGCGTAATAACCCGTTTATTGAACATCATCATCCATTTTATACGCCCTTGCACAAAGTGAGTAACGAGGCGGTCAAACAGGCTGGCTTGAAGTTTTCTAATGCAGGGCAATCGGCTTTCAGAAAAACCTTTTCAAATCCACCCGGTTTGACGCAAAAGCTTGGTGGAGATCGCCCCTAGTCGCACTAAAGAGATGTCGTGAAAATAATATTGCTTTGCACTTTGCTATTGCTTTCTGGTTGCGTGACTAAAGAATACCTGCAGGCGCAAGACGAGTGCTCACCAAGCGCGTTTCGGCAGTTTCCGCCCAATACGATTCAAGTGTTCATGCCACGCACGACGGCTATTCGAGTGCCAACAGGTGGGTCAAAGTGCGAAAGTCGTGCCGAAGACAATCGTGTAAAAACGAAATGTGAGCCAGAGTGGCGTACCGAATACCGAACTTATCAGTCTTTAGAGTTTATCGACACCAACGCTGAACCACGCGATGCCGTCATGCGCAGCTGTACCCGCCAGTTGTGCGTTCAACGTTTTGGGAATGCAGACTGCAAGGCGCCGGGTTCTTGAAGCACGCGCGTTTGCCTTTTGTTGCTCGCTGGCGTGATTAACTCCCCTTACGTGGTTGGCGACTCGCAAAAAGGGCGCTTCACGGAACGATGAATTCTTTGACATAAAAAGGCTTTACGCTACCTTCTTCAACCGTGACGCTCACCGCGCCAGTCGTTTTTGCCCCAGGTACCTCAAGGCGATAGACATTTTTCAGCACTTGCGAATTCAGTAAAAATGCCTGATCGAATTCGAAGGTGTGGCTGTCGCCATGCACAATCAGTACTGATCCTTTAAAATCTTTGGCCAAAGGTAGCAATGTCTGTTCGATAGAGGCGTGAAACCCTGTTTTTTCGGCCAAGGCGCCCGAGCGCGACATTCCCCGAATCACATCCGCTTGAAAAGCAAAAACGAGCGTCTGCAGTTTTTGACTGGCGGCGACTCGAAAGGCTTCTTTGATCCAGGCGATATTGGCTTGATCGCGTGCCAGAAATTCTTTTTCGGCATCAGCGTTATTGGGTGCAAAACGATTGTCGCTACCCACTATATGCACAGTGGTAAACAGTGTGCTTGCAAACTGCCAACGCTGATTTTCAATATAGGTTGAATACTGAGTCATTGTCTTGGCCTGTGTGGCCACAGATAAGGGCGCCTGACCTAAAGACGTGTCAGGTTTAAAAAACTGTACCCTTAGTTTTTCGAGTCGCTCCAGAGGGTCATAGCTGCCGTTGCTTTTACGACCGCAGTCTGTCCAATCGTTGTCGCCGGGCGTATAGATCAGTGCGCCCTTGAATAAGTCAAAGTGCTTGCGTTGGCGCTCAAACTCTTCGTCAGAACACCGCGCACTGCCTTCTTTGAAATCGCCAACATGAATTGAAAACTCAGGATTCAGTGCATTGATTTGGGTGATCAGTTGGCGATACTTAACGCCGGCAGTTTCGTCTGACCCGTAGGGCAAGTCACCAAGCGCGACAAAGCGGAAAGTCACTGCACTTACGTGGGTCGTCGAGAGCAAAAATACAAATAACCATAAGCACCAAGACATCTTTTTCATTGCGACCTTGCAAAAGGGTTTGAACAAAATTCAGGCTGGCCGTCCAAAAAAATAGGCGCTACTCGATTTTGACCTTCATCTCTTTTAAGATCGCGGCCCACCTGACGGATTCGGCTTGTATGAAGGCGCTGAACTCTTCAGGTGAAGATCCTTTAGGGTCGAAACCTTGTGAAGTCAGGCGCTCTTTAAAGTCGGGTTCGTTTACGGTTTGCACGGCCGCCTTGCTTAAGGCTTGCAGAATAGCGGCCGGCATATTTGCCGGACCGACTAAGCCATACCAGGTTGACATATCGTAGCCAGGCACACCCGCCTCAGCAATGCTAGGGATGTTGGGCGCAGCACTTGAGCGGGTCTTGGTGGTGACACCCAGAGCCCTGAGCAGGCCTTGGTCGACGAGCTGGGCGCCTGTGGGTAGGTTTGGAATAGATAAGTCGACGGTACCCGCTAAAAGGTGGGGCATCAGGCTGCCAGCGCCTTTGTAGGGGATGTGAACCATATCCACCCCTGAAAGCTGCATAAAAAGTAAGCCTGACAAATGGAGAGATGAGCCCACGCCTGAAGAGGCCCAGTTGATTTTTCCCGGGTTGGCGCGACCGTAGTCGATCAGATCTTTGAGGGTTTTAAACTTAGAGTTGGCAGGTACCACCAAGACGTTAGGCCCCGATAAAATTTGACCAATGGGCGTGAAGTCTTTGCTAGGATCGTATTTAGCATCTGGATAAATGAGAGGATTGGTGACATGCCCGATCGAGGTGTAAAAAATTGTGTAGCCATCTGGGGGTGAGCGACGGACAAAGTCAGTCGCTAGGTTGCCATTTGCACCGGGCTTGTTTTCAACAATGACTGATTGCCCAAGGATCCTGTTAAAGGCGTGTGCGATCTGCCTGCCTACGGTGTCGGTTGAGCCACCAGGTGTGAAGCCAATCACAATTTTAATTGGCTTATTTGGAAACTCACTTGTCTGGGCAARCGAAGTGGCGACTGCAGAGCAAGCAATACCTAGAACTGCCACTGTTGGCATGAGTGTTTGAAACATTTGCTGAAATGAGATCATTTTTTTCTTTTGCTAAGTGAATGATGTTTTAGGACTGAAGTTTGTGAACTGCGCGTCTATTGAGAAGCATGGGGATAAAGCCTAGCAGCAGTCCTCCCATGCCGATTAGGTTTGTCAGCAGATCAAATGAGACAGCACTTAATAGCGCGATAAAAACCATAAACAATGCGCTAAACAAGGGCCACCAAATATGGGTCAGCGCTGTGCTGAAATTACCTCTTAAAAGTGTGCGGTAGTGCCAGGCACAGGCAAAACCGGCCAGGCTCATGTAAAAGCAAATTTGAAAGCCAATTGCCGAGACAGACTTGTCTAGAATATCTTTGACTGAAGGCAGATAAGACGAGGCAAATAATAAGATGACGCCAAGCAGCCAAATCGCAAGCGTGGCAACCCAAGGCGTCTGCCACTCAGGGTGGATTTTGCTATAGCGTGCGTGCAAGACTCGGTCTCTCGACATCGCGAATAACGTGCGACTAAATTGCAAGATCTGAGTTTCGATTGTACCGATGGTTGAAAGAATCGTCGAGAGTACGGCCAGGTAGCCCCAAGGTTGTGGAAACAACTTGTCGGCGATGGCATACAGAACATTGGTATTGGCTTGCGCGATTTCTTCGTCAGTCAGCACAATCAACACCACGATCACGATGATGACGTAAAACAGCATTAAATTTACCATCGACCAAAACGCACCTTTGCTCGAGGGCAAAGGAGTCCCGCCTTTGGTCTCTTCACCTAAATTCATGGTGACATCCCAGCCCCAGTAAAAAAAGATGGCGGTCAGGGCACCGGTTGCAAAGGTCTCTAAAGTAAAAGATAAGGGTGATATCCAAGCAAACGAGGGCGCGTGAGCGGGCTTAGCGCCGTATTCAATGAAGGCGCCGACGATCAGTGCCAGCACGATACTTGCTTCAATGATAGTTAAAAGTAATTGCGCGTAGCTGGCGTGCTTGATGCCCTTGCTGACAACAATCGTGACCAACGTTAGCCAAAGGGCGGCAAAGGCGGTGACCCAAGCGGTATTTTCAAGTGTGCTCTCGTTGACAAAATCGAGTGCCGACAGTATTTTGAGTGTTGAGGTAGCCGCCGGAATAGTCGCAGACACCATAAAAATGACTGAGGCCACAAGAAGGCCCCAGCCAGCAAAAAACCCCCAGCCCGGCCCAAACACTGCGCCCACCCAGGCATAGGTTGCACCCGCATGCGGCTTCATTTTGTTCAGATTAATAAAAGCAAACAAAATGCCAAACATAATCAGCCCGCAATAAAACACGCTGCCCACCGACAGGACGCCAACAGAGGCGACGATGACCGCGGTGGTGACCGCTACGCTAAAAGCAGGCGCCGAGCCCGCTACCCCCATTACGGCGGATTCAAACGTGCCAAGCGAACCGCCGGCCAAACCTTTTTCTTGTGACATATTGCGACCAAATAATTGCGTTAAAGGTGAAGTCTACTTTTTTAGTAGATAACGCAGCATAAGTCTAGAGCGCCGCCAACGTTTTATTTGTTGCGCACGATTCTGAGCATTGCCTCAAGCCCTAAAAAATACGACTGCAAACCTAAGCCCGCGACCATACCCACACTAGCTTCTGCCAAGATCGAGTGGATCCCGCGCTTTTCAATATTGGTCATGTGCACTTCAATATACGGAAAACTGACTGCCCGCAGGCAGTCTCTTAGCGCGTAACCTGCATATAAAAATCCTGCCGGATTCATTACCAAACCTTCAATCCTCTCATCGACGGCCTGGTAAAGCCGCGCAATCGCTTCGCCCTCGAGGTGGGTATAGAAAATCTCTAAGTCGTATGCGTTGGTACGAGCATGCTCGAACAACATTTGATCAAGCTCTGCTGCGGTAGTCGTGCCATAAAGCTCGGGCTGCCTGCGCCCAAGATATGTCATGTTGGGCCCCTGTAACACTAGTAGCTTGGTCATTTCGCTATCGCCTCATTGTGGTGTGTTTGCGCCAAGGTCTTGAGGGTCGCCTGCCTGGCCAGGCTGTCGCAAAAATTGTGTCCAAGCGAGCTCCACTCAGGGTGCGCACGGGCGCGCGCCAGGGGCTTAAGCAAGGTTATCAAAGAGCGTTGTTTTTGGCTCTGCTGCTCGTGGACGCTTATTTTTAGGATAGAGGCGTGGCCGCGGCGTTCAAGCGCGTCAAGCAACTGAACTTGGCGCACCCAAACAAGCTGCAAAATCTCGTCGTCTACGGAGAGTTCACGGCGGCCTTTAAGATGGTTCAGCACGCGCGTGCCGTAGCGACCAATCCCTAGCGCAGCGCCCCCCACGACAGCGCCAATGAGCATCCCTGTTCCTAAGCTCAAGCCGGCACTCAGGACGTCAGCCGTGGCACCGAGCAGCACGCCCGCGCCAATCCTTGTGCCTGCTTGCACGCTTAAATCCTTAAGCGCCTCGGGGTTAAACAAATCGACGCTAAGACGACCCTCCGAGAGCGGTAGCGGATTCGACAGATAATCATCGGACCTAAACTGAAATAGCGTCAGCAGCGAGTGCACACAGGCTTGCTCACGTTGCCTGACGCGCCCTTGCTGCAACACAAGCGCCTGAGCAAGCGCCTCGGGTTCGAGCTGCGAAGACTCGCGCAAAGCGGCAAGGTCAATGAGCAGTTCGGCAATCAGCGTCATGCTCGCTGCGCGACGGGCAATTTTTTGTTTGAGCGACTGAAGCTGTAACCCAGTTAATACCGCTTGCTGCGCAGGTAAGAGAATCGAAAGCGTGCGATAGAGAGTTTCTTCACCTTCAAGGGGTGGGCTGACACTATCAAATTCAACGCAGGTGTGTAACCCCGCGCGCGCCAGCGCTTCACGCCATTGCGTTAAGCGAGCCGAGTCACTGGCAATAAAATTCAAGATCGGTAACAAAGGGCGCGCGCAGCTGGCAAGTATCGAGAGCTCGTCTTTGTGCTTGGCCAATACTGGTTCGCGTACATCGATCACATAAAGCCCCGCCTGACACTCAAGCAACTTCTTGAGTACGCGCGCCTCTTGCTCGTAGCGTCCTGAGGCTTCAGGGCCTTTTAAAAACAGACTGATTCGCTCGGGGCCATCGAGGCGCTCGTTGGTGCGTGAAAGTTGCTCAAGGTAATCAAGCAGACCCATACTGTCTTCGATGCCCGGAGTGTCGAAGAGCGTCACGACTGGGACAGCCTCAAGCATGATCCGCGCACCCTGGACTTGCTTGGTGGTGCCCGGGGCATCGGCAACCTCGCCAAAATTCACATCTCGAGTCAAGGTTCGCAGTAGGGATGTTTTACCCGTATTGGTATGGCCCACAACGGCAAGCTTTAAGCCACCTTCGTGCTCACTCATCTGCGCCTCCCAACCAGGCCGACACGGGCTCAATGCCGGGGGTGAGCAGTAACTTAAGCTCGTTCAAAGGCTGTAGTTGAGCTTTCCAAACCTCTGTACGTGCGCCGGTGTGGGCGCTTTGTTGTAACCAGATCAGAGTCTGGCCGGCATACGAAGATAACTCCTCGATCAAACGCAGCGTGCCTCTGTCAGGCGTTTGCAAAGCGTCGCAGGCGATGACCAGACGACGGGGGCTAAGTTGTGCGATCTGTCTGAGCGCAAGATTTCGGCTTTCTCGTGAAGTCATGAGAACGGTGTGACTAATCGCAGCGCCTAGTCCCTTTGGCGGCCAGTCGCCCTCGAGTTCGATGCCAGTTAGCATGGCCAACGTCGCACTTTTAGCACCCGCAGGTGAGCGTGGGTAGGCAGAGCTTGTCTGCGCGGGCGCACTGTCTTCGGGTACCAAAGAAGTGGGTCGAATTTTGGTCAGTATGTTCTGATAATAGGGTGTCTGGAGTTGTGTTTGGGTACGCGGCCAGGCCAGCATCACGCGCACTAGGCTTAAGGTCAGTAATAAGAGGCGGGGTAGGATTCCGTAGAAGAACAGCACGCCAAGCAGCCAATTCGCCCATAACAACTGGGCCTGTACAGAGTTAGTGGATAAGTGACCACTTGCACGAATCGTGTCGCTGTCAGGGATCGAAACACCAAACCATTGAGGGACTGCGCCCAGTACTTGCGTCACGGTAACAAAGGTGTCTGCTGACAAAAGAGTGGTTTCCCAGGCGAAACTCACGTGGCGAACGGACAGCATCAAAAGAAGGGTCACAAGCATTGCGATGCCAGCCACACACCAGCTTGCATGGGTGACGCAACTGAGCACCCAACGCTGTACGCCAGCCTGTTGCCACAGCGACCACCACGCTTGCCCAGCTAGCGCAACATCGGGCCCAGCCGCGAGCTTTTTTGCCACCCATTGCCAAGCCTGTGCAAGCCAGCCACCCGAGCCACGTTGCATAAACAAACTACAGAACCAAAGCGTGAGACTCAAGAAATTGAAGCCGAGCAGCATCAACAGGCCCCACATAATGTTGACTTGCGTTTGCCCTGAATGTAGCGCCGTGAGCGCGCCGCTTAGGCCAGCAAACACCGAAAGGCACAGGATCACAGCGAGCGCGTTCCAAAGCCCAGCCTTGACGCGCTCAAGCGCCAGCGACAGGCCAGAGGTTTTGCCAAGAGCGTCAGCGCGCAAAGCGATTTGTCGTGTKGCACAGGGCTCGCGTTCAGCGCTCAGGCAGGCTGCCCGATCATCGAGCAGGCCCCACTGCTGTTCTTTCAGACGAAGCGCCTCACATAACCAAGATTCTTTCAGAGTCCAGGCTGGTTTCAAAGTCACCTTTACGCTTGGCACGGTCACAGACTTAATTTTTGAGATCGTCTCGTTCAAGCCCGGCACGCGATCAATCGATTTTCATTTGAAGGTCAATTGCGAAGATGCACTTAGTAAAACACAAATTTTGCGAGCTAAGCTCAGCAGGCTTGAACTTTTACCGTTCGTAGCATGATCGGTTTCACTAAGATCTGATAGCTGTCGCGATCAAAATCTTGTGGGTTAAACGTGGTGATTTGGCTGGCTTGACCGGTCTTTGAGCACCAAGTTTCTAGGTGGCACCAGTTATTGACGCGGTGTCTTTG
This sequence comes from Alcaligenaceae bacterium, assembly GCA_002737415.1. Classification (GTDB taxonomy): domain Bacteria; phylum Pseudomonadota; class Gammaproteobacteria; order Burkholderiales; family Burkholderiaceae_B; genus Zwartia. The sequence continues at coordinate 38,692 of NSIQ01000013.1, read as the reverse complement.
CACCCAACCATCATTTTCTTCAATTAATTCAACCGGGCCACGATACGGCCAGACTTCTACTTGCAAATCGATTAGGGCAGCTGACAATCGTTCGTCATGTACGTGGCGAGCCTCTTGACCTACGCAAGCACCCAGACACGTTTTGATTTGCAAGCCAAAGCACCCACGTGTCGAGGTTTGTTCTAGACCCAACACCACTTTACACAGGCCATGCAGCTGTGCAAGCTCGTTGAGCTTTTGTTTGGCAGCATGATTAGACGAAAATAAGCCAAACAGTTTAGGGGTTGCACCAAGGTTAACCGTTTTGCTATCAACGATTTCGGGTGTCGTTCCTTTGTCTGTTTGGCACAAACGAATAGAAGAGAGTCTTCGAAGGCGTCTTAAGCGGTGATTGAACAGGGGGCTTTGTTCTTTAATCATTCGCGCTTCAAGTAACAACGCGCCGAGCTCACCAGCGGTTTCTATAAAATCGATGCGTCGCGTTTGGGCAATCATGTTGGCTTCGTCGGGCGCCCGTAAGTGACTCAGGACGCGGCTACGAATATTCACGCTTTTGCCGATGTAAAGGGGGAGCGTGCCTTGGCCCTTAAAGATATATACACCCGAGCCATTCGGTAACGCGGTCAAGCTATCGGGGTCAATTCTGTGCCGCATCGATCAAACCTTTAGTATGGTGTGCTTGCTGTTTTATTCCAACGTTTGAACATCAGTACGCCAAAAATAACACTGCTTCAACGTTGATGAGTAAAAGTTTTTTGTGCATTCTCTTGCCGGTGCCAAAAATGGGCAATCCATTACCTTAGTTGAGTCTATAAGCTTGGATGTGAATCAATAAGACTACTCAGAATAAGGTCTTTATTCTAAATAACGGGTATTCGCGAGACAATCAAGCCACATCCGTGTTGTATCAAAATAAACAAAGGGAGATGGGGGTTGATGAAGGGCATTTGTTTTGCAATGAGTACCCTTGTTGTTCTGTCATCGACAGCCCGTTCCTGGCCTTGAATATGGCATTTTTTGTTGGCGAATGCGTGTTGACGGTGTAATTATGAAACGTTGGCAAATGCGAAGAAACTGCTCGCTAACACCCACGCAGTTACTCAAGTTTTATATTGCCTTGGTCAGCCTCTCCTTAATCGTGGCGACTGGCTTCTTTCTAGCCGGAGTATGGGTAATTTCAATTTTTACGGCCTTAGAATTAATTGCAGTCACGACTTGTTTTTTAATCTACTGCGTGCATGCAGTAGATTCTGAAACGATTGAAATTGAAGATAAACGTCTTTTGGTAAAAAAATGTATTGGTCACAAAGAAACTCTTTATGAATTTAATGCTCAGTGGGCAAAAATAGAGCCACCGCTTGCAGGCTCAAAGACATTCAAGATCAGCCAAGCGAACTTACGGGTTGAACTCGGTCAGTTTATTCGGTACGAACAGCAGCTTGCTTTGATTGCGCAAGTCCGTGCTTACCTAGGTTGATTGGGTACTGCTCAGGCGCCATGCGATGAGAGTGCCCGAGACAATCTGAGCGCAGAGCAATAAGAACGCGATGCTATTTAACGTGACAAAGTAGTTTGCAAAAGGCGAGAGCATTACAGGCATGCCAGCGTCAAGTGCGGTGTCTCTCAAATAATCCATGCGAGGGATTAGCAAAAAGCTCACAACTACAACAGAGACCGTCAAAATCAGCGACGGTAAGCGAACGGCCCTAAGTTGAGATACCCCACGCTTAATCAAGACGTTGGCCAGGCTCAAGATGACAAAGGTGCATCCCAAAAAGTAATATGACAGCTGTTGCATCAGTAGATGCGCCATCATGCCCGCTGCCTGTGAATCCAACATCAACAGATAGGCAGCGAGGCAGCCAAGCGCTTGTAAACAGATAGCCACAGTCATCAAGACAGCCAGTAAGCGTAGCAAGCGGCAGGGGAAAAGGTATTGACTTTTGGGATCTTTAATCATGGAAAAAGAATCTAATCGTCCTCTTTATTATCGCTGAGGATGTACTCAATACATCACGTGACCACCATCGACGACGATCGTTTGTCCGGAAACAAAGCCAGCCATTTCAGAGAGCAGATAAACAGCGGTACCGACAAGATCCTGCGGGCGTTGTTCGCGCGAGAGTGCGCGCGCTTTCAAGAAGTTTTGCTGCCATTCAAGCGGACGGTTTTTAGTCGCATCGGTAATGACAAAGCCCGGCGCGATCACATTGACCCGCACATTGATGCCGCCGCATTCTTTAGCGAGCGCCTTGGTCATCGCCAGAACCGCACCTTTGGTTGCCACATAATGCAAATAACCGGGCTGGCCAGCCACCGCGACCACCGACGCGATGTTAACAATCGCGCCAGATTGTTGAGCGCGCATGGCTGGCATGACTGCCTTACAGCAGTGCCATACCCCTTTGACATTGACATCAAACGCGCGATCCCAAATCGCTGAGTCAATCTCTTCAAAAGGTGTAAGTTTGACCTCGCGAAAATAGGCGGCATTGTTCACTAAGCCATCAATGCGACCATAGGTTTTAAGCGCATGTGCCGCCATAGTCTGTACCGAGGCTTCGTTGGCCACATCCGTCTGAGCAAAAGTCGCTTGACCGCCTTTTTTCTGAATCGACTCTACTGTTTCATCGCCTCCGTTCATGTCGGCCACTACCACGTTCGCTCCTTGCTCGGCACAAGCAAAAGCAAAAGCTTGGCCGATGCCGGTTGAGGCTCCTGTCACGATAATTGTTTTATCTTGTAGTAAAGGTGTTGTCGTCATCATTTTTGCGTGTCTCTATCAATCTCTTTAAATAATAGTCCTTTGTTATCACCAAAGCTAAATTAACATTTCTTTGCATAACTGCGCGTGACGACGTACTATTTTTTTCTAGCACGCAAGTCAAAATTGCTTAAGATTGACCTGCAAACGTGGCCTCGTTACCTGAAACGACAGCACCCTGCGCTAACTATTAAGGAAAAAAATGACAGACGTTACACATCATCACGCAGATCTTGGCGATGTAATTTTGCATTACATCGCTGCAGGCGAGGGCTTTCCACTCGTGTTGTTACACGGGATCCCCCAGACATGTCATGAATGGCGCTATGTCATGCCAGCTCTTTCTAAAAAGTTTAGAGTGATTGCGCCAGATTTACGTGGGTTGGGTGACTCCTCCCATCCCATATCTGGTTACGATAAAAAAACAATGTCTGATGATATTTGGCGTCTTCTACAGTCATTAAATATTGATTCATTCTTTTTAGTCGGTCACGACTGGGGCGGTCCAACGGCATTTTCGTTAGCAGCGCAGCACCCTGAGGCTGTTAAGAAAATGGCAATTCTTGATGTGGCGATCCCTGGGGATGGTGCAGATTTTTCACAAAACGGGCGTCGCTGGCATCACCCGTTATTTCGCACGCCCGATCTTCCTGAGGCGTTGTTTTTAGGCGGACGCGAGCATTTAATCATTAACTGGTTATTTGATAACTACGGTTATCTTCCAAACTGCATCGCGGAAGAGGATCGCAAAGAATATCTAAGAACCTACGTGAAGCCTGGTGCAATGCGGGCGATGTTTAGCATTTATCGAACGTTGCCCCAAGATGCAGAAGATAACGCAGCGATGATCAAAGCAAAGGGCAAGCTCAAGATGCCTGTGTTAGCACTTGGAGGCGACAAAAGCTTTGGAAGAGGGATGGAGGTTCTTGAATCCGTACAACGAATGGCCGAAAACGCGAGTGGTGGTTTGGTGCCGAACAGTGGTCACTGGGTGACCGAAGAGCAGCCTGAATTTGTTGCGAAGGCTTTATTAGATTTTTTTACTCCAATACCAGCCACGCAATAAACGGCACCGTCACGACGCTGATGACCGTTGAGGCAACGATTACAGCCGACACGCGTTCGGGGTCGGCTCGATAGAGTTGCGCCAGCACAAAGATATGTCCGGCTGAAGGCAGTGCGGCAATCACAACGCCTGTCTGCCACCAGAATGGGTCAAGCTCAAGCAGCTTGGCCAGCACCAACCAGATCAGAACGGGATACAACGCAAGTTTAGCAACGGCAATCGAGCTCGCCGCCAAAATCCCTGCGCGGTCGATCTCTTGAACCGCTAGGGCGGCGCCCAGTGCAAACAGTGCAGTCGGGTCCGTAGCACTCCCCATGATGGTGAGAAACTGTCCTAAGGGTAGGGGCAGAACAGTATTTGTTGCGGCCAATGTCACACCGACCAAAATGGCCAAAACGACCGGGTTCAACAGCRTGCTACGAAAAATAATTTGACTGATTTTTGCATTGCTATTTTCGCCAATACTCATCAGCGCACTGCCCAGCGATAACAGAATCATCAGCTCCACCATGATCGTCATTGAAAGAGGGCCGGCACCGCGGGCACCGAAGAACGCCAGCATAATGAGTGGGCCTAGAAAACCAATATTGCCTAATGAGGCGGTTGTCGCGTGTGCGGCTGCGATACTGGTGTTTTTGTTAACAACACGCGAGATGAAAAACACTAGACAAAAGATGCTGAGCCCACAAAAAAGATACCCAAAATAAAAGCGCGTGTCGAAGGCCGCAGACAGGGGTTGGGTTGAAATCAGACGGGCGATCAATGCTGGCAGGGCAAAGCGAACCGAGAAGGTACCTAAAATATCGACTGCGCCAGCAGGCACCCAACCTAAGCTCGCAGCAGCCCAGCCAGCCGCCACGATGCCAAAGATCGGCAGACTGAGAAGAAAGAAGTCAATCATTGCACTTGTGTTTGTTTGATACTATTTCTTGGATAATATACGAAGACGGTACCAGCAGATGCTTTGCGTACGCACCCTAACTAAGCCCTAGTTAGATCTAGATCAAATATTGCTCATGCCAAGTATCGAAGAACTACATCGTCGCGCCTGTGAAAAAGGTCAAGACACCTACATTGATCCCGAGTCGGGTTACCAAGTGCTTACAAGTCAAGCCCACTCAAAGCGTGGAGCGTGCTGTGGCAACCGCTGCCGCCATTGCCCGTTTGACTACATTAATGTGCCATGTGAAAAAAAATAGCGTTTGCCTTATTGAGATCTGGCAAGCGCGGTGGTTTACTTGAGAGACCATTGAGCTGTTGCAATCGCTAACAATTCACTTACCAAAGATACGACTTACGCGTACTTTTTCGAAAAGAAGTGCCTCACAATTATGTTTTGAATTTTGTGATGAGAATACGCATGTTCACACTTGAATCGGTCGTCGAAAACAATACACAAATGGTCGAGCGCCTTGATCGCTCAATGGTTCACCTCACCCAGGCCGTGGCTGATTTGCGAGTGTAGATGGGGAAGGGGTTTGCTGACGTACGCTTTGAGATGATGCAGGATTGGGCTGAAAATCTCAGGGCAGGTCAAAGGATAAGGGCTGAAACATCCTTGTAAATTCCGCATGTCGTGACGAATTTGCAAGGATAGTTCTTGTGAAATTGCCACATGAGCGAATGGTACCGTTTGGTCAAGGGGGAGTGGTGTTTTAGGATAATGGCTCCTGATGAGCTGAGAGAACGCTTTAGCAAGGTTGTCGCTAACGGATCTTTTTTAATGTGCTTTGATTTTTATGTGTTGAGAACGTTCGCCTGCTCGGCCTCGACCTCACGCCACACCTCTGCGGCCAGTCTAAAGCTATCGTTGGCGGCCGGTGCGCCGCAGTAAATCAGCGTCTGCAAGAACACTTCAACGAAATCCTGCTTAGTGACTCCGTTACGAATGGCGGCACGCATGTGTAGACGCAACTCTTTCGGGCGATTTAAGGCGGTCAACATCGCGAGGTTCAGCATGCTGCGCGTCTTGCGCGGAAAGTCTGGCCGAGACCAGACTGCACCCCACGCATATTCTGTGACAATTTTTTGAAACTCATCTGTCAGCGCATTCTCTTCAAAGGCTCGCCCCACGTAGTCTGTTCCGAGCACTTCTTTACGCGTTGCGATACCGGCTTCAAATAGTTCCTTGTCCATCAATTACTCCGCCACTTTTACTTTGCCAGACTTTACGAGGTCTGAGTATTTTGAAGTGAGATCTGCTAAGAAAATCGTCCATTGATCTTTTGTGCGCAGATCTGGCACTGAGCCCTTGTCAACAACTGCTTGCTGAAAGTTGCGGTCGCCTATGATGTTCTGGACGTCAATTGTGACCTTTTGCACGATTGCGGTTGGAGTCGCTTTGGGTGCAAACAGCCCCGCAAAGCCTACGCTAACAGTGCCAGGAAACTGCTCGCTCACCGTCGCAACATCAGGCAAATGGGTTGAACGCTTGTCTGAGAGATTTGCGATGACTTTCAAACGACCGTCTTTAATGTGCGGCAGTGTGGCGGCGATCGTGTCAACACCCAACTGAATATGGCCACCAATCAAGTCGTTCACGGCCATCGGGCTGCCTTTGTAAGGCACGGCCACAATGTCCATGCCCGTGCTCAGTTTTACCAGTTCGCCCGCCATATTGAGGGCGGTGGCGCTGACGCTCCAGGAGAGTTTGCCTGGGGCTTGCTTGGCTGCCGCGATAAGCTCAGCTAGGTTGTTGTAGGGCGCATTGCGATTGGCAACAATCAACCAGTCTTGCGTAAACACTGGCCCGATGGCAACAAAGTCTTTTTCCATGCTGTAGGGCAAGTTAGGAAAGAGCGCTTCGTTGATCACCGTACTACTCGTCGCACCAAAGGTCAGCGTATAACCGTCAGGCGCTGCATCTTTACCCGCCAGCATGCCTGGTATCGCATTGCCGCCGCCTCGGTTCTCGACAAAGACCGGCTGACCCCAACGCTGCGCCAGTCGTTCGGCAAGCAGGCGCCCGATGATGTCAGTCGCTTGGCCCGCCGGAAACGGAATAATAATTCGTACAGCCTTGCTGGGATACGTCGAATTGCGGTCTTGCGCAAGAACGCTATTAGGCATGGCGAGGGCAGCTACCACTAAACCCAATACTAACTGCGAGTTAAAAAATTTCATGTTGTCTCCTCAACGATTGCAATTCAAAGCGTTTTCATTATTCTGGCTTGATGTTGCTGTCTTTCACTATTTTTGTGAATTGAGCAATTTCTGTTTTCACTAAAGCATCAAGTTGTGCAGGGGTGCCAGTTCTAACGATGCCGGCCTGTGAGGTAATGCGGTCTTGCACGTCGGGKGCTTTCACGGCCTCCATCGTCGCTTTATAAAGTATGTCTACAACTGCATCGGGTGTTTGACGCGGTACAAACATTGCAATCCAAGTGTCCATGTCGTAGCCTGGAAAGCCGCTTTCAGCAATGGTCGGTACGTTTGGCAATAATGGGCTGCGCTCTTTAGAGGTCACAGCAATTGGGTGCAGCTTTCCGGCTTTAATATTGGATAAAAGGCCACTTAGGGTCGATAAAATATAAGGTACGTGATTGCCTACGACATCAGCAATGGCTGGGCCTGCGCCACGATAAGGCACATGGATCAGTTGGGCTTTTGCTAAAAACTCTAAATAGGCTGCAGCAAAATGGCCCGGTGAGCCCACGCCACCACTTGCATAGGTTTTGTTTCGGGCCTCGGTACCTTTAGCCTGTGCTAAAAATTCTTGCAAGGTTTTTGCGGGGGCGCTTGGATTTGCCGCAAAGAGTTGGGTGAGCGATCCAATTAAAGCCACGCCTCGCAGGTCTCTTTCAGTGTTGAAGGGTAAGTTTGCGTAAAGTGCTTGGTTAATTGAGTGGTTGTTTAACGTAAAGCTGATCGTGTAGCCATCAGGCGCCGCTTTCGCGACGTAGTCGGTGGATAGGGTTCCGCCAGCCCCTGATTTATTTTCAACGACAACCGTTTGTTTAAGAATTTCTGACAGTTTGCCATTCAAGGCTCTGGCAATTGCATCGGTGCCACCCCCTGGGGCATAGCCCACGATTAACTTAATTGGCCCTTTGCTCGGAAAGTCTTGCGCAGATACAGAGCCGGTTGTTAGCCCGATAAATGTTGCTGCAGCAGTTGTCGCTATTATTTTATGCATGATGCTTGTCTCCCGATAAGTGTTTAATGTGTCTAACGAGTGGCATTTGATTGCCGATTAATCACGCTGAACCAGATGCATCAAAATCCCACCTGTCGATTTAGGATGCGGAAAGCCGATCAACGCACGACGCGAGCCGGGCCGACCGATTTGATCGATCATCTGAAAGCCCGCCTTTGACATTTTTTGCAAGGTGTCATTGATATCGCGGGCTTTGATGGCGATGTGATGCAGGCCACGACCGCGCGACTGAACAAAACGTGTGATGGCGCCCTGGTCTTGTTTCGTCGAGCCTGATTGGCCGTGCTCAATGTGTGCCCCTTGGCTTGGGTCGAAGTTTGCTAAAAACTCAAGTTCAAGGTCGCCGATCGTAATGAAGGTGACGCGCAAGCCTCCAATGGGCTTCGGTGGTTGTGTGTGATACACCACGCCATATTTATCCGAGGTAAAACTTTCAATCGAGATGTTGATCTCCATGTCGGTCTGCCGACTTTCAACCGCAAAGCCAAGCTTGTTGGCAAATACGCGTTCGTCTTCGGCAACATCAGTACTCGCAATCCCAAGATGATCAATGCGTTCAATAGCGCCACTCATATGGGCGGAAAGCGCCAGGGGTTCGGTCAGACGCACACGCACCCCACAGGTTTGTGAGGGGTCGATGGCAAAACTGCGACACCCGTCTAGGCCGATAGCTGGGGTGGGCTTCAACGCAAAGTTTGCGCTTGCAGCCTCGGGATCTTGCAGGCCAAAGGCGATGTGATGGACGCCCGGCTTGAGGTCACCATCAATAAGCGAATGGCCAAGGGGCACTACGGCCAACGCGCTTTGACCAATGCTAAACAAAGATACCTTACCCTCGGGCGTATTGAAATCGGTGCGTGGTAGTTCAAAGTATTTTTCGTAGATCGAACAGGTTGTTTCAGGGTCGTTTGAGGCGACGGCGACATAGGTAATTTTTGAGGCAAGCATGCTGCGATCCTTAGTGTGTGCTTTGAATAACTTTTTCTGTAATCAGGGTGTTGATATCAGCGTCTGACAGCCCGTATTCTTGCAGTACCTCGCGTGAATCAGCGCCGAGTTCGGGCGGTGCCGAGCGTATCGTTTTGCCGCCAAAGCCTTCCATTTTTAATGGATTGCCGACGAGCTTGAGTTTGCCGAGCTTGGGATGATCGACTTCTTCAACTAATCCCGTTTCAACGATGTGCGGGTCTTTAAAGACTTGATCGAGCGTCAAAATCGGGCCAGCTGGGATACTTAGCTTAACGAGCTCGAGTGTCCATTCCATTTTTTTACGCGTTGCAAATATTTGATTCAGGCGTTCTTTGACTTGCTCGCGATGCTTACAACGATTTGCGTTATCTTTGAAGTCGGGATGAGTGATCCAGTCTTCAATGCCTAGCAACTGACAAAGCCTTACCCACATATCTTCGGTTGCCGCCGCCATATTGAACGGGCCGTCGCTCGCTTCAAACATGCCATAGGGGCAGATGACGGGGTGATCGTTACCTGCGACACCCGGGGTGTCTCCCAAACTTAATTGACGTTGCCCTTGTACGGTTAGCAAGCCGATCAAGCCTGCCAGCAGTGAGGTTTCAACGAGTTGACCGCGCCCGGTTGCCTGACGCTGAATGATGGCAGCCTGGATACCCATGGTGGCCCACATACCGCCCACCACGTCGCCAATTGGAATCCCCACGCGCGTGGGGCCCGTTGCGGCCTGGCCCGTCAAGCTCATGAGCCCCGACATGCCTTGTGCGATTTGATCCATACCAGGCCAGCTACCATAAGGGCCGGTGTTGCCAAAGCCTGTAATCGAGGCATAGATTAAGCGCGGATTCATGGCGGACAGTGCGGCATAGTCCATCTTCATATCAGCCATCACGCCGGGTTTGAAGTTCTCGATAATGATGTCAGCCTGTTTAGCCATGGTGCGAATCAGCTCAAGCCCTTTTGCTTGCCGAAAGTCAACCGCCAGGCTGCGCTTGTTGCGATGGATGCTCAAGTAATAGACACTAATGCCCTCTTGAAACGGGCCCCAGCCTCGTACCATCTCACCGTTTGGCGTGGGCTCTATTTTGATGACATCGGCCCCGAGATCAGCCAGAATCATTGCGCTAAAAGGGCCTGCCAAGGCACGCGTTAAATCAAGAACCTTCAGCCCGGAAAGTGGTAAAGCTTTGGTGTTTTGTGTGTTTGTCATAACAGTGGCGCGTGGTTCTTAAAGTGTGGGTGTTGTCTGGTTGTGTGCGTGCCGTCTAACGTGCTGTCTAGTTGGCAAACAAGTTTGTTTTAGTTATTTTTGTGTAAATCATATACGATCCGATCAAAGGTAATCGCTTTTATTCACGACCGCTCTTAATTCGAATCCCTAAATTCAGCGGTTAGTGGTCCGAATCTCACTCAGTGAGCCACCGAGTCGGGCATACTGCAGCGATATCAATATCTATAACAAAGGCGGTAATAAACAACAAAGGCGGTAATAAACATGCATGACGTCATTTGTCCACATTGCGCAAAAGCGTTCAAAATTGACGAAACTGGCTACGCGGATATCGTTAAACAGGTTCGTGACAGCGAGTTCAACGAGCAGCTGCACGCGCGGCTTGAGTTGGCTGAACAAGGCAAACAAAATGCTGTCGAGCTCGCTAAATCGCAAGCGGCGAGTGAGTTATATCGCACTGAGGCAGCCAAAGATGCCGTCATCCAAGACCTAAACGCCAGATTCGCGGCAGCCGACGCTGCTCGTCAGCTCGCCCTGGCGCAAGCTTTAAGCGGTGTCGAAAAAGAGCGTGATGATGCCAAAAACAAGCTTGTTCGGGTTCAATTTGAAAAACAACTGTCTGAACAAGCCCTTAAAGACAAGTACGAAACGCAACTGAAAGATCGCGAAGACACGATTGAGCGCCTAAAAGATCTGAAAGCACGCTTATCGACCAAAATGGTGGGCGAAACCCTTGAGCAGCACTGTGAGACTGAGTTCAATCGTCTCCGTGCGACGGCGTTTCCGAAAGCGTATTTCGAGAAAGACAATGACGCGCGCAGCGGCAGCAAGGGAGACTTCATTTTTCGTGATCTGGCTGAGGCCAATACTGAGATTGTCTCAATCATGTTTGAAATGAAAAACGAGAGCGATCACACTGCAAATAAGAGTAAAAACGAAGACTTTTTAAAAGAGCTTGATAAAGATCGTAACGAGAAGGGCTGCGAATACGCAGTGCTGGTTTCGTTGCTTGAGCCCGATAGTGAGCTGTACAACACCGGGATCGTTGACGTGTCACACCGCTATCCAAAGATGTACGTTATTCGGCCTCAGTTTTTTATTCCTATCATTACGCTATTACGGAATGCGGCGCAGAACTCGCTGAAGTACAAGTCAGAGCTTGCACTCATTAAAGAGCAAAACATTGACATAACAAACTTCGAAAACGAACTCGCAAGTTTTAAAAGTGGGTTCGCAAGAAATGCAGATCTGGCCTCAAGACACTTTGACACGGCAATCGAAGAGATCGACAAATCAATCCTTCACCTTCAAAAAACGCGTGACGCGTTGACTGGCACAAATCGAAATCTGCGATTGGCCAACGATAAGGCTCAAGACGTGACGATCAAAAAGTTGACAAGGGGTAACCCAACGATGCAGCAAAGGTTTGCTGATTTGCAGAAGGGGGGTGGTGAAGAAACGAGTTCGTAACTTTTTTTATACGGCGTGGTACTGTCTAGTCAAGCCGTGTTGATCATTCGTAAGTGTTGCGTAGAATCCTCTCTGTTCAACAAAGAGGGTTCGCGATGAAACCGAGYGAAATAAAACGTGATGCGGTGATCGCATCCTAGGCAACCCGAGCTGATTTTTCTCGGTTCGAGGTAACGCTTCAGCGCGAGTTCGCAGGTCGTAGGCGTAACGCGCTAGGTATTCATTGTGATTGCGTGCTAATCCATCAAGCAACAGCTATCCAGACCAAGACGATACTCTTAGCCTTTATTGGTACGTCAATATTGTTAGTGGGTGCGACATACTGCTTGGCTAAATACGTAAGTTAGGGTGCGGCCGACCTCCGCTTTTTTACGAAATTGTCACCTTTGATTTCTATGATAAATGACAAGTCTGAGTCCTGTCACTGACTTGTTAACTGTTYATCCCWCTGATATCTCTATGCCTGCACACTGGTGTCTAAAGTTCGTTCTCCCCTTGACGGCGTATTTTGCGCTGAGCTGTTATTCAAGTGTAAGCAGGGCTGACTCGCCTGACTATCCCAACCGTGCAGTCAAACTGATCGTGCCTTATCCACTTGGTGGMGGCACTGACATCACGGCACGTGCCATGACGCAGCAGTTGAACAGCATTATGAAACAGTCGGTGGTGATTGAAAACCGTCCTGGCGTTACCGGCATGATTGGGGCGGCAAGTGTCGYCAAGAGCCCGTCCGATGGCTACACGATTTTGTATGGCGCGGCGTCAGAGATGGCCATCAATACCAGTTTGTTCAAAACGATGATGTACAACCCTAAGACAGACCTTGAGGCGGTCAGTTTAATTACGACCTTTCCGCTGATTTTGGTTGTGTCTGCGAGTTCTTCGGCCACACTTGAAAGTCTGATGAAGCGCGCGAACGAGCAGCCAGGTGCGGTGACGTATGGCTCAATTGGCTCGGGTAGCCCCCAGCATTTGGCGGGCGAATTGCTGGCTAGTAGCGCGCGCACCTCGCTTGTGCATGTGTCCTATAAAGGCTCGGGGCCTTTGGTGCAGGACACGATGGGAGGTGTAGTCGACATCGGGATCAGTAGCCTGCCGCCCGCTATTAACTTGATCAAGGCTGGTAAATTACGTGCCTTGGCTGTAACCTCAGCGACACGAGTGGCTTCACTGCCCGATGTGCCGACGATGCAAGAGCTTGGCTATCAGGGTTATGAGTTCAACACGTGGGTTGGGGCAGCTGTGCCGATCGGTACCCCACGAGATATCATCCTCAAAATCAACCAGAGCCTGCGTACGGCACTTGCCAGCGACGAGATCAAAAAGATCTTTCTTGACCAAGGTGCCGAACCTGTCGGTTCAACGCCAGCTTTTTTCAAAACCTTTATTCATAACCAAATCGCCAAGAGCGCAGAAATCGTTTCAAAAGTAAAAGTTTTACTTAAATGAAGCGCAGGCTCGAGGCGGTGGATTCGGGCGTTAGACTGAGCTGCTGCAGGCAAGCGTGTTTTGCCCTCTCCTTGAGCAAATGGATATTAATAAGATGAATACAAATAATCAGTCACTCCCAAAGCGTGTGATTTTGGTGGTCTGCGATGGTTTAGGCTTTGAATGGCTTTCGCCAGAGCGCGCCCCAGCCTTGACTGAGTTGAGTACGAAAAGCTTGAGTTTTCAGCAACATCAAGCAGTGTTTCCGTCTGTCACGCGAGTATCGTCTGCCTCGATTGCAACCGGCTGCTATCCAGGTAAGCACGGATTGCATGGCAATCAGATGGGCCTGTACTTAGATGAACGCCTTCAAGTGTTTAACGCGGGTGATGTTGGCTTTAGAGACTTGATGCGAAGCGCAACCGGTACAACGCTACAAACGAAAACGTTGGCGCAGTATTTGGTGAACGCTGGCGGTCAAGTGGTGTATTCAAACGTTTCGCCCGGCGCTGCGTATTTTCTGGATCCAGAACATTTTGGCCATGTTCATCATCGCTCAGGCTCGTTTGCAAGCGGTGGAGAAAAAATGACCGATCATCGCCACCTCAATGTTTCGCATGACTTGGCCGGCGATCTCGAGGCAACCACTCGCTTTTGTAAAGACGTTGTGCTGGATGGCCAGTGCAGTCTGGGGATTCTGTGGCTGGCCAACCCGGATCTGACCCTGCACTATCAACAACCGGGCTCCGAAGAACACCTTGACGCCTTAAGCGCCACGGATGTAATGGTTGACATGGTGAGCAAGGCCGTCCAAGCGGCACGAAATGAGGCTGAGATTTTGTTTGTCATTACCTCAGATCATGGTCACGAAGTGATTGGCGATTCGATCCATATTAGTCAATGGCTTGCTGCGAACGGTTTGAGTCACGAAATTCAAGCGGGCGATATTTGTGTGGCGGGTCAGGGCACAAGCGCCTTGCTCTACGCAACCGAACACGGCAAAGCGAGGTTGACTGAAAATCTTGAACATATCAAGCAGCAAGTGTGGGTTGCTGCTATCTTGGATGCCGAGCAATTAGCGCAACTGGGCTTGTCTGAATCGCGTCACCTAGCAATGGGTATAGATATGGCCCGCATTGACACCGTCAACGCGCATGGCGTAAGCGGTGCGAGGTGGATGGTTGAGGACGGAGAAAAATCTGTAGCCATGCATTGTGGTCAGCACGGCGGCCTTGGTCCTCAAGAAACGCATCCGTTTTTGTTAATTAATCATCCGGCTCACGCTGCTGCGACGATTGCTCAGCCAACTAGTTTAGTGGATATCGCCCCAACGATTCTTGATTTTCTGAACATTCCGCACGAGGCGATGGATGGGCGGTCTTTGTTGAAGTAGTTAACGAAGTCGCAGCCCTGCTTGTGTTTGAGATGCTACTCGCACTGAAGTTAGTCACAACTCAAGCTCACGATATTCAGCGCGGTTTCTGTGTTCACGGCTCCAGCGATACGCATTATCAATATGCTTAACGGCCTCTTGCGATAAATACTTAGGGCTAGGCGTAATACTGACCCGCCCTAGATCTAAACGATCGGCGTCCCAGCAGGTTTGAATGGTTGCGTGATCGTGTACTTTGTCACCGCTRTGGTGCTCGATGGCTTCGCATAAGGCGTTGACGCGCGGGGCGGTCAGTTCAAAGTAAACCGTATTTAACGAGCGCGCATATTCAGCCCCGCGCCGGCCGTGGTGGTAATCGCCGCCATCGCTGCGGCGTTGGCTGTCGTGCAAAAACGCAAACAGTTCAATCACGAGTAAATCAGCCGAGCGCTCGGCGCCAATCGTCATGCCATGGTGCAATACCCGCGCCCAGTGGTTTGCGCCGTGGATACCATGCCAACTAATCCGAAATTGCTCACGAATCGCGGCGATCATGCCTTGCTTGTCGTAGGTTTCTTTTGGCAGCGTCGTGTCTTTTTTGATACTCAATACAATTACTTCCAGTCGCCGATGGCGATCATGTCGATTTTGTCTTTAGGGCAAATAGGCGGCCCGTAGTGCATAAAGGCTTTAAGCATCGGTACTGTAAAGCCGCACTCCGAACATTTTGCGCGTGGGCGAGGGCGGTGGTCAATGACTTTTCGGGGTACGTTGAGTTTGGCGTGCGGGTAGGTGCCTAAACTGACTATTAGTTGCTCAAGTTTGATTTTAAGTTCGGGCCCTGCACCGGCGCTACGCATTGGGCCCTTCATGCCAAGCTTAAGCGCCATCTTTTTAAAGACTGGGCCGTGCTTGTTTTGACAGTCATCCACCGCGTGCAGCAGCTCGTGCATCAAGGTATCAAGTACCTCAACGCTGTCGCTGAGCCCAGGCGAAATAAAGATTTGATTGACTTTGTCGGCCGAGGCCTTTGTGCTCCAGCACTGGCCGATATGCCTGCGCTTAACGTCGGTGCTGGCAAAGCCACACGACACATGGCATTTGGGTACGGCATAGCCTTTTTCTTTAAATAGCGGCGTGAGCGCCAGGATGGCTTCTTTGAGCCACTGCTCGCGCGTGGCGGTTTTAGGTGTTGTCATGAGGATGGACTTGAGTAGAGTGAGCAGAGGTAGAGGGAGGATTTTTTGAGTCTACCTAGCTCGGTGACTCAGGGCGTGAGCCTGTTTGCGGGGCTTGTGCTTTTTTGGCGCAGTTAGTTTTTTCGTAAAACTGCGATTTTTATGAGGTGCTTTATCAATTACTCGCGACTTTTTGTTATTTCTGTATAAAAAAAGTCGCGGTCTGCGCTTTTCAGATGATTAAAGTCGACAGCGCCGTTGAGATCGTGACCATTGCGACGAATGCGGTCACCAAATGTCTCTCTACGACTCAGACTCTTCTTTCAGCTCAACCCCGCTTTTGCCCAACACTTTCGCTTGCTTAATCAGCCAAGCAAGCTTTTGCGACGCTTCGCCATAACTCAAGCCTTCAAGACGTATATTTGAGATGCAGTTGCGTTCAACATCTGTTCGGCCAACCTTTGGCTGCCACGTCAGATACGCGCTCATACTATCAGGGGCTGATAGGCCTGGCCGCTCACCGATCAACACAACCATCAACTCGGCACCTAGAATTTCACCAATCTCGTCACCAAGTGCCACGCGCGCTTGGGTCGCAAGCACCACGGCCGCCTCTTGCACCTGCGGCAGTTCTAAACGTAAGGCCTCGAGCAACGCTAAAGCGTGCCCTTCAATGGCTTGTGCAGAAAGCCCGTCGGCGATCACGAAGGCCATGCTGGGTAATGGCCGCTTGGATTTGTTGCTTAATTTCGTTAAGGTCTGCGCACTGTCAACCGAGAGTCGACGCCCGAGGTCGGGGCGCAGCAAAAACGTGTGCCGGTCGACCGCTTGACTTGCCACTGTGACCGGCGCGAAKCCCATGCCAACGAGTGCTTTGAACAAAGGCTCTATCTCAAGCGCTGTATGAACCGCGTCACGGGCACGCGCATGCGCCATGCGAAACTCGAGGACATCTTTTGTTGGCAAACTCACGCCGGTGCGACCCAAGGCGATCCGCGCACCGGTCAGTTCTTTTAATTTTAACCAAGCGGGTGTGGCTTCAGAGATTAACGCTTTGTCTGCCGATACCACTGGGGCTTTGTCGTGCAACACTAATGAGCGCCTAGCCATGTTTGCTCTTTTAAAAAGTCAGTAAAGGTTGCGAATCGACTGGGCTGATGACTCGCCCCTTGTCATCGACCAACCGCATCTTTTCAAGCCAGGCCTCAAATTCAGGCGCTGGCTTTTTGCCCAGTACGCGCCTGATATACAAAGCGTCATGAAACGAAGTGCTTTGGTAGCCCAGCATGATGTCGTCTGAGCCCGGTACGCCCATGATGTAGTTAATGCCAGCTACGCCTAAAAGGGTTAGCAGGGTATCCATATCATCTTGATCGGCTTCGGCATGGTTGGTGTAGCAAATATCACAACCCATTGGTAAGCCAAGTAACTTGCCGCAAAAATGATCTTCAAGCCCAGCACGAATAATCTGTTTGCCGTCAAAAAGATATTCGGGGCCAATAAAGCCGACAACGCTGTTTAACAGTAACGGTTTAAAGCGACGTGCCAAGCCATAGGCCCTGGCTTCGATCGTCTGTTGATCCACACCATGCGAGGCGTTTGCCGATAGCGCACTACCTTGGCCGGTTTCAAAATACATCACATTGTTGCCCACCGTGCCACGTTGCAACGAGAGTGCGGCTTCATGGGCCTCTTGTAATAGTGCGGCCGTCACACCAAAGCTTCGATTGACGCCCTCGGTGCCGCCGATTGATTGAAACACTAGATCAACCGGCAAGCCGGCCTCGATTGCCCGCAGGGTCGTTGTGACATGCGTGAGCACGCAGGTCTGAGTGGGAATGTCAAACTTTTCGCGTACTTTGTCTAGCAAGGACAAGATCTGGCTAATTTCACGAAAGTTATCTGAGGCAGGGTTTACGCCGATGACCGCATCACCCGCGCCATACAGTAAGCCGTCAATGATGGCAGCGCCAACGCCGCGGGCGTCGTCAGTGGGGTGGTTCGGTTGAAGCCTGACGGAGAGCCGCCCAGCGAGGCCCAGTGTGTTTCTGAAGCGTGTGACAACCTGACATTTAGCGGCAACCAAAATCAGATCTTGGTTGCGCATGATTTTAGAGACGGCAGCAACCATCTCTGGAGTCAAGCCTGGTGATACCGCATTGAGTTCGTTAGAGCCGACGGTATCAGACAGCAGCCAGTTACGAAAATCACCCACGGTAAAGCTTGCTATTGGTGCAAATGCGTCGGCTTGATGGTCATCCAGAATCACCCGGGTGACTTCATCGTCTTCGTACGCGATGAGTTGTTCTTCAAGAAACCGCTTTAGCGGTAGGTCAGCTAACACAAGCGCTGCAGCGACCCGTTCTTCGTTGGATAAGGCCGCCACGCCTGAAAGGCAATCGCCAGAGCGTAGCGGGCTAGCCTTGGCCATCACCGTTTTGAGGTCTGGGAATTGATACGTTTGCAGGCCGAGCGACACCTTATAGCCCATTTAGATTCACCATCGAGTTTGAACGGTATCTGATTGCGAATATCCAATGTTAAGCCGATTGTTGCGCGAACCAAATTGGATGATTTAAGTGCGCTACTCTTTGAGAACCGAAAATAAGCTGCTATAGCCGTCTTTCCAAGCTTTGAAAGAGCGATTTAACTTGATCGGGAGCTCGTCTTTCAGGCCTTCGCTTTTGAAAAATGCCTCGTCTGCGCTGATAACCGCCCACTGCGAGCGGAGGATATTTTTTTCATTATCCCTTTCGACCGAAACAATACGAGCGTCTTTTTTTAGTTGATCGGCTGCCGTCTGAATCACAGGAGCCAGATCGAAATACCAATTAGTGATGTGCACAGCAAGAATGCCGTCTGGCTTGAGATGCCTGAAGTACTCTTTAAAGGCTTCGAGAGTTAACAGATGCACGGGGATTGAATCACCAGAAAACGCGTCGATGATCAGCACGTCAAATTTGTTAGCGGGTTCACGCTCTAACTGAATACGCGCGTCGCCCAAAATCATTTGTGTCTTGGCTTTCGTATCTTTGAGATAAGTGAAGTTCTTTTCGGCAAGCTCAATGACTTGCGGATTAATTTCATAAAATACGTAAGTGTCTTTATCACGTCCATAGGTTGCCAAGGTGCCTGCGCCTAGTCCAACAATACCCACTTTGATCGCGTCAGAATGTTTCGCTTTGTACAGGATGGCTTTTCCTGCGCCTGCTGCCTCAATATAATAGGCAGTTGGTTTTTTTGATAAAGCTGAGTCAAGCGACTGTTCGCCGTGATTGACAATGCCATGCGCCATGTAGCGAAGGTTTTGCTCAGCTCTGGTAAAAACATTGATCGTTCCGTAAAAATTTCTGACCTTGATGTCGGCGCCTGCAAGCTCTTGCATATGATCATTGAACCTGATGTAACCTAAGGCTGCGATCGTAACTACCGAAAGTRCGGTAATGGTCAAACGGTACGGATGGTGAGGCAACAACTGATGGCGCAGAACTCCAAACGTGACAACGCCTGCCAACACGACACCAACTGAAAATTCATAGTTCCCATTGAAGGCGTAGGGAGCGATGACGCCAACAAACAGGCCTCCCACTAAACCACCGACCGCCAGCATCAAATAATAAATGGTCAAGTGCTTCGGATGAGGTTGTTGTTTGGCGAGCTCTCCGTGACAAACGACACACACAACAAAAAAGGCAGTTAGATTGATTGCAATAAAGACAATCAGTGGCATGAGTGAGTGTGAAAGTGTCGGTAGTAGCGCTAAAACGAATAACGAGACCACAAATAGTGGGATAAAAAACTTTCGTTGATACCAATGGGGGCGCTCAAAGCAGATAATGAATGACAGCAGATAAAGTGCAAGCGGAATCACCCAAAGCATGGGGATGGGTGCGACGTTTTCGGTTAGGTAGCTTGTGTCGGCAACCATCAGGATCGAGGGGCAGGCGGCAAGCAAGAGCCACGAAAGGTAATGACTACTTTTGAGTTTGGTCGCTGATTCGACAACAAACGCTTGGGTATCCGGTGTTGCCAGTGCGGCGGCCTTGCGGTTTCGCCAGGCCAGTAATGAGCAACTGACTCCAAAGATCAGATACAAACTTGACCATAAATACGATTGAACAGTTGAGTTAAAGAAGGGTTCAACAGCAATCGGATACGCGAGCAATGCCAGTAGTGAGCCAAGATTTGAAAGCGCAAACAGACGATAGGGGACGGTGCCAGATTTTTCGCGAGCAAACCAAGCCTGTAGCAATGGCCCCGTTGTCGACAGGACAAAATAGGGTAGCCCGATTGAGACCAGAAGCAAGCCAATAATCTGTAAGGTTGGATTTTCACTGCCGGTAGGTTGCCAACTTTGGCCAGGTTGAATTGGCAAGAAAATTAAGCTGACAATGATTAACGCAATGTGCAAATAACTTTGACGCACCGAAGATAGATACTGCACGACCCAATGCGAGTAGATGTAGCCCAGCAGTAACACCATTTGAAAAAACAACATGCAAGCGGTCCATACTGAGGCCGAGCCGCCAAACCACGGCAGAATCATTTTTGCGATAAGCGGTTGCACCTGAAAAAGTAAAAAGGCGCTTAAAAAAATTGTCAGGGCGTATTGCAGAATGGTTTTGAGATGAATGTTCATTATAAAAACCTCATTGAACAGGCTCAAACCAATTAAAGACGCTGAGTCCGCCGTCTACCACCAACTCTGTGCCAGTGACATAGCCAGAAAACCGATCAATCAAAAGGGTCAAACCCATTGCTGCAACGTCTTGGGCAGTGCCAAGTTTTTGCATTGGGATTTTTAAGGCTAAATCACCCGCCGGTTTAAAACCACCCGCAGCAATCGCACCGGGCGTTAAAGCGTTGATTCTGATGCCGTGGCGTGCCCAGGTTTTTGCCAGCTCTTTGACCAGCATGAGCATCGCAGCCTTACTGGTGGCGTAGTGGGGTAAGTTGCGAGGGGTATGGGCGTGCAGTGAGGTTAAATAAACCATACGCCCCGCGATTTTTTCTTCAATCATGTGCTGGCCAACTAGCCGGGCAAGTTCAAAACCGAATTTCACATTGACATGGTACATCGCGTCCCAAGTGTCGCTGCTGACGGTACGCCAGGTGTCCGTCTCGCGTCTGGGGGGCGAGGCCGAGTGCACCACCATATGAAGAGGACCAAAAGCGGTTTGCGCGCCGTCAAAGACCTGTTGTGCAGCCCCAGAAAGCGCCAGATCTATGACGGCCCCTTGGGCCTTGTAGCCTAGGGCTTGGAGTTCAGAAACGCTGTCGTTGAGTTTTTGTGGATCAATATCTACCAAAAACACGTTTGCACCTTCGGACGCCACCTCAACGGCTAACGCTTTTCCTATGCCATTACCCGCACCTGTCACGATTGCGGTTTCGCCTGCGAGGTAAGGGCTTTGTCGTTTCATCATTGAGTCCGGTAGGTCAGGCAAGCCAGAGGGTTGATCATGGCTTGCATCTTAAGCTAACTTGGCATCGTTGAGGTTTCGTGCGGCGCACCATTTGTTTGAAGGAGACGGATCTGGCCAAGCACGGTGGCGCGGCGAGCTCGTGCAGTATTGTTTGCGTAAAAAATGGGTACAGTATGCTGATTGTTGCAAAGAGAGAACCATGTCCGCCCAGACGCCACCACTCGCAAGTGAGCTTGCTCAGAAGTTAAAGTTTCCAGCCTGGCCGTTAATCGCCACGCTTGCAACGCAAAGCTTAGCCACGATGGCGGCGTATTCGTTTCCGGTCGTGGCGCCTGTGATTGCAAAAGACCTACAAGTGCCTGCAACGCTCGTTGGTTTTTTTATTTCAACAGTTTATGGTGTGGGAATCATTTCAGCGTTGCTGTCACCGCGCTTTATTCGACGTTTTGGTGCGGTCAGGGTGAGTCAGCTTGTTTTAGTTGCAACCCTCGCCATGCTGGTTTCTTGCTCGTTGGGTAGTGTGGTTTCAGTCATCTTAGGGGCAGCGCTTCTGGGTTTGGCCTACGGCTCAACCGCGCCCGCAAGCGCCCACCTGCTTGTGCCACGCACCCCTGCACGCGTCATGAATTTAGTATTGTCGATTCGACAGATTGGTGTGCCCTTAGGGGGCGTGTTGGCGGGCCTTGTGATGGTTCCACTCACTTTGCGCCTTGGTTGGCAAGCTGCCCTTCTGTGCCAGACCGTTCCGGTGTTAGCGGCAATATTTTTGCTAGAAGGCGCGCGGCGCCAATGGGATAGCGATCGAGATCCTAAACGAGAGATATTTAGCAAAGGGCTTTTAGCTCCGGTGCAAATTTTACGCGAGCGACCTGCATTGCGACGCCTTGCGTTTGTCAGTTTTGTTTACAGTGGCTTGCAACTTTGTTTTATCGCTTTTTTGACCGTTCATCTGACCAGTAAAGTGGGCTTTGACTTAGTACATGCAGGGCAGGCATTGGCGATTTATCAACTCGCTGCGGTGTTGAGTCGACCAGTTTGGGGTTGGTTGGCCGATAAGTGTGTGACCGCCCAGTGGTTGTTAGCGTGGCAGGGTTTTATTATGGGCGCTGCGGCACTGCTCGCCGGGCAGTTCGCCCCGGGGTGGGCGCCTTGGGTGGTGCTTTTGCTTTGCGCGGTCGCTGGCGCGACTGCGAGCGGGTTTACCGGTCTGGCTTACGCAGAATGGGCGCGTTTAGGTGGGGCGCAACGGACAGAGGCAACGGGCTTAGGCTCTGGTTTGATGTTTGCAGGAGTGCTGCTAATGCCCTCTGTGTTCTCAATGGTTGTCACGTATTTCGATGACTATGGTGTGGCCTATGGTTGCGTTGCAGGTCTTACCGCTACGGCAGGATTCTTACTTTTACGGCAAAAAGACGCTCGCAACGAAACCTGAGTAAAGTGTGTCTCAAAGTCGCGCTTCGATAAACGATGTCAGGGTGTGATCGATCACTGTGCGTTGTGCGTGACTGCCACCCCATGTCACTGACTGTTTGAGGCACTCAGTCAGTTCGTCGCGCGCCCTGATAAGGTCGCTTGCCAACCACGCAGCTAGGCCGTCGGCGCAGCATAAGGCGCTCGGGGCGCCGCCGTGACCCGCAACAGCCAATTTTTGTAAGCGCGCTCGACAAGCCGCTAACGCTTTGGTCTGACCCGTGCCGGCAGCAAGCATCGCCAAATGTATCTCGACAAAAGGGTTTCCTCCATGTGCAAACTTTTCGTTTGCAAACTTTTGAGTAGCAACCCAGGATAAATCTTTGAGACCTCTAAGTTGCAAGCGCCATAGCAAAGAGGCAGTATCTGTCATACCCACGATGGGTGGTGCATGAATAAGATGGGGCTCGATGACACTGAGTAGACGCTTAAGAGCTTTTTCAGTTTGACCCAGTTCAATTTCGCACAGCGCTGTGTGCCAGTGAATGTGCCCAAACAGCATTGCTGTATCTGGATAGCTTGCTAACCATGTTGTTGCAAAACTGTGTGCAAGCTCTGGTTCGTCGCATTCAAATCTTGCGTGCATCATGACATGGGCCGCGTTACCGTTCGCTGGGCGCAGTGCCAAGCTGCGAGCAACGAAGGGTAGTCCTGCTTCGGGTTGTTTTGCTTCAATCAAGACCCAGCCTTGATGCGTCAGCAACCAAGGGCAGTCGRCAGGATAGGCCGGTGCTATTTTTTGTACAAAGTCARAGCGCTGTTGATCGTGATCGGCATAACCGCTAAAGGCGATGAGCCCAAAGGCGCCAAGCGCAAGCGACATCACTAACGCGTCGCCAGGCCATTGCGAGGCATGCGTACGCACGCACTCTAGCGCCGAGGCCGAACGACTCGCAAGTATGAGTTCAATAATTCCCAAATGCGATTGTTCCCGTGCTGTAGTTACGTGTGCAAACAGCAGAGCCTGTTTTGAGGCTTCTCGCGCCTCAGGGCCTCGCCCAGCAGACTGCAAGAGCAAAGCCCGAGTGCTGTGCGCAAGGGCAAAGTTCGGTGCGTGTTGCAAGGCGTGCTCAAGCGCGACTATGGCTCCGGGCCAAGCGTGCAAATGACAGTCAACAGCTTGGTCGTAAGCCTCTAGCGCGACCTGAGACGAACAGGTGACGGTTTGACCAAAAGCGTCTTTCAAGCTACCACTCCTTTGAAGCTACAACTCTTTAATCATTTTTCAAAAATTGCTTCCGGAAGCAACGCGCTGACGCACACGTTTGGCAAGTCGACTGCGTTGCTGATGCGTAGGTCGACAGCGAGCGAACAGATCACATAGGCCTGTTCGCGACTAAAGCCTCTTTCACCGAGTAACTCAATCATGTCGAGTAGGGCGTTACGCGCGGCCAGTGTAAGGTCTTCACACTCTTGTGTRCCGTCGTCGCGAATAGGCAGGCCTGTGGTCGCCACAAAGTTATGCGGGGCGGCCCACTGAGGCGATGCAAAATAACCCGGATGAGAAAAGCGAGGAAACCTTGTTTTTCGCTTGGCCGCTTCGCCGGCAAGCAGACGAAAGCGCACCACGGCGCTCGCACCCATTTCGATCGCGGTGATACAGCACTCAGAGTCGCCCTGCGCATAGTGCGCATCGCCTAAAGAAAACAGCGCGCCGTCGACCCCAACGGGTAATTGCAGTCGTGCGCCTCGCGTCAACTGGCGGATATCGGCATTGCCACCGTTTTCACGCGGTGGCATCGTGCGCAAGCCTTGACTGGCGATCGGTTCAAAAGCGGGGACTGCATCTTGGGCATCAGGTAACAGAGCGATGCCGCCACGTTTGACGAGATCGGTCTCGCGCGCGTTCCAAAGTAGCATTTGAGCATGCGAGGGTGCGACGCCAGCCGTGCCCATGAAGACCCCTTCGGGTATCTTGACACCCGGTATCTGGGGCGAGCGTGCAAAGCCGCGGTCGACCTCCCAGTGCGCCAGAAAGCGCGCATCAAAGATCTCGCGCAAGAAACCTGCACCCGGTCGGATCACTGTCCAACCGTGGCGTTCGGGGGTGAGTTCAACAAACTCGACTTCTAAGACATCACCCGGTTTGGCGCCTTGCACAAAGATGGGTCCCGTCAGGGGATGTCCAGCTTTTTTGTCGTGCTTGGCCAAATCCTCGAAGGTCATGCCAGGCTTGACCTGACCGTCTGAGGCGTCGCGAGTTTCTAGCAGAACGTCTTGGCCCGGCGCGACTTCAAGGATGGGCGTGATGTCAGGATGCCAGCGATTGTGACCCGTATCTGGGTCGTCGCGCAGGCGCCGAGTGCGATCAATGAGTATGGATTGCATGGGGACTATTTCTGCATTGATTTTTGCATGTTCGCGATGGCGCTTTTGATGGAGTTAATGGCCTCAAGCCTGGGGCCTTTGCAACCAGAACCGTCAGGACCGCCGCCGCCGCACTGAATCGCTTCTTTTAAGGCCTGATTCAACAAATCAACGGCCTTTTGTGCGTGAGACACTTGTCCATAACTTACCCCGAGACCAAAACAGAGCGTGAGTGCAGAGACAGCAAGCATTATTTTTTTCATCAGGTACTCCATAAAAAATAGTGTTCAAAAGCATCGCTTAAAAAGCAGGTTTACGCTTGTTTCAAAGCAAGCTATCAATATCTTACACATGATGCGTAATCGCACGCAACGCTTTGGTGCCATTTTGTTTGTGCTCTTGCCTGCTTGCCCGCCACAGCTTGAGTTAAATATTCTTATACTTTTTAATCGAACAATGGCTATTTAGCTCTAATATGGCTAAGCTTTACCCTCAACAATAACTAGGGTCGTAGACCCTGAGACGATAAATGATGCCACCGATATCTGCTCTCGCCACACTAGCCTTTGCCTCGGCGTTAAGCCTTGCAGGCCTGAATACCTTGGCCCAAGAGTGGCCGACCAAGCCTGTTCGGTTAGTTGTGCCGATGCCCCCGGCTGGCACGACTGACAACATGGGACGGTTAGTTGCACAAAAAATGTCCGAATTAATTGGGCAAGTCGTCGTCGTCGAAAATAAGGTTGGTGCCAACGGTAATATCGGCTCGGATTTCGTGTCTAAGGCCGCGCCCGATGGTTACACGCTGCTGGTATCAGGGGTCGGTAGCCAGGGGATCAACGCCACCTTATATCGATCAATGCCCTACGATATTGTGACGGGGCTCACCCATGTCGGCATGATCGCGAAGGGTCCCAACGCGTTGGTTGTGAACCCTGCTTTTGCAGTTAATAATTTACAAGAGCTAATCGCTTTAGTGAAGGCTAGCCCAGGTAAGTACAACTATGCATCGACAGGCAATGGTGCCTCTAATCACCTTTCTATGGAGATGCTTAAATCCGCCGCTGACTTAAACATCACCCACATTCCTTACAAGGGCGGCGCGCCGGCCATGCTCGATCTCATGTCGGGTCAGGTGCCGATGATGTTCATCAATTTTGACTCAGCAGTGCCGCACGTTAAGTCGGGCAAGATGCGTGCGATTGCCGTAACCAGTCTGACGCGACGCAGCGCGCTGCCAGGCGTGCCCACGGTTGCTGAATCAGGGTTTCCGGGCTTCGAGGCTGAATCCTGGACAGCGATTAGTGGTCCACCAAACATGCCTGCAAATTTAGTGGCGCGTATTAACGAGGTCTTACTTCGTATCTCTAAAATGCCAGACGTACTTGAAAAATTTGAAGCGCTTGGCTTAGAAGCGTCACCCCTAAAGCCTGAAGCGATGAAGTTGTTCATCGTTCAAGAGGTCGAAAAATGGGGTAAGGCTGTGCGCGCCTCGGGCGCTAAAGTTGATTGAAGTAGGCAACGACGAACACTGCACCCCCAACCCTTTTTTAATATCGCTCGCGCGATCGAGCAAAATCTGAGTGGTGAGACCGATGAACCATATTTTGAATGCCAAACAGCTTAAACAATATGCTGAAGAAGGCTTTGTGATCGTGCAAGATGTTGTCCCAGAGCCAACGATTTTGCGAATGAAAGAAGTCTTGGCGGACTTGGTTGAGAAGTCACGAGCGCTTGCTACGCACGATGACGTCTATGACCTTGAGCCTGGCCACCAGGCCTCTGAGCCTAGAGTTCGTCGTATCAAAAAGCCACATGTGATTGATCCCGTCTTCAAGGACCTGATGACCACGCCAAAGTTTATGGGTATCTTGCAAGATTTATTAGGTGAAAGTGTGCGTTTGCACGGCTCTAAATTAAATCTGAAGGCGCCGCATTTTGGCTCGCCGGTTGAATGGCATCAAGACTGGGCGTTTTATCCGCACTCAAATGATGACGTGCTGGCCGCCGGCGTCATGCTTGATGACACTACTGTCGAAAATGGTGCCATGTATGTGATTCCAGGTACCCATAAAGGCCCAACGTACGATCACCATGACGCCGAGGGCTACTTTTGTGGTGCGATGGATCCTGAGACTTGCGGTGTTGATTTTTCGCAGGCGGTGGCCTGTGAAGGCCCGGCAGGCTCTGTTTCGTTTCATCATGTTCGTGCGGTGCATGGTTCGGCTCAAAATATTTCAAAACGCTCGCGTGGCTTACTACTCTATGAGTTCACGGCGGCTGATGCTTACCCACTGATGGCTGCGGGTAAGGCTGACTGGCAAGCGTTCTCAAATCGCCTCATTTGTGGCAAGGATACGAATGTGCCGCGTTGTGTGTCGACTCCGATTCGCATGCCTTTGCCGCCCTCTAAAAATCAAGGTTCGATTTATGAGAATCAAACTTCGGGTAAGCGTTACTTTGGTTTTGTTGAGCAGGGCGGTAAAAAAACTCTTTTGGTATGAACAAATCTGGCGGTCTGTTCAGGCGTAATTGATTGATTCAAGAGGCAGTGAAATGGATGTGCGTGCAGCAGTCGCTTACGAGGCAGGAAAGCCCCTAGTACTCGAGACAGTGCAACTTCAAGGCCCCAAGTATGGCGAGGTTTTGATAGAAATTAAAGCCACGGGCCTTTGTCATACTGATGAGTTCACGCGCTCAGGCGCTGATCCAGAAGGGCTCTTCCCGGCAATTCTAGGGCACGAGGGCGCGGGAATCGTAGTCGAGGTCGGCCCCGGAGTCGTCACCTTAAAAAAGGGCGATCACGTGATTCCCTTGTACACGCCTGAGTGTCGCCAGTGTAAATCGTGTCTGTCTCGTAAAACGAATTTGTGTACGGCGATTCGTGGCACCCAAGGTAAGGGCTTGATGCCTGACGGATCAAGCCGCTTCTCGCTCGGCGGAAAACCTATTCATCACTATATGGGCTGTTCGACATTTGCCAATTTCACAGTCTTGCCTGAAATTGCATTGGCTAAAATTCGTGAAGATGCGCCCTTTGATAAGGTCTGTTACATCGGTTGTGGTGTCACCACGGGCATCGGGGCGGTCATTAATACCGCTAAGGTCGAGCCCGGCGCCAATGTGGTGGTATTTGGCTTAGGCGGCATTGGTTTAAACGTCGTGCAAGGGGCGCGCCTGGCGGGTGCGAACATGATTATTGGTGTGGATCTCAATCCCGCACGAGAAACCTTAGCTAAAAAATTTGGGCTAACGCATTTTGTGAACCCAAGCGAGATAGGCGGCGATTTAGTCGCACACTTGGTCGAACTGACTGGAGGTGGTGCCGACTATAGTTTTGAGTGTATCGGCAACGTTGAAGTGATGCGTCAGGCTCTTGAGTGCTGTCATCGAGGTTGGGGCGTATCGGTCATTATTGGCGTGGCAGGCTCAGGTCAAGAAATAAAGACACGTCCCTTTCAGTTGGTGACGGGTAGAACCTGGAAGGGAACCGCCTTTGGTGGTGCGCGCGGCCGCACTGACGTGCCTAAGATCGTCGATTGGTACATGGACGGCAAAATCAATATCGACGATTTGATTACACACACCATGCCGCTAGAGAAAATAAATCATGGCTTTGATTTGATGCACTCTGGCGAATCGATTCGTAGCGTGGTTGTCTACTAGGCAGAGTCACATGGCACAAAAACTTCTGATTTATCAATCATTATGGGCAATGGAACGCAGACGACCAGATGGACAAGAATGGAGTCTGCAAGAAAAACTGAGCATGATTCGCGATGCCGGTTTTGATGGGGCTGGCGTGCGCTTTGCGGACCATGACTACGCAGCAGAGGTCACACAATTTTTGCGCGATAACGCTATGACCTGGCAGGCGCAAGCTTACCCACAAACCATCGATGATCTGAAACCGATTCTCGACCACGTGCTCGAGTTTGGGGCGGACCATTTAAATGTGCAGCCAGATGTACGGCCGTATACAGTTCAAGAGTGCATCCCTTTGATAGAGGGTTGGCGAGAGCTTGCTAAGCAAGCGGGCGTGCGTATGCACATCGAGACGCATCGTAATCGCATGACGACCGAGATGTTTTTTACCTTGCATCTATTGGATGCGATCCCTGACTTGCGTTTAACCGGCGATTTGTCGCATTACGTAGTCGGGCGAGAGTTCTGGTATCCGATCTCGCCAGAAGACGATGCGTTCATGCAACGCATTATTGACCAATGTTGGGGGTTTCATGGTCGAGTCGCGAGTCGTGAGCAGATTCAGTTGCAACTGTTATTTCCACAGCATCAGCATTGGGTGGCTGTCTTTATGGACTGGTGGCGTCGCGGTTTCGTGCAGTGGCATAAAAAGGCTGGCCCTGATGAAACTTTTACCTTTTTATGCGAGCTAGGGCCACCCGAGTACGCGATGACGGGCGCGGATGGCTATGAACTTTCTGATCGCTGGCAAGAATCTTTAGTGATGAAAAAACAGGTACGAGCGCTGTGGGAATCTGTGGTCAGTACCTAATTTTATTTCCATAATTATAAACTTACCTTATCGGATTTTTTCATGTTTGTTGTGCGTTTCCTTGTTGCGCTTCTTGTGTTGTTGCTCTCGTTAAGCGGCTCTTTGTCTGCTGCTTCAGAGACGTTTCCAAATAAAGCGCTGCGGATTGTTGTGCCTTTCGCAGCAGGTGGAGGCGGTGATTTCATTGCCAGAGCATGGGCCGACAAACTGTCAGAAACAATCAAACAGCCCGTGATCGTAGAAAATCGCGGCGGCGGTAATACCGTGGTCGGAACCGACGTTGTTGCCAAGGCTGCGCCAGATGGTTACACCTTGCTGTTGGTCGGTGCAAGCTTTGCGACCAACCCGTCCTTAATCGACAAGCTGCCCTATAAAACCCCTGAAGACTTTACGCCCGTGGGCTTGGTGATTACCTATGCGATGGGCTTAGCCGCACGTGCAAACTTGCCGGCAAACAACATTCAAGAATTGCTTGCCCTCATTCAACAAAATGGTCCATTAAGCGTGGCCACTTCGGGTGACGGGTCAGCCACCGCCTTGGCCGTCGAACATTTTAAAAGCGCAACGGGTGTGAAACTTATGGCGGTGCCATATAAGGGAGCCGGCCAAGCTGCTGTTGATGTAGCCAGTGGTCACGTTGACCTGCTGTTTACGGGTATGTCGCAAATTAAACCCCATCTTGATAGCGGCCGAGTCAAGCTACTTGCGACTTCAGGTTTAAATCGTTTGGCGTCAGCCCCTGACGTACCGACGATTGCAGAACAAGGGGTGAGCAATTTTGAAGCCGTCGTTTGGTGGGGAATATTAGCGCCAGCTAAAACCCCTGCTGCGATTGTTGCCCAGCTGAATCGGGCACTCGCAACAAGCCTCAATCACCCCGAGGTGCTTAAAAGACTGTCAGTCATAGACGGCGAAGTCAAGCTATCTTCGCCGCAAGTCTTTGAAATCCTTCTAAAAGATGAGATCGCCCGCTGGGCGAGGCTGTATAAGCCGGCAGGCTCGGGTAAAGTCCAATAATCATTCTTGAATGACACTGACGCTATACGTATCATGAAATTAGCGTCAAAATTTGCTAGCATCAACCTTTCCGACTGTAACTTCACCCTTCTAAGGACTGAGCGTGCGCACAATTGATATCAATGCGGTTAGGGCATTTATCGACGCGCAAGGACCCGCCACCAAAATTTATCTAGGCTGTGACTCAGAGCGCTTTGCAATTGGCAAAGACTGGTACGCCGATTACACGCTAGCAGTCGTGATTCATATCAACGGCAATAACGGCTGCAAATTATTCGGTGAAGTGCAGCGTGAACGCGACTGGGACCAAAAACAAGACCGGCCACGCATGCGTTTGATGAATGAGGTTTATAAAATTGCCGATTTATTTCACAAGCTCAAAGACGTGCTCGAAGGTCGTGAATTAGAAGTACATCTTGATATCAATCCCGATGAAATGTACGGCAGTTCGTGTGTCGTCAATGAGGCCATTGGTTACATACGTGGCATGTGTAACGTTGTGCCGATGGTTAAACCATATGCTTTTGCCGCCACAAACGCCGCCGATCGCCTTAAATTTGTACTGGCACAAGCCGCTTAACAAGTCGCGTGCGGGCATYCGCCGTTTGAGCGCTTACATTTTCAAACGTTGAGCCGTCTTTGGACACAAGATCATAAATTGTGAAATCAAGGGTGGCATGCCTGAAGCGCAAGACTGATCTGAGCCGGGTGCAAGTGGAAACTTAACGTATACGGCTGGCTCTTGGTTGTAGCGAAAGTTGAGAGTTTGGGCGCCGCAATGAGCAGTTGTCTGGACCTCTACATTTTTTTGTTTTGCAAAGTATTCGGCGACGCACTGATTGACGGTGAGCTTGCCACCATACTTGGTTGTCGTACCCCCTGGGTCGCGTTCGCAGTACTCGTTGATGTCGGCCTTGGTGATGATGCCTTTCATGAACGCTTTATTTGTGTTTACGCCAGTGATTTCAACAATCGTGCCGTTGTTAGCCTTGCACGATGCCAGCGGAAAATCCCCAAAGGCGTTTGCTGGATTAGCGCCGCTCAAAGCGACTAGAGTCCAAAATAAAGGCCGTAGATACATGGTGCGCGATYCTTCAACAAAACTAAGCTTGCTTAGCTTACGAGATCGCGTTAGCCTAGCCTGAAWTGCCCTCAACCGCTAACCACGTTTGAGTTGTCTCTGTTCAGATTTTTGGAGTATTTTGAATGCCTAAAGTCTTATCTCCAGAGCAGGTGAAGCAATACGAGAGCGAGGGTGCGGTCTGGCCTGTTCGGGTAATGTCGCCCGAACTGGCAACTGGCTATCGGGCATCCCTTGAGCAGCACGAACAACGAACCGGTGAACCTTTGCAGGGTAACTGGCGTCATAAAACGCATTTGCTTTTTACGTGGGCTGACGCGATGGTGCGGCAGCCGACAATCTTAGATGCTGTTCAAGACTGCATCGGCCCTAACATCGTCTGCTGGAGCAGCACTTTTTTCATTAAAGAGGCAAACAGTCCGGGTTTTGTCTCTTGGCATCAAGACTCAACCTATTGGGGCTTGGACCCTGACGACGTCATAACGGCCTGGATTGCCTTAACAGACGTCGACGAGAATAATGGTTACATGCAAATGATTCCAGGTTCGCACAAGATTAATCAGTTGCCTCATCTGGATACGTTTCATAAAGATAATTTGTTGTCGCGCGGTCAAGAAATTTCTGTTGAAGTTGATAAAACGAAGGCACGTGGCATTACTTTAGCAAAGGGTGAGATTTCGCTGCATCACATTAAAGTGGTGCATGGGTCGGATGCAAACCGTAGCGCGGATCGACGCATCGGTTTTGCGGTTCGCTATATTCCAACGCATGTGCGCCAGACAAAGCTGCGTGACTCGGCGCAATTGGTGCGTGGTGTGGATGAACACGGCAACTTCGACTGGGAGCCGCGGCCACAGGCCGATCTCGATGCGCAGGCTCTGGCCACGCACGCTAGCGCAGTTGAGCGACAGCTCAAGACGCTTTACGACGGAGTTAAGCAAACAAGTTTTCGAGCCTAGTAAATCCCCAAATAATGGCTTAATCTAAATGTCGTAGCTTGAACGCRATGATGAAGATCAGCCCCATTAGCAGCGCTGCGGTCGCGGTGTACGCGCCTAGTGCAAAGACAGGGCCCCAACTCTGTGCCGCCGCACCCGCTAACAGATTGCCAAACGGCAAACTGATAACAACACCTGTTCGTAAGCCCATCACTCGGCCTCGCATCGCAGGCGAGGTATTGCTTAAGATCAAGGTTGCGATCATTGTCCAGCAGACAGCTTGCGCAAGACCTGCAATGAATACCAGTACGAGCGAAAGATAATACGAGGTCGAAAGTGAGAATAAAAACAGAGTCGCAGGCCAAACTAGGCTGCCTAGCATAAGTAGGCGACCACGTCGCTCTAGTTTTTTTTGCGCGACAATCCAAAGTCCGGTCACGAGGGCGCCGCAGCCAGCCATCGACGTCAAGAACCCATAGCCTGCAGGGCCAACATCTAGAACATAACGCGCATATAAAGGCAAAAAAGAATAACGATAGGGTGCGACTAACAGATTAAGAACCAAGGCGATTAGCAAAGGAATCAGCACCGCGTGGTTGTGCCACGCGTAAGCAAAGCCGCTAATTAAGCTTTGAAAGGGCGCTTCGTGGCTGCGTGGCGAAGATTGCTTGGTGCTATTCAGTTGAAACAGCACAAATAAATCCAAAAAATAAATTGTCGCGATTAACCAATACGCGCCACTCAGCCCAAAAAGAGGAATGAGTAGGCCACCTAAGGCGGGCCCGACAATCACCGTGATTTCGGTGGCCACAGAGTTCATCGCAATCGCATTGGTCAAGTCTTCTGGGTCGACTAAATCGGGTACTAAGGCTTGGCGGGTGGGGTTATCAAGTGCCCAGGTGAGACTGCTAAGCACCGATAACGCAATGAGGTAGCCTATTGTGAGCAGACCGGTCGTTAACAAAAAGAGCATCACGACAGAAATCAGCCCACTCACCATCGAGGCTAAAATCAATAGTTTTCTTCTATCAATACGGTCTGCAGCGACTCCCATCAAGGGCGCCAATACGTAGCCCGCCATTTTGCAGGCAGTCACAATGCCTACCATCAAGGCCGAATCGGTCAATTCAAGCGTGAGCCACCCAACCACGACGATATCTGCCCACCGCCCGGTTGAAGACAATAGCGTGGCCACCCAAAGCCTGCGAAAGCCTTTGTGTCTCAGAGCACTTTGCGTCAGAATTTGGCTAAGTGAGCCTTTTATTTTTATCATTTTTTTAAGCTAGGCCAGTCGCTCGGCCAATTTACACGAGCCCAGTTCACCCGCGCCCATTACCTGCAGGCAGAGTGTAGCGCGGTTAGACTGTACGGTAATATTTGGGCGCTGGACTCTCAGAGACATTCAATAGTAAGTTGGTTAATTATGATTCAAACAAAACGACCGCATGTCTTGATTGCTGGTGGTGGTATCGGTGGCCTGACTGCGGCTTTGGCGTTGCTTAAGCGCGGCTTTGATGTCGACGTTTACGAGCAAGCCTCTGAGTTACGAGAAGTCGGCGCCGGGGTGCAGCTAAGCGCCAACGGTGTTCGCGTGTTGCACGAGTTGGGAGTGTTGCCTGAGTTTCGCGCGTTGGCCTGTGAAGCCGAGGGAAAAGAAATTCGTCTTTGGAATACGGGCCAGGCCTGGCAGCTCTTTGAGGTCGGGCTTGAATCGGTTGAACGTTATGGCTTTGGTCATTATTTAACCTACCGCCCCGATTTGTTGGCCGTCTTGGCTGATGGCATACGCCGTGAAAAGCCAAACGCAATTCATTTAAATGCACGCTGTGTTGGGTTTGAACAGAACACGGCAAACGTGACGCTTCATTTTGAAACGGACGGTAAGAGGCAAAGCGTTCAAGGGGACTGTTTGCTTGGCGCGGATGGCGTGCATTCGCGCATTCGACATGGTTTGTTTGGCGATGATCGCCCTGCGTATACCGGTATGTTGTCTTGGCGCGGTGTGGTGCCGATGAACAAATTGCCGGCGCATATGCGTCGAATGGTGGGCACTAATTGGGTCGGGCCGGGAGGGCACGTGGTGCATTATCCTGTGCATCGCGGTGAATACATGAACTTCAACGGCATCATGGAGGTCGCGGGCTGGCAGGTCGAATCCTGGAGCGCGCAAGGCACACACGAAGAATGCCATGCCACATTTGCGGGTTGGCACGACGATATCCACAGCATGATCAAGCTGTTTTCGGCACCTTATAAGTGGGCCTTGATGGAGCGCGAACCGCTGCCGCAATGGAGTGTCGGGCGTGTCAGCTTATTGGGCGATGCCTGCCACTCAATGCTGCCGATGCTTGCGCAGGGTGCGGTCATGTCCCTAGAGGATGGTTTAGTGTTAGCGCGGGCACTTGAAGCTGCTGGCGAAGATGTTGTTCAGGGACTCAGGCGCTACCAAGAGGCGCGAATCGAACGCACGACTAAGGTGGTGCTCGGCTCGGCAGAAAACGGCAAGCGCTTTCAAAGTCGTACACTGGCAGATGCCGCGGCCGCAGAAGAATATGTGACCCGTGAATGGACCCCTGAAAAGGTGCGCGCACGCTACCAATGGTTGTATGAATATGATGTCACTGCCGTTCCGGTATAAGAACTAAAGTCTTCGAAAAAGGATTATTGATATGACGCCTCGTTTTTATTACTCTGCGCGTTCTTGCGCCTTGGCAAGCCACATCGTTCTTGAACACATCGGCGCCGACTTTGAAGCGATCAAGCTTGATTTTCAGGCGAATCAACAACGCTCGCCTGAATATCTCGCGATTAATGCCAAAGGCCGTGTGCCAGCCTTGGTGACTCAACGCGGCGTGATTACCGAGACGCCCGCAATACTTTTGTACCTGGCACAGATGTATCCCCAAAGCGGCTTAGCTCCGCTGGATGATCCGTTTGAGCTCGCCCATCTACAGTCGGTGAATAGTTGGTTCTGTTCAACAGTGCATGTGGCGCATGCCCACGGCACACGGGGTCCACGGTGGGCGGATGACCTAGCCGCACAGCAGTCCATGAAGGCCAAAGTCGCACAAAATATGATTGACTGTTTTAATTTGATCGAGCGCGAGGTACTTCGCGGCCCTTGGGTGATGGGTCAAAACTTCAGTGTGGCAGATCCCTATTTATTCGTCATCTCCATCTGGCTCGCACCAAATGGAGTCGATCTGGCAAAGTTCCCGCGCGTGGCGGAGCACTATCAACGTATGTTGGCCTTACCTGCGGTTAAAAAGATTGCTCCATTGCACAACCTATAATATTTTTCGTTTACGCCAAAGGCTCTTTGTATGAAAAAGACTGACCTCTATAAAAATTTGGGCCTAAAGATTGACGGCAAACTCAAGCAAGCTGGTACGCCTGACCGCTTTGCGCAAGGTGTAGTTCTCGATCGCAAAGAGCAAAGAAAGATTGATCAAGAGAAAGGGCTGATCCCTTTCGCGGTCAAACTCAATGCGCAGTTGGCCAATGACTTGCGTGCGCTAGCTGAAAAACGCCTCATAGGTATGAATGAACTGATTGATGAGTTATTACGCAAAGCGTTGGTGGTCTAGCCTAACGACTTTAGCTTTCGGCGGGTCATAATCATTCACGCGAGTTGGTTAAATAATTTTTTAAAACTATAAAGAGACAATGACGATGAACTTATTTAATCTTGAAGGGCAGGTGGCAGTGATTACCGGATCATCACGTGGCATCGGGCGTGCAATCGCCGAGCGCATGGCTGAGCACGGTGCTAAGGTGGTGATTTCGTCGCGTAAAGCTGCGGCCTGCCAAGAGGTGACAGACGCCATCAATCAGCGTCAAGGTGCAAACACTGCGATCTCTGTACCGGCCAATATTTCCTCCAAGACAGAGTTAGAAAATTTGGTGGTTGTTGCCAAGCGCCAATTTGGCAAGGTTGATATCTTGGTTTGTAACGCGGCAAGCAATCCGTATTACGGACCGCAAGCGAACATCGCCGATGATCAGTTTCGTAAGATCTTAGATAACAACATCGTCGCCAATCACTGGTTGATTAGCTATGTCGTCCCCGAGATGATTACCCGACGCGCGGGATCGATTATTATTGTCTCGTCGATTGGTGGACTCAAGGGCTCGTCTGTTATTGGTGCGTATGGCATTAGTAAGGCTGCCGATATGCAACTCGCGCGCAACCTCGCGGTAGAGTACGGTCCGCATAATATTCGTGTGAACTGTATTGCACCTGGTTTAGTAAAAACCGATTTTGCACGCGCACTGTGGGAAGACGAGGTCAATCTGGCCAAGCGCGTATCAACTACGCCACTGCGTCGAATTGGTGAGCCCGACGAAATCGCCGGTGCAGCGGTTTTTCTGGCCTCGCAGGCGGGGTCGTTTATGACGGGTCAGAGTTTAGTCATAGACGGTGGCGTGACGATTAGTTAAGCGTCTGCTAATCGGCCCGTATGTTGTTGGTTTGAACCAGGGCGCGCCATTGTTTGATTTCACCTTGCAAAAAAGTTGTGAACTGCTCAGGGCTACTGCCCACGGGTTCGATGCCCATTGATTCCATACGGGCCTTAACGCCCGGATCTTTGGTTGCTTGGGCAACTGTTTTTGCTAAAAGATCGACCACGCTGGCTGGCGTGCCTTTGGCCACAAAGAAGCCATTCCATTCCTGAACACGAAATCCAGGATAGCCAATTTCTTCAAAGGTCGGCACGGTTGGCAGTGCTTGCATTCTGGTTGCGCCCGTCGTGGCAAGCGCTCGAATCTTGCCTGATTTTAAATGTGGCAAGGCGGTAATCGGGTTTGAAAAATAGCCCGCTAATCTACCTGCCAACACATCGGCAATAGCCTGAGCGCCACCTTTGTAGGGAACATGAACCCACTTTATTCCAGCGTCGCGCTGCAGCATTTCGGCAGCTAGATGAGCTGCCCCACCCGCGCCGTAGGATCCGTAATCGAGCTTGTTGGGATTCGCTTTGGCAAATTCAACTAATTCTTTGACGGTGTGAAAAGGACTTGCCGCAGGGGTCACCAAAATCAGGGGCATGTTGATGGCCTGCGATACCGGAATCATGTCCGTGACTGGATCAAAGGGTAGGTCGCGCATGACAGCATTCACTGCATACGGGAAGGCGTCGTAGAACACCGTGTAGCCATCGCGTGGTGACTGTAAAACGGCCATCGCACCAACCACGCCACTTGCACCGGGCCGATTTTCAATGACGATCGGCTGGCCTAGAATCGCGGACATCGGCTGAGCGAGCATTCGCGAGTTGGTATCGCCTCCACCGCCGGGGGTGTAGGGCACAACTATGCGAATGGCTCTGTCCGGATAAGTGGATTGTGCATTCGCTATGCGACCTGATACGGCAATGATAAGCGCACTGACAAAGAGCAATACGYTGRCTTGTGCTGTGTGATGCGAGAATTGGATTGACGTGTTCATGAGGGTCTCGTCTTAATGTCTTTTTGCAATTCGGGTGACGATTTCTGGCAAGAAGGCCAGCGGATCGCCTTCTTGACAGGCAATATCTAGAGTGGCTTTGACCGCCCCTGCAACCGTACTGTCGGCTTGCATGTCTTGTGCCATTTGGTTGTAATAACTCAAATCTTTTAGCGAGTTGGCTAAACTGAAACGTAAATTAGAGGTGTCTCCGTTTGTCAGATAAGGTTTAAGTCGTTCGAGCGGAGCGCCCCAGCCTCCGCCCATGGCCAGCACGTCGATAAAGGTTTGAGGCGGTATTCCGGCTAACTGAGCACAAGCGGCGGCCTCTGCCATCAGCGTGACCGAGCCCAGTGAAACGAAGTTGTGCAGCAGCTTCATTCGATGTCCGGCACCAACGGGCCCGACGTGTACGATATTTTCTGCAAAACACGCTAAGAGCGGTTTGCATTGCTCGAACAGAGTGGGCTCTGCACCTACCAGCAAGTTYAGTCGTCCCTCGGCAGCCTCTTTAGGCGTGCGTGTCATGGCGGCGTCCATAAAATGGCAGCCATAGTCAGAGACAAATTTTGTAATTCGTTCAGTTGAAGTTGGGACGGCAGTTGAGCAGTCGATGACGATACTGTTCGGTTCGAGCCCTTGCAGCACACCTTGCTCACCGAAAAGAACCGCCTCGACTTGCGGAGTGCCGGTCACGCATAAGATGACAATGTTTGAGTGTGCAGCGAGTTCTCTGGGTGTTTTAAAGGTGGTGACGCCACCCGCAATTAAGGCATCAAGCGGTTGATTGCCCGCATGCTCAAGAACAGACAGGGTGTGGCCGTGTTTGAGCAAATTTGTGGCAATGCCCTGGCCCATCA
>NSIQ01000021.1 GCA_002737415.1 Alcaligenaceae bacterium | reverse complement strand
TACTTTAAAAAGTGACGGGGGGGTGTTTTCAAAAATATAGCCGTCGTTCGTGCAAACCAAGGTGTAAAGGTAGCCGGATGGGACCCAAATGAATTTTGGGGGGTGGGGGTATGGTGGGGAGTCGGTTGGCTGAAATCGACGAGGGGTGGAGTATGACTGGCCTCAAGCAAAAGTGTCCAAAACGCAGCCGGTCCGTGTACTGCAAGCAACCAGCAGTCGTGTTTAATCCCACTTGACTTGAAATCAAGCGAATATTCTTGGGTATGCTTTTGGGTATGTACAAATAAAAATCGCCCGGAGAGTCGCATATTCATTGACTATCTGGCGGAGAGGGTGGGATTCGAACCCACGGTGGATTTGCACCCACGCCTGATTTCGAGTCAGGTACATTCGACCACTCTGCCACCTCTCCGGTGTATGCAATTGGGGGATCAATCGCGGGTACGACGGCACCGCGCCATACCTTGGTCAAGCCAAGTTTAGCAGAAACAGCGATCTATTAGAATCCTCGCCTCAAGAAAAGGCGCATAAGCCGAGCCAAGCCGGTACACTCGACTTCACACAGATACCCATTTTTTGAGACCCTCGCTATGCTTTTTGTACTATCGCCCGCAAAAAAATTGGATTACGACTCGACGCTGCCGACCGAACTCCACACGCAACCCTTGTTTGTCAAAGAAGCCGCGCAGTTGATCAAGGTGCTTAAAACGCAATCCGAAACTGACGTTGCGTCTTTGATGGATTTGAGTGATGCGTTGGCGCAATTGAAC
Organism: Alcaligenaceae bacterium; assembly: GCA_002737415.1. Lineage (GTDB taxonomy): Bacteria > Pseudomonadota > Gammaproteobacteria > Burkholderiales > Burkholderiaceae_B > Zwartia. Next base: position 29,200 of record NSIQ01000021.1, on the reverse strand, counting down.
GTTGAGCGCTATGCCGCCTGGAAAACGACCTTTACGCAAAAAAATGCTCGTCAGGCTGTTTTGGCGTTTAACGGTGACGTGTACGAGGGCTTAAACGCGGCCACGCTAAAAGAAAAGGATTTGCAATGGGCGCAAGAGCACGTGGCGATCTTGAGTGGCCTATATGGCGTGCTTCGGCCGCTTGATCTGATGCAAGCCTACCGACTTGAAATGGGTACTAAGCTTGAGAATCCAGGCGGGGCAAATCTTTATGCCTTTTGGAAAACCACCATTGCCCCGTATTTAAACGAACGCTTAGCCAAAGAAAAAGCACCGGTGCTGGTGAACTTAGCCTCTGAAGAATATTTCAAAGCGGTCGATCTTAAAACCTTGAAGGCCCGAATTGTTCAGTGTGTGTTTCAGGATGGTAAAAACGATGTTTACAAAGTGGTGAGCTTTCATGCAAAACGTGCGCGCGGCTTGATGGCGCGCTTTGCGATTGAGCAACGCGTAACCAAGCCCGAAGATTTAAAAAAGTTTAATACTGAGGGCTATGCTTTTATTGCGACCTTGTCGACCGAAGACAAACTCGTGTTTCGGCGTGCGGGTTAAACGATGCGCTATAACGAGGTAGAGGCTTACCCCCGCGTTGCGCTTGTGTGGCGATCGCGCATGACAAGCGCGTAGATAACTGGTTGGTGCCTGCTAAACGAACAACCGTGTGTCAAACGAATCGCGTGCGTAAGAGAACACCTCTTTTTGAATCACTTCGGGTGGTAAGCCGAACACAGATTGGATAGCATCCGCGTAGACGGCCAGGGCATCGACCGTTACCTTCAAATCACGACCCTCAAAGAGCTGAGACTTTTTCAAGCCGGGCCACTGACTCACGATCCCCTTTGCTTTCACCAACCCGCCGGCCGCCAAAATACATGAACCCCAGCCGTGATCTGTGCCTAAGGTTCCGTTGACGCTGGCTGTCCTGCCAAATTCGGTGACTGTGATGACGAGACTCTGCGCCCATTTTGCGCCAATGCCCTCGCGATAACCTCTGATGGCATCGTCAATTTGTTTGAGCTTTGTGGCGTTTACTCCTTCTGCTGCGCCTTGCCCAGCATGCGTATCGAAACCGTTAAAGTCCAATACACCGACTACCGGCCCGCCAGGTAATTGCATTTTTTGCGCGGCTTCTTTGGCCAGACTATAGGCTGTTCTGCGTTGTTGATTCGGTTCGGGTGTCCCGTCTGCAGCGAGTCGTAGGTTGTCTGACTCTATCAAGCGCGAAGCATAGGGTTTGAGTTCTGGGACGTTAGCCCAAAGCTGGCTCACGAGTTCATAGGTTGCTTTGGGCGGTGCCTGCATCCAGCTCGGGTATTGGGTCTCTGACGCAGCATCGCCTCGTAAAATGAGTGGCATGGGGATCGAAATTGCCACACCGCCCTTAGATTGCGCTGCCTGCATCGCTCGACCAAGCCAGCCTGAGGCCGAGGCATAGGGCTTCATGATGCCGCTTTGCATGATGTCTTGCCCCTCGAAGTGCGAGCGCCCCTTATACCCAAAACCTGTGGCATGAATCGCATTGGCTTGCCCAGCAACCATGAGTTCTGCAAACGTCGGTAGGGCAGGGTGGATGCCAAAAAATGGATTGCCGAGTAATAAATTCGAGGGTAGTAACTCAGAACGCAAGGACCCAATATCAGGATCCGCAAAAGGCGGAATGGCGGCAAGGCCGTCCATGCCGCCGCGTAGCATGATGACTAGCAAGCGCTTGGCTTGAGAGTGTTGAGCCGAGCTGGCCCATGGCGTGGCACCTGCAAGCGTCAGGCTGGCTGAAAACTTAATAAATTCTCTGCGATGCATAGCGTCTAGCCCCAAAGAATTTCGGGTGAAGTCAAATACACGGCCCACAGGCTTCGAAGCGACTGATCGGGCAAGCGTCGCGCTTGTTTGAGCGTCTTGAAGATTGCACTTTGCTCGCCATGCTGTCGAATCACAACCTCGTTGAGCTGATCGCCTTGACTGACCAGTCGAGGCGCAAACTGAAAGGCGTAGCGAATTCTTCGATCAAGCATTTCTTTTGAAAGCCAGTCGCGATCGTAAAGCGACCAACCATTCGGTTGCGGACAATTGTGAATCGCTTGACCAAGCTCTGACAGTAACTCGTGTGGCCTTTCACCTTTCGTGTTTTTTTGGGGCAACACAACGGGCAACGCCGCGCCTGTGACGCGATAGATGGTCCATAGCCAGGTCTCGGGATTTGAAAATTTACGCGAACCAGTGCCAGCCGCCGCGACTTCTGCAATGACGGCTTTGTGCACCGTTGGAAGATGGCCATCTGATTTTTGAAACACTGCACTCAAACGGTTGATGAGCTCAGTTGAGGGCGTATCTGTAATGAACGCAGTTGCTAATTTTGTACTGATATGMCGCGCGGTTGCCGGATGATGGGCGAGGTCGTCCATCAACTTGAGTAATTTGTCGCGATTGGCATACGCACCACCATATTGTTGACCCATGACAGTTTGACTCGATGGCTCATGCTTGTTGTCCTCGAAATAGCTGCCAAAGGGCCCGGAAACTGATTGATTGCGCTGCCGACGCCTCACACCCCAGCCCGTTAAGATCATTGCGGCGGCGATCACGTCGTTTTGGGTGTAGCCCGCGGCGGGGCTCACGGTAAGTAATTCAAGCAACTCGCGCCCAAGATTTTCGTTAAACGAATCTTTGAGCTTGCCTTTGGTTCTGGCGGGCGAATTTGGCCCAATCGACTTCGCATTGTCGAGGTAGAGCACCATCGCCGGATGCGTCACCGCTTCTCGAAGCATCTCGCCAAAGTACCCTGACATGTGCCCCCGTAGCATGCGCGTATAGGGGCCTATCGCGGTGTTGATATTGTTGACGGCCGGAGAAACCGTAAAGTGATTGGTCCAAAAGTGCCAAAAACGTTCAAATACCGGGGCAGGCCCGTTCACTGCCATTGCGCCACGGGCCAAGACTTCTTTCCAGGGCTCTAGACGCCAATAGGGGTAAAGGACCTGCTCATACCGAAATTGCTCGGCCTCTGAGGGCGGCAACGCTTTGGCTTTTTCGTTGCTGCGCAGGCGCGCTTGATTGTGTTGAAATAATGCTTCGGCGACATCTTCTTGGGTTTGTAAAAGCTTTAAGTCCTCGGGTAGACCCTGCAGTAAGTTGCCTTGTCTGTCAGCAAGAAACTGCACTCGAGGCCCTAAATTCAGTTGCTCTTGTGCCCAACCAACTGGGTCGCGAGGAGACGTCTCGTCAGGTGCGAAACCAAAGCCAAGTTGGCGAGCCAAACGAGCTGCGTTAATCGTATTCACGCTTAACTCTTAGGTAACTGAGCGACACAAAATCATATCATTGACCAACCGTGGCTGACAACAATTGATTGCCCGGTAAGCGCGTTGGTTTCAAAACCCGCTAAAAACGCAACCGTGTTTGCGATGTCGGCTGTGGTGGTGAATTCGCCGTCTACTGTTTCGTTCAAAAAAACTTTCTTGATGACGTCTTCTTCACTCATCTTGAATACAGCTGCTTGTTCAGGGATTTGCTTATCCACCAAGGGCGTACGAACAAAGCCTGGGCATACAACATTGGTACGCACACCGCGCGGACCGCCTTCTTTGGCGATGGCACGCGCTAGGCCTAACAAACCATGTTTGGCCGTGATGTAGGCAGACTTCAATTTTGAAGCCTGATGCGAATGCACTGAACCCATATAAATAATTGAGCCACCACGACCGCTGTCATACATGTGTTTGATCGCGGCCTTGGTGGTTAAGAAAGCACCGTCTACATGGATCGCCATGATTTTTTTCCAGTCGGCGTACGGGAAATCTTCAATCGGATGAATGATTTGAATACCGGCGTTTGAAACCAAAATATCGATGCTGCCAAATTCCGTGACCGCGCGATTAACCCCCGCGTTGACAGCCTCTTCATCGGTGACATCCATGACGACACTAATGGCGCGACCGCCCGCTTTGGTAATTTCAGCGACGACTAACTCAGAGGCCGTTGGGTTGAGGTCGGCGACCACGACTGCGGCACCCTGGCGCGCTAAGGTCAGTGCGCATTCACGGCCGATGCCGCTTGCTGCGCCAGTAATTAAGGCAACTTTGTTTTGTACTGACATGTGAAGCTCCTAAAGGGTGAATCAAAAATAATTTTACGAACTAAGAATGACTAAGATTGGCGGGCACAGGGACTGTTTCTGTTACCCCGGACCTTACCCGTGCTTTATCGTAAATCACATCAATTTCGGCATTAATCAACACGATCGAGCGTTGTAATTGCTTGAGCGGGTAGGTTAAATCCGGAAACGTGCCATCAAGCAAGGATTTTGGGACGGATGGAGTAGGGTGCTCGGGCGCTGGTAATAGTTGGGGGAGCAGGGCATTCAAAAACTCGGTACTCGCTTCAGGGATTTTTGGCGAACTGATCAGCACGGTCGCCACAGCCGATATTTGCGAAGATAGCATGTGATTTTGCATCACGATGTTATTGAGTTCGATCACGTGCCACTGTCGTGATTTTGGTTCTAACATCATGCGATAAAACGCCTCGGCGAAGTTGGCGAGTGCTACGTGTACGTTTTTTCGGGCTAAGCGCAGATTGAAGTCAGCGCGTTTAACTTCGAGCGCTGAGGCGCGGCCTTCGCGCGCTTGTATTTGAGCCAACGCGGCGCGCAGGTATTCGCGATTGGCCGAAATCGCTGAACGCATCAACGAGGGCATAAACTGCGCCTCCCACCAGGGCAGCACATAGCTGCAGGCAAACGCGATTRCCGAACCCACGAGGGTATCAAGCGCGCGATCAGTGATGATTGTCGTGGCGCCCGGGTCAAGAAAATTAAACGCGAGCAGCACGGCGTTGGTATTGAATATCGAGGCCACCAGATAATTGATCTGCAGCAGGCTGCCACCGATGATTGTTGAAAGCACCATCGCTGCAAATAACCACGTCTCGTGCTGGGTGGTGTACAAAAGAGCAAAGGCAAGCCCACAGCCTACCAAGGTGCCTAGCAGCCGCCAGCCGTTGCGTTGGCGGGTTAGTGCAAAGCCGGGTTTCATGATGATGAGTACGGTTAACAAAATCCAATAGCCTTGGCGAGCCAGCGCAGGGATCAGTGCCGAGAGTGCAAGCGCGAGCCCCGCTGCAAGTGTGACGCGCAACGCGTAGCGGCAAAAAGGTGAGTCAAGACGTAAGTTGCTTGTGATCAGACGTGGCCGAAACTGTTGACGTGATAAAAATTGCGTTAAAGAGCGATCGATTTTGACGGCGTCTAGCAGTTGTGCGTGGCTGTCGCGCCGCGTCGCTAAAATCATACGGTCGATTATTTTTGCGCTATTGCGTAAGCGCCGCAAAATTTCGATGCATAAGGAATAGAGCTCAGGGTCACGCTGCGCCAAACCCTCGGTTTGCATTTGTTGAATTTCAAACTCGAGTGCGCGCAACTCTGCTTTGACGCTACTTCGTTGCGTGGCGGTGTTTTCGCGTGCCACGGCAAGCGCGATGCGCTCGAGATCACTCGCCATTTTGTGTAGRGCGTCGCGCATGAACAGTAGGGCGTCTGAGCCCTTAAGTTTTTGTCGTAAAAATGCGTAGTCGGTGCGGGTTGCGACTAACAGGTCAAGAATCGCAATCATCTCAACAAATAGATTCCAAAGCATGACGCGGCTTGAATCCGTTTGAGCCTGCTTGGTTACCAAGCCGCGCAACACCATGTCACGCGCAGCCTGATGTTTATCCGTCATGTCGGACTGGCAAACGATGAGCTGGCGGTAGTTTTCGTCAAGGTCACGATCGAGGTCATACATATCCGCGCGTCGCGCGATGTAGTCGGCGGTGGCAAACAGAGCGACAGACAGGGCTTGCTCTTTTTCGCGTAATTGCATGACCCGACTAACTAAGTAGCTGAACAGGGTGTAAAACAGTCCGCCACCCAACGAGGTCAGCGCGTGTACCCAGACTTCTTGCGTCGACAGTGCGTTRTGCAGCGTGACGGTCATGAGCAATAAACAGGCAAAGCCGATTTGCCCGCCTTTTTTGCCATAGACGGCCAGCATCGAGAAGGCAAAACATTGCCCCATCACAACAACCCAGCTTAAGAGCGGATCAGAAGACGCCAGCCCGGTGAGTGTGACGGTCAGGGTGCTCAAGACCGTACCCCCCAACATTTCGCGGGCTCGGTGTTCGTGGGGCCCTGGCTGATCGATAAAAGCCACGCACAGCGCACCAAAGGTTGCGATCAGGCCGCTGGCATACCAGCCAAAGACCGCACCTAGCAATGCGATTGGCAGCAAAATCCCGGCGGCACGCCTGACACCACTATAAAAGTGGTGGCTGAAAAAAAAGCGTTGTAATGGGCCGTAGTTTAAATTCATGACTCAGGGGGCCTTGGTGGATTGTGCAGCACAGCAATAGGCAATCGACTTCCTCTTTGACTTTACTCTAACGAACCTGCAGCACAGTGACAGCGAACGACTTGAATAATTGTCAGCTGTAGCGGCATAACCTCATTTTTCGTAAAACCTCAGCCAATTCAAAGGCCTTGAGGGTATCTCAATTTGCGCTGCGGCGCACAACGGGTTACAGTTATCGGCTCGCACCTTTAAGCTCACCGCTTTTTTGTGCAATGGCTTTTAGTTTGGGTCACCGTCCAAATGGTCTTGCCATCTAAACTTTTGCTGCTTTCCCTGCCACAAGCTGCGGCAAGCGCTTCCGTTTCGATACAGTGCACCCCTGTTGGGTGCGTGCATAGCCTGATGGCGAATGCGCGGCAGATTGGCAAGGTGTCCGGGTGGCTAGGCTCCGTGAGTCTAAAAGCGTCGGATCATGTTGCTGAATATGTTGCGGTTCAGCGTTTCTCTAGACGAGGATGCAATCAGATGGGCGATGCCGGTAATGAAAGGAATGAACTCATGGAACTCAATGGCGCAGACATCGTCGTGCGTTGCTTGGCTGACGAAGGCGTAGAACACGTTTTTGGTTACCCTGGTGGCGCGGTCTTATACATCTACGACGCAATCTACAAGCAAGATAAATTTCAGCATATTCTGGTGCGACACGAGCAGGCTGCCGTGCACGCTGCGGATGCATACTCGCGTTCGTCCAATAAAGTCGGTGTGTGCTTAGTCACCAGCGGCCCGGGTGTCACCAATGCCGTCACGGGCATTGCCACCGCCTATATGGATTCGATTCCAATGGTGATCCTCAGCGGTCAGGTGCCCACGCACGCGATCGGTGAAGATGCTTTTCAAGAGTGCGATACCGTAGGGATCACACGCCCTTGCGTAAAGCACAATTTTTTAGTGCGCGACGTTAAAGATCTGGCCGACACAATGCGTAAGGCGTTTTATATCGCCCGCACCGGTCGTCCTGGCCCCGTGCTTGTTGATATCCCAAAAGATATTTCTGCCGCACACTGCAAATACACGCCCGCCAAAGGCGAACCAGTGTTGCGGTCTTACGCTCCGGTCGTAAAAGGCCATCAAGGGCAAATTAAAAAGGCTGTGCAGATGTTGTTGCAAGCCGAACGCCCCATGATTTACAGCGGTGGTGGCGCGATTCTGTCTGACGCGTCGGCCGAGTTGCACGAGTTCGTCAAACTCGTCGGAGCGCCGTGCACCAACACTTTGATGGGCTTGGGCGCTTTTCCGTTTTCAGATTCGCAATTTGTTGGTATGCCTGGCATGCATGGCACCTACGAAGCCAATATGGCAATGCAACACTGCGACGTGTTGATTTCGGTTGGTGCGCGCTTTGATGACCGCGTGATTGGTAACCCGAAGCATTTTGCGCAAAATGCTCGTAAGATTATTCACATTGATATTGACCCGTCGTCAATTTCAAAACGCGTCAAAGTCGATGTGCCGATTGTGGGCAATGTCAAAGACGTGCTGATCGATTTGATTGCGCAATACAAAATCAGCGCAACCGAAACCCRTCAAAATCCTGAGGCCTTGGCCAGATGGTGGCAGCAGGTGCAAGTCTGGCGTGGCAAAGAGTGCATGAAATTTGCCAGTTCAAACGAGGTCATCAAGCCGCAATCGGTGGTGCAAAAGCTCTGGGAAGTCACCGAGGGTGACGCCTACGTGACCTCTGACGTGGGTCAGCATCAAATGTGGGCGGCGCAGTACTACGGTTTTGACAAGCCGCGCCGCTGGATTAACTCGGGTGGGTTAGGCACGATGGGCGTGGGTTTGCCTTATGCGATGGGCGTGCAAATGGCGAACCCAGGCGCAACGGTGGCATGCATCACGGGCGAAGGCTCGATTCAGATGAATATCCAAGAGTTGTCGACCTGCCGTCAATATCACCTGACGCCTAAGATTTTATGCTTGAACAATCGTTATTTGGGCATGGTGCGCCAGTGGCAGCAAATCGATTATTCGTCTCGCTACGCCGAGTCGTATATGGATGCCTTGCCAGATTTTGTGAAACTTGCCGAAGCCTATGGGCATGTTGGTATGCGTATCGAAAAGCCCTCGGATGTTGATGGCGCGATGCGCGAAGCCTTCAAGCTAAAAGATCGTTTGGTGTTTATGGATTTCATCACAGACCAGGAAGAAAACGTTTGGCCAATGGTCAAGGCGGGCAAAGGTCTGACCGAGATGTTGCTCGGTTCTGAAGATCTATAACGGAGACCACCATGAAACACGTTATCTCTGTTCTGATGGAAAACGCACCTGGCGCCTTGTCGCGCGTGGTAGGTCTCTTTTCTGCACGTGGTTACAACATCGAAACCCTTACCGTTGCGCCTACCGAGGACTCGACCTTGTCGCGTCTGACACTGGTGACGATGGGGTCTGATGATGTCATTGAGCAAATCACCAAGCATTTGAATCGCTTGGTGGATGTGATCAAGGTTGTGGATCTTACCGAAGGGCCCCATATCGAACGCGAGTTGATGCTGATCAAGGTGCGGGCGGTGGGTAAAGAGCGCGAAGAAATGAAACGGATGGCGGATATTTTTCGCGGCCGCATCATTGATGTCACTGACAAGGCCTACACCATTGAACTCACGGGTAACCAAGAGAAGGTGCAGGCGTTTATCGATGCGTTGGATCGCAGCGCAATTCTTGAAACGGTTCGTACTGGCGTTTCAGGAATTGGCCGTGGAGAGCGCATCCTCAAGCTTTGATCGGTGCTTGCCTTGCGTTTAAGCGTCACCGATTTGTTTTTATGATTATTTGCATTCAACTTAAAAAATCTGGAGCCCAGAATGAAGGTTTATTACGATAAAGATTGTGATTTGTCCCTGATCAAAGGCAAGACTGTTGCCATCATTGGTTACGGTTCGCAGGGTCATGCGCACGCTTTGAACCTGCATGAGTCGGGTGTCAAGGTTGTAGTGGGTTTACGTAAAGATGGCGCGTCGTGGGCCAAAGCGGCCAACGCTGGCCTTAAAGTCGCTGAAGTGGCTGAGGCGGTGAAAGCTGCCGACTTGGTCATGATGCTCTTGCCCGACGAAAACATCGGTCAGGTCTATCGTGAAAGCGTCCATGGCAATATCAAGGTTGGCGCTGCGCTTGCGTTTGCTCACGGCTTTAACGTGCATTACGGTCAGGTCGTGCCCCGAGCTGATATTGACGTGGTGATGATCGCGCCTAAAGCGCCAGGCCACACAGTGCGTAATACCTATTCACAAGGCGGCGGCGTACCTTCGTTGGTGGCTGTGCATCAAGACAATTCGGGTTCGGCGCGTGATGTCGCTTTGTCGTACGCTTGCGCGATCGGCAGCGGTCGTGCTGGTGTAATCGAAACAAATTTCCGCGAAGAAACTGAAACCGATTTGTTCGGCGAACAGGCTGTCTTGTGCGGCGGAACGGTCGAACTCATCAAGGCAGGTTTCGATACCCTGGTTGAAGCCGGCTACGCCCCTGAAATGGCTTACTTCGAGTGCTTGCACGAGTTAAAGCTGATTGTCGACCTAATTTATGAGGGCGGTATCGCCAACATGAACTACTCAATCTCTAACAACGCTGAATTCGGCGAGTACGAGACGGGTCCTAAGATTGTTACTGAGGCAACACGCGATGCGATGCGTTTGGCGCTCAAAGACATTCAGACCGGCGAGTACGCTAAGCGCTTCATTCTTGAAAACCAAGCCGGTGCTCCCGGACTGATTTCACGTCGTCGTATGAACGCTGAATCGCAGATCGAAGTGGTTGGCGCTCAATTGCGTGCGATGATGCCTTGGATTGCAGCCAATAAACTGGTCGACAAGACCAAGAACTAGGTCAGGCGTCAGTCAGTTTAAAACACGCCCTTCGAGGCGTGTTTTTTTGAGTTAACCTTGCGACATGATGAATACACCAAACTATCCCCATCCCATAATCGCCCGAGAGGGCTGGCCTTTTTTAGCGGGTTCGATACTGCTCGCTGTGCTCGTCAGCTTTTATTCGCTGAGTGGATCGATCTTTTTTTGGGTGATTGCGGCCTTTGTGTTGCAGTTTTTTCGCGACCCAGCGCGCTCGGGTTCCACTGAGCCTTTGGCAGTGCTTTCGCCTGCAGATGGGCGCATCGTTGTGGTGGAACAAACGCAAGATCCGTATGGTGAGCGTCAGGCCTTAAAAATTAGTGTCTTTATGAACGTGTTTAACGTGCATAGCAATCGCAGTCCTGTCGACGGCGAAGTCCTTAAAACCGAATACTTCGCAGGCAAATTTTTTAATGCCTCGCTCGATAAAGCCTCGCTCGAAAACGAGCGCAATGCCATGGTGTTGCGCACGCCTGCTGGTCACGTTGTGACGGCGGTGCAGGTGGCAGGTTTAGTGGCTAAGCGCATTCTTTGCTACACCAAGGCGGGCAATACCTTGGCGCGTGGACAACGGTATGGTTTTATTCGCTTTGGCTCACGCGTTGATGTCTATTTGCCGCTCGGTTCGCGCGCAAGAGTCGCAATTGGTGATAATGTCAGTGCAACGAGCACCGTTCTGGCTGATCTGCCAGCCCAAACTACCTGAGTGTCACGATGCCTAATAGCCCTTTGCGCGATCCGGATCTTCGCCACCGCAGCATTTATTTGCTGCCCAACGCCTTCACGACCGCAGCGTTGTTTGCGGGCTTTTATGCGGTCGTACAAGCGATGAACGGTAGGTTTGAAATGGCGGCGATTGCCATCTTTGTCGCGATGGTGCTTGATGGAATGGACGGCCGGGTGGCAAGGCTCACCAATACGACGTCTGCGTTTGGCGAGCAATACGACTCGCTCTCGGATATGACTTCGTTTGGCGTGGCGCCAGCCTTAGTCATGTATGAATGGATGTTGCATGATCTGGGCCGCTGGGGCTGGCTTGCGGCGTTTGTGTATGTTTGCGGAGCAGCCCTGCGCTTGGCTCGCTTTAACACCAACATTGCGGTGGTCGACAAACGGTTTTTTCAGGGGTTGCCCAGTCCCGCGGCCGGCGCGCTGATTGCGGGTTTTGTTTGGTTGGTCGTCGACAATCGCTTGCAAGTGCCACACGAGTTTTTAGCCTGGACTGCCTTTGCAATCACCTTGTATTGCGGGATCGCGATGGTGTCTAATCTGCCGTTCTATAGTGGTAAGTCGTTTGCGCTAGGCCGCAGCGTGCCCTTTTGGGTGATTTTGGTCTTTGTCGCAGGTTTTGTTTTTATTTCAAGTAACCCGCCAGTGATTTTGTTTGGCCTGTTTGTGATTTATGGCTTGTCGGGCTGGGGCGTTTGGCTGTGGCGTTGGCGCCGCCATGCTAAGCAAGTCGCGTTGCGTTCAGGCACAGAATAGTTCAGCTAAAAGGGTTGGCGTGCCACGCGTTCAGCGGTCGTTTCTGAGGTACATCGGATCTGGCCCAGGGTGATGACGATTCGCCTGCTTGCCATCCGCCCCCATATACACATACATCAACGAGTACCAAACCGAAAATTGTCTGTAGCGATAGCCCCAGACGCGTTCGTTGCCCTTGGCGATTCCCTCAATGTTTGCAGGTGGGCCAAATTCGCACAAGACTTGTTCGTCAGACCATTTACCAGTGGATAAAACTTCAAAATGCGCATCGGTCAGTAGCTGTTTGATTTCGATAATCGTGCCGTCTTTGTTCGTGTCTGTGCCCCAGGCATAATGTCCGAGCGGTTGTTGGGTCCAGATGAATCGTTCGGTGCCGTCGTTTTTGCGACAGACCGTAATTGGCGGCCCAAATTGCTTAATGACCTCTGCGACGGGAGTGCCTGGCTTGACCGACTGAAGCTGGGCACAGCCCGCAAGTGTCAATGTCAGGATAAACGTTGTGAGAACCAGTCTTTGCATAAAATAAGCTTTGCTTAGTTAGGGTGGTGGGCACAGAGGGTCATCACCGCCAGTTGAAACAACGAGCCATCACATTAGGTTGCTGTAACAAGCCCCGCGTCTAGACCTCGTCAACTACGCTATAATTATAGAGCTTTACCTTTGGTATTCGGTTTAAGTCGTTTAGCTATAACAAAAAAACCAAAAACCATTGTTTGTTTTTTCTTTCACTCACGTTAGGGCACCTCGGCCTTAACGCTTGTCATCTGAGGCTTAAAAATGTCTGTTGCTGATATTAAAAAATCCGACATCGTCGCGCAGTATCAACGCGCGCAAGGCGATACCGGTTCTCCTGAAGTTCAAGTGGCTCTGCTGACAGCTCGTATCAATGAACTGACAGGTCACTTCAAAGCACATATTAAAGACCACCACTCACGCCGCGGCCTTCTGCGTATGGTTAGCCGTCGCCGTAAGCTGCTCGATTATCTCAAGGGCCGCAACCCAGATTCATATCGCTCGCTGATCGAAAAACTCGGTCTGCGTAAGTGATCAAAATCCATGGGGCAGTCTCCCCGTGAAGCAACCGTGGTCGCTGCGGCATTTTTGCCGCACTGTCCGCGGTTTTTCATTTGTAAGGAATACATGTCATGTTCAATAAAGTGACCAAATCTTTTCAGTATGGCCAACACACCGTTGTGCTTGAAACCGGCGAAATTGCTCGCCAGTCTTCAGGTGCAGTGTTAGTCACTGTCGAAGACACCGTCGTACTCGCAACTGTTGTTGCCAAAAAAGAAGCTAAGTCAGGTCAGGATTTTTTCCCGCTCACGGTCGATTACATCGAAAAAACCTATGCTGCGGGCAAAATCCCCGGTGGTTTTTTCAAACGCGAAGGCAAGCCTTCTGAAAAAGAAACACTGACCTCGCGTTTGATCGATCGCCCGTTGCGTCCGTTGTTTCCTGAGGGCTTCTACAACGAAGTTCAGGTCATCATTCATGTGTTGTCTTGCAACCCTGAAATCGATCCTGATATCCCTGCCATGATCGGTGCCTCTGCGGCGTTGGCAATCTCAGGTATCCCGTTTAACGGTCCGATTGGCGCTGCACGCGTCGGTTATATCGACGGTCAGTATCTGGTTAACCCAACCGCCTCGCAGCTCAAAACCTCGCAAATGGATTTGATCGTTGCTGGTACCGAAGCCGCCGTGCTGATGGTTGAGTCTGAAGCCCAACAGCTTTCAGAAGAAATCATGCTGGGTGGCATTGTGTTTGGTCATACCCAAATGCAAGCGGTGATTAGCGCCATTCACGAACTCGTGCGTGACGCTGGCAAGCCGGACTGGGATTGGAAACCTGCAGCTAAAAACGAAACGTTGATTGCAACCGTCGCGGCTGCCGCACAAGGCCCGTTAAACGCCGCCTACCAAACTCGTCAAAAGCAAGAGCGTACCAACCAGCTGCGTCAGGTTTATTCTGATGTGCATGCCAAACTTGCTGAAGAAGCAGCTGCGCAAGGCACACCCAAGCATGATGGCGTTGTGGTTGACAACATCCTGTTTGACCTCGAAGCCCGCATTGTGCGTAGCCAGATTCTGTCAGGCGAGCCACGCATCGATGGTCGCGATACCCGCACTGTGCGTCCAATCAGCATCCGTATGGGCGTGTTGCCACGTGTTCACGGCAGCGCCTTGTTCACACGAGGTGAAACGCAAGCGCTGGTGATCGCAACGCTGGGCACCAAGCAAAACGAACAGATTATCGATGCCCTGATGGGCGAGTATCGTGATCGATTCTTGATGCACTACAACATGCCTCCGTTCGCCACTGGCGAAACCGGTCGTGTCGGCACACCTAAGCGTCGCGAGATTGGCCATGGTCGTTTGGCTAAGCGTTCGCTCGTACCTTTGTTGCCTAACGCGGCTGATTTTCAATACACCATTCGTCTGGTGTCAGAAATCACTGAGTCAAATGGCTCGTCGTCAATGGCTTCGGTCTGCGGCGGCTCACTGGCCATGTTAGACGCTGGCGTGCCGGTCAAAGATTTGGTTGCTGGTGTGGCAATGGGCTTGATTCTTGATGCAGGCAAGTTTGCCGTGCTAACAGATATCTTAGGTGATGAAGATCACCTAGGTGATATGGATTTCAAAGTGGCCGGTACCGAACAAGGTATTACTGCTTTGCAAATGGATATCAAAATCCAAGGTATCACCAAAGAAATCATGCAAGTTGCGTTGGCGCAAGCCCGTGAAGGACGTTTGCATATTCTGACAAAAATGCGCGAAGCCACTCAGGGTGTGCGCACTGAACTGTCGGCATTTGCACCACGTATGCTTACCATGAAAATCAATCCTGAAAAGATTCGTGATGTGATCGGTAAGGGCGGCGCGACCATTCGTGCGCTGACCGAAGAAACCGGTTGCCAAATCGATATTTCAGACGATGGCACTATTGTTGTGTCGAGCGCCGATCTTGATCGTGCCCACGAAGCGCAGCGTCGAATCTCTGAACTGACTGCAGAAGTTGAAGTGGGCCAAGTCTATGAAGGCAGTGTGTTGCGTCTGTTAGATTTCGGCGCCATCGTTCAGGTCTTGCCTGGCCGTGATGGTTTGCTGCATATCTCTGAGATCGCCAACTACCGCATCGCTAACATCAACGACGTCCTGAAAGTCGGTCAACCTCTGCGCGTCAAAGTGATCGAGGCCGACGACAAGGGTCGTCTGCGTCTGTCAGTAAAAGCCATTGGTGGCATCGAGCAACAGACTGAAGGTGGTGCTCCTACAGCCACCGAGGCTCCTGCAGCTGCCCCAGAAGCACCGGCTGCACCACARGCTCCTCAGGCGTAAGTGGTAAGGCTTAAGTGCTTATAAAGGCTTAAGTCCCAAAGCACTCAGTATTTCGTATCAAACCCCCGCTCGCACCTCGGTGCTGGCGGGGGTTTTTCTTTGAGAATCTCAGCTAGATCAAATCATTCACGGCGATTATGTCGTACGAGTCGCCTGCATCAACCGATCGTAGCAACCCGCGAGTCTAAATAAACGATCACGCTTTAGCATCACTACAACTGGCTCAGGCTGACGTCTGCCCTTTGAAAAAAGATCTTCAATCGTAGCGTCGATATGATTCTGCAATAAAGATGACTGGGTAGCCCACCATTGCGACAGCAAGCGATCAGGGTCGATCAGGCCGAGTTGTTGTTTGCGTAGCTCAGAGCGGCTAAAGTCTTTGAGGTTCCAGGTCAGCACGCTGATCGGCTGCGCCACTTGCTTGGAAACGCCTGCGATACCGGCTGCGGCCACGTGTTTGTCTTTTCGATCGGTATGTCGAAGATCCGCCTCAAACTCGGTGACATCGCCCATGTTTGAGTGTGGAAATTGCTCTTGCATGAGCCGCCATTCTTTTTTTAACAGCTCTGGCTCAATCGGCCATAGGCGTGCGGCGTTACGCTGCCATTCTTGGCCGATCTTGTCTGTCCAAAGTGGTACTAATAGGCCGGCTTTAGCGAGGTTGAGCAAAAGGGGGCGCAAGAGCCCAGACATCAAAATACAGGCGTCAAGCACTAAGCCGGGTGCATTGTGCAGAGATGCTGGCACAGCGAGCGCACCGTCGGTCGCAAGTTGGGCTGATGCTGAGTGTGTTGAGTGCATCCCACTATTCTAAAGCTAGCACCGCTGCGCGTACGATTGCGGCAGCATCCACCCCAAAATATTCGCGTAAGGCCGCACGGGTATCGCTGCGACCAAAGCCGTCTGTGCCAAGTGTTAAATAGCGGCGATCGGCGGGCAGGTAAGCGCGCACCGATTCTGGCAGGGCATGCACATAATCTGTGGCTGCGATGATTGGACCTTGGCTTGCGTCGAGCTGCGTATAGATGAAGGGTACGCCCGCTGTAACAGAGCTGGCTAAGCGAGCGTCTTGGCACGCGAGTCCGTCGCGCGCGAGTTCGCTCCAACTGGTGACGCTGTAGACGTAGGCGGTAATGCCTTGAGCAGCGAGTTGCTGAGCCGCTTTGATCACTTCAGTCAGGATTGCCCCCGAGCCAAGAAGTGTGACGACTGGATTTGAGGTGTTGCTTGCTGGAGTGGTGACGGCAAGGCCAGCGACGTTGGCCGCGGCCTGAGCTTTACTTTTTGATTGAGTGCTCGAATGGTAACCGGCTACGCTTTTGGTCTGGCCCGCGTACGTCTCAAACAAATAGCACCCTCGAATCACTTGCTCATGCATCGCTGCGGGCAAGCTTGGTTGCGCGTAGTTTTCGTTCATCAGCGTGATGTAATAAAACACATCACGTTGCTCGATCATCATGTCTTGAATGCCTTGATTCACGATCACGGCCATCTCACCTGCGAAGGCAGGGTCGTAAGCTTTGCAGTTGGGGATGGTTGCGGCATGAAGGTGGCTTGAGCCGTCTTGGTGTTGCAAGCCTTCGCCGCCTAACGTCGTGCGCCCAGAGGTCGCACCCAACAAGAAGCCGCGTGGGCGCTGATCGGCTGCGGCCCAGATCTGGTCGCCGACACGTTGAAAGCCAAACATCGAGTAGTAAATATAAAACGGCAACATCGCCAAGCCGTGCACACTGTAGCTGGTGGCGGCGGCTGTCCAGCTCGCAATGGCACCAGCTTCTGAAATGCCTTCTTCGAGGATTTGGCCGTCAAGCGCTTCGCGGTAGCTCAAGACTGAACCAATGTCTTCAGGTGCGTAGCGCTGGCCCACGCTTGAATAAATGCCCACTTGCTTGAACAAGTTGGCCATGCCAAAGGTGCGAGCCTCGTCGGCCACGATGGGCACAATGCGCGGGCCCAAGGCAGAATCCTTGAGTAGATTACCCAGCATGCGCACAAAGGCCATGGTGGTGCTCATCTCTTTGCCCTCGGCGTTCAGTGCGAAGCCGCTGTACTGTTCGATC
Organism: Alcaligenaceae bacterium; assembly: GCA_002737415.1. Lineage (GTDB taxonomy): Bacteria > Pseudomonadota > Gammaproteobacteria > Burkholderiales > Burkholderiaceae_B > Zwartia. Next base: position 12,056 of record NSIQ01000021.1, on the reverse strand, counting down.
GCGGGCACAGGCACGATATCGCTCGCGGTGTTGCGCTTGGGCAAATAGCCGCCTAAGGTTGCACGGCGATTTTGCAAATATTGCATTTCGGCGCTGTCGGGGGCGGGTTTATAAAACGCTAGCGAGGTGGCGTCTTGATCAGACAGGGGAAGGTTAAAGCGATTACGGAATTCAAGCAGATCGGTATCGTCAAATTTCTTTTGACTATGCGTGGTCATTTTGCCCTGACCAGCGCTGCCCATTCCGTAGCCTTTTTTGGTGTGCGCCAAAATGACCGTAGGCTGGCCCACGTGATTGGCGGCCGAAGCATAAGCGGCGTGAATCTTGACCAAGTCATGTCCGCCGCGTTTTAAACGATCAATCTGATCATCGGTCATGCCTTGCGCAAGTTTGGCCAGTTCTTCGTTTTGCCCAAAAAATGTGTCACGATTAAAACGACCATCTTTAGCGGCGAAGGTTTGCATTTGCCCGTCAACGGTGTTGGCAAAGGCTCGGGCTAACGCGCCGGTGACATCGCGGGCAAACAGGCCGTCCCAATCGCTACCCCAAACGAGTTTGATGACGTTCCAGCCCGCGCCGGTAAAGAGTTTTTCAAGTTCATCAATGATGCGACCGTTACCGCGCACCGGGCCATCTAAGCGTTGCAGATTGCAGTTGACTACCCAGACCAGATTATCGAGGCCTTCGCGGGCGGCCAGCGTTAAGGCGCTCATGGATTCGGGCTCATCCATTTCACCGTCACCAAACACGCCCCAGACTTTGCGCGCCGAGCAATCAAGCAGGTTGCGATGGCTGAGGTAACGCATGAAGCGCGCGTGATAGATCGAACTGATCGGCCCAATCCCCATCGAGCCCGTTGGAAACTGCCAAAAATCGGGCATCAACCAGGGGTGTGGGTAGCTCGATAGCCCCACTGCACCATGTTCGGCCGCGCGGATTTCTTGGCGATAGTTCAGTAAGTCTTGCTCACTCAGCCGCCCCTCAAGGTAGGCGCGTGCATACACACCGGGTGCGCTATGCGGTTGAAAAAATACGAGGTCGCCGCGATGCTGATCGGGACCTGTGCCTTGCCGCGCTTCAAAAAAGTGGTTAAAGCCGGTTTCAAATAAGTCAGCGGCGCTGGCATAGCTGGCGATATGGCCACCCAGCTCGCCATAGGCTTGATTGGCCCGCACCACCATGGCCAGCGCGTTCCAGCGCATGATCGAGGCCAGGCGCTCTTCAATAGCCAGGTCGCCCGGAAACACCGGCTGTTGATCGACCGAAATCGTATTGACATAAGGCGTGCTCAGTTCGGGTCGCCAGCCGATTTTTGCGGTGTGCGCGGTGCGAACAAGTTCATCTAACAAAAAACGAGCGCGCTCTGGCCCTTCGGCCGCCACGACTGCCAGCAAGGCTTCGCGCCATTCACCGGTTTCTTGAGTATCGGTGTCAGTCGTCGTGAGCAGGGCGTTCAGACGGGGATCGATCGAGGCGTTCATAGGCGTTTGAGGTTTTCTAAGAGTYATTATTCGGCAAYACCACCATTCTAGAGATAAGTACGCAGCATGAGGTGCTTTAAATGTAGGTAAAAACATCTATTTAAAGCATAAAATTCTGTATTATTAKTATTAATCAAAATAAAAATTTGATAATATTGACTTATGAAGCTAGATACGATTGATCTAAAAATTCTACAAGAGTTACAACTCGATGGGGCACTCTCGAATATTGAGTTGGCCAAGCGAGTTCATTTAAGTCCCTCGCCCTGCCTGGCTCGCGTGCGCGCACTTGAAAGTGCTGGCGTCATCGATCGTTATGTTGCTCTGGCCAACGCGGCTGCGCTCGGTCTTGGGCTTAACGTCTTTATCAACATCAGCCTGACCAGTCAAAATAAAGAATCGTTAGCCCACTTCGAACAACGTATTTGTGAACACGATGAAGTGATGGAGTGTTATCTCATGACGGGCGATAGCGACTATTTAATTCGCATTGCTGTTGCCGACATTGGCGCTCTCGAAAAATTTATTCTCGAACAACTCACTCCGATCCCAGGCATTGAAAAAATTCGTTCAAGTTTTGCGTTAAAACAAGTACGTTACAAAACAGCCTTGCCGTTACCGGCGGCGCAGCGTTAAGTCTCAGCATTGAGGTATGCTGTCACATACAAGAATGATATGAATTGACATCAATACAGGAGCATCAAACATGAGTAGTCAAGCAGCCCCAAATGATAGCCAGACACACGCTTGGCAAGACGATATTTTTAATGTCTTGAAAAAAGGTGGCGTTAAACAAGTGTCGTACGTGCCCGATGCCGGTCATGCTCATGTGATTCGACGCATTCACGCTGACCCCGATATGCGTGGCATTGTCTTGACCACAGAAGAAGAAGGCGTCGCGATTGCGGCTGGCGCTTGGTTAGGTGGTGATCGCCATGCGCTGTTAATGCAAAGTAGTGGTGTGGGTAACTGTATCAACATGATGTCTCTGCTCGAAAGCTGCCGGTTTCCGTTTTTGACGCTCGTCACCATGCGTGGTGAGTATGCCGAGTTCAATCCGTGGCAAGGTCCGATGAGCAAAGCGACCCAAGGCGTGATGGAGCTCATGGGTATCAAGGTTTATCGTGTGAGCAAGCCTGACGAAGTCGAGGATGTCGTCAGTGCAGCCCTAGATTCGGTATTTGAAGCGGGTGAGCGTGTTGCGATTTTGCTGTCGCAAAGTTTGATTGGTCGTAAAAAATGGGTGCGCAATTAAGCGCTCGCTGATCATTTCAAYCTCAATACGATAACTCTCCACAATAGGAAACATCATGAGCAATATTCAAGCTTTTTCTGGCACGATCGAGCGTCGCACTTTTGTTAAAAAACTCATCAGTCTGTGCCCCGAGGCGCTGGTGGTTGGTGGCCTGGGTTCATCAACTTACGATATGTTCGCGGCAGGTGATCGCGATCAAAACTTTTATCTGTGGGGTGCCATGGGCGGCGCGGCTGCGATTGGTCTTGGCCTAGCCTTGGCGCAGCCAAACAAGTCGGTTCTGGTGATCACGGGTGACGGCGAGCAGTTGATGGGACTGGGGGCGTTGGCAACGATCAACGCACAGCAGCCTAAAAATCTCACAATCGTCGTACTTGATAACGGTCATTTTGGTGAAACCGGCATGCAACACAGCCACAGCAGCCTCGGTACAGACCTGACGGCAGTATCAAAGGCATGCGGGATCGCTAATTCGTTCAAAGTCAAAGACCCAAGCGAGGTCAAAATGATTCAACAAAACGTGTTGGCGCGCGCGGGTGTGGCTTTTGCACAGGTCTATGTCAAAGCCGATGATTTGCCCCGCGCCTTGCCTTCACGTGACGGCGTACACATCAAAAACCGGTTTCGCAAGACGCTGGGTTTGACGCCGTTCTAACGGATATCTTTAAGCGTATTTACCTTCCATCGGAAAATATTTCATGACAAATAACTTTAAAAAATGGTCAGCAGCTTGTTTGACGACGCTGATGGGAGTTTTTCCGGCGGTTAGTGCCGCGGCTTGGCCGGATGACCAGACCATCGAACTTGTAGTGGGGTTTGCGCCTGGCGGTGGCACGGATTTAATGGCACGCGCCTTGGTGCCTTTTGTTGAAAAAAAACTAGGCGGTAAGGCGCGTGTCGTGGTGGTCAATAAGCCGGGTGCGGGTGGTGAGATTTCGTCAGCGTATATCGCCCGCTCTAAACCAGACGGCTACACAATCGGCTTTATTAACGTGCCTGGATTTGTRTTTATTCCGATGTACAAGCAATCTTCATACCAAACCGATGATCTAAAAATTATTGCGCGTATCGTAGACGACCCTGCGGTGTTAGTCGCGCGTAAGGATTCAAAATATAAAACACTACCAGAATTGTTAGCGGCCCTTAAAAAAGACCCCGGCTCTTTATCGTTCGCGACCAGCGGTCGCGGTACGAGTGGGCATCAGGCTTTGCTCAAGATCGAGCAGGCCGCTGGGGTAAAAGGCACGGATATTTCTTTTAAGGGTGCGGGCGATTTTAAAAGTGCCGTGATTGGCGGACATGTTGATTATGCCTTTACTAGCGTGGGTGAGTTTTTAACCGGCTATGGCGATTCGGCCACTGCGGTGGCCATGCTTGTCGTGAATCCCACGCGCGTCGGTATCATCAAAGACGTACCCTCCATCAAAGAGCTTGGCATTGATGTGCGCGTCAGTTCTGAACGAGGGATCGCCGGGCCTAAAACTCTGCCACAAGAGATCGCAGACCGCTTACAGCAAGCCCTTAAGGCAACACTCGAAGATCCAGAGTTTCTGAAGACAATCAAAAACGACGCGCCGTTAGTGGCGTTTATGCCCGGCCCAGAGTGGACCAAGTCGCTTGAACGTATTCGCGACGAACTCAAGCCGTTTGTTAGTAAAATGAATGACTAACGCAGTTTAGGGTGGCCGTCCTATGACCAGCCTGTTGCGTGAAGTGGTGCGTAGTGCCTGAACGCGTCAGGCACTTGATTGTCGGGCATGTTTTTATGTGTCAGACGCAATTTTTTTCTTGATGACAATAATGAATAATCTACAAACTCGTAAATTACGCGATGCGCTTTGCGCGCTCGTGCTGTTGAGTGCTTCAAATGTGTGGGCGCAATACCCCGAAAAAGCGATACGGTTTGTCGTGCCCTTTGCGCCGGGTGGCACGTCTGAAATCGTCGCGCGCTCGGTGGCGAGCAGTCTGACCACACAGTTGGGTCAATCGGTGTATGTTGAAAATAAACCGGGGGCTGCCGGCAATATCGCGATGGTTGAAGTCAAGCGTGCTGCGCCTGACGGCTACACGCTGATTCTCGGACATGTCGGTACGCTTGCGGTGAACCCGACGCTCTTTGGCGCAAAGCTTCCCTACGATGCGGTGAAGGATTTTGTAGCGATTTCTTTGATCGCCAAGGTCCCAAATGTGATTGCCGTGAGCCAACGCTCGGGGTTTAAAACGCTTGCGGATATGGTTGCTGCAGCGAAAGCCAAGCCCGGCTCAATCAATTATGGGTCGGCGGGCAACGGCAGTGCAGGCCATTTGGCGATGGAATACTTCGCCTCTGAGGCGGGTATTGAATTAACTCACGTGCCTTATAAAGGATCGGGCCCCATGCTGACCGATCTGATCGGCGGGCAAACGCAGGCGACGTTTAATGGTTTGCCTTCGTTGGTGGCACAGATTAAAGGGGGTGCCTTGGTGCCCTTGGCGGTCGGTTCTGGCGCACGTGCTGCGTCACTGCCCGAAGTGCCGACCATCGCAGAAAGTGGTTATCCTGGCTTTGAAACCTCGCAATGGTACGGGCTGATGGCGCCCGCGGGCACGCCCGAGGCCATTGTTAAGCGCTTGCAAAGCGAGCTTGTCGTTGCGCTAAAGTCCCCCGAAGGTACCAAACGTATGCGTCAGGATGGTGCGCTATTGATCGGCGATACCCCGCAAGAATTTACCGCCTTCATTGCTCAAGAGCGCGCACGCTGGGGCGAGGTTGTCAAAAAAGCGAAAATTAACGTCGATTAGGGCGAACCCGCTAGCGGAAATACCCTGTTGCAGTGCAAAATAGGGAGGGTGAGTGGATATTCTTTGACCACCCTAGCGGTACTGTTTTAATTTTTGCCTGCCACAGGCTTAAACGCAGTGCTATCCAGAAATCTACCGGAGTCTAAACATGTTTCGTCAAACCCTTAAGCACGGGCTGGTTGCGCTTGCGACAGTCGTAATTGGTAGCACAGCGGTTGCACAAGATTTAACAGGCACGCTTAAAAAAATTAAAGATACCAACTCCATTACTGTTGGTCATCGCGATGCATCCTTACCTTTTTCATATTTTGACGATCAGCAAAAAGTGATTGGTTACGCGGTCGATATTTGCATGTACGTTGTCAATGAAATTAAAAAAGAACTTAAGTTACCCAATTTGCAAGTTAAGTTGGCTCCGGTTACCTCGGCAACCCGTATCCCTTTGATTGCGAACGGTACGATTGATCTTGAGTGCGGTTCAACCACGAACAACGCTGAGCGTCAAAAGCAAGTTGCCTTTGGCCCCACCTATTACCTGACTGCCACGCGCTTTGTTTACAAAAAAAGTTCGGGTATCACTAACGTTGCAAGCTTGAAGGGCAAAACTGTTGTGTCGACTGCAGGCTCAACCAATCTCAAGCAAATCTCTGAAGCCAATACGGCGCAAAATCTGGGTTTGACAATCTTGGCGGCTAAAGATCACCCAGAGGCCTTTCTGATGGTTGAAACAGGTCGCGCTGCCGCGTTTGTAATGGATGATATCTTGTTGGCGGGTTTGGTGGCAGGCTCTAAAAAGCCAACTGATTTCGCGATTTCGAGCGACACACTTTCAAGTCCAGAACCTTATGCTTTTATGATGCCGCGTGATGACGCGCCCTTCAACAAAATGGTAACTGCTGCAGCCAGCAAGTTATACAAATCGGCCGAAATGCCAGCTTTGTATTCAAAGTGGTTTGATAAGGCTGTGCCACCTAAAGGCTTGGTCTTGAATCAACCAATGACCGACAAAATGAAGAAAGCGTTGGCCAACCCAACTAACAACCCAGATCCTGCTAGCTATTGATTGGATCGCAGCATGAATTACAAATGGAACTGGGGCATTTTGTTTGAGGTGTCGCCTGAAGGCAAGGGCACCTATCTTGAGATGCTGCTTTCCGGTCTGATGTGGACGCTGACCACAGCGTTTTTTGCTTGGATGATTGCGCTCTTGTTGGGCGTGACAATTGGGGTGCTGCGCACCTTGCCAAGTCGCACCGGTCGCCTTGTCGGCAATGCGTACGTTGAGGTCTTTCGCAACATACCGTTGCTGGTGCAACTGTTCCTTTGGTATTTCGTTGTGCCCGAGCTAGTCCCCGAGCGTTTCGGTGACTGGCTCAAGCAATTGCCTAACGCCGCGTTTTATAACGGGGTGTTAGGGGTTGGCTTGTTTATGTCGGCGCGTGTCGCCGAGCAGGTTCGTGCTGGGATTGAGTCGTTGCCAGTGGGGCAGCGCATGGCGAGCACTGCGCTGGGTATGACCACAGCGCAAACGTATCGCTACGTGTTAATGCCCATGGTATTGCGGATTATTTTCCCGCCACTGACCTCAGAATTATTGAACACCATTAAAAATACTTCGGTTGCCTTGACGATCGGGCTCATGGAGCTCACCGCTCGCGCGCGTTCGATGCAAGAATTTTCGTTTCAAGTGTTTGAGGCTTTTACTGTGGCGACCTTGCTGTATCTGTTGACGAATATGATTGTCACGATACTGATGCGTCGTCTGGAAAAGTCAATCGCTGTGCCAGGCTACCTTGGTACGTCGGCCAACGTGGTCGTTCACTGAAGGCGCGCCATGTTTAGTCAATTTGATTTTGATGTGATCGCGCGCAGCTGGCCGTATCTGTTTAAAGATGGGATGTCGTTTACCTTGATGCTGACTGGCTTAGCAACAGGGGCCGGCATCGTCTTAGGCACCTTACTGGCGCTGATGCGCTTATCAAAATTTGTGGTGTTGCAACGCATCGCCACGACCTATGTCAATATTGTTCGTTCGCTACCGTTAGTCTTGGTGATCTTTTGGTTTTATTTTTTGTTGCCCTACATTGGGCAGTGGGTGTTGGGCTCTGAACGGCCAATGGCTGTTGGGGCGTTCATGTCAGCGCTGGTGACGTTTTCGTTGTTTGAAGCGGCTTACTTTTCAGAAATTATGCGGGCGGGTATTCAAGCGGTGCCGAGCGGTCAGTTTGCTGCGGCACAAGCGCTAGGCATGCGTTATCACCAAGTGATGGGTTATATCGTGTTGCCTCAGGCCTTCAGGGCGATGACACCTCTGTTGTTGACCCAGTCAATTATTTTGTTTCAAGACACTTCGCTGGTCTATGTGTTGTCTTTGACCGACTTCTTAGGCGCAGCCAGTAAAGTGGCTCAGCGTGATGGCCGCTTAGTCGAAATGTATATCTTCGCGGCGCTTGTGTACTTTGTGATTTCGTTTGGCGCTTCAATGTTGGTTAAGCGTTTGCAGGCAAGCATTGCGGTGCGTTGATTATTTAGCCAAGTCAAACCAAGGCGAGGCGCGATCGTGGCTCGCGGCAATCTTAACCACCATGCCTGTTGTTAACGGTAAAGGCTGGTCAAAACGATAAATCGTTCGTTGCCAAGCGGTCGTTGAGCGGATATCAGTCGGGGGGTTTTCCCAGGTGGTGGTTGAATCAAGTTCGATGCGAATCCATTGCACCACGCCGTAACACAGGCCCTCTGTTGTAGCGGTGAGCTCTAAAATCTTGTCTTCGGCAGGATATGAATCCTGCTTCATAAAGTCAAAACGAAAGGCATCCACCGGCGTGCTCATTGGTACGAGTGCAATATCCTCGCGATAGAACGGGATTTTTTTCGAAGCAATGGCGTTGAAGCCCGACAGGTCAAAGCCATGGCTACTTTCAACCCGCAGATATTTACCAGCCGCTTCGCCGCCCATTAAAGCGATCATGATGCTGGCCGCATGTGGCACAATTAAAGCGTCAGATTTAAGCAAGCGCTTTTTTGCATCCTCGATAGCAGGCAGTACATGTTCACCAATGATGGCGCTGTCAAAAATTTCATGAATCAGTACGTCAGCTTTTTCAGGTAAGTCTTTGCCAAGCTCAACGTCGTACGATATTTTTGAAAGGATCGTGACGGTGTCTGCAAAGCCGTTGGTCTGAACAATTTGGGTGGCTGTTTTTGCGACTAAGGGCTCAGCCTCGCACGCAACGACTTGAGTAGCGCCAAGCTTGGCTGCCATCATTGACAACAAGCCCGAGCCAGCACCAATCTCTAAAACGCGTTTGCCTGGCTGAACCGCACTTTTGATGCCCTCGTAGTAGGCATCATTACGGTGCGATTCGTTCATCATGGGCACGTGCCACAGCGGTACCATCTTGCTGGTGGCCCAAGCCGAACCGAGCTTGGCGACTAACAGATTGGGCGAGACTTCAAGAGCCTTGTTAAACAGCTCGAGTGCTTCGGWGCCGCGATTCAGTGCGACTAATAAGCCAGAGGCGTTTTTAAGAGCTTGCTCGTGATCAGGCTTGATCGCTAAGGCGGCGCGGTAATCGGCTAAGGCTTCTTGCGCGTGGCCCATGGCATCTAAAATCTCAGCGCGGGCAAGCAGAGCGGGCAGTAAGTTTTGAGCAATGCTCAATGCTTTGGTCAATGACTCTAAGGCTTGTGGTGCTTGTTTAAGCGCTTGTTGGGCTAAGCCCATGCCAAGGTATGAGGCTGCGTTAGGCTCGCATTGGTTGGCGTTTTTATATTGATGGATCGCCGCGGTGTAATCGCCCGCAGCCTTCAAGGCGTCTGCCTTAATCAACCAGGGGCGAAACGAGGTGGGTGTGATCTTAATGGCCCGTTCAGCTGAGGCAATGGCCTGTTGGTGTTGACCAAGTTGTTGATGGCACTCTGCAAGATTGACCCAACCTTCAATCGCTTTGGGGTGTGCTTTGGTGTAAGTGGTGTAAACCGTTACGGCGGCGTCAAGGTGCTGTAATTCTCTTTCACATACGGCTAGATTAAAAAGCGCATCACCGTCGTTTGGACGCGAGGCCAGCACGGCTTGATAGCCTGCTTTTGCCTCAGCAAAGTTACCAAGTACGACATACATCAAGGCTAAGAGCCGTTTGGGTTCAAGACTGGCGGGCTCGGCTGCGCAAAGCGCTGCGCAGGCTTGCAAAGCTTCTGACCGTTGGCCTTGCTTAAAGGCGGCTTTAATAGAATCGATTGTTTTCATTGTTCTTGGTCGCAAAAACGCGATAGGTACGGCAAAGCAAAATTATAAGTGCAAACCCATCGCCCTTGCGGCCTGAGTTGAGCGACTGACTTGCTTCACGCCTGCCATAAAAATAGCTAATGAAATCATGGTGTTTTACGCTCTGATCCATGTCACAATACAGGGGTAAAGAATGGCGGGTGTGACCCGAACATCAGTACTAGGAACCAATATGTCAGAACAAATGATTGCGATTGAAGATGTGTCAAAGTGGTACGGCAGCTTCAATGTCTTGAAGCACTGCACGACTCAGGTCAATCGTGGCGAAGTGGTGGTGGTTTGCGGGCCGTCGGGCTCTGGTAAATCGACCCTGATCAAATGCGTCAATGCGCTTGAACCGTTTCAGCAAGGCAAGCTCACGATCAACGGGGTTGAACTGCATGATCCTAAAACCAATCTGCCCAAGTTACGCAGTCAGGTCGGCATGGTGTTTCAACATTTTGAATTGTTTCCGCACCTGAGCGTCACTGAAAACCTGACCTTGGCACAAATCAAGGTATTGGGCCGCAGCCCCGCTGAGGCCTTAGAACGTGGTCTGAAGATGCTCGACCGCGTGGGCTTGACCGCACACAAAGATAAGCATCCGGGTCAGTTGTCTGGCGGGCAACAGCAACGTGTGGCCATCGCGCGTGCGTTGAGTATGGATCCTGTGGTGATGTTGTTTGATGAGCCCACCTCAGCACTCGATCCAGAAATGGTCGGTGAAGTATTGGATGTGATGGTGACCTTAGCCAAAGAGGGCATGACCATGATGGTGGTGACTCACGAAATGGGCTTTGCTCGCAAAGTGGCGCATCGCGTGGTTTTCATGGATGAGGGCGAGATCGTTGAAGATGCCACCAAAGACGCATTCTTCACCGAGGCAAAGAGCGAACGCGCGCAACAATTTTTGTCGAAGATTTTGCAACACTAATTTTTGTTGCGTCATGCCCATGCCATCAGTGTGTTGCATGCTGTCAGTTACGTAACTTGAGATAGACGCTGCATGAAACAGTATTACGCYGCACGTGCAAAAGAATACGACCAAATTTACGTCAAGCCCGAGCGTCAGGCTGATTTACGGTTGATTGAACAATGGCTGCCTGCAAGATTTGAAGGTGCTCGGGTACTTGAGATTGCGGCTGGTACCGGTTACTGGACTCAATTCATTGCGCCAGTTGCCGCCAGCGTGTTGGGCTTAGATACCTCAGTTGAAACACTTCATATTGCGCAGACCAGGCCAAATAATGCTCGCGCGCAGTGGTTGGTGGGTGATGCCTATGCGTTGCCTGCCGTAGTCGAGCCGTATGATGCTGCGTTTGCAGGTTTTTGGTTTTCGCACATACCACTCGCGCGTCAAAAAGAGTTTTTGTTGGGCTTGAACAAAACCCTTAAGTCAGGCGCGCGCGTGGTGATGCTGGATAACTTGTATGTCGAGGGCAATAGCACGCCACTGACAGAGCCTGATCCAGAGGGCAACACGTATCAAATCCGCAAGTTAGCCGATGGCTCAAGCCACCGAGTCCTCAAAAATTATCCAAATGAATTTGATCTGTGTGGGTTAGTCGCACCGTTTGGGGTGCAACCCGCGTTTACGATCTGGCAGTACTACTGGGCATTTGAATACACGCTGCGCTGACGAGTGCGTGTTGGGCTGATGCTAGGCCCCCGCTGTTGCAGCCTTTTTCTTGACCGCTATATTGCGAATCGCCCACGCTGCGGCCGCTGCGGCGGTTAAGAGGCCACCGCCGAGTAAGGGCCGGCTCGCTAACCAAGCGACTGCGATTGTGACAAGCGTGATGGGAATGGATAAGCCCAGAGCAACTAAAAAGGTGCCGACGCCCACCAAACTTTCTAAGAAGGGCAAAAAGGCGACCAGCATTGTGAGCGGACCCATGATGAGGATGAAGCCAAGCAGTAACAACAGAAAGCCACCAATGCGACAGGCCCAGGTAATCAGTTTTTCAGTCGAGGCTTGATCGGCGAAGAGTTTTTGCGCAGTGACCACGCCAGGTTCAATCAGCGCAATCTTGTAATCATTTTTTGTGTCGTGATAGGTGGTCAAGGTGCTGTTGTTTTGTTGCGCAGCGATTGAATAGGTTTGCGCCGCAATCGCGCGATAGCTCACACGTACGTCGCCTAGTATGGGTTGGTTTGGGTTTGCACCTTTGTAAAGCATATTGCCTTGAACTCTGTAGCCTGCGGGTGCCTGTGTGAGCGTTTCAACTGCTTCAAAGTTAGTCAAGTCTTGCACTAAACTTTTGTCTAACGTGAA
>NSIQ01000020.1 GCA_002737415.1 Alcaligenaceae bacterium | reverse complement strand
GCGGTTTCGGCCCAGTCTAAMGAGTAGGTGTACGTTTTCTGTGTCGTTTGCGAGCCTCCGACATTATTGATTTTTGCCTCGGTTTCTTTTTCTAACCACTGGTACATTTCAACTTTACGTTGTAAGCGCAGCAGGCCGGTGGCCGAGAGTTTGTTCCAAGGATCAACCGCTGGAGTGGCCCCACTCACTGTGCCGTTGAGATAAACCAATTTTGAATTATTTTGTTGGTTAACCGTGTCAGCACTGACTTCGATAATCGTGCTCAAGCCTCTTTTTAAACCCGTGGCGGCTGTGACGGCTCGACCTTCGTTCCAAGAGAGTAAAAAAATCGCACAGGGTAAAAGAATCATACCGATCAGCACGCCCACAAGGCTTGAGCCGATGCGGCTCAACCAACCTGTTGTTGTTGTCTCAGTGATGCTGTTGTTGAGGTCCGCCATGATGTCTTGTTTTTAGCCTGAGGCTTGTTGCTGATTTCAACTGGGTTGTTCATTCGCTCGCTTACTGAGCAGCGCGCAGGTCAGTCATTTTTTGCGTCTGCGGTTTTTTAGCTTCGACATCAAACGTGATGAGCTTTTTGTCAATGTCTAAGCCGATAAGTATTTTGCGAATTGGGTCATAGAGCATGAGCCCACCTTGATCCGTCAATTGATATTTTGTGCCGTCTTTCAGCGTGAGTTCCCACACGTCTTGGTGCCCGGTAACGTCTTCGATAAAGCTAAATTTGCCGGTACCATAGGTAATTTCGATGACGTTATCTGCGTTGATCGCACTAGATGCCTCATCAATGTTGACCGCTTTTCGTGTTGTACCGTGAGTGGAGATCAGTCTTAAGGCGACTGGGTCAATCGCAAATTTCAACCCATAGCCCTCAAGAGCAATACTTTTTTCGGTATTTTCTGTCTCTTTCAAAATGACGCTATAACCGCTGTCGGTTGGCGTGTAATTCCAGTAAATGCCTTTCGCACCGCGCATCGCAGTAAAGGTTCCTTCGCTTGTCTTGATTGTTTTGGTCGCAGACTTTGCAACAGCAGGTGCTGTTTGTGCTGCAGGCGAAGCCACTGCGGGAGCAGAGGTGGCGGCCGTGGGAGTAGCAGGAGCAGGAGCTGCGACAGGAGCTGCGACAGGAGCACTAGCGGAGGGTGCAGCAGCAGGAGCGCTTGCAGCAGGTGCGGTGGCAGCTGGAGCCGCCGTCGTTGCTGGTGCGGCAGCAGGTGGATTCACCGAGAGCGTGACGCCTTTACCTTGTGACCAGGCACCACTCGTTGGCAGCGCAATGAGTACAGACATAAATAAAATGTGAGCAGTTTTCATAAGCTAATATTTTTTTAGTGAAAGTTAAAGTGAGATAACAAAAGGCTACTGAATTGATTTGTCATAGTCAAGTGAGCGAACCCTTCAGCGCCCGACTTGCACGCCTTGCGCTTCATACAAATGACAAGCCACTTCACCCGGCTCATTTTTGATTAACTCAGGCCGCCTAGACGAGCACTCGGCAGTTGCTTGGGGGCAACGCGGATGAAACGTGCACCCTGACGGGGGGTGCAGAGGATCGGGAAACGAGAGCCCAAGGCCAAGGTCAGGTAGGCCTAGGCCTGGCTCTGGCGTGAGCACAGACGCGAGTAAGGCTTGCGTATACGGATGGCGAGGGTTTTTAAAAAGCTCTGCCGTGGGCGCGAGCTCAACCACGCGACCAAGATACATGACCGCCACTTGCGTGGCGATATGCTCAACCACGGCTAAGTTGTGACTGATAAACACATAGGTCAGATTAAATTCTTTGCGCAAGTCTAAAAGCAGATTCAAGATCTGCGCTTGCACTGAAACATCTAAGGCTGAAGTAGGCTCATCGCACACCACGATCTCTGGGTGCATCACTAGGGCACGAGCAATCGCAACCCGTTGGCGTTGCCCGCCCGATAATTGCCCAGGCGTGTTGTCAGCATAGCGCGCAGGTAAGCCTACGCGTTCAAGCATTTCAAGAGCTTTATTGCGACGCTCGGCTTTGCTTCCAAGACCCGCCACATCTAACGGAAACGCCACAATCGAAGCAATGGTGCGTCTTGGATTCAAAGACGAATACGGATCTTGAAAAATCGGCTGAACACGTTTGGCTAGCTCGCGCCGATCAATCTTACTCAGGTCTTGTCCGTCAAACGACACGCGACCGAAGCTCGGTGGCGTCAACCCTAACAGCATACGGGCAAGCGTCGATTTGCCGCAGCCCGACTCGCCCACAATCCCCAAGACATCGCCTCGGTTAACTGAAAGGTTGATACCGTTGACGGCGTGCAGCGTTTGATTGGGTTTGAACAAACCCGCACGCACCTTGAAGCTGCGTTGCAAATCGTAGGTTTGGATAAGCGCGCTCATGCTGCTGCAACCTCGCTACGCTCAAGCACGCAGCGCCATTGGTGACCTTGAGGCGTTTGATGCACTGGGATGTTGCCTGAGCACGCCGCAAGCGCAGACGCGCAACGATCTCGAAAGGCGCAGCCCGTCATATCGYCCATTAGAGAGGGCACCACCCCTGGGATGGTACCGAGTTTACCGCCAGGGATCGTGCGYCCGGGGATGGGGATGCAACTAATCAACCCTCGGGTATAGGGATGTTGGGGTGCAGAAAAAATCTCAGCGGCCGAGCCTTGCTCAACGATTTGACCTGCATACATGACGGCCACGCGGTCTGCGATACGCGCCACGACACCTAAGTCGTGCGTAATCAAGACCATTGCGATGCCCAGCTCTTTTTGCAGATCGGCAAGCAAGCGTAAGATTTGCGCCTGAATGGTGACGTCGAGCGCCGTACTGGGTTCGTCAGCGATCAAGAGCTCAGGGTTGCACATCAACGACATGGCGATCATGACGCGCTGGCGTAAGCCACCTGATAACTGGTGAGGATATTGCCCCAGTCGCTGCGCGGCAGAGGCGATGCCAACTTTCTCAAGTAGGTTGACCGCGCGCGCACGTGCGTCGGCCTCTGTGGCGTTGAGATGATGGCGGTAGTGCTCAGTGAGTTGCTCGCCAATCGTGTAAGCAGGGTTGAGCGCAGTCATCGGCTCTTGAAAAATCATGGCCATCTTATTGCCACGCAAGTCGTTGAGATGTCCTTTGCTGACCTGACTGAGTTCTTCGCCTAAAAATTCAAAGCGCGCGCTGCTGCGTTTGGCAGACTTTGGCAACAAACCCATAACCGCTAACGAGGTCATTGATTTGCCGCAACCGGATTCGCCCACGATACACAAGGTTTCGCCGCGCTTGACGTAAAGCGACACGTCGCGCACAACGTGCAAGGTACCGCGCGGTGTGGCGATGTCAACAGTGAGGCCGGTGATGTCGAGGACCTTGCCCGGTGCATCAATGGCCTGCTGGCCACTGCCAGCCAGAGTGCTGTGTTCAGCCGACTGTTCGTTAGGCGAAATTTGGACGGCCATCGTCTAACCCCGCTCTTGTGGCGTAAACCACTGATGCAAGCCATCACCGGCCAGATTGATTGCAAAGATCAACACGGCAAGCGCGGTGCCGGGGATGGCGATGAGCCAAAACGAAAAGAACATATACGACTTGGCTTCAGAGATCATCAAGCCCCACGACGGCAAG
>NSIQ01000019.1 GCA_002737415.1 Alcaligenaceae bacterium | reverse complement strand
AACCCGAGATGACCGCGACGCTTGCGCCGATCAGTAACGAAATCCGCGCGCCATAAAACAAGCGCGATAAGTAATCGCGGCCGAGTTGATCGGTGCCAAGCGGGTGTAGCCAGGTGCCTTGGTCGTACCAGATCGGTGGCACCGTGCGATAAGTCAGATCCTGAAAATACGGATCGTGCGGCGACAGCCACGGCGCGAATACTGCCATGCAAAGAATCAAAAGTAGTAAGCCGCAGCCGACGTAAAGTGCTTTATTATTTTTCACGTCAAGCTACCCGTATACGTGGATCCAGCCAGGCATTGGCGACATCAGAGGCCAAGGTGAGCAAGATATAAATCACAGACAGCAACAGCACGATAATCTGTGTGACGGGGTAGTCTTTAAACGTAATACTTTGGTAGGCAAGATAGCCYAAACCATCCAGCGCAAAAATTGTTTCGATYACGATCGAGCCGCCTAGTAAAAAGCCGAGCTGCACAGCGGCTAACGCCACCACCGGTACGATCGCGTTGCGCAAGGCATGTTTAAAGACCACCGTGTGGGTCGGTAAGCCTTTGGCGCGTGCCGTGCGAATGTAGTCGGCACTGAGTACTTCGATCATGCCCGCGCGAATCAAACGCATAAAGGCGGGTGCCGCGTAATAGCCCAAGGTAATCGCTGGCATGACAAAATGTTGCCAGGTGCCGCTGCCCGAAACCGGTAACAGACGCCACGAAATTGAAAACAGCATGATCAGTATCAGCGCGAAGAAAAAATTGGGCATGGACTGACCCACCACTGCGACGGCTAGGCATAGGCGATCGATCCAGCTATTTTTGTAAATCGCCGCCAATACGCCCAGCGGTACTGAAATGACTAAGGCAACGGTCAGTGCATACACAGCTAACAAAAGTGTGGTCGAGAGTTTGCTAAAAATTAAGGGCGCAACGTCTGTTTTAAAGTACATCGAGACGCCGAGGTCGCCTCTAAGTAATTTCAGCAGCCAGTCGCCATACTGCACGATCAAGGGGCGATCAAACCCGTAAGTTTTGCGGACGAGATCTATATCAGCCTGACTCGCACCTTCGCCCGCGATAGCAAGCGCCGGGTCGCCCGAGAGATACAGCAGCAGGTAGGCGATGACGGATACGGTGAGAGCCACCAGCACCGCCAGGCCTAGACGCTTGACAAGATAAGCCAACATTATTTCTGAACCCGAGTGCTTAAAAAGAGAAACAAGTATTTTTTCTTCAACTGAGTGAGGCTTGTTGAAGTCTCTTTACTTCCAACTCATCTCCCAAAAGCGCACGAGCTCGTCATGGTAAGGCTTAAAGTTCAGATCCTTATTGGCAACGTAATACACCGGCAAAGACCACAAAGGCAGTGCGTAGGCTTTTTCAGAGATCAGCACTAACGCTTTGTTATAAGTCTTTTTTCGTTCCTCAGGGTCAACGGTGTTGTCGCCTTTATTTAGTAGAGCGATCACTTCGGGATCACGACTCACGTCATCGCCGCCTCCACCAAAATAGTGTGGTGTCGAGGCTGACAAATCATTGACTAGATTCGAGCCCCAGGTTTGGTGCGTTAAAGCGGTTTTGTTTGCTCGCGCCAAGTCACGCATGGCCGCATATTGCATGAAGCTGAGTTTGGTCTTGATGCCAACCGCCTGCAGATAGTTAATCATGGCCTCGGTCTGTTGACGCTCACGGTACGCCATTAAATCGATGGTTAAACCATTCGCAAAGCCGGCTTCGGCCAACAATTTTTTTGCTAAAGCAGGATCGTATTTGTAGACGGTTGCGCCATCGCTGCTACAGCCAACTTGGGAGGGGGTGCAGATTGTGTTGATGAGTTCGCCGCCACCCACAATATTTTTCAAGATGGCTTCGCGGTCGATGGCGTGGGCAATCGCTTTACGGACACGAATATCTTTCAATTCAGGTGCTGGCGCGCCGTCACGGCTGTTCATTTGCAAAAACACGATGCGCATGGTGTTGCCACTGAGTACCTGCAAATGCGGCAGGCTTTTGAGCTTTTCGGCCTGATCTTTGGGGACGTGCATGATCAGATCCTCGCCGCCAGACATCACCTCGGCCATTTGCGTTTGACGATCTGGGATAAAGCGAATTTTTACTTTGCCGATTTTGCCTGCTGTTTTGGGCGAGTCTTTAAAGTAATTGGCATTGCGCTCGAGTGTGACCGATTTACCAGGTATGTACTCAATAATCTTGTAGGGGCCTGAGCCAACCGGCTTGGCATTCATGCCTGTTGGGCCCACCTCTTTGTAATATTTGGCTGGGTGAATCGCTAACGTGGTCGCTAAATAGTCGATCGCTGCCGGAAACGGCTCTTTGCTAATAATGCGCACTTTGAATTGATCGATTTTTTCAACCTTTTCAATCCAACGCACGTTGGCTTGTGTCATGGCTTTGTTTGCAGGATCTGAGACGTAGTTCAGGGTAAACACAACCGAGTCTGCATCAAAGTCTTCACCATTGTGAAACTTGATCCCCTCGCGCAAGTCGAATTCAAACGTACGCGTATCGATTTGCTTCCAGCTTTTGGCGAGTTGACCTTTGTACTCATTGGTGACCGGGTCGCGATAGACCAAGGTGTCCCAGACATTGGCAGCAATAATCACGCCAATTCTGACATTATTAAAGTAAGGATCAATATTTTCAGGTGCTTGGTCGTACGCCATCCCTAAGGTGTCGTTCGCCTTGTTCGCAAAGCTTGGGTTGCTCAAGCACAAAAGAGCACTTAGTGCACAGGCCGTCCATGAGAGCGAGCCCAACCGGCGGCGCGCAGTGGTGCTGTGAGAGGGCAAATCGCAGTGTTGGGCTGAAGTTGTCATTTTTTTCCTTAGGCGGCTCGCCATACTTTGAAGTGATCGTAAGTATTCAAAGAACATGTAAAAAGAGAGTGCAAACAAAGTAAGTGCCAAAAAGTGAAGACGAAGCGGCAAGGCAAGTGGCTGGTCAAAGCAGAATGGCAAATAGCGTGCCAGAGATCGGCGCTCGGGCGGTTGTTGCACGAAGTTTGTTATAACACTAGCTGACGTACTAACGTGCATACAAGTACTTGGTGCGAACCCCTACTTAGCTGACTTTTTACCTAATTAAAGGTGCGTTTATGCAGAACCCGGCACTCGACCAGGCGATTCAGTTTGCCATCGAACACGAAAGCCCCTGGAGTCGTGACTGCACCTCGCCCAACTGGG
>NSIQ01000012.1 GCA_002737415.1 Alcaligenaceae bacterium | reverse complement strand
TGCCTGCTTGGTTTCTGGGAAAATGGTTTTCTACCTCCTGTTTTGCTAGTGCGCCGCCTCGCTTGACTGTAATGATTCATTGGTCAAGGCAGCGCCCTGTTCTTGCATCACGATCCTGATATCGCGCGATCGCTGCGCTGGCGTGCGGGCCTCAAAAGGTTTGTGCTGTCCTTCGAGATAGGCACCCAGGCCGCGTGCGCGTTCAACCACGCCTTTGCCAAAATGCAGCGCGCTGGCTTCGAAGGCGATAAGCGCCTGATCGATATTGTTGGGCTCTGCCGCTAGGGCCTGAGCCAACGTTTGCGCATCGATTGCCGCCTTTGTGATCCCACCACCTACGTGAGGCCTGGCGATAAAAGCGGCATCACCGATCAAGGTAACGCGTCCAAAGACCAGGCTCTGAGATTCTAAATCATTGATCGCCTGAAAAAAAGGTTGTGGCACTTGATTGACGATTCTGGCGAGCTGAGGCGCCAGCAGCTTGTTTGCAGCAGCTTTGATTCCAAGCGTGAGTTCTTTACGAATGAGCGGTGGTGCGATCGCGGTGCCATGACAAACCCCTTGCTCGTCCGTGCATAGATTTTTTAATTCGTGGTCTGAAGCTGGGCGATACCAAACAAAGTTGTACGAGCGTTTGCCTTTAATATTTTCGTTCGTGCGCCCTAAGACCGGATACGCTAAAAATTGCTCTCCCTCTGGAAATCCAAACGCGTAGTTCTCAAAAATCTGTGCGTGGTCTTGAGCAGAAAAATCGTTTTCATCTACCATCCCACGCCAAGCAACATAGCCTGCATAAACAGGCTCGATCAACGGGGCGTAGTGCTGACGGACAGTTGAGCGCAGACCGTCGGCGCCGATCAATAGATCTGCTGTTTCTCGCGAGCCATCGCTAAAAATAGCTGTGACGTGTTTGTCGGCTTGTTCGATTGTGACAAGCTGTTTACCTGAGTGATATTCATGAGCGGGAACAAGCTCTTTTAACGCGTGATAAATTGTGGCCCACGCGCTCATAGTATGTAATTGATTGACTTCGTGCACCACTTCGCCAGAAAGGCCAAAACACAGGCGTCTTTTAAGTGGGATACATTTTGCTTCAAGGTCTTTGATACCCAGGCTTGCCATGATGTCAAAGAGTTGACGATAGGTGCCAATTCCCGCGCCTCGACTGGCCAAGTCGCCTGGCGTACGTTCAAAGATTGAAATTTGCCAGCCTTGCTGGCGCAGCAAATTCGCGGCGAACAAACCTGCTAACGAACCGCCAATAATGAGTGCACGTTTGCGACTAGCTGCCATGGCTAAGGGGGCTAGGGTCGTGTCCAAGCGTAGGCCTCTTGCCCCGGTACAAAATTTCTGATGTTTTGTTCGGCGTTTCGATTGATCAGTGGCCTAGCATACAAGGGGTGCATCAGGCTGCGAATCTCGTGCTCAATGTGATGCAAGACCTTTCCGCTTTTAAGATCAACGACATCTGTAAAGCGGTATTGATGAACACTATCTTCTCTGGAAATTAAGTTGTGAGCCTTTAGTCGATTATAGGGCCCCGAAAAATCTGCGATATAGATCTGCAAGTGGTGATTATCATAGGGACGCTTATCGGTACTGTCGGCTTCGCGATAAATGAGTGCCTGACTTGGGCCAACCGAGACGCGAGCGTAGACGCCCTCTTGATCTTTGTCGGTGACGGCCTTTGCGTGCATGATCTCGCGATAGAAATGCGCGATTGGTTCAGCGCTACCGTGATCCACTAGCATTTCGATGCAAGGCATGCCAAGGCTGATGGGGCCAAACTCGGGGGAAGGCTCATAGCACTTTAAGCGATTGCCCCAGGGGCAAGTCACCAAGACATGATCGCCGTGCTCAACCATCTTAAACTGGGTCTGTTTGAGTAATTCTTGAATTGAAGCAAGACGCTCAAGCAACGCCGAGCGACTTGGAATGACGATTAAGATATTGCCGCGAAGTACCATCGGCTTACCTGTCGGCAGATGAAACTGGTTGCGTCCGAGATTGATCCACATGTTACTGATGCCCGTCATCAGATAAGGGTCACGGGTAAAACCCATTCCCATCGTGTAAAAAATAGTGGCGAGTGCTTGATCGGGGATTTCGAGATTGACGTGTTCGAGCGCCACGATATTGCCAAGGTCGCCCTCGGTGCGATTAAACGTGCTGGTATTTTGCATGCTGTCTCCGGCTATCTTCTTAGAKGGCTTTTTTATATCGAGGTCTTCGTAAGAGCCAAGGTATGGTGTAACACAACTGGTATCGACTTCAAAGTCGTTCATGCTGCAGTGCACAGACGACTCCTCTGGCAAAGAGTTCGCTAATATGGTCAAACTAGCACTGCCCTGTTACATCCTGAAAAAAAATTAGTATGAAAAGTTCATTCTGGGAAGGAGAACATATTTTGAACTTGCGCTTGAGTCATTTATTTGTAGTTGCAATTTTCTGGTTGGCAAGCACTGAGCTTATCTGTGTACGGGCCGCTGAGTTTGCTTCTGGACCCATTACCATCGTTGTGCCTTTTGCTGCGGGCAGTGGTACCGACCAAACGGCGCGCGTGATGGCGCAAGCGATGACTGAAGAGTTTGGCGCAACGTTTGTGATCGACAATCGGGGCGGCGCAAATGGCATCTTGGCCGCGCAGTACGTTGCGCAAGCCAAACCGAACGGGTACACGATATTTTTGACCACGAATACAACACAGGTGGCGAATCAGCATCTCTACAAAAAGTTGCCCTATGACCCTGTGAAAGACTTTGAGCCGATTGGGTTGATCGGACGAGGGAGTATGTTTTTAGTCGTCAGTGCTGCTTCAAAAATTAGAACCGTTCAAGATTTGATCAAGGCGGCTAAAGAAGCGCCAGGAAAGCTCAACTTCGGTAGCGGCAGTTCGTCGAGTCTTGTGGGCTCAGAATTGTTCAAGCAGCTGGCTAAAATTGAAGTGATTTCTGTGCCTTACAAAAGCAATCCGCAGGCGGTGAACGCTGTGCTCGGTGGTCAGATCGATTATATGTTTTTAGACAGTTCTACTGCACTGCCTCTCATCCAGGGTGGGCGCGTGCATCCCGTCGCGGTTAGCGCTGCGAAGCGCTCCAGCGCCGCGCCCCAAGTCCTAACTGTTGCCGAAGCTGGTTTGCCAGGCTTTGAAGTGACTTATTGGAACGCGGTCTATGCGCCCGCCGGTACACCCCCTAACATCGTTGCGAGCTTGGCAAAAATGATTTCGGGTGCGGCCCTATCCGCGCGCATGGTACGACGTCAAGAGTCACTGGGAAGTGAAGCGCTCACGAGTACGCCGCTTGAGTTGGCAGAATACCAAGCTAAAGAGGTGCGCCTGTGGGGAAAAATCATCCGTGCCGCAGGCATTGAACCTGAGTAGAGCGACAAAATCAATATGCAAAATATTCTTCAAGGTGTAACAGTGTTAGAGCTCGGTCAGGTTTTAGCCGGGCCGTTTGCCGGTGCGATCTTTGCAGATTTGGGCGCAGAGGTCATTAAGCTAGAAAGAGTTCAAGGCGGTGATGACGCGCGCAACATGGGGGCGGCCTTTCGCCATGGTGATGCCTTAAATTTTCATATTTTTAATCGTGGTAAAAAATCGGTCGCGTTAGATTTAAAAAGTGTCGAAGGCTTAGCTGCGTTTGAGCGACTAGTCGCGAAAGCCGATATTTTTATTCATAATATGCGTCCGGGTGTGACCGAAGCGTTAGGGCTTGGAGGCGAGGCCTTATGCGAACGCCACCCTCAGCTGATTTATTGTGAAATCTCTGCCTTTGGCCACACGGGACCAATGCGACTGCAGCCAGGCTACGAGCCACTCATACAGGCGTTTAGCGGGCTCTCGAGTATTAACGGTGGGCCGCATGACCCGCCCATGCGCTCGGGCGCTTCGGTCTGTGATCAAGGCACGGGCATGTGGTCTGTGATCGGTGCATTGGCAATGCTGCAAAGAAGAGGACAAACCGGCCGTGGCGGTGTCGTCAGCACGTCATTACTCGAAACCGCGCTAGGGTGGATCGGTCAAAAGGCCGATGCCTATGCCAACCTCGGTCGCTTACCTGAGCGACATCGTTCTGGGCACCCTGGGTTTGTGCCTTATGAGGCGCTCGACACAAAAGATGACCCGTTGTTAATCTGTTGCGGGAACGATCGTTTATTTGCAAAGTTTGCGCAAGAACTTAAGAAGCCAGAATGGCTAGAGGATCAACGATTCGCGACCAATCGCAGTCGCTTGGCCAATAAAGAGGCTTTGTTAGCTTTGTTATTGCCGCTGATGCGCACGCAGACTCGCGTAGTGTGGATAGAGCGGTTCAACGCGGCGGGCGTGCCCTGTGCGCCTGTCAATAGTGTGCCTCAAGCGCTTGCAGACGCTCAGGTGCAGGCTCTCGAGATGCAAAGTCGAGTACCGGGCGAAGATTTTGTCTTGACGGCTTTGCCGATCTCGTTTGACGGACAACGTCCGTCTCATCGCGCGGTAGCCCCCAGGCTTGGCCAGCACAACAGCGAGTTTGGAGTGTCAGGGAAAGACTAAAGATGCAAGACGCACTTGTCTGCGCTTGCGCGACGTTCGACAGTCACGCAGCTTAGCTGCGGCAAAGTCGCACGGAGTTTGTTTGCGATAAATACACAAAGATTTTCAAGCGTAACGGGTCCGAGGTCTGCGATGTCATCTAAAAAATGATGGTCGAGTAAATTACGGACACGCTCGATCTCTTGGCGCAGATAAGCCAGATCAATCAGCATACCCGTGAGCGGGTCGGGCTGGCCCTGCAACGTCACTTCAGCCTCATAGGTATGGCCATGTATACGTCGACTGCCCTGGGCGTCGATGGTGCGCGCCAAGGAATGTGCGGCTTCAAAATAGAACCTTTGCGATAGTTCAAAGTGCCTAGGATTGATAGAAAGGTGCTTCAACGAATATCCAAAAATTTATGGGTTTGTACCGAGAGCCGCCACTCTGGGTTTTGCTGGCAGTAGTCGATCGCTTTCAGTGTGTTTTGTTTTTGAAACAAGCCATCCATGGGTTGCAGTAAGTAGTGGTCAAAGCTAGTCGCAGCAAGTGCGCTTGGCATCAAGGTCGGTTGTGGGTAAACGAGTTTGAGTTCGTTACCCGTTTTTTGCACCCAGTTTGCGCCTGCTTTAGGACTGACACAGATCCAGTCAATGCCCTCAGGCACCGCGAGCGTACCGTTAGTTTCAAGGGCGATTTCAAAGTCTTGGTGATGCAGCGCCTGGATCAAAGCCGCATCGACTTGCAACAGTGGCTCGCCACCCGTCAGCACAACGTAACGCTGTTGCTTGTGCTCGGGCCAAAGTGCCGCGATTTGTTCTGCAAGTTGCTCGGGTGATACAAACTTTGCGCCCAACGTGCCGTTCGTGCCCACAAAGTCTGTATCGCAAAACTGGCAGACAGCCGTTGACCGATCTTCTTCGCGTCCCGACCAAAGATTACACCCCGCAAATCGGCAAAATACCGCAGGCCTGCCTGCTCTAAGACCTTCGCCTTGCAAGGTATAAAAAATTTCTTTAACGCTATAAGTCATGCTTGGGTCTTGTGAATAAAGTGATCAGCAATCGCGGCTCTCTGCTTGCTGACGTCGTTGATATTAAACATTGAGGGAGTTCTCAGACTAATCAATCAAATCCGTATCGCCTTTAAACTCAAGGCCGCAAAACATTGCTCCGTGAAACTGCACCGAGACAGGGTCTTCGCTCGTGTTGAGGGCTAAGACAGCTGCTAGATGATCCTCAGCGTTGTCTTGTGGTTGATAGCCCAGATGCTTGACGTTTGTGTTGTCCCAGCGATTACGAAGATTATTTGAAATACCGTACACGACCTCGAAATGAAATCCGGGGTGCTCAATGAGACATGCAGTCAGGTGAACCATATCGCGATGGCTGATCCAGGTGTTGAGTTGTCGAAAATCTTCGGGCTTGTTGGCGGCACGAAACGAACCGATACGCAGACACGCGACCTGCATTTGATGTTTGTCGGCATAAAACCGTCCCACTGCTTCGCCAAAGACCTTTGAGATGCCGTAGCGACTATCTGGACGGGGTGCCACGGTGTTGTCGATCATACGCTCGCGCCGATGAAAACCGACTGCGTGATTTGAGCTTGCGAAAATCATGCGTTTGACGCCTTGACGCTGCGCTGAATCAAAGGTGTTGTAACAGCCTTCGATATTGGCAGGAAGGATTTTTTCCCAGGTGTCTTCGACTGGGACGCCTGCTAAGTGCACCACGCAGTCGATGCCAGACATCGCTTGATCTAAGACAGCGAGATCGCGGATATCGCCCTGAACGACTTCTTCGCCCGCGGTGGCGGGCGCTTGGATGCCAAGATCGAGGCAACGAATCAAGCGGTAGCGACCTTTAAGCCCCGCTCGCAAGACCTTGCCGATTTGACCCGCCGCGCCGGTGATGAGTATGTTTTTCATGGTTTTGCTCTTTGTTGCAAAGTCATTTAAAAGATCTAACTTACAGCACTGAATTGTAAAGCGGAATTGCACCGGTATAGTCTTAGGCGCCATCTGGCCAATGTTCTGATGGTGACAAAGCTTCAAACGCAGCGATAATTACGTGAAATGAATAAAAAGTAGAACTTTAAAACACAGGAGCGAGACATCATGCAACGAAGCGCGAGGTGGTTAGGATTTTTGATCTCTGTCACGGTAACCAGTGTGTTAATCGCCTCAGCGCAGGCGCAGGTGGTTGGCGCTAAACCGATTACGGTGATCGTGCCCTATGCCACGGGCGGGGCGACCGACATCGTGGCACGCATGGTAGCGCAGCAACTCGGTACGCGTCTGGGTACCCCAGTTATTGTCGAAAACCGTCAGGGCGGCGGGGGGGTAGTGGGCTGGAACGCGGCCGCCCGCGCGGCTCCAGACGGCAATACTTTGCTCGCCATGGAGATGTCGTACTCAATTTCGGCTGGCTTGACTCCAAACCTGCCCTACAACCCGAGGACTGCTTTTATCCCTATCAACACGGCTGTGTCCGTGGGACACGTGTTGGTGATTAACCCAGCTGTGCCGGCAAAAAATATCAAAGAGTTGATTGTGCTAGCTAAGGCCGAGCCAGGTAAGCTGAATTTTGGCTCGGGAGGTACGGGCACCAACACACATTTGGGCGGTGAGCTATTGAAGGCTAAGCTCGGGATCTCGATGACGCACGTGCCCTATCGGGGTGCGGGGGCCGTGCTGGCAGATCTGATGGCGGGTCAGGTGCAGGTTTTGGTCAGTGCCGTCTCAACCACCTTGCCGCTTGTGCAAGGTGGAAAGCTACGAGCGCTCATGATGCTGTCAGATAAGCGCTCAGACGTCTTGCCAGACGTGCCTACGGCCGCGGAAGAAGGGTTTCCGGGACTTGAAATGAATTATTGGGTTGGTTTTGCAGCACCCCAAGGCACACCTCAGGCTGTCGTAGACAAGCTCAATCAAGAAATCAACGCAGGCTTGTTAACGCCCGAGTCACAAAAGCGCTTGAAAGAGATGGCGTTTGTTCCAGTCGCCAACACCCCTGCGCAGGCAGCCCAATTGCTTGAGTCAGAAATCAATCGTTGGTCAACCCTGATTAAGCAGCAAGGTATTCAGGCCGAATAAGTCCAGTTATAAATTTTCTGCAAAGAGCCGCCCATCAGTTGGGTGCGCTCGCTGTCGCTCAGTCGATCTGTCAGGGTGAAGGCTTCGACACCTTGCTTGTAGTTGAGGAGTTCGACCGCGCGTGTCCAGTCTGTTCCCCACATGCATCGCTCAAAGCCATACGCATCAAAAATGCGAGCCAGCGGATCCCAGATGTCTTTGTAGGGGAATTTTTCGTGCGAAAGCGTACAGGCGCCGCTGATTTTAATCACGACGTTGTCGTACTTGGCTAACGCCAAAACCGTGGGTAGCTCTCCAAAGGGCTGAGCGGGCACAGGCGGCTCAAAAGGTTGTTGCAGGCCTAAGTGATCAATCACGAGCCTGGTGTTGGGATTGCGGGCCGCAAGCTCTTTAGTCTGGGCTAAGCGCCCCCAGCACAGAAGATTGACAGGAAGCGAGTGGCGCGCAGCGGCATCCAAGACGCGCTTGATGCCGGGGTCGGCTGGATCCTCTGAGACACCACGATTCAGCATAATGCGAATTGCAATGGCGCCTTTTGTGGCAGCCCAGTCAGCGATCGTATCGGCGACTGCAGGGTCTGTCGGATCCACTGGCTTGATCACGCGAAAGCGTTTAGGGTATTTGTTAAAGACCTCTAGTGCGTAGCTA
The DNA here is from genome assembly GCA_002737415.1 of Alcaligenaceae bacterium. Lineage (GTDB taxonomy): Bacteria > Pseudomonadota > Gammaproteobacteria > Burkholderiales > Burkholderiaceae_B > Zwartia. The sequence goes on along the minus strand of NSIQ01000012.1, from coordinate 181,342 downwards.
GGATCGAATTGATACATCGTAAACACCGACACCAAGATCGCGGCGTCAACGCCAACCGCATCCATCGCAGCTATCATCTCTTCGCCGGTCGCGGTGGCGGGGCCGTGCAGGGTGGCGGCCCAGGGACGACCCGCATGGTTATGTTCGTAGGCGTGAACCTGAGCGTCAATTTTAATCATGTTGGTACTCGTGTGTAATAAGTCCGAGTTCAAGCGCTTTAATTTGTAGTGCGACATAGAGCGAATAAATGCGGCCTTGGGCCAGCGCGCCGCCCATAAACCACAAACCTTCTTGCGGTGTGCGCGTCCACATGTTGGCCAGTTCGCCGTTCGTGGCAATGCCCCAGACTTGCCCGACACGGTCTGCGACTTCGTCACCCATCAGGCGGCGTACGACTTCTTGTTGCGAATAGTAGCCAGTTGCCAAGACAAGTAAATCAGCTTTGTGAAGCGTGCCATCTTTCATCAAGGCACCTTCAGGGACAAATTTTTCGATATTGTCGAATTGGAGCAAACCGATTTCGTTGTCGATGATGAGTTGCGAGCAGCCCGCATCAAGATAATAGCCACCTCCGCGGCGGCGATATTTCATTTGATGGCCGGTTTCATCTTCACCTAAGTCGTATTTGAAGCCACGCGCTTTGAGCGCGGCAATCAAATCTTTGTCGTATTCGACCATGCGTTTAACGGTTGCCTGATAGGCGCGAATCAAAAGTGGGTAGGTAGTGGCTGTCGCAAGCAGATCGCAATCTTCAAGCGTTGGGCCCTCTTCATACAACGCGTAATTTAGTTTGGCGCTTGGGTCGATGCTCACGACCGTGGTTGAACCGCGTTGGATGATCGTGGTGTCAACTTGATTGCTATACAAATCTTGAGCAATGTCGTGTCCGCTATTGCCGGTGCCGAGTACCAAGGCTTTTTTACCGCGCCAGGGCGCGCCATTTTTAAAACCATGCGAGTGAAACTTGTCGCCCGCAAAATCCTCAAGGCCTGGCAGCTTGGGCACGCGTGCGATGCCGCTCGTGCCGTTTGAAAAAATAACGTGTCGCGGGTACAACACGCGCTCGGTTCCGTCGGCGCGTTTAAGCGTGACTGTCCAGCGTTTGGTCGCGTCATCGTAGCGGCCCTTCGTGAACTCTGTGCCAGCCCAGCAATTTAACTGCATCGCCTCGGCATACATCTCGAGCCAGTTGCCCAACATATCTTTAGGAATATATTTAGGCCAGGTCGGCGGAAATGGCATGTAGGGCAAATGGTTGACGTGAATTTGGTTATGCAAGGCCAGGGAGTGATAGCGTACGCGCCAATTGTCACCAATRCGTGGGTATTTATCCACCACTAGGGTATCGATCTCTTGCTGCTTTAAACGCGCGGCGACCGCCAAGCCGTTTTGACCAGCTCCGACAATCAACACAACTGGATCGCGATCTTCAAAAGCGCGTTCGCGCGTGCGTTGATCTAACCAGTTGGCACCGCCAAAGTTTCTTGAATAAGCATCCCCGCTTGGTCTGTTACCGCCGATTTTTTCTTCGTGGCCTTTGAGTTCATCAAGCGTGGTCAACAGAACCCAAGCTTGCTCAGGTTGATGCGCTAACAATCGAATGACGCCGTGACCTCTTCCGACCGCCGTCTCAAACTTAAAGATCGCCTCGATGACATCGATACCTACGCGCCGAACTTTACGGGGGGCGGTGCGTTCGGATGCCAGGCAAAAACTTTTAGCTTGAATCTTTTTTTGAGCGTTTGTTAAAAACTCGGCGATCTCCTGCGCGCCTGTGGAAGGCCGCAGTGTCCATGAAAAAGCCAGAATATCGCGATAGTGACATTCCGGCGCAAACAGACTTGCTAACGCGRTGGTGTCGCCTGCGCATAACAGCGCTTCAAACCGTGTGAGCCATTCAGAGCTTAAACTTTTCAGGTCGGCTTGTGAAGTGACTGCAGAAGCCAATTGAGTGGTGTCGTTCATGTTTATTGTCTCTTTATTTTGGGCGACTAGAAGCTTCGCTTTATTTGCTTTTTAGTTTAATCTAACCTTAACAGATTTAATATCCCATAGCCCAGAAAAAGATAGAATATGACTCCACTCAGCCCTTCGGTTCTTCCTGCAGGCGTTCGTTCAAGATTCATTCAAGACGTCAACGGCATCACCTTTCATGCGCTTGAGGCAGGCTTTGAAACCCCTGGTCGGCAGCTGGTTTTACTTTTGCATGGATTTCCTGAATTGGCGTATAGCTGGCGCAAGGTGATGGCGCCGTTGGCGGCAGCGGGATACCACGTGATCGCCCCTGACGTGCGTGGCTATGGCCGCAGCGGAGGAACTGAGATTAAGCATGCCGACGACATGCGCGCTTTCGGTTCGTTAAACAAGATCAACGATATGCTCGCTTTAGTGTCTGCGTTGGGCTATCGCTCTGTCGCTGGCGTGTTCGGTCATGATCAAGGTTCGCCACTTGCTGGGTGGTGTGCGTTGACGCGTCCCGACGTGTTTAAGTCAGTGATCCTGATGAGTTCGCCCTTTAGAGGGGCGCCTGAGGCGCTGCCGTTTAATACGGTGAACGTGACGGTGCCAGCGAAGCCTCTGGTCCGGATTCACGAAGATTTAGCCTTGCTCAAGCCGCCACGCAAATACTACATGCGCTACTACACGTTGCCCGAGGCCAATGAAAACATATGGCATGCCAAGCAAGGGTTACATGCTTTTTTGCGCGCCTATTACCACATGAAAAGCGCCGACTGGGTCGTGAATAAACCTTTTCCGCTAACGTCTTTAATTGCCAGCGAATGGGAAAAACTACCTCGCTATTATGTGATGGATTTAGACAAAGGGATGGCTGAGTCAGTCGCCTCCGAGATGCCCACTAGGCAAGAGATTGAAGCATGCAGATGGTTGACCGAGCCTGAACTAAAAGTTTATAGCGAAGAGTACGGCCGCACGGGATTTCAAGGCGGGCTGCAAGGCTACCGAATTGGCGCGCTTGATCAAGAGCTCAAGATCTTTGCAGGCCGCACGATTGATGTCCCGTCATTGTTTATTGGAGGCAAGAGCGACTGGGGCGTCTATCAAACCCCCGGAGGCCTCGATTACATAGAGCAAACACTCACGACGCAATATAAAGGTACGGTCTTGGTTGAGGGCGCGGGCCATTGGGTGCAACAAGAACAGCCTGAAAAAGTCAGCAAGATCTTTATTGATTTTTTAAGTCGTGCGTTGGCGCACTAGTGCGACGCCAACCAGTAGGGCTGGAATCGAACAAACAATAAAACCGAGGCTATAGCTGTTACTCAAGCCAAGAAGTATTGAGAAGATGATTGGTGCAATCAGTGCACCCATTTGACCAAAAGACAAGACGCCACCCGTGACGGCACCGCGCATGCCTTCTGGCGCAGCGTTTGCCGCCTCAGACAGAAAGACGCCATGCCAAGAAAGCGCTGTGGCGCTGATAATCGCTGCAATCGTACCGATTACCACGGTGGGCCAACCGGGGCCACACAAACTGAGTAGTCCCATGCTTGTCGCCATGCCAAACGCCAAGGCGGCCATCACGAGCCGCGGCTGAATGTAGCCGCTTCCCAAAAGGCCCCAGATGATGCGTCCAGGCACTGCGATGGCGACGGCGGTAGAAAAAACAAAACCTGCCGCTACAAGCGTGTAGCCCAGAGTCGTGAGGTAAACAACAAAGTAGACAGTAAAAATTGTTTGCGCAGCATTAAACGCAAAGCAAGTAAAGGACAGATTACGCAGAGCTTTTGTGCCAACGACAGATTTAAGTGTGGTTGCGAAGTCTGAGACGTGAAACGAGCGCGTCGAGATGCGGTCGTTATCGAATAGTTTACGTAAGGGTTGAAGCATCACCGTAAAAACGATACAGGCAAGCGCTGCGAACAGCATTGTGTAGTGCCAGTTAAACGCCTCGGTGAGTTGCGGCCCAAGCAGTCCCGCTAGCAAAAGTCCCGCCGGAACGGCAGTTTGCTTGAGCGAAAAGACCAAAGGCATATAGCGAGGTGGGGATACTCGTCCAAGCAAATGTGAGCTTGACGGGGTTGAAACTGCAGCACCTCCCCCCCCAATCAGCGCCGAAAGCACGAGCATCAAAGGCGTGCCCAGCGTTGACAGAGCCATCCCCAGCGCCAGCATCACGAGGGCAACTTGACTCATGCGCAAGGCGCCATAACGAATGATAAAGCTGCCGCAGCCGAGTTGGGTCGCAAGCGAGGCGATCGCAGCAATTGAAAAATAGACACCGATCCAGGCAGAATCCAAGTGTAGATCCGCAATCATGGCCGGAGCTAGCACCGCGGGCAAAGCCCGCCCAAGGGCGATAAAGGTCTGCTGAAAAAACATTGCCGCGAGAGCAAGTAAAAGAAGTTTCACGAGGCGCGATAGGTTAAGACTGCCGGTAGCATGCGCTATCAAAGAGATAAACCAAGTGTAAAGCTAAAACAAGGGAACCCTTCTTGGCTACTTTGTTGCGCTGCAAGAAATCTACTTCATGGTAATGTTCAGCGATCTGCCTCGGTATTCATCTTCGGAGTCATGCATGGCGATTACTTTGTATCCTGTCAAAGCAGATTTCATGGCTGAAATCGGTGATGTCGATTTAAGTTGTCCGCTTTCTGAAGAAGATCGCGTGGCGATTAAAGCGGCTTTCTTTAAGTACAGCGTGCTGGTGTTTCCGGGACAAGAACTGACTTCGGCGCAGCACATTGCTTTTGCTGAAGTCTTTGGTCCGATGGAACAAAACATCAATACCTATGCTGACGAAGTCAAAAAATATCGCATTGATACCCGAATCGCTGACGTCTCAAACTTGGGCGATGAAAACGAGATTTTGGCGGTCAACAGTCGAAAGCGGATGTCTGGTCTCGCTAATCGCCTTTGGCACACCGACAGTATTTTTAGAGAGCTTCCGGCGTTGACGTCGCTGTTGTACGGCCGCTCAATCGCCCCAGTGGGGGGACGCACCGAGTTTGCTGATATGCGCGCCGCCTATGACGCGTTACCCGCCTCGACGAAAACGAAAATCGATAAGCTGGTTGTTGAACATTCGATTTTTCACTCTCGGGCAAAGCTCGGTTTTAACGATTTCACAGAAAAAGAGCGCGCCTCGTTGCCGCCAGCTAAACAAGTGCTGGTGCGTACGCTTCCAGAAACAGGGCGTCGTAATTTATATCTCGCCTCGCATGCGATGCGTGTGCTTGGGATGTCAGATCAAGAAAGCGAAACGTTATTTCAAGAGCTGATCGAACATGCAACGCAGCCGCAGTTCGTGTTGTCACATCGCTGGCGTGTGAATGATTTAGTGATGTGGGATAACCGCTGCACGGTGCATCGCGGCACTGACTTTGACGACTGGCGTTGGAAGCGCGATGTGCAGCGCGCAACAGTGTCTGACATTGGTAATACGGTCAAGCTGGTTGCGCAAGAGGCATTGCAGCGTTAAACGGCTTGGTTCGTATTGACTGACTGCGGTGTTTTCAGTGACTCAAGGCGGCAACGTTTCCGTGGATCACGCCTTTATCCCAGCTATCGACGAACTCTTGAATCGAAAGCGTCCAGCCGTTAGCCATGTTTTCGTCGAAATACTCAAACAGCAGGCCATCGACGGCAGTCATTGACAACATGATGGTGCCACCGTCGTCGCCACCGTGTTCGTCGTGCGGGTGCGCATCGGCGGTTGCCAACGCATAATCACCTTTTTTGCGGTGAATATTTTTGGTGCTGCCATTGGGCAGCAGTTCTGTTAAATACTGTTCACCTTCGAGCACGAGTGTGACGGTCGAGGCGATGTGGCGATGGCGGCGACAGTGCCCGCCCTTGCCGTAGCGCAGCAACATGTCAAGTCGCCCGCTCGGTAAGTCGTAGCCGAGCAGGCTGTATTCGAAGTCGACACAAAACTCTTTACAGCTTGGATCGGTGACCTTGCGCCATTCAACTTTTTCTAGATCAAAGCTTTTTGAAATCACGGGCATGTGCCGTCTCCTTGTTGGGTTGCTCGTTGCAAAATACTAGTCAGGCTGGACGCCTGCATCGCGCAAAATTTTGGTGTAGGTCGCAACCTGTTCTTTTGTGAACGTGCTGAGCGCGGCCGCAGTTGAGCCTTGCGGCAAGAATTGCTTTTGCGCGAGCTGCTCTTTAATGTCGGGGCGGTTGAGCACTCCGTTGACGGCGGTATTCAGACGTTCGAGCACCGCAGGTGGCAGACCGGCGGGGGAGTACAAGGCAGCCCACGATTCAATCGAAAATCCTTTGACGCCCGCTTCAGCAAACGTAGGAATACTGGGGGCGAGAGGCGAACGACTTGGCAAGGTAATCGCAAGCGCTTTAAGTTTGCCTTCGGCTGCGTGCACCCCTGCGGTGAAAGGGGTCGAAATCATCAATTGCACGCGATTTGAGACCAAGTCAATGACGCCTGCAGGTTCGCCTTTATAAGGAACGTGAAGCATATTTAAGTTGCCGGCTAAAGAGGCAAACTGCGCAGTGGCGACAATCCCGGTGGTATTGCCAGTGGCATAAGCTAACTTACCCGGATTTGCTTTGGCGTACGTGATGAGCTCTTGAATCGTATTGAAGGGCGTTTGAGCATTGGCATATAAGAAAAACGTATAGCGGCCAATCATGCTGATCGGCGTGAAATCGCGCACGGAGTCATAAGGTGGTTGCTTGCGTAAAGCCGGCACCCCCGCCATCGGGCTATTGGTCGCCACGAACAACGTGTAGCCATCGGGGGCCGCCTTAACCACCTCAGAGGCGGCAAGTGCACCATCGGCACCCGCTTTATTTTCCACAATGACTGGTTGCCCAAGGCTGACGCTTAAACCGTTTCCTAGAATTCGCGCAATAGTGTCAGTCGCTGACCCCGCCGGGAAGGGTACAACCAGACGTATTGTTTTGGTGGGATATTGCACCGCAACAGTTTGAGCGAACACCGGCGTTTGAGCGAACAGTGTTAATAAAAGCGAGCTAAATAATGTTGTAGACGACTTGCGCATAAGTTTCTCTGCATTTTATTTTCGATAACCTTGGCACTTAAAACAAAAAGGCATCTGAATGCGAAGGGCGGATTTATTTAATTGCATAGAGTGTAAACCGACCATCAAAAAATGCAAGGTTTTGCCTGACCTTGCGGCGATACTGGCAGCAAATCGCTGATTTTTCTTGCAGACACCAACGAGTCGTGACAAACCGCTATGATGGATCGGAGGGACTAAGATGTCATAAATCATTAGCGAACTCAATCGCGACGGGAGATAACTGTGAGACTCATCAATCTAGCCACGCTGGCGCTTGCAACCGCTTTTTTTGGGATGCCGATGTTAAGCGTTGCCGCCGACTACCCTTCAGAAAAACCGATCAAAATGGTCGTTGGTTTTACTCCCGGCGGTGCAGCCGATAAGCTCGCGCGCCCAGTTGCAGACCGAATGGCCAAGTTTTTAGGTCAGACTATTGTGATGGAGTACAAGCCGGGTGTAGCGGGTGGGATCGCTCTTGAACTCGTTGCACGTGCCCCAGCCGATGGCTACACGATACACCTGACCTCTCAGGGGCCCATGACTTTTGGGCCGTCGTTGCGCAAAGCGAACTTTGACCCGCTCAATGATTTCACACCAATTGGTATGGTGTCTAGTGGAGGCTCATTGATTGCAGTCCTACCGGCGTCGGCTGCGAAAGACGTCAAAAGCTTTATTGCTCTGGCGAAGGCCAACCCTGCGCAATGGAGTTATGGCACTTCAGGTATCGGAGGCTCTGGCCACCTGGCCGCAGAGCAGTTCAAGTTGGTAACAGGTTTGCAGATTGCGCACGTGCCCTACAAGGGGGGCGCGGGTGCCCTAACCGATTTATTGGGTGGCCATATCCCCATTCTATTTTCGTCAATCGGGTCAATCGCCACTAACGTTGAGGCAGGACAGGTCAAAGCGCTTGCGGTGAGTTCGCTCACCCGTAGCAGTCTGTTTCCAAATGTGCCGACGATTGCTGAAAGTGGGTTTCCGGGGTTTGACTCGCCCGTTTGGTTCGGTGTGGTGGCTCCGGCGGGGTTAACTGCCAATGTCACCAGCAAACTGGTTGCCGCTTTAAACGTCGCCATGGGTGATCCCGAAGTACTGAGAATCATTCGACAAGATGGTTATGAGCCACTCAAAATGACGCCAGAGCAAATGAAAGCTGCGATTCAGACCGAACTCAAACAGTGGGCCGAGTTGATCAACAGGACGGGAATGAAAGCGGATTAAATCGTATTGTTGTCAGCTTCCGTGCTGTCCAAAGACTTTGTTGCTTACCGACTAAATATTTGATGTGTGAGGGCAATCACTTTGTAGAGGCTAGCTCAAGCATGATCTCGTTGCGACGTAAAAACCAAAGTGTCCAAGGTGGATCGTAGCGCGCCAACGAGGGCACTCCAACCGCAGTGAGTTTTTGATTTGCGACAAATATTCGCAAAAGTGCAGTTTGCTTTTCAACATCGTCGTCGTCGACTAATCCTGAAAAACCGACAACAGCCATACGCGCAGGTGCAAGCGGTGTTAGCCTGACCTTTCCATCGTTTGGCGTTGGCAAGGTCTCAAGCGTATAGCTCGCTGGCATGATGAATCGAATCACCCATCCAGCAGGATCCTGGATCTGTGTCACAGGTGCCGTCATCGCGATTTTTTCGTTGAGAGCTTCGGTTTGAACAACAGGCGCCGTCATGGCGATACTTTGCTTACGCGTGTTGCCCCCAAAGATATAACCAGCCAGTAGTCGAAAACCGGCACTAACCGCTTCGCTACGCGCACCCGAAACCGTCACCTCGGCGGCAATCAGTGGCGAGTATTCTCTGATCTCGAAGGCACCGTCTTTGAAGACACTTTTGAAGGAAGGCTCTTCAGTGGCCATCGCAACGCCCTTGACGATTGTTACCAAGAAAAGTGCGCACAATAGAATTTTTTTCAACATGGGTTCATTTGGTAAAAATGTGTGCGTACTAAGCCTCTTGGTCATCTTTAGACTGTGATTTTTTTTCTGCGTCTTTTTGTAAAGTAGAAAATTCTTTGACTGTAAAAATCAAGCCGATTACGAGCATTGTGAAAATGAAAATYGCCGGGTAAAGTAGGATGTCCGAGCTCATTTTCGCAGCCCCATCAAAGCACACAATTTAAAGTAAATTCCAAATGTGAAAATTGAAGGAATCCAAATTGCAGTAAAAATTGCTTGCTGCTGATCCTTAATCACAAACCAAAGATAGGCTGAAATAAAGAATGAAAACATGACCGCGCAGATGATGAAATAGTCAGAACGTTTAAACATGTATTGCTCCTGTGGTGAGTTACTTATTCGTGTAGTCAGAGATGCCGTAGCCAATTGCGCTGAGCAAACAGCCTGCTATCGCGACCGTGCCAATGATGCGCACCCCTGAAGACAGTCCGAGTGAAAAGATTTCCATATCGAAGGCCCCGAATATACCTAAGAGCACGCCAAGCCCGCCAATCAGGGTGAGCGTATTTCCCAAGATGGTCAGGACATGGCAGGTTTTTTTAAGCAGTGACTGCTCATTTGCCGCATTGACATTAAGATTCATTGAGTGCTGCTACGGGTTTGAACAAAAATTATGAGCTAAAACGGGTCTTTGTTATCAATCTTATCACCTCAATGTTAATTTAAATGGGTCATTACCTTGCGAAATACCTTACAGTTATTTAGGCTCCGGCATTTTTGCAGCAATCAAGTTTCGAGAGGTGCGTCATTAAAGTGAGTCAGAGGTATTTCGCTCGAACAAAAGTCATTGGTGTGCTGGTGTTGCTTGCGAGTGTCGCTCGCGCGCAGGCCGCAGATTTTCTGGGCAGCACGCAGGAGTTTTTAGCCAACACCTATTTGATTGACTTAGGCCAAGGTTCACAGTTGTCGCAGGTGATCCGCGCGTCGCAGACCGGAGGCTTTGAGACCTCATCGGGTAACTGGGTCAGCTTTAAAGGGTGGTATTCAAGCAACTGGACGGACTCTCGAGTGGCTCTGATGACGCAGTTGACGCCTTGGTTCGGTTTGATTTGGGGCGCCAGCACAGGAGAATTTGGCCAGAAGTATACGATTGATTCAAGCTTAAAGTTTGGCTTTGTGCTGCGCCATGACTTTGCAAAAAATTCGAGTTTGTCGTTGAAGGCAACCACCACCATCGGCGGCAGCCTCAGAGAAAAATCCTGTGTGGCGGATTATGGCGATATTGGCGGACAGCAAAAAGTAAACTGTCGTTTGGCTGCTTTGCCGCTCGCACCCGCGGACACCTTACCCTACTTGTACAACATGAAACCGCTCAATGCATATTTTTTGAGTCTGCAATATTCGTTCTCTTTTTAAAATGGCTGAATCCTACAAAAGGCCCTACCCATGAAAGCAAAATATCAGAGCATTCTTTTTGCGACCTTGACTTTTGGCAGCCTCATGCCTGCAATGGCGCAGCAGGCTTGGATGAGCCCCGAGGTGGGCGTTGCGTGGGCGCAAGGCTATCTTGGCCAAGGCGTACGGATCAATATGATTGATGACTTCGGTGCGAGTTGCGATCGTATCTATGGCCACTGTCACGGTGCCTGGACGACTTGGCAGGCGCAGTCTGTCGCGCCTTTGGGCTTAGTGATTACGCACGAGCAGGGCGGGGGCGTTGTTGGCTTAATCACCATGTCGCTCAATGTTTTTAACCTATCTTATGGGCTCTACAGTCCGTTGGCCTCTTCTGCCTCAGAAGTGGCCCTTGTTGGTTATGCGCAAAGTGGTAGGGCGGTCGTTGTGAAATCAGCGGGTAACAATGGCATTCCGGTAGGTGCCGCGGTGCCGTCTGGCGAATATCGTGGTCGCATCGACAACCTGGCGGTCAGCTTGGCTGGCCAGCCGTCTGCGATTTTAGTGGGCGCACTCTCTAAAAATGGTACGACAGCAACCCCAGCCTCGATGGCGAGCTATTCGAACGTTGCGGGAACCAGCCCAGTCGTGCAGAGAAACTTTTTGGTAGTGGGGGTAGATATCAGCGCCTTGGGGGGCTTGGCGGGCACATCTTTTGCTGCGCCCATCGTCTCGGGCTATGCAGCGATTGTTGGCAGTAAATTCACAACAGCGAATGCGGCAGCAGTCGCTAACCAGCTATTGAATACAGCGCGCACAGACACTGTTTCAGGCTATAACGCAGCGATCTATGGCAGAGGTGAAGCGAGCCTGACGCGCGCGTTAGCGCCCGCCAGTATTCGCTAATTGTTGAGAGTAGACCGTTACTTTACTTCTTAACTAAAGGACAAACGCTTTCAGACAAAGGTCTGAACGCTTGATCGCCTGGGATGGTGGCATTAATTTTAAGGAGATCCCAAGGGCCTTTTGACTCAGAAGGCTTTTTCACTTCGGCTAGATACATATCGTGCACCATGCGGCCATCCACACGGATCTTACCTTTTGTGGCAAAGAAATCGTTGATTTCGAGCTCTCTCATCTTGGCTGCAACCGCATCGGCATCATCTGTGCCAGCGGCAGCAACAGACTTCAGATAATGCATCGTTGCTGAATAAGCACCGGCCTGCACCATGGTGGGCATATCACCTTTGTTGCGCTCGCCAAAACGTTTTGAAAAAGCACGTGTTTCGTCGGTGCGATCCCAGTAAAAACCATCGGTGAACATCAAGCCTTGTGCGATTGGCAACCCCATTCCTTTGATATCAGACAAAAATATCAATAAGGTGGCCACTTGCTGCCCGCCCTTGATAATGCCAAATTCCGAAGCTTGACGCACAGAATTCTGAGCGTCTGAGCCGGCATTAGCCAGGCCGATGACCTTGGCTTTTGAGGCCTGTGCTTGCAATAAGTACGACGAGAAGTCGGGCGAATTTAATGGCGCACGCACACTGCCAAAAACTTTGCCGCCATTGGCAACAACAACCTCAGCAGTATCTTTTTCTAAGGCATGACCAAAGGCATAATCGGCAGTGATGAAATACCAGCTGTTTGCGCCTGACTTAGTAATCGCGGCACCAGTACCGTGAGCCATTGCATACGTGTCATAGACATAATGTACGCCGTAAGGTGAGCATTCAGCGTTGGTCAAGGCAGAGCTTGCCGAGCCTGCAAAAATCACCAAGCGTTTTTTTTCTCTGGCGATTTTTTGCATGGCCAATGCCGACGCTGAGTCGGTTGACTCGATGATCACCTTGACATCATCGCGGTCATACCACTCGCGTGCACGTGCTGCGGAAATATCGACCTTGTTTTGATAGTTTGCTGATAACACCTCAATTGGACGGCCAAGCACTTTGCCCCCAAAGTCTTCGACTGCCATCTTGACTGCGCTCACCATATTTGGCCCGCCGATAGCAGAATAAATGCCTGACATATCGACAATCGAGCCGATACGAAAAGGTTTGACGTCTTGTGCGTGGGACAGGCTAGTGAGTGCGCTTGCGCTCAGTATGCCGGAGGCAATAAGAGTAGAAAGAATCGTTTTTTTTAAATTCATTTTGGCTCGCTCTGCTTTGACTTTTATGTGATGAACAATTTGAAAAACTTAGCTTGCGCTAAGTTGCCTCGCCATATTGCCTTAAATCTTGTTCGGACGCTGCATGTTTAAACTAGCGAAAACCCTTGCTTAGCGCGGCCTGCCGTTCACTTACACTGGGTAAAGATGTTAAGTTTAGTTTGGCAAAATTAAAGGCTGCGCGGGGATACCCATGCCGACTGCGCCAAATTCTGCAAGTTGACATAGGCTACCTAAAATCTAAGACTTTCGAGAAACTACAATGACGCCTCAAACAGACAGTTCTGCCCAGATACTCACTCAAATGCAGCAGTCATGGAATCAAGCCGCGCAGGTTTGGAACCCTCGAGGATTGGCCGCACTTTATGCCGAGGATGCGTTGTTTTATGGCGGCCGTGCCGGGCACTCGGTTGGAGCAGKAGCAATTGAGGGCTATTTTTCGTCTTACGATGGTGTCTTGCGATCTGCTGCGTTGACGTTAATCGAGCAAGAAATTGTAAAAATCAACGAGGATAGTTTTATGGCGCAAGGCTTGGGGTCGTTTGCGTTTGTCCTTGAAGACGGTCGCGCCACGAAATCGGTTTTACGTACCACTCTTGTGCTCGTCAAACTTAAAGGCCAATGGAAAATCCAGCTTCATCATTTCTCAGTGACGCCCACAGTACCACCCTTGGGTGACGCTTAAACACTTTAAAAATTCAGACCAAGGAGACCTCTTGAAGATCACCGCAATCGAAGACTTGCATGCGGATGGTGGCTGGCGCACGCTATCGTTTTTAAAAATCACCACCAACACAGGTTTGATTGGTTGGTCAGAGTTCAGCGAGGGCAGCTCAAGCCCAGGCTTGACGGATGTGATCCGTAAGCTCGGGCAAAGTTTGCTTGGCGCGGATCCGCGCCAAAGTAATTTGATTCATGCCAACCTATATGCAGTGACGCGAATTTTTTCGGGTGGCTTAATCGCGCAAGCGCTTGCAGCGCTAGAAAATGCCTGTTTAGATTTGAAGGCCAAAGATTTAGGCGTGCCGGTGCATCAATTGTTCGGTGGRGCCTTACGCACTAAGTTGCCGATCTATTGGTCGCAGTGTGGCACATTGCGCTCGCGTTTCGCACCGGTATTCGAGGCTGCGCCCTTGCGCTCGTTAGACGATATCGTGACCTTAGGTAAAGAAGTTAAAACTCGCGGCTTCAAGGCGCTTAAGACAAATATTTTATTTTTTGAAAAGGGCGTATGCAGTAATTATCGGCCTGGCTTTGGCATTGGTACGGGCTTTCCTCAGTTGAATCTTGACGATAAAACTTTAGAGGCGATTGTTGAACTACTTCACGCATTTGAGCAAGGTGCCGGTAAAGATGTGAAGTTGGCACTAGACTTAAACTTTCACTTTAAGCCAGAGGGTGCAAAAAGAATTGCTCGCGCGCTTGAACGTTTTAATTTACTGTGGCTTGAGGTCGACATACAAGATCCGGGGGCCTTAGCTGAAGTCAAGCAATCAACCACAACACGAATCTCTTCGCTTGAAACGCTACTAGGCCGGCAAGCACTTCGTCCTTATCTTGAGGCCAATGCAGCCGATGTTGCGATTATTGACCCGCAGTGGAACGGTTTGCTCGAAGCCACCAAGATGGCAACGATGGCTGAAAGCTACGAAATTAACGTGGCCTCGCATAATTACCACGGTCAATTATCTTCTTTGATGGGGGCGCATTTTTCAGCGGCCACGTCAAACTTCAGCATCATGGAGTATGTGGTAGACGAGGCAGCGTTCACGCGTGAATTCATGACGCATCCGATCGAAATCGTAGACGGTGAGATTTTGTTACCCAAGGGGCCTGGCTGGGGTTCAGACATCAACGAAGAGGCAGTGCGAGCTAGGCCAGCGAAGCAGTGAGCGTTGTCGTGCAAAGCCAAGGCGTTAGACCTTTTCCGATGGGTGCGTTAGCTAACAACGGCGTGTCGAAAATTCCGAGGGCAATGGTGCTTACCCGAATATGGCGTTGCGCGAAATCGCGCGCGGCGACGCGGGTTATTGCAACGATTCCGGCTTTGGCTGAAGAGTAGGGTACTTGGCCGATCTGACTTTCTACTCGAGCTTGACGCCTGCCTGTTGAATGACAGCGCCCCACTTGGCGTATTCAGTCTCGATAAAGTCTGCGAACTCTTTCGGGGATCCGCCAATGGTTAACATCCCTGTCGAATCAAGTTTCGCACGAATGCTTGGATCAGAGATAGATTGCTTTAGTGCCTGGGATAACACTTGAACCCGCACGGGATCCATCCCCGCGGGACCGACAATGCCCATCCAGCCTACTGCCTCAAAACCAGGCAGCCCTTGTGAGGCGATCGTGAGAACGTTCGGCAGAGTATCGATTGGTTTGGCTGTACTGACAGCTAACGCGCGCAGTTCGCCTCGGTTAATAAAAGGCAGGACAAGAGGCGCGGCTTCAAACAGTACATCAATCTGACCCCCGAGTAAGTCAGTGACTGCGGCGGGGCCTCCCTTGTAGGGAACATGTTGCATCTTCACGCCTGCCAATTGCTTGAACATTTCTTGAGTAAGGTGGCTCGTTGATCCATTCCCAGGAGAGCCAAAATTCAAGCCATTAGGTCGATTGCGCGCCGCAGCAATGAGATCTGCAACAGTTTTGATATTTGTTTTAGAAGACACAACAAGGGTCTGCGCCACGGCCGCCACTGCCATGATGGGGGTGAAGTCCTTTCGTGGGTCGTAATTTGCTTCTTTGAACAAATGCGGCGCGATGCCTAGTGGCCCGCTAGCATTCATACTGAGCGTATAACCGTCGGCAGGCATGCGAATCAGATATTTGCTGCCAATTGTGCCGCCTGCACCCGCTTTATTGTCGATAATGACCGGTTGCCCTAAATATTTGGTTAGACCTTCGCCAATCATCCTCGCTAAAGAGTCAACAGACTGACCGGCTGGGTAGGGTACGACTAGAGTGATCGGTTTGTCGGGGAAGCTATCTTTTGATTGCGCGCTTGTGCTTGCTCCGAAACACACAATTAAGAGGGCGAACATCACTTGAGTCAATCTACAGGTCATAGCGAGTTTTCTCAAAAAATGTCAACGACTCAATAATATTTGACTTATATTAAGCTCAGTCGCAACGGGTTGGAGGTTGTTTAAAAATAGCATGGTCGGCAGCAGAACTCAAGGCAGCAGAACCTAATAATGTGACGCTTGACCGTGTTAAATGCGAAAGACAAGTGGGCTTGATTAAAAAAAATTAAAACAAGGAGACTATGATGTCGAGAAGAAATTTACGGCAATCACTGATGCTGATATTGCTGTCAGCCAATGGATTATTTTTGACAAATACCTTGGCAGAGGATGCGTATCCGACTCGGCCAATAAGAATGATCGTGCCTTTTGGGGCTGGCGGCCCTACCGACACGTTAGGGCGCGCACTGGCTGAACGAATGTCTGATCAACTCGGACAGCGCGTGACAGTCGAGAACAAGCCAGGCGCGGGTGGCAACATTGGGACTGATCAAGTTGCGAAGGCTGCGCCTGATGGCTACACCTTTTTAATTTCGACCAATGGCCCGTTGGCTGGGAACTTGACCTTGTTTGGTAATTTACCTTATCACCCGCTCAAAGATTTTGCCCCAGTCACAATCTTTACCGTTTTGCCAAATATGTTGGCCGTTCACCCAAGTATTCCCGCGAATAACGTGATTGAACTGATTGCTTTTCTCAAGGCGAATCCAAACAAATACAGCTTTGGTTCTGGTGGCAACGGAACCAGTTCTCATTTTTCGGGTGAGCTTTTTAAAATGATGACGGGGGTCAAAATGGAGCACATCCCCTATAAGGGCGATGGCGCTTCGCTGATCGATGTTCTGAGCGGGCAAGTCCCGATCGTTTTTGCAAGCGTATTGGCAGGAATGCGTTACACAGATTCTGGAAAAATAAAAGCGTTAGCTGTGACGTCGCTGGATCGTGTGCCCGCATTGCCGAAAGTGCCATCGATGGCTGAAGCCGGTTTGACTAGTTACGATCTTGCTGCCTGGTACGGCATCATGTTGCCCGCCGGTACGCCCAAACCAATCGTGACAAAGTTGAATTCACTGATCGTAAAAATCATTCATACCCCTGACTTCAAATTGAGAATTGAAGCCATGGGAGGCATCCCAGTCGGGAGCACGCCGGAAGAGGTCACTGAGGTCATCAAGAAGGATATTCCTAAGTGGGCCAAATTAGTCAAAGAATCTGGCGCGAAAGTAGATTGATTGTTGAGGGCGATAAGAGCTCGAGCGCAAGAAGACCGCCTTAGGTCGTTTTGGTCGAAAGAGCGAAATTGCGAATGCGGCTACTTATCTTGCGTCGGACTTAGCAGCCTATGTGAATGGTGAAAACATGGTCGTAGATGGCGGGCGATGGTTGAAATATGTGTCTGCCTAATCGTGCATGATAAAACGGTAATGGTTYGCGCCTGAGCTTTTAATCTAAGAGATTACGGAGAAAAAATTGACCAAACAATTAGTGAAAACATCAAAAATTGGGGCTGTACTGGTGATCTGTCTGAATAGCCCAGAAAATAGAAACTCTCTGACACCTGAGTTTCGAAAACAATTGGGCGAAGCCGTTGCACTCGCCGATCATGACGCCGAAGTCAGAAGCGTGTTTCTGACTGCTGAGGGCCCGACCTTTTGTTCGGGCGGTGATTTGAAGGCGCTTTCAACCAGCTGCGATCCCTGGACGGTACATCGGCGCTTTCGTGCGCTTAAAACATGGTTGTTTCCGTTAATTGGGCTTGATAAGCCCGTCGTCATTGGCGTCAACGGCCACGCGGTGGGTGGCGGAATGGGCTTGGCCTTAACCGGAGATCTTGTGATCGCAAGCGAGAGCGCAAAGTTTATGTCGGGCTTCTTTAAGCTTGGTGTCATGCCCGATATCGGAATGATGTATCACTTGCCAAGATTAATTGGTATGGCTCAGGCAAAGAATTTTCTGTTTAGTGGAGGTACGTTTACGGCTCAGCAAGCTGCGCAGTTAGGCTTAGTGTTTAAAGTGGTGCCGGATGCTGAACTCTACGAGGCTGGGCTCGCGCAAGCGCAACGTCTGGCCGAGGGCCCCGCGCAGGTCATGGGGCTTGCTAAAACCTTGATGGCGCGTTCGTTTGAAACATCGCTCGCCGATATGTTTGCCTTTGAAGGTTTTGGTCAGGCCCTTGCCATGTCAAATCCTGAGTTTCATGAAGGTCTTGAGGCGGCACTCCAACGCCGAGAGGCAGATTTTGTAAACGCGAAAGACAAAAAATTTTGATGCGATTAAAGAGAAAAAATCATGAATTCTGAATTACCGATTCCCGTCGCAAATCCTGACTCGCAAGTGTATTGGGATAGCGCGAATCAAGAGCGTCTGATGATCAGGCAATGTAAAGCCTGCAAAGAATTGCACTTTATGCCCCGCTACCTTTGTCCTGCCTGTTGGTCGACTGAACTTGAATGGATTCAAGCCAGTGGACTTGGCGTGATTCATAGTTTTACCGTGGTCAGGCGTGCGCCAATGAAAGAGTTTGATCACTTGGTGCCGTATGTGGTTGCCCTGATCGAACTGAAGGAAGGGCCTCGTATGATGGCGAATATCTTGGGGCCAGACGCACTTGAGACCCGTATTGGTGATCAAGTGAAAGTGTGTTTTGAGGCGCGTGGGCCTGATGCCAAGGTGCCACAGTTTGTCAGGGATCTTACCAAAGAGGGCACAAACTAAATGGCGCAGATGATGAACTCAATTCGTAATAAAGTTGCCATCGTTGGTGTGGGTGAATCGGATATTGGCAAAGTGCCGACGATGAGTGGTTTAGGACTGAATGCCCAGGCCGCTCGGCGCGCCTTAGATGATTCGGGGTTAAAACTTTCTGACATCGACGGGGTCTTGACTGCGTACTCATTTACTGAACCTTACTTTATGCTGGGTAGCGTCATATGTGAATATCTGGGAATAAAACCACGTTATACGGCTTCAATGATCGTTGGGGGCGCATCCCCAGCAGTCATGCTTAAGCATGCCGCCGAAGCGATCACGGYAGGACATTGTCAGACCGTATTAGTCTGTGCCGGAGAAAATCGAGCGACTGGGCAAAGTCGGGATCAGGCTGTCGCGGCGCTCATGGCGGTAGGACATCCTTATTTTGAAAAGCCTTATGGCCCTTCGATTCCGGCTTTTTATGCAATGATTGCACGGCGCCACATGGAGTTATTTGGGACAACCGAAGAGCAGATGGCCGCCGTCTCGGTGACCACACGGCAACATGCGCTGTTGCACCCAAACGCACATATGAAAAAGCCAATAACGATTGGGGATGTCATGGGGTCAAAGCCCATTGCCGATCCACTAAAGATTTTGGACTGTTGTCTGCTATCTGATGCTGGGGGTGCGTTTATCGTGACGTCCGCCGAACGGGCCAAGGATTTACGAAGCAAGCCTGCCTATCTTGCCGGGATCGGTGAATATCACACCCACGAACATTTAATTTGTGCGCCGAGTCTGACTGAGTTTGGAGCCGCTGAATCAGGAAAAATAGCGTATCAAATGGCTGGCTTAGGTCCGTCGGATATTGATGTCGCCGAGTTATACGATTGCTTTTCGATCGTACCGATTATTGAGCTTGAAGAACTCGGCTTTTGTAAACAAGGCGAGGGTGGTAGTTTTTACCAAGAGGGACACGCTCGCATCGGTGGGCGGTTGCCTGTTAACACCCACGGCGGTATGTTGTCGCACGCGCATGCGGGCGCGGCGGGTGGGTTATTCGGTATCGTCGAGGCTGTTCGTCAGTTACGAGGTAGTTTGGGTGCGCGACAGGTCGAGGGTGCCGAGATCGCCTTAGTGCATAACGAAGGGGGCGTGCTGTCGTCGCACTGCACGCTGATACTCACCAAAGATAAACAATAACGTTCAGGAGATAAATTTGGAAACCGTTACACCACCCGTCAGGGGTCGCTATTTTGAAGATTTTGATGTGGGTGCTGAGTTCGTGACACCCGCGCGTACGATTACCAGTACGGATATTGTTAATTTTGCTTGTTTGACGGGTGACTTCAATGAGGTTCATACCAACTTCGAGTATTGCAAGACCACGCCCTTTGGCGAACCGATCGCGCACGGACCGATGATTTACGGCGTGGCCGGAGGACTGCAATATGCCAGCGGAATCAATGATGGCACTTTGCTAGCTTTAGTGCAGATTGATAAATGGCGCATGCTTGCACCGGTTAAACACGGCGATACCATTCGTATGAGATCAACTGTGATTGAAAAAAAAGAGTCGAGTAAGCCCGATCGTGGGACCATTACCTTTAAGCGCAATATTGTGAATCAGCATGAAACAACGGTTCAAGAAATGATTGCAACGATCTTATATCGTCGTCGACCAAGTTGAGATGTTTAAGTTGAACGATTGGATTATTTTCTTTCGATAGGGCGGCACGATGAAAACACCAGAATCGTCAGCCAGTCGCGAGTTGGCACAATGGGTGAGCACGCTACAGTACTCAGACTTGAATGCTGAGCTCATCCGGGATGCTAAACGGTACATCTTGGATGCCTTGGCAGTCGCCTGGGCCGGTTCAAGAGCCATGGGAACAGAGCCGGTGCATGCTTGGGTCATCGGGCAAGGGGGCAAAGCCGAGAGCCGGGTCTGGTTAACTGGCGAATATCTGCCGGCGACCTCAGCTGCGTTTATCAACGGAATTTACGCCGCGGCACTTGATTTCGACAGCGTCCACGATCAGGCAACGTCGCATCCAGAYATCGTCATTATCCCAGCGCTGATGGCGCTCGCTGATCGACAACCCATGCATGGAAAAGATTTTTTGACCGCGTATATTGCGGGTGCAGAAATGCATGTACGTCTTTGTATGGGGATTACTCATAATCCAGGCTGGTTCATGACCTCAACGCTTGGGGTGTTTGCCTCTGCGGCGATCTCAGCGCGAGTGCTGGGGCTAGACGCCACTGGCATTCACACTGCGATGGGGATTGCACTGAGCCGCGCAGCTGGAACCCAGCAATCGTTGGTTGAAGGCGCCTTGGTCAAGCGGCTGCAATCGGCCTTTGCGGCGCGTGACGGTGTTGAGGCCGCCTTTTTAGCCCAGTGTGGCATCACGGCACCTAAGCAAATGTTTGAAGGTGAAAGAGGCTTTGATAATTTGTACGAGCCCCTTGATCGAGCCCGAGCCTTGAGCGGTCTGGGTCAGTCATATCTCTTACAAACCTTAACCTTAAAAAACTATCCAAGTTGTTTTTGTAATCACGCAGCGATTGTGGCAACGGAACGGCTCGTTGTAGAGCACAAATTAACGACTGATCAAATGGCAAACTGTACGGTGAGGATCACGCCATATATGAATCGTCTGGTCGGGGCGCAGTTTGCAATCGGCGATAGCCCTCAGGTTGCTGCGCAATTTAGTGTGCAGTATTCAATTGCAAGCATCCTATTGCGCGGTTCGTTTAGATTGCAGGATATCGATACCGCCGCAGTGCTAGATCCTGCGGTGATGGAGTGCATTAAGAAAATCAACATCGAGATTGATCAAACTGAATCTGGAAAATTTACTCCAGCGACAGTGATCATACAAACAAAGAGTGGAGAGCTGCTGAGTTGTACGGTGAATGAGATTCCGGGTACGCCAGCGCATCCTCTCGATGACGAGCAAGTTAGGACAAAAGCGATGACCTGCTTGACAAGCGGTCCCTACGCGATGACCGAGGTGCAGGCTCGTAAACTCGTTGCACGAATTGATGCAATAGATCAAGTTGAAAATATGCAAGAATTTTGGAATCTTGTGTAAGAGGTAAAGCGTGTGCAAGAGACAAAGTTTTAGCTCGTAAAAAAAGTCGTTACACATCCCTGTAATTAAGACAAAAAAACCGAGACTTCAATGAAAAATTTATTGACAAGATCGATCACAGCGGGCGCATTGCTTATAGCAGTCTGTGCAAACTCATCTGCCTTTGCGCAGTTAAATGCTGCGGCAGAGCAATGGCCAAGTAAGACAATCACGATGATTTCGCCTTTTGCGGCGGGCACGACAAGCGATGTTGTGGCTCGAATTTTTGGGCAGGGCCTGAGCAGAGTATTTAACGTGCCAGTCATTGTCGACAATAGAGTGGGCGCGAGTGGGAATATCGGTATGGCTCACTTCGCGAAAGCCGCGCCTGACGGCTACACCCTGGCGATGGGCACCATCACCACCAACGCGATCAATCACGCGTTATTTTCAAAACTTCCTTTTGCACTGTCGGATTTTTATGCTTTAGGGGTCGTTGGCATTACGCCTAATTTACTTGTCGTGCCTGCCAATTCGTCGATCAAGACCGTTGGAGATTTGGTGCAGATGGCCAAAGATAAGCCAGGAAAATTAACCTTTGGCTCGGCGGGCAATGGCACGACTGGGCAATTAGCGGGAGAGCTGATCAAGGTTCGTACCGGCGTTGATATGCTCCACGCCCCCTACAAAGATGCCACTCGCGCACTCACGGATCTTGCCGCAGGTGAAATTGACTTTATGTTTTATCATCCAGCCGCGGTAATGGCCTTGATTCAAGGTGGTCGTATTCGGCCGATCGCTGTTTCGAGTTCGACTCGTTCGAGTGCTGCGCCTGACGTGATTCCGGTTGATCAGCAGGGGATTAGTGATTTTGATTTGGCGGCCTGGTGGGCGCTGTATGCGCCAGCTGCGATATCGCCTGAATTAAAGCGTCGCTTACGCGAGGCCACGCAGACGGTGTTAGCCGACCCGCAAGTCATCCAAAATCTGGTCGGTCGAGGGTTCGAATCTAAGCCGTTGCGAGGTGACGAGATCGACTCTTATTTAGCCAAAGAGGTCGACAAGTGGGCAGATATTGTGAAGCGGGCTGGTGCTCGGGTCGATTAGCTGTATAAAAAAGAGCTCGCCCCTAGGGTAAGTGCTATGCCCGCGGCATTGACGAATGTATGCGTGGCTCCTATAGTTAACTTGGCGTAGCAAGCGCATTTGAGTCAGTACTCGAGGCAGCTCTATGCTCTCAACGTGCGGTCCTTCAGGACCCCCACAACAAAACGAGGAGCAGCAATGAACGAAGCATCAAAATCACGTCGCCAGCTATTGCAAGCGGGTTCAGCCGCGGGTGCGATGGCCCTGCTGGGCTTGCCTGCGATTGTCAAAGCGCAGTCTGACAAAATCCGTATCGGTCACTTAACCCCTCTGACCGGCTTTTTAGGCCCACTCGGTGAGTATGGCACGATGGGTATCAAGCAAGCCGTAGATGAGGTCAATAAAGCGGGCGGCATTACTGGGCGTCAGGTCGAACTCATTTCAGAAGACTCTGTGAATCCAGCCACGGCTGCAAGTAAAGCGCAGCGTATGTTTGAGCGCGATGGCGTGATGTGCTTGCTGGGCGAAATTAACTCTGCCTCAGGCTTGGCAATCAGCCAAGTCGCTTTGCGCAACAAAAAAATCTTTATCAATACCGGTGGTAACTCAGACGAATTACGTGGCAAAAGCTGCAACAAGTTTATGTTTCACGTTGAGTGCGCCAACTCCATGTATGTAAATACTTTAGGTCGCGCGCTGTTGAAACAAGGCATGGTCAAAGGTAAGTCTTGGTACTTTTTGACGGCTGACTATGCGTTTGGACATGACTTGACTCGTGTCGCGAGTCGCTTTTTGGCGGCGCAGGGTGGCAAGATTGCGGGCGAAGATAAGGTGCCTACTGACGCCACCGATTACTCAGCCTATATGTTGAAGATTCGTCAGGCAAAACCTGATGTTGTGATCTCTAATCTGGCTGGCACGCAGATCACTAGCTTCATGAAACAATATTCAGAGTATGGGCTGCCTTTCCCGATCGCCGGGTTTGGTTTTGATACCGCGCTGGCTTGGGGTGCGGGTGCGGATAACTTTTTGGGAACCTGGCCTGTGCCATGGCACCATGATGTCGATTCGCCGACCTCAAAAGCGTTTGTCGCCGAATTCATCAAGCGTCAAGGCAAACCACCAGAAAACCAAGCGTGGGGCGATTACACCGTCATGAAAATCATGGCGCAAGCTATGAATGAGTTGAAATCAACAGATTCAATGAAGGTGATTGAGCATCTTGAAAAAGGTGCACAGTTTGATATCATGAAAGGCCGTCCCGGTTATTTCCGTGGTTGGGATCATCAGTTGATGCAACAGATGTATACCTTGACGCCCAAGAAAAAGGGCGCAGCCCGCGACAAGTGGGATTTCCTGCAGCTTGGCGAGGTAGTTCCTAACGCTAACGAGTCACTCGAAATCATTGCACCGACACGTGAAGAGAATCCCTGCAATATTACGTAAGCGGATTCCCACTGCAGCTAAGCCTTTTGTAGGCTGATTCACTCCCGTGATCTGACAAGGTTACGGGAGTCGTTTTATTTATATGGTTTGAACGTCGATGCAACTCATCTTTTTTTTAGAACAAGTTTTGAATGGCCTCATGATTGGCGGCTACTATCTGCTGATTGCGCTTGGGCTCTCGCTGATTTTTAGTCTGGGTGGAATCGTCAACTTGGCACACGGTGCGTTTTATACGCTGGGTGCCTACGGCGCTGTCGTGTTGACGCAGTACGTCGGGTTTGGTGGAGCGCTCGTACTTTCGCCTGTGTTGGTGGGGTTGTTAGGCATCGCATTCGAGCGTTTTCTGTTGCGCCGCTTTTATCAAAGCGATCCAATTTTAGGCCTCTTGCTCACCTTTGGTTTGGCGATGATCGCCGAGCAAATTATTCGAATGATTTGGGGTTCGAGTCCGTTGGCATACTCGATTCCGTCAGCGCTAAAAGGGCAAGTCGTGTTGGGTGATTTTATTTATTCGCGCTACCGCCTCGTGATGTTGCTGGTGGTAATCGGTGCCATGATTGGTCTTTGGTTTTTGTTGAATAAGACTGCCTTTGGTCGCGTGGTGCGCGCGGGCACCCAACGCCCTGACATGGTTGCTGTCTTAGGGATTCGTTTAAACCACTATATGACAGGCGCCGTGGTGTTGGGCGTCAGTCTGGCTGCCTTAGCCGGCGTGTTACTTGCTCCCCTGGCAGGTGTGCATCCTGCGATGGGTGCCGAAATCATGACAGCGGCTTTCGTTGTGGTGGTGATTGGCGGGATGGGAAGCTTTTGGGGCGTTGTGCTCGCCGCGGTGTTGGTGGGGGTTGTGCGAGGGATTACAACTTTCTTTTATCCGCCTGCCTCTGAGGCCTCGATGTATGTGCTGATGATTCTGGTTCTGCTGCTGCGCCCGCGCGGTTTGCTAGGTGAGCGTATTGAGCGATTTGAATAAGAAGCTGGCATGACAAACGTAAACATACAAAAATATTTGCCCTTGGGCGTGGCACTGTTAGGGTTGCTAATCTCGCCTTTTATTATGCGCGCGTTGGGGTTGACTCCTGGTACTGCGACCGATGTAGTGATCTATGCGATGGCAGCTCTTGGTTTAAATCTGTTAGTTGGGCATACCGGCTTAACCTCTTTTGGGCACGGCGCATTTTTCGGAATAGGTGCTTACGCAGCCGCCTTGTCGCAAAAGCATTGGTTCGAAGGGCAAATGATATTGCCTATTTTGTTCACGATCGTCTTTTGCGCGTTGCTTGCTACGTTGGTGGGTGCGCTCATTTTGCGGCGCCGTGGCGTGTATTTTTCGCTTCTGACGTTGGCGTTTTCAGCGCTGACCTTTGCAATCGCGTTTCGCTGGACGGCATTGACCGGTGGTGAGAATGGCTTGGGCAATGTGATTCGCCCTGAGATGGGAATCTTGCAACTCGATCAGCCTGTCCATTATCTGATTGCAGTTAGTGTCATTGGTTGGTTAGTGTTGTATTTAGTTTGGCGTATTTTGCGCTCACCCTTTGGGCATGTGCTCGCAGCGATCCGCGAAAACGAACAGCGAGCCCAGTTTCAAGGCTATGACACGCAACGCTACAAGCTGTTGGCCTTTGTGATCTCGGGCACGATAACGTCTTTGGCAGGTAGCTTACTCGCGTTTCATTATCGGTTTGCTTCGGCAGACCCCACGTCGGTCACGTTCTCGGGTGAACTCTTGGCGATGGTAGTGATCGGTGGTATGCATAGTCTGCTCGGTCCGGTGGTAGGTGCATTTTTCTATATTCTGTTTCGCGAATACTTATCGATCTGGACACCGAATTGGTTGCTGTATTTTGGCTTGCTCTTTGTGGCCTTTATTATTTTTTCACCGAAAGGCCTTGTGGGTGTTTGGGCGCAAGTAAAAAAACGCTTCAAACCTGAAAAAGAAACTGATGCGGCGATGAGCGCACGCAAGATTTATCAGGGCTTAGCATTCCCAAAATTTCTGAAACCTAAGGTACTTAACGCTGTTGCGCTTGAAGTGTCGGGCATCGCTAAAAGCTTTGGTGGTGTCAAGGCCGTGCGTGATTGCAGTTTGACATTGCGCTCTGGGATTTATGCGCTGATCGGACCAAATGGTTCGGGTAAGACAACAACCTTTAACTTGATCTCGGGTTTGTTTGTACCTGATCAAGGTAAAGTGACGCTCTATGACAAATCATTAACGGGTTTGTCGTCAGACAAAATTAGTCAACTAGGCTTGGCGCGTTCTTTTCAGATTACCAATCTGTTTAAGGGGCTGACGATTTATGAAAATCTTCGGTTATCAGTTCAGGCACGTCACAAGGGACACTTTAATATTTGGCGTGATATTGACTCTTACCAGTCGGTGCATGAGCAAACCGCCGAGCTGATTAAGTATCTGGGCCTAGAGGGCATTGAACACAGCGAAGCGGCCAGCATGTCTTATGGCGGCCAACGCTTAGTCGATATGGGTATCGCGCTGGGCTGTCATCCAAAGGTCTTGCTGCTTGACGAACCCTTAGCGGGGTTGGCCGCGGCCGAACGTGAACGTATTTCTAATCTGATTCAAACGATTCAGCATCACATTCCGGTACTGATTGTTGAGCATGATCTGGATCGTGTCTTAGGATTTTCACAGAACGTGACGGTGATGAACGACGGCAATGTCTTAATGTCAGGGACTCCGGCTGAGGTTCGAAGCGATCTTCGGGTGCAAGAGGTCTATACCGGTAAAGGTACACCCGCGATACAAGCGCGAACAGCTGCTTCAAGCCGACCCGATGACGTACTGTTGTCGTTTGACAAGATCAACAGTTTTTATGGCAAGAGCCATATTCTGAACGACGCGTCGCTCAATGTGCGTCGGGGTGAAATCGTTGCCTTGCTAGGCCGCAATGGCGCAGGTAAATCGACGCTACTTAAGGCGCTCACAGGTTTGGTCGAACCCGTCGGTGGAGAAATCATGTTTGACGGTCAGAAGATCTCTGGCATGGCTGCGCCTGATATCGCGCGTATCGGTGTCGGCTATGTGCCGCAGGGCCGCGGTTTGTTTGCGGGTATGTCGGTGCGCGATAACTTTGCCTTAGGCAGAATGAACCGAGTCAACCCAGCGATTGGCGGCACGTATTGGACCGAAGAAAAAATCTTCGAATATTTTCCACGCCTGAAAGACCGTATGGATGTTGCGGCGGATTACTTGTCGGGCGGCGAACAACAAATGGTTGCTGTCGCGCGGGCGTTATCTGGCAATATCAAATTACTTTTGCTCGACGAGCCGTTTGAAGGTCTGGCGCCAGCAGTGATTAACGAACTGTTTATGGTGTTTGACAAGTTACGCAGTGAAGTTTCAATTTTGATCGTCGAACATAATCTTGACCTGGTGCTTGCCCTGTCGGATCGCGTTTTTGCGCTCGAGCGTGGTCAGGTGTTTCACGAAGGCCCTGCGAAAGCGCTGCTAGACGATTTGGATTACCGAAAGAAAATCCTTTGGATGTAATTATTTTTAGAGAAAGTCATGGCAGAAGCAATTTCGTTTAGATTGGATGGGCAACGTGCCTTGGTCACAGCTGGGGCTCAGGGGATTGGGCGTGCGATTACTGAGGCGCTGCTTGCACAGGGCGCACAGGTGCATGTTTGTGATATTGATGCAGCCGCATTAAAAGATGTACAGACAGCCTTTCCGCAAGTCACTGCGAGCTTGACTGATATTTCAAACGAGGCGCAGGTATTAGAGATGTTTGCTAGCATTCAACAGCGTTGGGCTGGTTTGGATATTTTGGTGAACAACGCGGGTGTTGCGGGCCCCACCGCAGCGATCGAAGCGACGACCTTGCAAGACTGGCAGCAGACGATCGACGTGAATCTGACTGGTACGTTTTTATGCGCGCGCAGCGCTGTGCCGCTGATGAAGCCGCACGGTGGCAGTATCGTGAATATTTCTTCAGCGGCAGGGCGGTTTGGGTTTCCGTTGCGCTCGCCGTATTCGGCCTCAAAATTCGGTGTCATTGGTTTGACTGAAACCTGGGCGATGGAGCTTGGCCCGCAGGGCATTCGCGTCAATGCGATTCTGCCAGGCATTGTCGAGGGGCCGCGCCAGGATCGGGTGTTAAGCGCTAAGGCTCAATCCTTTGGGATTACACTAGAACAAATGCGTGCGCGTGCGCTTGAGCGGGTGTCGCTTCGAACCACGGTAACCGCGCACGATATCGCAGCACAGATTGTTTTTATTTGCTCGCAAGCGGGTGCGAAGATTTCAGGGCAAAGCCTTTCGGTGGATGGCAATGTCGAAACCCTAGTTCAGTAGCATTTTTTTTAATCACCTCATTGTTGTTCGGAGATCGACGTGCCAAGAAAAGTCATCATTACCTGTGCCGTGACTGGGGCTATTCACACACCAAGTATGTCGCCTTACATTCCTGTAACGGCTCAAGAGATCGCTGACGCGGCTATTGGTGCCGCGCAGGCTGGCGCCGCTATTGTGCACTTGCACGCGCGTGATCCGAAAGACGGTAGTCCTTCGCAAGATCCTGAGTTGTTTAAAAAATTCTTGCCACAGATCAAAGAAAAAAGCGACGTCGTCATCAACTTAACGACGGGCGGTGCTCCGACTATGACGATCGAAGATCGCCTGCGCCCTGCGCATTATTTCAAGCCTGAAGTGGCCTCGCTGAATATGGGTTCGATGAACTTTGGTTTGTTTGACATGCTGAAGCGTTTTAAAACGTTCAAGCACGACTGGGAGCCTAAATATTTGGCCGGTAGTGATGATCGTGTCTTTAAAAACACCTTTAAAGACATCGCACATATTTTGACCTCGTGCAGTGAAAACAATACGCGTTTTGAAATCGAGTGCTATGACATCGGGCACCTCTATACCGCGGCGCACTTTATTGATCGTGGCTTAATCAAAGCGCCGTTCTTAATTCAATCGGTCTTTGGTATTTTGGGTGGCATTGGCCCTCATCCCGAAGACGTTCTGCACATGAAGCGCACGGCAGATCGTTTGTTTGGTAGCGATTACCAGTGGTCGGTGCTAGGTGCGGGTCGCAATCAAACGCCGATCGCCACGCAATCCGCCACAATGGGTGGTCATGTGCGTGTGGGCCTCGAAGACTCTTTATGGGATGGTCCAGGCGCGCTTGCGAAATCGAATGCTGATCAGGTAACGCGTATGCGCAAGATCATCGAGGGCTTGTCACTCGAAGTCGCAACGCCCGCCGAGGCGCGCGACATCTTGAAGCTAAAAGGGCGCAGTAACGTAAACTTCTAAGCTATTTGCGATATGACTTAAGGCCCGTGCCTGATTTTGGGTACGGGTAATTCGTGGTGACAAAGCTTTATGAATATTTTTCGCAACGGTTGTCTTAGCCTAATCCTGCTTTTTTGCACGAGCGGTCAATTTACGCATGCTGCTGAGGTGGGGCAAACGATTCGTATCTCTGGGCTGGTTTCGCTTAGTGGCCAAACGATGACCGCTGAGCAGTTAGCTGGAAAATATTTGATTATTCAAGTGTGGGCCTCTTGGTGCCCTTATTGCCACAAACAAAATCTCAACTTACAAAAACTTGCCCYGCAACTGTCCCCAGAGAAGGCCCTTATCGTGGCGCTCTCGGTTGATCGCGACGAATTCAGTGCCCAAAACTATGCCGAGCAACATGCCTTTCCGTTTTTGACCGCTATGATGACGTCAGAGTGGTCGGCAACCCTTGGCAAGCGGCGGGGTATTCCAGAACTCTATGTCGTGAACCCTCAGGGCAAAGTGATTCAAAAAGACTTTGGTCTGATGGTCGAGGCAGATCTGTTTGAAATCAAAAAATACGGCCAATGATTTTTTGTACTAAGGCTTAACGTAGGCGTATCTGTCTTGAAATTGCAAATCGGCAATACGTACGACCCCAGAAGGTGTGAACTCAGCATCCAGAATAAATTGGTCTTTGCTGAGCTTACGATTTYTAAGTGTGATTTCGCAGACTTCAAAGCGTACGCCTCGTGACTTCAACGCGGCAATTAAGGGCGCATACTCAACGGCATTTTTGTCATCTTTAGCGCCTTCGATCAGCAGGTCAACCCCTTCGGCATGAGTAACCACGACGATTTTTGTCTGGGGTGCCACATCCAAGTGATTGCGAATATTACGTAACCCTTTTAAGCCTTGAGTCGAAGCACTGTCGAGGTGATAGACCACGCTAGATTGTGCAGCTGCAGAACCCACGCTTAACATGCCAAGCATCAGGAGCAGGGCGCAGGCAGTTTGTTTGAGTTGTGTTGACATGAATATCCTTGATTATTGAAACAGCGCGCATGATCTGCGTATAGAACGGAACAGGCTCAACTGCTGAGCGTGAGGCGAGCTTACGCGAGCCCCGGATTATTGGCAGCGCCCTTAATGGTTGGCATATTCAACGGACTCGCTTTGACTGTTTTGATATCTTTCAAGTACGTGGTCATTAAGTCCCATATCGGTTCGCCACCTGCTTGCTTAGCTTCGACAGAAACTGGCGCCCACCCTGCAACCTTGTAGGTGCTGTCTGCATCGATGAGCTTGCCGCTTAAGCGCATGTCAGAAATACGGTTTCCGGCATTCGCGGTTGGATCAATCGCGTACTGCAATCCACCCACACGTACCATATCGCCACCTTGTTGATAATAGGGGTCAGGATTAAATAGATTATCGGCGACATCTTCAAGAATCGTCTTGAGCATTTCGCCTTTCATCATGGTGGTGGTGGTATAGGGGTAGGTAATGGCAGTTTGATCCATCAAGTGTTCAAAAGTAATGGTTTGCCCAGGTAATAAAGACGTACCCCAGCGAAAGCCAGGTGAGAAAGCAATCGGTGCGTCTTTGACTGCCATCAAGCCGTCAAGAATCAGCTGATCAAAGCTGCCATTAAAGTTGCCGCGGCGATAAAGCAAACCTTCGGTCACGGCAAGTGGTTGAGCCAGTTTGGCCTCAAACGGGCTGCGTAGTTTTTTGATTAAGCCCGCCATGTCTGGATCGGCGGGCAACAAGTCTGAGAACACCGGCATTAACTTGTAGCGCACGTCAGCGACTTTGCCGGCTTTCACGTCAAAATCTAAAACACCTAAGAACTTTCCGTTTGAGCCGGCGTTGGTGACGAGGGTAACGCCTCCTTTGTTGCTGACTTTTATCGGAGCAGGGACGCCATCATGTGTGTGTCCACCTAGGATCACGTCAATGCCTCGTACGCGAGTGGCCATCTTGAGATCAACATCCATGCCATTGTGCGACAGCAGCACGACGACTTTTGCGCCTTGGCCACGCACTTCGTCGACCACCTTCTGCATATTTTCTTCTTCGATGCCAAAGGTCCAGTTTTCGACCATATAGCGCGGGTTGGCAATTGGCGTATACGGAAATGCCTGGCCAATAATCGCAACCGACACCCCATTCATTTCTCTGAGGGTATAAGCCTCAAAAACAGGATCCCCAAAATCTGTGGTCTTGATGTTTTGCGCTAAAAAAGTAACTTTATTTTTGAAGTCTTTTTCTACGATTTCTTGCACACGTTTTTCGCCCAGGGTCATCTCCCAGTGCGCAGTCATGATGTCGACGCCCATCGCCAGGCAAGCATCCACCATGTCCTGGCCGTTGGTCCAAAGCGAGGTGCCAGAGCCTTGCCAGGTGTCGCCGCCATCGAGCAGTAAAGCGCCAGGGCGTGTAGCCTTTATGCGCTTGATGAGTGTTGCCAAGTGAGCAAAGCCGCCGACCTTACCGTAATTTTTTGCCGCTGCTTCGAAGTTAAGAAAGGTAAAGGCGTAGGCATCGCGACTGCCGGGTGCGATGTTGAACGCTTTGAGTAAGTGCTCGCCCACCAAATGCGGAGCCTTGCCTAACTGACCACCGAAGCCCAAATTGACATTGGGCTCACGAAAATAAATGGGGTTGAGTTGGGCGTGACAATCAGTAAAGTGCAGCAGATGCACGTTGCCGAATTTTGGTAAATCATAGAAGGCATTGGCTGCTGCTTGCGCTGCGGCGGCGCCGGTGCGTAAGGCGAAGCCGCCCGCTGAGGCGACTGCCAGTAACTGCATAAACTCTCTACGATTCATCATGGCCTGCTTTGGTACTGGCTTGGTGCTTATTTATTAACAGGAGATTCAGGGTCAAGCAATAGCGCCATGACATCTTTAATTTGTTGCTCGGTGAGTAAGTTAAAGTGTGCCATCCGCGGCATATTGCTACAAGCGTTATACGCTTTTGAATTGTTGATACGATTCCAGGTGTAGGTCAAAATCGCTTCGCTAGTGCCGCGCGCTTTGCCATAGCCATTTAAAGACGGACCAATATTGCCGTAAGAGATTTCTTGTTTGCTGATTTGATGGCAGTTGTAACAGCCACCACCATTCGGTGCTTTCGTGGTGTCTGACCAGGTTGCACCTCGGCCGCTTTGTGCAACCGCTTCACCTGCTTTCCAACTGCCTAAATATTTTCCATCTGCTGGCGGTTTAATCGCCGCCATTGCCTTGGTTTGCTCTTCAATTAATACTTTTTGTGCTGCAGGGGTGTTCCGGACGTCTGGGTCTGAGCAGAGTGCTTGGATTGGGTCTTGCTTGAGGCGATCTAGTCCGGCAATTCCTTGCGCTTTAAAGCCACTATTGAGCATGGCCTCAAACTTTAGGTCGACAGTCTGTGCCTGTGAGCCAAGTGACAGGGAGGTGAGCAACACGGCGGTCGTGCAATAACGAACGTAGAGGGTGTTCATAAGTGTGAGTATCCTGGGCTGTGTTGTTTGACTTAGCGTTTGAGACCGGGTGTTTGCACGGTACCCCCATCACCTTTGTTTGCCATAAAAATTGACAACGCAATCGTGACATCAGAACCATAAATCGGAAACGGCAAACGTTGCTGTCTGAAGCAATCATTCAGTCGGCGTTGCATGGTCCAGAATTCTCCGCTTGAGACGCGATAGGCTGGCCAAGCGCCCCAACCCAGGGCGGCACCTGCTTGGGTGGTTAGGTCAGGCAGATCTTGCAGGCGAATGCGCTGATTGCTGACTGAGTGACACGAGGCACACGAGAAATCCATTGGCCCACCTTGAAAGAAAAACATCTTTTTACCCAAGGCCACCATTTCTTTTTCTTTTGGGTGCGTGGCAGGCACGTTAATTTTCATGTCTTTTGAATGGGTCACAACATACGCGACGACCGCCTCAACATTTTTGCGTATGCCTTTGGCGAAGGCACCGTTAATGACCTCAGTCTGCTCAATGCCTTGCAGGGTTTGCATACAGGTCATCAGACGCGATTCAAGATCTTGCACACGATCAGTGTCTTTAAAGTAACGGGGCAATTGTGCCGAGGCGCCGTTAACGACTCCAGGGCCTAAGCCCAGATCGCATTTTTCTAAGGTGGCCTTTTTTGGACCAGCGGGTTGTTTCCAGAGCTCTTCGCCCGCCATTTCATAAAGCTCAGCAGGGTTGCCTTCGGCAATCATTTCGCGATATTTGGCGATTTCATCGCTTGCACTTTGTGAAAATGCCGGCGCTGTGCTCAGGCTCAGCAAGCTTGCTAAAAGGAAGTGCACGTATTTTTTTTGCATGATTGGATCCTGAGTCGAGGCCGCGTAAACATCAAACTAAAAGTGCTTGCAGCAACTGTTTGGTTTTCAATGACCAGTTCGAGAGCGTTACGAAATTTGCAGCTGCAATGCGACCTGTAGCTGCTAGCTTGCCTCAGGTGATTTTTGCTTTATCGCTGCGTTTGTCGCCCGAGTTATCGATCCAATCAACAACGATTTCGTCACCCTTTACAGCACCCTTGATTTTAAAATTCAAAAAAGGGTCTTTGGATATAGCAGGGCCGAACTCGGCGGTAAACACGGTTTTACCTTTCACTTGAGCAATCACGGTTTGGATAAAAAAAGCAGGGATAGTGGCACCGGCTGCATCTTTACGCTGACCGGATTCCATATCGTGCTTCATCAAAACCTTGACATCRACGATGCCGTCTTTTTCAGCAGCGCGAATGCGCATTGGATCTGCCATGATGATTCCTTTTTAAAATATCTTAAATTCGAGTGTTAAACATATAATGCGCGATAGCTTCTCGAAAGCTAGCCAAGCCTTAGCCGCCGCAACCACCGAGCGTGACTTTAATTTCTTTCGTGGCGACATACCACTTGCCATCGGCCTTCACCAAAGCGTGTACGTTTGAGCTTTGACCCATTTTGACGCGCGTGGTCACAAAGGCTTCCGCGCCTTCAGGCAGCATAAACTGCGCGGCAAGATTGTTAGGATTTTTTTCGACCAAAATTGCGATTTGCGTGGCTTTGAGTTTTGTTTCAACACCAACGGGTACGACTGCACCGTTTTCGGCAATGTCGGGTGCACGCATGATGATGTCGGCTGACGTCTCGGGTTTTGCGCCACCGATCGCTTTGAGCACATCGTCGAGGCTCTTGCCTTCGAAGGCAGATTTGTTCCATTCGGTGGCTTGTGCGCTGGTGATCAGGCCCGTGCTAGCCATCAAGGCAATGACCGAGGTCAGGCGTAAGACGTTTCTGCGTTGGTTGTTCATTGCTGCTCCTGTCAATTCTTAAAATAAAGTGTGTTACGTGTTTGGGTGATTTGAGGCCTAGCTTCCGTACGAAAGTTTACGCCGGATTGTGTTTCTTGGCTGAGATATACCCACTTTCTTAGTTCACGTTCAAAATCCACTTAACCAAAGTTGAGGTATCGATCAGTGAAAGCTGACTCTGAGCCGGCATCGGTATTGCACCCCAGACTCCTGCTCCGCCCTTAAGGACTTTTTCGATCAGTTTTGCTTCTAAATTAGCTTGACCTTTGTATTTCGCGGCCATTTCTGTCACAGAGGGGCCGACCAGCTTGCCGTTTGTCGCGTGACAGGCGGTGCAGTTTTGCTTTTTAAACAAATCGGCAGGTAGCATCACTGCGGCCGCAGGCATGCTGTTTGTGGTGTTTGGGGTTGCATTTTTGGCTGAGGTTGTCGATGTTATGGTCGTAGTAGCGATTTGACCGAGATCTGAACCTGGCAGTTTTGCCAAAGGCGGTTTGGTTGTATCTACGCCTCTGAAGGGCCCGTAGGCGCGGTTTTGTTCGGCCAGGTTTTCGTGCGCATTGCGAACGTAGTCTGGCAGGCTTGAGGTGATTTTTACCGTGTCTACGCAATTGCTCAGACAGGCAACCGCTTTCACGTCAGGGGCATCACCAATCCGCCACAAGCCGTGCTCGCGTGTCATGCCATTGCGGTTTGGCATGAGCTGTTGCACGTCGGCCATGTTCTTGTTGCTCAGCTCAAAGTCGTCAGGCAAAATTTCTGCCAAATTGAGCATATAAGCTAATACCGCGTAGGTGTCGTCGGCTGTTAACGAACGAGGCGCGTTCCAGGGCATGGCGCGATAAATATAATCATATAGGCTCGAAATCGTGGCAACCTTCATTAGGGTGCTGCGTTGAGGTTGCTTAGGGTCAGTCAGCGAGGCAACCCGGCCGCGCTTGACGTCTGCTGCGGTGGTGCCGCCGACCAAAGGCGTAAAGACCTCGTTTGACTCGCCGAATGTGCCATGACAGCTCGCACACTTGCTCTCCCAAATTGGTTGGCCGTCTTGCACTTTTCCTGACCCGACGGGCAAACCTTTGAGGTCTGGGCGCACGTCGATATCCCAGGCTTTGACCTCTGCTGTGGTGGCTGTACGACCAATTCCGTTGAACTGGTTTGACGAACCGCTTTGCGCGGTACTGTCGCTAGCCGAACAAAGGATCGCAGCAGCACTGAACAATACGAGCGCGACAAGCTTTCTAGCGTTGAGATATGCCGCAGGACAGATGGCAGAAAACGTTTTAGCCAACTTGTACATTGCTGACCTCACCGTTGGTGTCGAGTTTCCAGGATTGGATCGCATTGTTGTGATAAATCGAACGTGTGCCGCGCACTTCGCGCAACATATTGATCGGCGGTTGCACGTAGCCCGTCGAGTCGATCGCGCGCGATTGCAAAATTGCGGGTGAGCCGTCCCAATCCCAATTGATATTGAAGCGCGTGATTGCCTTTGTCAGGATTGGGCCTTCAAGGCGCGCGTCTCGCCAGTTCTTGCCGCCATCCATCGAAACATCCACGCGCTTGACGGTGCCTCGTCCAGACCAAGCGATCCCACTGACGTTGTAAAAACCTTTGGTTAAGAGCTGCTGCCCGCCCGAGGGGGTCGTGATCACCGATTTACATTCTTGAATCGAGGTGTATTGCCGATGTAGGCCGTTTGGCATCAAGTCGATGTAATGCACGGCCTCATCTTTGCTGGCATAGGGCTGATCGCCCACTTCAATACGACGCAGCCATTTGACAGAGCTCACGCCTTGCGCACCGGGTACGAGTAGCCGAAGGGGGTAGCCGTTTTCAGGTCGCAACATTTCGCCGTTCATTCCCCACACCACCAAGACGTCGTCCATGGCTGCTTCGATTGGGACGGTGCGCGTCATGCCCGAGCCGTCGGCGCCTTCGGCCAGAATATATTTACCTTGTTTAAGATCGACACCACACAAATCGAGCAGTGTTGAAAGTAGGACGCCGGTAAATTCGCTGCACGAAATCATGCCGTGGGTATATTGCACGGTCGGGACAGCAACGTTCCCCCATTCGAGTCCCGTGTTCGCGCCACACTCAATGAAGTGAATACGCGAGACGCTGGGTAATCGCATGAGATCTTCCATCGTGAAGATCATTTCGCGCTTGACCAAACCATTGATCATCAGCCGATGCAGCGCCGGATCCAATTCGTACCACCCCTGATGATGGCGCTCGAAGTGCAAGCCGCTTGGCGTGATCATCCCAAACAAGCCTTGCAGCGGTGTAAACGATACCGAGGCCGCCGACACTCTTGTTAAGCCGGGCGATTCTCGTCGCACTAAACCAGCCTCATGTTTTGAGGGAATGCCGTAAGGGTTTGCTGCGACCGGTTTGCCCAGCGTGGTGGCCCAAATTTGTTTGTTCAGAATGGCAGGATCACCGAGCGTTGCCGTGCTTTGCGCCAAGACATTCGCACCCGTGGCAGTGGCAAGCGCCCCCAAAAAGCTTGTGCGGATGAAGTTGCGGCGCTGCGCGTTGAGCCCGTTCTGGCTGACGTGGGCCAACAGATCACCCTCCAAAAAATGCTCTGGTGCTTTGCGCAGGCAGCCAAAGGCCAAGTTTGAAAAGGTCTTGCTCACAATGTGGTTTCCTAGAGCACGGACTTGAGGTCAAAAGGGGTGCAAGAAGAAATGGTTAAATTTAGTTATAAACTAATGTCTAAAAGTAATTTAAAAAGACTGCCTGGCGCTATCGGTAAAAACCCTCGTGAGCGCGATAGGTACGGCAACCTAGAGCATGATAACTTCTCATCAAGTCAGGAGCAAAGCATGACCTCAGATCTCGCGAAAGACGGCGCCGCATTGTTTGCTGCGCGCTCAACCTCCCGCCGCCGCTTTATGAAAGCCGCCACACTTGGTAGCCTGGGCACCGGTTTTGCCAGCGCAGCTCTGCCAGTTTTATCTCAAGCAATCAAAACCGACTTTGCTGGCATTCAAAGCGAAGAGGTGACCATTGATTCAAACGGCACAAATATTGCGGCCTACACCTCTCGGCCAGCTCAGGCGCAGGGAAAGCTGCCAATCGTGATTGTCGCCAGTGAAATTTTTGGTGTGCACGAGTATATCGCCGACGTGACGCGTCGCTTAGCCAAAGTAGGCTACCTAGCGATTGCCCCCGAGTTTTTTACGCGTGCGGGTGAGCCTACCGAATTGGGTACGGTCGCTGAGATCATGTCTCAGATCGTGGACAAGACTCCCGATCAGCAGGTGTTGGGTGATATTGAAGCTGCCTTAAAGTGGGCCGGCGCCAATCACGGCGATCTGACTCGTGTGGGTATGACGGGGTTTTGCTGGGGCGGACGCATTACCTGGTTGGCCTGTCAGAAGCTTTCCTCGGTGCGGGCCGGTGTTGCATGGTACGGCCGCTTAGCCGGTGAAAAAAGCGATAATTTGCCACAGCATCCTCTTGAGCTCGCAGCGCAAACGCGTGCACCGGTCTTAGGGCTCTATGGCGGACAAGACACAGGTATCCCCCTTGCCGATGTCGAAAAAATGAAACTCGCTTTGGCTGCGCCTAATGCCACGGCTGCGGCAAAGTCCTCAAAGTTTGAGATCTACCCAGACGCACCCCATGCGTTTCATGCTGACTATCGACAGACTTACCAAGAGGGGCCTGCGAAAGACGGCTGGCAAAAAACTTTGGCTTGGTTCAAAGAAAAGGGCGTCTAACGCGAACCGCACCGCGTACACCTCCCGACGATAACCACCTAAACCCTATATCGATATAACAAACGATTCGAGGCCCGAAGTGAAACTTAAGGGCAAACCCTTGTTAAAGAATTGCCTATTGTTACGAACGCTCGGTCATAATCTGTTTAATTACAATGTAGAGGTCAGCGCAATTGTTCAGTTTTTTGGAGAAAACATGAAAACAATCAACAGACAGCGGTTTGATTTTGGCACACTCGGGAGTTGGGTCGCGCGTGGTGCAACCGCACTCGCTTTGGTGCTCGCCGCAGCAGGCGCAGTGCAAGCGCAAAATCAAGACGCGCTCAAGTTGTATCAGCGAGGCCTCGCGGCAACCTGCGCAAACTGTCATGGCACCGACGGCCAAGGTGTGGTGGGTGCGGGAATGCCTTTGATCAATCATTTAAGTTCAGCTGAAATCTTAAAAAAAATGACTGATTACAAAAGCGGYGCTGTGACTGGCACCATCATGCATCAGTTAGCCAAAGGCTATACCGATGAGCAGCTGCAGACAATCGCGTCTGTGCTTGGAAAAAAATAAAAAGGGGCACAGCATGAATCGTCGTTTATTTCTTGGACAAAGTTCTGCGTTGTTCGGTGCTGCTGTTGGTATGTCAGGGCTTGCACGCGCCAACCTTAACAAGGCTCAAATCGTTGTGGTGGGTGGTGGGTATGGTGGCGCGACTGCGGCTAAATACTTAAGACTACTTTCGAATAACACCGCGAATGTCACTTTGATCGAACCCAACGCACAATTTATTTCGTGCCCGATGTCAAACTTAGTGATTGGTGGATCAAAGACCTTGGCTGATGTCACTGTCTCTTACGATGCTTTGCAAAAAAAGCATGGCGTTAAAGTTGTGAAAGATAGCGTCGCCTCGTTTAACGCTGAAAAGAAAACCGTTCAACTCGCCTCAGGTCAAACACTGTCATACGACAAGCTTGTGGTGTCGCCAGGCATTAGCCTGATGCTTGACAGCATCGAAGGCTTGGCGCAAGCCAATCAAGCGGGCGTCACTTTACAAGCCTGGAAGGCGGGCGACGAAACGGTTGCCTTGCATAAACAGCTTGCGTCAATGAAGGATGGAGGCGTCTTTGCGCTCAGCATCCCGCTTGCGCCATACCGCTGCCCACCAGGCCCCTACGAGCGCGCCTGCCAGGTTGCCAACTATCTCAAAAAGAATAAGCCTAAGTCAAAGGTCATTATTCTTGATGCGAACGCTGATGTGATCTCGAAGCCCGGCTTGTTTAAAAAAGTTTGGGCCGAGCAATACGCAGGCATCCTCGAATATCGCCCACAGTTCAACGTGACCGCGGTAGATGCCAAGACCAAGACGCTTAAGTTTGACGTGCAAGACGACCTCAAGGCTGATATCTTAAACATTTTGCCCGCGATGCGCGCAGGTGATTTAGCGGTGCAAGGTGGTATTGCCAACGCCAATAAACGTTGGGTACAAGTCGACTTCAAAACCTTTGAATCCACAGCCGCGAAAGATGTGCACGTGTTGGGTGATTCGATTCAGGTCGCACCCTTGATGCCAAAATCTGGTCACATGGCCAACCAGCACGCTAAAGTCGCGGCTGCCGCCATTATCGCGCAGCTCAACGGTTGGGAAATCAACCCTGCGCCGGTGCTGACAAACACCTGCTACAGCTTCGTCAACGACAACCAAGTCGTTCACGTGGCAAGTGTCCATCAGTACGATGCGGCTGAAAAGACGTTTAAAACAGTTGCGGGTTCTGGCGGGGTGTCTGCTGGCCCAACGGATCTTGAAGGCGTGTACGCGTGGGGCTGGGCGCGCAATATTTGGGCCGATAGTCTGGGTTGAGCGGCTAATTACTTTTAAACCGTGTCAGTTTGACAATAGCAATCGCGATAAATGGTATCGCAAAGCCAAGACAAATGGTGGTGAGTAACAGCGGTCCGAGTTCGGTGTAGTTTGCCGCACTTTGGACCGTTGCTGTTTTAGTCGCCCTTGTAATTTCAAAAATTTGATTTAGATATTTGGTGCCGAGTTGGCTGAGCGATAGGGCTAAATTCGTAAACGAAGCCATCACTGCAAAGTAGGTGGCTTTCAAGTTGTCAGGTGCTGAACGTGCGATCCATGCAAGCATCGGGATCATTGCCACTTGCCCGAGTGGCGACTCAAGCGCAGTGTCGATGAGCGCGATGACGCGTGCATCAACGAGGCCACCTGTCATCGCAGCTGTCCAGTGATGCAAGCCATGCACCATCCCTAAGGTGGGCAAGGCCAGTAATGTGCCAAAAATGGTGAGTGTACCCACGATATAGACAATCGATTTTTCGGCCATAAAGCGACGAAAAATAAACATGCCAAGTAAAGACAGCACACTACCAATCAACGCGAGTATTGAAAAAAAATGTTGATCAAACTTAAGCTCATCTATCAGCCACCACGTTACCCCGGGCCCGGGCGTGGGAATCGCTCGAAAGAAAAAAATCACGAGAGCGGTACCCACAAGGGTTGAACGCATCTGCGGTTCAAGATCACGAGTGAGTCGGCTCATCAAAAAAATGATGATGGTCATTGAGCCGACAAAAATAATTTCTTGACCATACCTGACTTGACTCAAGCCCATGGTGAGCGTGAAAACTACAAAGACCAGGCTACCTAACAGAATGGTCCAGTTGGGTGTGACGAGTTCGATATTTGAGGCGAGGGCGATTCGCGCCTGCTCTTTGGTAAAACCTTGCTTGATCAAGCGTTGTTTATCGCGAGCGTGTAGCCAAGCCGCGACGGCGACGCCCGCTACCGAGATGAGCGGGATTCCAAGTGCCAGAGTGTAAACCTGTGCATAGCGCGTGAGTTTTTCGGCCTCAGAGAGGTGCTGTACGCCTGCAAAGGCATATAGGTTCAGCAGCGCTACGAGCACCGAGCCACCGATAATGGCCACACGCCCCAAGGTTTGCATGGTGGTGTGCATGAGTTTGAGGCGTTCAGGTTTGATTGGTTGGCCGTGCTCGTCAATATGAGGGACCGCTTCAACCGTCATGGCGTCTGCGACAGCATCCTGTAGGACATAGCCGATGGGAGCGAGCAAGGCGCTCAGTACGAACCAGACCTCAACTGACAGTAGAGCAGCCATCGCCTCGCGTTCAGATACTAAACCCACCATAATCAGCAAGCTTGCAGCGATGAGGGTAGCACCGACAAAAAGTAACCCGCTTTTGAAACGCCACAACAAATCGACAATGTGCCCGAGCCCCATTTTGAGAGACCAGGGGATCACTACCCAAAAACTTAAGGTCGCTAAAAAGGTTGCAGAAAGATTGAGATAATCTTTGACGAAAAACGTGCCGACGATGCCGGTCAGGCTTGAAACGCCCGCAGCGACGTACACCATTAAGGGAGGAAGGTACGACAGCCGCATTTCACGGCCAAGCTCAAAAATATTGCGATTGATCCACCGCGTAAGACTTAAAAACATGATTTGGCCTAGCGCGAGTAATAAGGCTTTTGTCCTGATTGATGATCTGTCACATCGATGATCTCGGTGATCTCAGGTGCGGCTCTTTTCACCATGACTTCAAAGCCTTGCTTGAGCGTGGCCTCAGACGAGGCGCAGCCTTGACAGCCACCACTCATGCGCACGTAGAGTTGGCCCTCTCGCAGATCGACAATCGAGATCTCGCCGCCGTGGCTGGCGATTGAGCGGTTGACTTCGCGATCGAGAATGTCTTGAACAATCTCACGCACGATCTCAGTTGAGCGACCCTGTGCTTGTGTGGCAACTGCAGTTGCGAGCACTGCCGGCAAACCAGAAAGCAGCTGCGCGCGGATGGCCGCACCGATTGCAGCCTTTAACGCTTGCCATGAAGCCCCGGCTGACTTACTGACGCTCACTGTGTTGTCGACAATTAATACAGAGGCTACCCCCGGCAGTTCAAAGAGCGTTGCCGCCAAGGGGGCGCTTGCCGCTTGCTCTGCACTTGCAAAGAAAAACGGCCCACCCTCCTGCACAATCGCACTGACTGTAAATTTGCACGTGTCAGGATCTGCGATCGCGGTTTCAGCCTTGATCGTGATCGGAGCATGAACCTGCGTTGCGTGCAGGGCGCTGGTATTAGACATCTTCAGACCGATTTGCCGCCGCTTCATCGGCAAATTTTCTTAGCCTTGTAAACGCATGAATCCCGCTGTTATGACCATCGTTCCAATCAAAGCCAATGGCATAGTTACCGACACTCATGATCTTCTTGGGGGCAACATCGGCACGTACGGTTTTTGGATCAAGTAAGGGGCGACCGCTCATCTCTTCGACACACAGTGCGCATTGGCAGGCTAAGCGCATATCGCGTAC
Organism: Alcaligenaceae bacterium; assembly: GCA_002737415.1. Taxonomy (GTDB): domain Bacteria; phylum Pseudomonadota; class Gammaproteobacteria; order Burkholderiales; family Burkholderiaceae_B; genus Zwartia. Next base: position 138,906 of record NSIQ01000012.1, on the reverse strand, counting down.
GTCAAAGTCTGATTGCAAGCCGTCTTCCCATAGAACGGTGAGCGTGCGGGCATCGCGCTTACGCATGCCGATAGGTGTGTCTATTGCGCCGTTCTTGTGCACTTCGTTAGACAACCATTCGGGGGCACCCGTGTTTGCTTCAAAGTCCCACATAAACGGCTTGAGTACCGTAGCGGTGTTACGCATTGCTTGAACTAATTGGGCTGCGATTGAGGTGTATACCTGAGCACTGGCTGATTGCGGCAGGCCCGCGACGATTGGGCGACCCTCATCGCCACAGGTGACAACCTCGCTGGCCAGAGGTAAGGCACCTAAAAACGGTACCTCAAGTTCTTGACTCATTTTTTCGCCACCGCCATGCCTAAAGATGTCGGTGGTTTCACCGCAGTGTGGGCAAGTGAAGGTGCGCATGTTTTCGATAATGCCCAGAATCGGCACGTGCACCTTTTGAAACATGCGTAAGCCACGGCGCGCAATCTTTAAACTCACCGACTGCGGCGTGGTCACAATAACAACGCCTGATAACGGCGTACTTTGCGCGATTGTGAGTTGGGTATCGCCTGTGCCTGGCGGCAGATCAAGAATCAAATAATCTAAGTTGCCCCACTCAACACCGGCGGTAAACAGTCGCAAATATTTGGTGACCATCGGGCCACGCAACACCGCAGGCGTATCGTCGCCGGTGAACATCGCCATCGAGACCACTTTGAGCCCAAAGCGTTGCGCGGGCACCATCTTGCCCTCGGCGGTCATGGCTGGCTGACCGCTGGTGTTGATACCAAGCATGCCGCAAATGCTGGGGCCTAAAATATCAGCATCGACTAAACCAACGGTGGCGCCAGTTTGTTGCAACGCTAACGCAAGATTCGTGCTGACCGTTGATTTGCCAACGCCGCCCTTGCCACTTCCTACGGCAATGATGTGTCGAATACCGGGCAGTTTTTCAGGGCCTTGAGGCTGCGGCGGGTTGTTTGGCTGGACCTGAGGTTGGCTTAAATCAGTGTGAGTCGCTTGCATAACAAATTAAATCCTTAACGATTTGTAGCCTATCATAAATAACCTAGTAATTTAGTCAAGAATATACCTTAGTAATGAAAGGCTATTGCGGCTCAAGGGTTTTTTGCTTAAACGCTCTTGATGCGTGTGCGGGGTCAGGTCAAAAACCACTTGAAGCAGATACCAAGGAAGCCGCAAACAGCAATGACGTGAATCACGTTTCGTTTATATCTAAACAGCGCAACGCCTGCCGCCAACGCGAGCAGGGCAGAGAGCCAATCAAAGACACCGCTAAAGCCGTTGGGCCATAACACGTGGTAGCCAAAAAACAGCGCTAAGTTCAAAATGACACCTACCACTGCAGCGGTGATTGCGGTCAAGGGGGCGGTAAACTTCAAGTCGTTGTGGGTGGTTTCAATCAAAGGGCCGCCCGCCAGAATAAACAGAAACGACGGTAGAAAAGTAAACCAGGTCACCAGACAGGCGGCGAGCGCACCGGCTAAAAATAAACTGTCTGGCCCGAACAATGCCTTAACGTAGCCGCCAATAAAGGCCACAAAGGCCACCACCATGATCAAGGGCCCAGGGGTTGTCTCACCCAGCGCTAGCCCGTCAATCATTTGTACCGGTGTGGCCCAGCCAAAGGTATCGACCGCGCCTTGGTATACGTAAGGCAACACGGCATAAGCGCCACCAAACGTTAATAAAGCCGCTTTTGTAAAAAACCAGCTCATCTGAGTCAGCGTGTGATCCCACCCAAAGTGCCAAGTCAGCCACCCCATTGGCACCGCCCAAAGAGCTGCCCCAATCAGAAGCACTTGAAGCAGCCGCTGCCAATTAAACAGTGCATGCGCTGGGGTCGGTGTGTCGTCATCGATTAAGGCGCGACCAGAGGATTGTTCTTTTTTGCCGTGCCCGACGCTTGAGCTGAAGTACGCGGGCGCATAGCGACCGCCCAAAAAGCCAATGAGTGCGGCGCTCAATACGATAAAAGGAAACGATACGTTCAGTGCAAAAATTGCGACAAAGCTTGCCGCAGCGATTGCCCAAAGCCAATTATTTTTGAGCGCCCGCGATCCGATACGATGTGCTGCCTGAACCACAATGGCGGTCACCGCAGGCTTAATCCCGTAGAACAAACCGGCTATGAGCGGCACTTCGCCGTAAGCGATGTAAAGCCATGACAGCGCAATCAACAGAAATAAAGACGGCAGCACGAACAGAACGCCTGCCGCGATGCCGCCGCGCGTCTTGTGCATGAGCCAACCAATATAGGTTGCCAGCTGTTGCGCCTCGGGGCCGGGCAGCACCATGCAATAGTTCAACGCGTGCAGAAAACGTTTTTCAGAGATCCAGCGCCGCCTGACGACAAGCTCTTCGTGCATGATCGCGATTTGACCGGCTGGGCCACCAAAGCTAATGAAACCCAGCTTGAGCCAAAATCCCACCGCTTGCCAAAAACTTACCTGCGGGGCTTGGTCGCGCGTCGCTATGTTCAAAGTGGGTCTCAAAGAGAAAAATCGTTCGCGCGGTGAGAAGCGAAAACAAGAAGGCTTTAGCTTGGTGAGGCGCAAAAACTTTGCAACATGCATCGAGTTCCCTTTACGCAAATGCAAAGGGGTCGGTTAATTTCTGTGCCGTTTAAGCGTGACGCCGAGCCACCCAGAACGTCGCGCCTTCAGCCCCGTAGCGTTCAGAATGGGGCTCGTCACTCTTCATCTCAAACGTGCCACCCGCCGCGAGGTGTTGGGTCACGCCGCCACAGGTTAACCACATTTCACCTTGCGTCACGAGCGCCTGCACACTAAAGGGGTGCGTGTGTGTCGGCACGACCGTATCGGCCGCCCACTTGCGTTCAAGCACTTGGTCAAAGCCGGCTTCGAGGGATTGTTTTTGGAAGGTTTCAAAGTTTATGGTGTTCATTTTTAAGCTGTAACTGTTAGGTGAAAGTTATGAGTGTTAACCTAGTTTTTTGTTAATCATAGGGCAGAATCGCCCAGAAAAGAAGAAAAGTTTGTTCGTCGTGCCCCCGAGCCTGTCATTGGCGCACTAGGCGACGTTCTGTATAATCAGAGAATGAAGCTTTTGATTCGTCGCCTCGCCTTGGGTCTTTTGTTGCTGGTCGCAATTCCTTTTCAGGGATTTGCGAGCTTAGCCATGATCACCTGCGAGTTCAGCCACAGTGCTTCAGCTAACGGGCACGAGAGTCAGCCTCACGCACACGACACTCAACACGCACACGACACTCACACGACACGAACTAGCGACACCGCTGGCGACCACACCACGCAACATTCTTGCTGTCCGGCTTGTGTAGTGAGTGCCCTAGACGGCTTAATGGTGTTCAGTCAACCAATTGGCAGTTCTACACAATTTAACTATTCATCCGCTACGCACCTGCCGCCAACTCTGGCCGGCTTAGAACGCCCCCCCCGAAGTCACTTAGGCTAGCGACAACTGTGTCGTCATTCGCAGCGCCTGTTTGTGCGCTGCCCGAAGACGTACCTCGCTCGACTAACCGGTTTATCCACTTTATGTTTTTGAATATCTAAGCCTGACTGTCCGGGGGTTTTATGTTTTTGATTGTTCTTATCGAAGCGACAGCGATTGTTCGCTCTGTTGCGGCGGTGGTGATCACTGCAACTGCACTTATGTTTTTTTTAGTGTCCGTCGTGACCGCGCAAGTCGTCACCGAACCACGCTTGCCTCAGAACGCCTCTGGGCAAGGTGTTCAGTTCAAATCGTCTTTTTCTGAGTATGTGCCGTACACAGAGCAAAGCATTGAGTCTTGGCGTGAGGCCAACGATCGGGTCGGCGAAATCGGAGGCTGGCGCGTGTACGCCAAAGAAGCGCAACAAACGCGCACGCAAGACAAGCCCGAGGCTTTAACATCCCCTACGCATCCGCAAACTAAAGAGGGCAAACAATGAATGGCCTTCAAGTGAGTACTTTGGGGTATCTAGCACTTGTCAAATCCCTGCATGCCTTGACGCGAGTTCGCTTGCCTAAGTGTGAGCGCAACGCTACAGCATTCGTTCAGATCAAGCGCGTGTGGTTATTGGCGATCACCGCCGTGGTGGTTCTGCTTTCTGGATGTACGACGGCTGATTTTGCGCGCTCAGTTAAACAGACTAATGAGGAGATCCCTGGCTTTACGCAGGGCGGACTTGAACTGGCGCAGACGCAAGAGCAGCGTGAGGCGCGCAAACAAAGCACTCAGGCGTTGCTTGAGCGTCCGCTGGCACAGACGCAAGCCGTGCAGTTAGCGTTACTCAACAGCGCTGCCTTACAAGTGTTGTTAGCCGAGAACTGGAGTCTCGCTGCGCAGGCGGCTCAAGGCGGACGCTTATCGAATCCGGTTTTTATGCTTGAGCGCATGACTTTTGTAAATGAGTTTGATCTGGTCCGGATGCTTAGCTTCGGTCTGCTCGATGTATTGACCTTGCCTGCTCGCTACGGCATCGCCAAAACGCAACTAGAGCTTGTGCAAGTCAAGCTTGCCGCAGACGTGGTCGATGAAATTACTCGCGTCAGGCAAGCTTGGGTGAGGGCGGTCGCCGCGCAACAGACGTTGATTTATGCCAAACAAGTCAATGAGGTTGCGAAGGTCAGTGCCGAGCTCGCCCGACGTATGCAATCGGTCGGAAATTTCACCAAAATTCAACGAGCCAGGCAGCAGGCTTTTTACGCTGACTCTGCTACGCAGTTGGCGCTCGCCGAGCATGCCGTGACGGCAACTAGGGAGGCGTTAGTAAGAGCCCTAGGTCTCAATACGCAGCAGGCGCAGATTCTGAAATTACCCGATCGTCTTGTGACTTTACCTAAAGCGCCAATGAATCCTCAAGAGGTTAGTCAGGCTGCAAGCACCAATCGGCTTGACGTCAAGCTGGCTCAGTCGGGCGTTGAGGTCGCGCTCAAAAAGCAAGGTTTAGATAACGTGACGAGTTTTACGGATATTGAGGTCGGGCTTCGTCAAGTAACCGTGGGCGACAGCATTGAAGGCTCAAGGATTCAGGGCCGTGGCTATGAAATCAACATCACTTTGCCGATTTTTGATTTTGGCGATATGAAGCGTGATGCCATGAGTGCGCAAACTTTGGCGGCGCTGAGTCGACTTGACGTAGCCTATCAAGTGACTGCGTCGAACTTGCGCGAAACCTACTCGGCGTATCGCACCAATTACGACGTTTCTAAGCACTATCGCCAAGAGGTCGTGCCGCTTCGCAAGGTGATTTCAGAAGAAAATATGCTTCGCTACAACGGGATGATCATTGGTGTTTTCGAATTGCTGGCAGATGCAAAAGACACAGTCAATACCGTGATGGCATCGATTCAGGCCGATCAACAATTTTGGTTGGCAGAGGCCGCCTTGCAAGCCGCGTTACTGGGGCGTCCCGTGGCAGCTTCAAGCGAGCGCCTCAAACCACCAGCTTCTGGAGGGTCGGGCGATGTTGCACATTAAAAAGATCAGTCAAAGTATCAAACCCAAGAGGGATACAAGTATGAATGTACGCAGACACTTTATGCAGACAGCAGGGCTCGCCGGCGGTGCAGTCGCCCTGGCGGCAGTTAGTCGTGTGGCACTGGCCGCAATACCAGAACCCGTCATGCAAACGACGCCAAAAACGATGCCACCACTCACGCCTGACACAGGTCGACCCTATAACCCTGTTGTGACGCTCAACGGGTGGACGCTACCTTGGCGGATGAATCAGGGTGTCAAAGAGTTTCATCTTGTGGCTGAACCGGTTGTGCGTGAAATGGCACCAGGCTTCAAGGCGCACTTATGGGGCTACAACGGGCAATCGCCGGGCCCAACCATCGAAGTCGTTGAAGGTGATCGGGTGCGAATTTTTGTCACCAACAAATTGCCAGAGCACACGAGTATTCATTGGCACGGCCAACGACTGCCTAACGGTATGGACGGCGTGACTGGATTAAATCAAAAAGCGATACCGTCGGGTAAAACTTTTGTGTACGAATTCGAAGCGAGGCGACCCGGTACGTTTATGTACCACCCGCACGCCGACGAAATGACACAAATGGCGATGGGGATGATGGGTAGCTGGATTACTCACCCCAAAGCAGATCATCCGTTGATTGAAACAGTCGATCGTGATTTTATTTTTCTACTAAGTGGCTACGACATTGATCCTGGCAGTTACACCCCAAAAATCATGACGATGCTCGACTTCAATCTCTGGAGTTGGAACAGTCGCATTTTTCCGGGGATTGATTCTTTGAATGTTCGCTTGAACGATCGTGTCCGTATACGAGTGGGTAATCTGACCATGACGAATCACCCGATTCATTTGCATGGACATGAGTTTGAAGTCACCGGAACGGATGGTGGGCCTGTGCCCAAAACTGCACGCTGGCCCGAGGTGACAACAGATATTGCCGTTGGCCAGATGCGCCAGCTTGAGTTTATTGCTGATGAGCAAGGGGATTGGGCTTTTCATTGCCACAAAAGTCATCACACCATGAACGCGATGGGGCATACCCCCCCGACTATGATTGGTGTCGACCACAGCGGTATCGCAAAAAAGATTACACAACTGTTGCCAGATTACATGGTGATGGGCGAGCGCGGTATGGCCGATATGGCCGAAATGGAAATGCCTCTGCCGGACAACACGATCCCCATGATGACGGGGCAGGGGCCCTTTGGATCAGTAGAAATGGGTGGGATGTTTAGTATTTTGAAAGTGCGCGCCGAGCAAGCTGCGGGTGACTATAAAGATCCGGGTTGGTTTAAACACCCCGCAGGTACCGTTGCCACGCAATTCGCAGGCGCGCTCAAGCCACCCGCTAGAAGTGGCTCGGCGGGAGGACAGTCGATGCCTCGTGCCAAGTCTGGTGCGAAAGAAACAGAGGTTCAAGTGCGTAAACCAACAAATCAGTCTGGTCATTCACAGCATTAACTCCACAATCTTCTTTAAGGAAATCAAATGCGTTTATATCTAAAGGTTTTTTCTACAACGGTTTTAGTCAGTGCTCTTGGTGCTGCTGTGCCTGCTTGGTCTGCCGGCAATCATGCCGGCGGGCACTCGCATGGATCAGATTCCCAAGCGATTGGTCAGCCCGGTCAGGCTTCACAAGTGACGCGTACGCTTGAACTTGCGATGTCTGATTCGATGCGGTTTAGCCCAGCTAACATCACTGTCAAAGCAGGCGAGACAATCAAGTTTGTGCTGAACAATATAGGTAAGCTTAAGCATGAATTTGTGCTGGGCACCGACAAAGAATTAAAAGAGCACTACCAGCAAATGCTGAAGTTTCCAGAGATGGAGCACGATGAGCCCAATATGGTCACCGTTGCGCCGGGCAAAACGGGTGTCGTCATTTGGACTTTCACGCAGGCAGGTAAGGTTGATTTTGCGTGTTTGTTGCCTGGTCATTACGGCGCTGGCATGAAGGGTTCAGTTGCAGTCAGTGCTGCGAAATAAGTTTTTTAAGGATGCGACAATGATGACGTTTAAAAAATCTGTGGTTGCTATTTTTTCGTTCATGCTGATAAGTGTGGTCTTACCGTCTTGGGCGCAGGTCCCAGCACTCACTTCAGGTGTCGTCAGAAAGATCGATATCGAAAATTCAAAAATCACGATTCGGCATGAAGAAATTCAACACTTGGATATGCCGCCGATGACGATGGTGTTTACTGTCAAAAATAAAACACTTTTAGATAAGATTCAACCGGGGCAAACGGTTAAGTTTGGCGTCATCGATGAGGGCGGTAAGTTTTTCATCACCGAGCTAGAGCCGGTGGGTCAGTAAGCAGGTGGAGTTAAACGGGGTGCGCAGCTTCAGTCAGCCTCGAACCCCGTACGACAGATTGTTTAGTTGGTACGCTGAGCACGCAGCGTTTTGGCGGCCGCGATCATATTCGTTAACGCAGGAATGACTTCTGACCATTGACGCGTTTTGAGCCCACAATCTGGATTGACCCATAGCCTTTCTGATGGGATACGCCCAGCCGCTTGTTGCATTAATTGAACCATGGTTTCTTGCGTCGGAATATTGGGTGAGTGGATATCGTATACGCCTGGGCCGATTTCATTCGGATAGTTAAAATTATCGAATGCATCAAGCAGTTCCATGTCAGAGCGAGACGTTTCAATCGTAATGACGTCTGCATCCATATCGGCAATAGAGGTGATGATATCGTTGAACTCTGAGTAGCACATATGAGTATGTATTTGCGTTTCATCCCCRACGCCATTCGCTGTGATACGGAATGACTCTACGGCCCAATTGAGATACTCATGCCACTCAGACTTGCGTAAAGGTAAGCCTTCTCTTAGCGCAGCCTCATCAATCTGAATAATTTGCACCCCAGCTTTTTCTAAATCGAGAACCTCGTCACGAATCGCGAGCGCCAGTTGGTAGCAAGATACAGAGCGGGGTTGATCGTCRCGCACGAAAGACCAGTTTAGGATGGTCACCGGGCCTGTCAACATACCTTTCATTGGTTTTTTTGTGAGCGACTGAGCAAACGTTGTCCATTGCACTGTCATCGCGCGCGGTCTGCTGATATCCCCATAGAGTATCGGCGGTTTGACACAACGAGAACCGTAAGATTGCACCCAGCCGTTTTGGCTAAAGGCATAGCCGTCAAGCTGTTCTCCGAAATATTCGACCATATCATTGCGCTCGGCTTCACCATGTACAAAAACGTCAAAGCCAAGCTGCTCTTGTTGCTCAACGCAATAGCTTATTTCGTTTTGCATGAGCTGTACGTAAGCCGTTTGATCGATCTCGCCACTTTTAAACTGACTGCGTGCGAGCCTTAAAGCCGAAGTCTGAGGGAAGGATCCGATCGTTGTCGTTGGAAATGCCGGTAACTTGAGCTTTGCAGCCTGTAAGGCGGAGCGAGCATGATATGGGCTCTGTCTTTTACCCATTGACTCGCGGATATTCGCTACGCTTGCTTTGACGCTTGGATTATTGACGCGACTAGATTTGAGCCTTTTATCCACCGCAGCAAAGTTTGAGACCAACTGATCTTGTACGGCAACACGTCCTTTATTGAGCCCGATTGCTAACGTGTTCAGTTCGTCTAGTTTTTGTACAGCATACGACAACCAAGATGAGATTTCAGAATCAAGTTTGTGTTCGTGTGCTAAGTCAACCGGCACGTGCAGCAGTGAGCACGATGGAGCAATCCAGAGGCGGTCACCCAGTTCCCTGTGAATGGGCTCTAACCATGCCAGCGTGGCATGCAGATTTGTCTTCCAAATGTTGCGTCCGCTAATGACGCCTAAGGACAGCACACGATCGGACGGCCATTCTTTCACGAGCGTTTTGACTTCATTACGCGAGGATAGGGCATCAAGATGCAAACCATCAACGGGAAGTGAGCATACGAGCGAGAGGTTGTCTTGCAGTTGACCGAAGTAGGTCGCTAAAAGTATTTTAGTTGAGCGATTCTCTAGCACTTGGTAAGCGTGACTAAAGGCGTCTTTCCAAGTTGGTGTCAAGTCAGTGACTAGTATCGGTTCATCAATTTGTACCCATTCGACACCCTTTGATCCAAGCAATTCAAGCAGTGCCGCGTACTCTTTTAATAGCGTTGGTAAAAGAGCCAACTTGTCTGACCCATCTTTTGTTTTACCTAACCAAAGGTATGTCAAAGGACCAATCAATACCGGTTTAGATTTAAAGCCTAATTCCTGAGCTTCTTGCAACTGGGCAAGCAATCTTTCTGGATTGAGTGCAAAAGCTGTATCGGTACTGAATTCGGGCACGAGATAGTGATAGTTGGTATCAAACCACTTAGTCATTTCTCCTGCGCGTACACAACTGCAGTCGCTGTCATTCGCTGAACGACCGCGAGCCACACGAAAATATTGGTCAAGCGCGTCGCCCTCTCCGTGACGGACACGATCAGGAATATGGCCTAGGGTAAAGCTCATGTCCAATACCTGATCATAGAGCGAGAAATCTCCGACAGGAAGGTAGTCTAACTTTGACTGGTGAAGCCAGTGTCGGCTGCGTAACTCTGCGCTAGTCGTAAAAAGATCCTGGCGAGTTGTTTGCTTTTTCCAGTAGTTCTCTAATGCGAACTTAAGTTCACGTTTTGAACCAATGCGCGGAAAACCTAGATTGTGTGTCGTAACCATATGTGAAGCTGCTCATGAAAAATAAACGGTATCTCATAGTATGGCCTTTGATATATGAATACAAATGATATGATTTCATAGTTCGATGAGTTTCGTTCATGTTCATTATTTTAAAAAGAAGACCTTTATGATTGATCGTTCTAATTTAGCTGTCATTAGAGAGGTCGAGCGCAGCGGTTCTGTGACCGCAGCTGCTGATGCCTTGTGCCTGACGCAATCTGCGTTGAGTCACACGATAAAAAAAATTGAGCAACACCTTGGCGTCGCAATTTGGTCTCGTGAAGGTAGACGCATGCGCTTGACGCAAGCGGGTCAATATTTATTGAATCTCTCAAACCGTTTGCTCCCTCAGTTTGAGCACGCAGAGGAACGGATGAAACAGTTTGCTTTGGGTCAACGCGGAACGCTTCGCGTGGGGATGGAATGCCACCCTTGTTACCAATGGCTTTTGAAGGTCGTGTCACCCTATCTGAGCAAATGGCCAGACGTTGATGTGGATGTCAAACAAAAATTTCAGTTTGGTGGAATTGGAGCCTTGTTTGGCCACGAGATTGATTTGCTTGTGACACCCGATCCTTTGTATCGCGCAGGTTTGATCTTCGCCCCTGTTTTTGATTACGAACAAATCCTGGTGGTCAGTCGATCCCACCCGCTTGCAAACAAGGCGTACGTCACGCCAAAACATCTGGCTGATCAGGTTCTGATTACATACCCCGTAGAAATTGAACGGCTGGACATCTACAACCAGTTTTTGCTTCCTGCGGGTCAGGCACCTAAGCGCCATAAAGTGATCGAAACGACAGACATCATGTTACAGATGGTCGCGAGCGGCAGGGGGGTGGCGGCTTTGCCTAGATGGCTCGTCAATGAATATGCCAGTAAGTTGCCCATCAAGGCGGTCAAACTTGGTCGATCGGGGATCGCAAAACAGATTTTCTTAGGATTTCGTCAAACGAATGCTGATCTTGACTATCTGAAAGGTTTTGTTACGTTGGCACACTCGATCCGGTCCTAAGTTTGGGCTCGATTGACTGCTTGACCAGCCTAGCCAAGCGAAGCCAACACTGAATTAAGATCTACGCCTGAAAAATGCGGCTGCGGAGATAAGGCTTCAAACGGCAAACCTTGGCGATTGACCCAATGCGTGGTGAAGCCAAACCATGTGGCACCTAACGCATCCCACGAATTGCTCGATACAAACAGCACTTCATCTTTGTTGACCGCAATCGTCTGTTGGATCAAGCCGTAACTTTCAGGGGACGTCTTGAATTGGCGAATAGAATCGACGGARATGATGTGGTCTAAAACACCTTCCATCCTCGCGCTTTTGACCGCTGAAGTCAGCATATCCATGCTGCCATTTGAGAGTATGGCAGTTGTAAGACTCAGGCCTTTGATCTTTTTGAGTACAGCCAAATTTTCTGTAAATGGTGTGAGGTGGGCATATTGCTGTAGTAGTTTTTCAACTTGACCGGATGCGCGGTTTAGTTTGAGGCGGTCTAACGTGTACTCTAATGACAAACGCGTTAATTCCCAAAACGGCCGATAGTACTGGCTACCCATGGCGTTGTGCGGATCTGACTGTGTAATTAACCGCGTGTATTCAATTTGCTTGTCGCGCCACTTCACTGCGATATCAGCCCCTTGGCCCGGGTAGAGCACGTCAGCCAATACTTTAATCGAGTACACGTCAAACAGTGTTCCGTAGGCATCAAAAACCACTGCTTTTATCTTCATGAAATGTTTCTCGGTTAAATCAAGGCTGACTCATATCTTGAATGTGCTGGATCTAGTCAAGGTAGGTTTACTCGGTATTCTGGCGCTTTATCTCCGCAACTATATACTTTGATTTACTCTAAAGGTATCAAACCCTAGTTATTCAACTATCAGAGTTCAGGTTTATGTATAAAAACTTCATTAAGCTAGCGATCGTGGTGTCGGTGTGCTGCCTGCATAGCGCCAAGGCCCAAGAGACCACGCGTCTGATTGTGCCCTTCGCTCCGGGGGGGCCAACCGATCAGATCACGCGCTTAATTGCCTTAGAATTGACTAAGCTCACTGGGAAGCCTTCGGTTGTTGAAAACAAGCCTGGTGCAGGTGGAACGATTGCTGCCCAATATGTTGCAAAGGCCAAGCCCGATGGTTCTGTTTATTTAGTCGGTTCACCCTCGGTGTTGGTCATTAATCAAGGGCTACAAAAAACGCTTCCGTACGATCCAGAGAAAGATTTCGTGCCTGTCTCTGGTATGACACACTCACCTCTGATTTTTATTGTTAAAGGTGACTCGGCACTTGAAAGTGTTCAACAACTCGTCACACGCGCCAAAACACTCAGAAATTTGATGCCGATGGGCTCGGCGGGTAACGGCACGATCCCTCATTTGGCTGGCACCTACTTTAATCAGCAGGCGGGTATTAGCGCGCTACATGTCCCGTTCAATGGTGTTGCGCCCGCCTTGTTAAGTTTACTTTCGGGCGACACGACATACATGTTCGATACCCTCTCGACTTCAATCGAAAATATCAAGGCGGGTAAAGTAAAAGGCTTGGGCATTGCAAGTGAGAAGCGCTTTAGTGGGTTGCCTGAGATTGCCACGCTTGCAGAACAGGGATACGCCGTACAGGCTTCCTCGTGGTTTGGTCTGGTGGCCCCAGCAAAAACTCCACAAGCGACTGTCGTTGCCATGAACCAAGCGATCAATTCAATATTGACCGCAGCAGACTTCTCAAAAAAAATGGCAGCAATGGGAATCGAAACAATGCCTGGTAGCGTTGATCAATTCGCTGCTTTCATTGAGGCTGAGCGTGCGCGTTGGTTACCTGAAGTCACGCGTCTAAACTTATCTGCTGAATGAAAAACAATATGACTAATCCCGTTGACACACTCGCCGAGTTTGTGAGTCAATCGCAGTTAAAGAATATACCTGACAATGTGCAGAGCCACGCGAAATTGGTAATGCTCGATACCGTTGGGGTGATCCTTGCTGGTTTTGAACAGCCCGAAGTACAGGCTTTACAAAAAACCTTTTTAGCGACCGCAGGAAGCGGTGCAACAGTGTTGACACGGGGATGGCCAGTCAATGATCCACGTACGGCTGCGTTGATCAACGGTACAGCCGGCCGATCCATTGAGTTATGCGAAGGCCATCGTTTTGTCGCCTGCCAGGCAGGCGTTCAGGTGTTGCCCGGTCTACTAGCCAGTGCAGAGGTCTTAGGCCGTCGTGGTGACGATCTCCTATTGTCGTTAATCTTGGGATATGACGTTGCCGTCAGAATGGGTTACTCCTTAACGCCTCGGCCCTTGGCGCATCAGAATGGTCAGAGCTCGATGATTGGTGCTGCTGCGGGTGGTGCGCGCTTACGCAATCTCAATGCACAACAAACTGGTCAAGCGATGCGTATCGCTGCGACCTTTGTGTTGACACCGAGTTATACCAACGCCGTTGCAGGCGCTACGACACTCAATGCGGCGGGCGGGATGTGTGGGTTTACCGCCTCTCTGGCTCCCGAAATGGCGCAGGCCGGATTTATTGCTCAAGAGGACGCGATTGGCGAAGCCTTTGCAAATCTCGTCGGAGATGGCTATCAAGAGTCCAAGCTTCTTGATCAACTAGGCACCACCTTTGAGATTACTCGCAACTACTTCCGGCTTCGTGCCTGCTGTAATCCGATCTATGCGTCTCTGGACGCATTTGAAGAGGCTTGGGCGCAGGCGCAAGTTACGCCTGAGCAAATCGAACGGGTCGAAGTTTATACCTATCGCTTTGCCTCAGCCATGCAGAGCCAAACCCCCCGCAATGGCTTTGCGTCAAAGTATTCGTTGCCGCATGCGGTCGCTGCAATTGCGCTGCGTGGTAACGCAGGATACGGTTCGTTTACTGAGAGCTTTGTGCATAGTCCAGAGGTCGCAGCACTGCGTCAGCGCGTGTTTGTCAAAGAGGACCCGGCGTTAAATGCTCAGTTTCCCAAATTGAAACCTTCGCGCGTGACACTGACGTTAAAGAACGGTCTGACAATTACCAAGACCTGTGAAAGTGCCAAAGGTGATTTTCAAAAGCCTTATCAAGAGTCTGAGATTCGAGAAAAGTTTCATGAACTTGCGGGTCTCGTCTTAACAGATCGGGGTGTCGCTGAGCTAGAACGCACGATTGATTGTGTCGAGCAATGGAAAAGTATTGATACTCTTATGAATGTATTGCGACAGCACACAGCGAGTTAAGCCTTAAAGCCTACGCGGCAGATCAACGCGAGGGTTTCAATCCAACGAGATTTTTGCTGCCTCAACCACGCGAGCCCACTTCGCAGTTTCACTCGCTAAAAAAGTCTCAAAGTCTTTTGAAGAACTCCCATTGGGAATCAGACCCATATTTTTAAAAGAAATCGCAACAGTCGGTTCTGCAACAAGCTCAGTCAACGCAACCAACAATCGATCGCGAATGTCTAAGCTAATCGCCTTGGGCGCAAGGATGCCAAACCAGGTGTCTGAGTAATATTCAGCCAAACCGCTCTGAGCAAAAGTGGGCACCTCTGGCAAGGCGTCTGAACGCCGCACACCGGCAATTGCCAAGGCTTTGATCTTTTTACCCTGTACGAGCGGTGCCGAACTCGGCACGCTGTCAAAGATTAAGTCAATCTGACCGCCCATCAAATCATTTAGCGCTGGAGCCCCGCCCTTATAGGGCACATGCTGCATCTGAATGCCCGTCAGCATCTTAAAGAGTTCGCCAGCCATATGCCCCGAGGCGCCTTGTCCGCCAGAACCAAAATTAAGTTGTTTATCACGCCCTTTTGCCAAGGCAATTAAATCGGCGACTGTACTGACCGGCAAATTTGGTGCAACAACTAATAGAACTGGGGCATTTGCCAACATTTTGATAGGCGCCAGATCTTTAGCGGGATCGTAAGTCATCTTTTTGTAAAGGCTCGGATTGCTGGCTAGTCCGGGGAATCCCATTAAGAGCGTATATCCATCCGCAGGTGCCTTAGCCACGTAACTGGCTGCAATATTGCCATTTGCCCCTGGCTTATTCTCAACTACGACGCTCGTATTGAGTAACGCTGATAATTTAGGGGTAATCGAACGCGCCACAATATCTGCAGCCCCTCCAGCACTAAAAGCGACTATCAGAGAGATAGTCTGAACCGGATACGCCGGCGCTTTTTGTGCAAAGACCGGTAGGCTAATGCTTAAGACAGATGCCGCCAATACGATGCAGGTGAGCGATCTGCACATGCCACGCTTCTTAAGAAACATCATTGTCTCCCCCTTCTAGATTTTGATGCGGACTACCGTTATAGCCTGATTCGAGAAGCAAGCTGAGCCGTTTATTTTTTGCTAGATCTGTTTAGTATCTTGAGAGCGCGGGATGCGGCTAAAAACTTAAAAAAAACGGCTTAACAGGACCAAGATCATCAAAAACGCCCGGCTCCCGTCGGACTAGTCGCTCGCCAAGCTCTTGTGCTGCGACATTTAGACTAAAAACACCCCTTGACTGGGGTAATCCCCACTATTTTTAAGTATCCATCTGATTCGTTTGCCTCCATACTGTACGTATCCTAGGCGTTAGGGCTTTTAGATCGCCTCGGGTTGCTCACTGTAGTCCAAATAACTCGTCATTAAAAACAATTAAGTTTGGAGAAAAACATGGATCGTCGTTCAGTTATCAAGGGCGCAGGCTTGGCTGGCGTCATTGCTTCTATCAGTACGCCCGCCATTGTCCATGCACAAGCAAACGTGCGTTGGCGCTTGTCATCAAGTTTTCCTAAGTCTCTTGATACGCTATACGGCGCTTCCGAGGTGTTTGCCAAGCATGTCAGCGACATGACCGGTGGAAAATTTGTGGTTTCATGCCACGCTCCGGGCGAACTTGTGCCTGCCTTCGGTGTTGTGGATGCCGTTCAAAATCAAACGATTGAATGTGCAAGTACCGCCGCCTATTACTTTTTTGGTAAGGACGATACCTTTGCGATGGGCACCGCAATTCCGTTTGGATTGAATACGCGTCTGATGAACGCCTGGATGTATGAAGGCAACGGAATGAAGCTACTCCGTGAATTTTATGCCCCGTATAACATCGTTAATTTTCCGATGGGTTGCACGGGGGCTCAGATGGGCGGATGGTTTCGTAAAGAAATTAAATCTGTAGCTGATTTTAAAGGCTTAAAATTTCGTGTCGGAGGCTTTGCTGGAAAAGTGGTTGAACGCATGGGCGGTGTCGCGCAGAACATCCCAGGCGGTGAAATTTATCAGGCTCTAGAAAAAGGCACGATCGACGCGGCCGAGTGGGTCGGCCCTTACGACGATGAAAAACTTGGGTTCAATAAAGTCGCGCCGTTTTACGCGTATCCAGGTTGGTGGGAGGGCGGCCCGAACACTGATTTATTTGTAAATCAAAAAGCCTATGATGCGCTGACGCCCGAGTACAAAGCCATTGTGGCGTGTGCTGCCAGTATGGCTCAGCAAAATATGTTGGCCAAGTATGATGCATTGAACCCTGCCGCATTGAAGCGCTTAGTTGCTGGCGGTGCAAAATTATTTAAATTCCCAAAAGACGTTATGGACCTCGCGTTCAAAGAGTCGATGACCTTATATAACGAATTATCAGATAAAAATCCAGCATGGAAGAAAATGTATGCTGACTATTCTGAGTTTCGACGCAATGGCAATCTGTGGTTCCGCTTTGCTGAGGCTGCGTTTGATGATTACATGCAAGCAGCAAAACTTTAAAAGCATAAACCCCGGGGCGATCTCATTGTAAAAGATTGCGTCTCTGCACCGTACTATAAAAATCGTGCAAGAGTTTTTCTCTTGCACGATTTTTTTCAATTCATTGTTGCTGGAGGCTTCTCGCTCCGCTCTCTACCCAATTGTTCAAGCTGCTGCTCGGCCTGACTAATATCTAACGTCACCTCTTTATCTAGAAATATAGTTACGGTTTGTGGAACAAATATTACAATCACCACCAAGATAAGTTGCATAATGACCCACGGAATCGCACCAAGATAAATATCAGTAGATTCAATCTTGCGCGGTAACGCTTTATTTTTGTAGAGCGTATCCGCAATCCCTCTCAGATAGAACAGTGCAAAGCCAAAAGGCGGATGCATAAAGCTCGTTTGCATATTGACGCAGAGTAAGACACCAAACCAGATGCCGTTGATACCCATTTTTGCTGCCACCGGGCCTAACAGGGGTAAGATAATAAAAGCGATCTCAAAAAAGTCTAAGAAAAAAGCCAAGAAGAATATAAAAATATTAACAACGAATAAAAAGCCTATCTGGCCACCGGGCAAATTAGACAGAAGATGTTCGACCCATTTCCCCCCATCGACACCCTGAAACACCAAAGAAAATACACGCGAACCAATCAGAATGAAAACAACCATTGCCGTCAAGCGCATGGTTCCAAGCATCGCCTCTCGCATCAAAGACCAATTCAGTCTTTTGTGAAAAGCAGCCAGAATTAACGAACCGACCGCACCCATTGCACCGGCTTCGGTCGGTGTAGCAATTGCAGTGTTCAAGCCAGGTAGCCCGCCCATGCTACCCAACACAGTAAAAATCAAAACAGCTGAGGGAACGATGCCGCGCAGACACTTGCCCCACAAAGCCCAACCATGAAGCGTACGCGCCTCTTTGGGTAAGCCTGGTACATGCTCTGGCCTAAAGCGCGAAAGTATGAAGGTGTAGAGGGCAAAAAGAAGAACTTGAAGTATCGAGGGACCCCAGGCGCCCTTATACATATCACCTACTGACTGCCCCAGTTGGTCGGCCAAGACAATCAACACCAGCGAGGGCGGCACCAACTGTGTGATCGTTCCTGAGGCTGCCAGTACGCCAGTCGCGTAACGCACGTTGTAACCCCAGCGCATCATGACGGGCAATGAAATCATTGCCATGGCAATCACTTGACCCGCCACGGTTCCGGTGATCGCACCAAGAATAAACCCAACAATAATGACCGAATATCCCAGACCACCACGCACCGATCCGAACAATTGYCCCATCGAATCCAGCATGTCTTCGGCTAAACCGCATTTCTCTAAGATTGTTCCCATGAAGGTAAAGAAGGGGATCGCCAACAATAAGTCATTGGACAAAATGCCAAAGACATTTAAAGGCAAGGCCGACATGAAAGCGGCCGGAAACCACTGCATGTAAACTGCAAAGAACCCACAGGCCAAGCCAAGCGCCGAGAGGGAGAACGCAACAGGAAAGCCTAAAACCAACGTAAAGATTAGGGCCCCGAACATCAGAGGTGCAAAAGTTTCCATTGTCATTGCAGTGGCCTTTCGTAATGAAATTCACCGTCATAGCGATCGTTCAACCACGCGAAGCGTTTGATAATTTCAGAAAACCCCTGAAGCAATACCAAAACGAAGCCAAGCGGTAACATCAACATTGCTGGCCATCGGATGAGGCCACCAGCGTTACTCGACATTTCTCCACTTAAAAACATTTTCCAAAAAAGCGGCGAAGAGTAATAAATCATTACGATCATCACAGGCAGTAAAAAGAGCGTCAATCCAAACAAGTCAAAGAGCGCTTGAGTGCGACCTGAGTAGCGTCCATACAAAACATCTACCCTCACATGCTCATTGACACGAAGGACTTGCGCCGCACCTAACATCACACAGGCAGAAAAGAGGTACCACTGAACTTCTAGAAAGGCATTCGAGCTGTAGTCAGCGGTATACCGCACCACAGCATTACTTGCACTAATGAGGCAAGCAGCAAGTACAGCCCATTGAGCAAAGACCGCAAAAAAATCGGTTACCCGATCAATTGCCTGCGAAAGAGCAAGTAGAGCCTTCATCGGCACACCCTCATGTTCAGATAAATCAAGTATTAAAAATCACTAACAAGCGCAAAGCGACACTGGCTCGGCCGATCCGATGTCGCTTTGTTGTCTTTTTTTAGAGAACTTCTAAGGATAGTGTCGTAAATATTTGATCAAACATCAATTAGTTTTAACCCTTAGCTGTCGACGCCGGTCCGGCGTCAGCAAATCGAGCCTGAGCGCGCAAAACTCACGCTTGATTGACTGCTTGCCAAGCCTAACCAAGCGAAGCCAACACTGAATTGAGATCTGAGCCCGAAAAATGCGACTGCGGGGATAAGTCTTCGAATGGCAAGCCTTGACGATTGACCCAATGCGTGGTGAAGCCAAACCAAGTGGCACCTGACACATCCCATGAATTGCTAGATAAAAACAGCACTTTATCTTAGTGATCCATTGCGACCTGTGGTCGTGTTGCAGAAAATTTAGTTAATACCTGACCGGGCGGTTTAACCGTAGTGTAGCCACCGTCATGGTAGACGCTCACGCCATTGACCCAAACCGTACGTAGCCCTGGTGCTGATCGAACAAGGCGAGTCGCGCCGCTGGGTAAATCGTTCAGCCGCTGCGTGTTGGATATCCCAATCTGCTTTGGATCAAACAAAATCATGTCAGCGTAGGCACCTTCGACGAGACGACCACGATCGATCAAGCCATAGATATCTGCGACGTCACTAGTCAGTTTTTTGATTGCAGATGCAAGGTCTAGCTTATCAAGCTCACGAACCCAGTGGCCCAAAAAGTACATTCCAAAACCGGCATCACAGAAAAAAGTCAGGTGCGCGCCTCCATCTGAAAGGCTAACCATGTTGCCCGGATCTTGCAGTAATTCCCAGACCCTTTCTTCTTCAACATTAAGAAGCTTGGCGGTGAAGGTAGTTTGCAAATTCTCCTCAACCCCTAATCCCAGGAAGACGTCTACAGGATCAGCATCACGCGCTTTAGCAATAGCCGCTATGTTTTTTCCTACCAGGCTCTGGTTTTTATCCAGCGCGGTCATTGTGACCTCGACGCGTTCCCAGTTGCCGTTAAAGATACGGCCACCATCCGGAGTCGACAGCGCATCGCGCATGCGCCGGGCAAACTCAGGATCAGAAAACGATGCCATCATGGCATCATGATCACCGTGTTTGAGTTCTGACCAAGGTTGTACCGTCATCAACGGGTAGGCCTTTTCTAGCGTGAAGTCCATGCTTAGCGGTTGACATGACGCTTGGGCATAGACTAAGGCGCCGCGAGCGCGGGCCGCTTGGCAACGATGCATCAGGTTTTTTGCTCGGTCTGGCTGATTGCTGTAATGAAGCAACGGTGCAAAGACTGCCGGCCGACGACTGATATTTGAAAGTTCTTCTAGAAATTCAATCGAAGTTCGATCGCCACAGGTAATGACGGTGAGGCCATGATTAAACTCACTCATGACTTTCGCAAAGGCACGAAATTCATCGTCATCGGCGAGCCTGGACGGGACTGGAATACCACCATGGCCGTTGTGATTTTCAAAGGTCGACGAGCCAAGACCCATTGCACCGGCCTGCATGGCTTCTCGAAACATAGTGGTCATTTTTTCTAGCTCTGCTGGCGTTGCTGCTCGTTGCGATCCTGCCTCTTTCATGACGACTGTTCGCATCGCCGAGTGCGAAGCGAAACACGCCACATTCGGGTATGCGCCCTTGCGGCGCAGCATCTCAAGAAACTCTGGGAAACTCTCAAAATCCCAAGTAACGCCGGCTTTAAGCGACTCGAGTGACATAGCTTCTACCTCAGACAGATTCGCAAGGATAAGGTCTCGCGTGTCTGGTGTTGCCGGGGCAATGCCAAAGCCACAGTTGCCAATGACCACCGTGGTCACGCCGAGCGCCGGCGAAGGCGAAGCAGTTGAGTCCCAGGTGAGTTGCGCATCATAATGAGTATGTACATCAATAATACCGGGTGCAAGAACCAGTCCCATTGCATCGACTTCGTTTTTAGACGATCCGGCGATATTTCCGATTTTTACGATACGTCCATCTTCGATAGCAACATCGGCTTTAACCAGTGGGTTTCCCATGCCATCGGCTAAATTTGCGTTTCTAATGATCAGTTCATACATCAATAATTTTCTCCTTTAGTAGGATCTGAATTCACTTTTGAGTGCGCTGCTCATGGCGATCTGGCGGTGCAAACCTAGCGAGCTTGTCATGGTGCACTCTGATCAAGGCAGGATATTTTTGATTACATCGAGATGTTTTATAACCCGGTACGTCGGCACAGCCATAACGACGGGCTGTCACCGGTAAAATACGAAATGCAGTTCAACCAGAAGCTAGCAAGTGTCTAGAAAATTGGTAGCGATTCACCCTRCGCAGTTGGGGTACCCGACAACGGACGCATTCAAGGCTCAGTGTCAAGAATATTAACAGCGACAAGATGTGTCAATGGGTTGTGCGCGATGTAGGCTAAAGCCTTAGTCGGAATCAACATCTGCCACAAGTTAAACTTAATGAGCATGAATGATAAAAAACTTCTGCGAATTTTATGAATGTTAATCTTTCGTATGGTCGCGAATGTTATGCTTTTTGTAGAGTTACACTGAGCGTAACTTGATTATGACGGTTTGAAAGCGATAAGAAATGCAGACATTGGAGGCATACGTATGTTCGGTATCTTGAAGTTTTTTTATTTTTTGTTCCAAAATGCGCGCCGGCTCCTGGATCCAAATCTCAACCCTCTGCGGCACGCACCTGTATATGTTCGTTACATCGCCAGCATTCTGTTGTTCTGTTTTTGGTGTTTAGCTTTCGGGCTTTATATAGGAGATCCACTTTCTATCCCATACAACATGCTCGGGCATATCGCGGTGATCAGCATGGCATTCATCACATGGGCTGTATTTAAGCAATCTACTCGCATCTATGGGCCCAGAGCCGGAACACAAGATTGGCTGCGCAGTCCTGATCGAAGCAGTCGTTGCGACGAAATGACGGATGAACAAAGAGACGCAAGGGTTAAAGAGTTAAGCAAGTGAGTGAAACACGGTGCCGAAGTTATCAGTTTTTTTCGAGCGCGAATTGCGATCAGACCAYGCCGGAGAGACCGGCGCGGTCAGCATATACGACGGAATTGTGGCTATCGCTAAAATAAGAGGCGATACTGAGATGCTTGCCTTTGCACAGTCGCATAGAAAAACCGAAGCTGAACACCTAGCGCTGATCGAGCAGTGGTTGCCACCGGATCGTCAAAGTTTACTTTTAGGGCCTTGGCGATTAGCGGGGTTGTTGACGGGCGCACTGCCTGCACTTTTCGGGCGTCGAGCCATGTACAAAACAATCGCCACTGTTGAGACATTTGTCGACAAACACTATCAACAGCAGGTTGATTATCTTATGAACTTAGGTGGTCCGGAGGGACTGCTTCCGGTACTGCTGCGCTGCCAAGCAGACGAGCAGCATCACCGAGATCAGGCAGCCGCTTTAGGAGGCGATTTATCTAATCGATTTATACATATGTGGTGTTGGACAGTTAGTTTTGGTTCGAAGGTTGCTGTGGCTTTGGCACGCCGCCTTTGATCTTTTTGCTAGAAAACAGACGCCTTACAGCGATTGGGTAACAACGCTGGCGATCTAATTCCCAAGTTGATAATTAACTGGATGAAAAAAAAGACTTGGACTAAGCTGTTTGTCAGCCTGTATAGGCGTCCAGCGACTAGGAGATTCAGACAATAACGAGGCACTGAGGGGGCTGAATGGCTACTCTGCGACGATGGCGTTTGAGTAAACACACAACACGCCTTGATCCAGAATTTATAAACGCCAGCGTGCAACCGTAAAAATCCCAGCGCGAACGCAGGGGGTTTTTCACTTTCAGATGGTGGCCCGGGGCTCTTCTTGAAGGTATGGCATAGCAATTCTCTCAATTTGTATTATTAAGATCAGGGTAAGCAATATGCGGCACCACCTAATATGAGTCAAAAAATAGTCAGCCAATATCGTTCTGATTATTGCTAGAAAACTTTGTGCTTGTATAGCGGATGATAAAAATAGCGACTGCTATCGCTAGGGTTGTGGCGCCGACCGCTAGCATCTCGTTAATATTGATAGGAACGTGGCTCATGATATCAACCATGTGTCGGGTGAGTGCAGTGATGGCGATGTACAACAAGAATCTAACGGGCATGTGGTTTGTCTTGAAATAAATACCAACCATCGCGCCGATTTCTAAATAGATAAACAACAGCAAAAGATCTTGAATTGAGGCATGATGTTTTTGAAAAAGTTCAAAAAACGTCCACCCAGCTGCCCACATTGTGGCAGCCCCAATGCCGAAAAGGGCAATTCTGTGGAATATACCAACGCAAACATTTCCTAGCTGGTCTAGATCTTTTAGTTGCTTGTTCACTGCGTTTATCCTAGATGAGAGTTATGTTAATTTAGCTTGCTAAACGTGATTTAGCGCCGCTCGGTCCATGCATAGTCGCACCCCAAGAGACCCAGAGTCGTTTAGAACCGGTTGTTTTCTTAGAATAATTTCTAGCGATATGATTTCTGCATATGCGGCACATGCTTTGACTATACGTGTGATGAGTCGCTCCTGCGTTTCGTAATGTTTATCTGCTGCAAGTCGTTGAATTTCAAGTAAGAGAAGATCGTAGTCGAATACATTTTGCATCGAGTCTTCTTCGATCAGAACAAGTTTTGGATCTATGCTGAGTACTAGGCTTAGTAGGTGTTCCTCGGGGTGTGCCGAGCCCGGTGCATAGTTCCCAATCTTTGTATCTATTTTGATTGCCTGCAGCTCGATGAATGCTTGTAGTGTCATGACTAAGTAATCCGGTTCGCTATCTGGCGATGTCATTGTAACGGTTGCACGCCGACATTCGCCTTGTCCTTACGGGTGCCGCTGCGTGTCACACTAGACGCCATACCTCCGCATGCAGTCTCCTTTGCTACCCAATGCCACAGAAAAACTCGCTCGATTAGTCCGCAAGTAACCCGCTGATTTTAAAGGGCTTGTCAAAAACCACTCGCGGACTTCGACCCATATCACTGGTACAGACTCACAGAGACTATCCGCCCTCAGAGACAAAACCCTCTCTTTTACCGCCCCGAACCCCCGTCTCCGCAGTCCGCAACACTCCCCACAGACCCGCATGAACCCAAACGTGTACACAAAAAAATACCAACCCCGAAGGGTTGGTATGTGCGGTACTGGTGGAGCCGGGGGGAATTGAACCCCCGTCCGCGAGCCCTCTGCAGGCAGTTCTACATGCGTAGTCGTTTCATTTTGAATTTAACCTTGGACTTTGCCAAACGACAGGCCGGACCTTGGCGATTCACTTGGATTTAAGAAGTTGACGAGTGACCCGCCAACCGCCGATTCTTTGTAAATGACGCTGCTGTAGATTTCTCTACCTGACCCAAAGACAAATCAGTGCAGCGGCTCTACCGCTTAAGCGGCCAGAGCGAAACGCTCGTCGTTGGCGTTTATAGTGTTTCCAGTGGATTTACGAGCGAACTGGGGCTCGGCATGCCCTGCACTGTTTCGCGACCCACGTCGAATCCGGATCGGCCCCAGTAACACGATTGTAGACGAACAATAGTCACATTTAGACAACAAATATGTAAAAGAGTGCAGCGATTGTTATTTGTTGTAAATCTTCTTGCTTAAGATCATTTTTTATCTACCAAACTAACCTATCAATTGCTTAATCGCAGGCCACATGTCTTTGGCCGAGTACACGCAATGATCAGCTTGCCAAGTTTCAGGTGGATGTTCACGCCCGCAATAGCCATAGGCCGCAGCAATCGAAGGCATGCCGGCCGCCTGTGCGGCCTGAATATCCCGCAGATCGTCGCCTACATACAGGCAGCGCTCGACACCAAAGCCAGCTTGCTGCGCGGCATGCAACAGTGGAAGAGGGTGGGGCTTAGTATGCGCAGTTGTATCACCGCAAACTAGCACCGCGCAATCTTGCGCTAATCCTAAGGCAGCCACAAGCGGTGTGGCTAAATAGGTGGCCTTATTAGTCACAATCCCCCAAGTCATCCCCTCATTTTTAATCTGCGCTAGTAGCTCGGTCACACCCTCAAACAAACAGGTGTCAACCATCATGGCGACTTCGTAGTCTTTTAAAAACTGCACGCGATGCGCCTCATACGCCTCGTCAGCAGGAGTCAAATTCAACGCGCAGCGCAACAGCCCGCGTGCACCCGCAGAAGAGTAGGGGCGTAGTACCTCAAGCGGTAAGGGCTCAAGACCGACTCGTATGCGCTGACGATTGGCCGCAGCCGCTAGATCGGAGGCAGTGTCAGCCAAAGTGCCGTCAAAATCAAACAAAATCAGTGCAGTCATTTTTTGGTGGCCATCAGATAATTGACGCTGGTGTCATGGTTAAGTGAATAGTGCTCGGTAAAGGGGTTGTAACCCATGCCCATGAGTTGCTGTGTGGTGAGCCCGGCGGCTCGCGCCGAAGCCGCTAGTTCGCTGGGTCGTATGAAACTGCGCCAGCTATGTGTGCCGCGCGGCAACAGGCGCAAGATATATTCAGCGCCCACAATCGCAAACAAAAACGATTTAGGATTGCGGTTAAGTGTTGTAAAAAATACCCAGCCACCAGGCTTGACCAGTGTTGAGCAAGCCTGCACAATCGAGCCCGGGTCAGGCACGTGCTCGAGCATCTCCATGCAAGTGACAATATCAAATTGAGCAGGTTGCTCAACGGCCATGTCTTCGGCGCTAATACTGCGATACGTGACAGGTACGCCTGACTCTAGGCCATGCAGCCGCGCCACTTTTAGTGATTTGTCGGCCAGATCAATACCTGTGACCTCAGCACCAGCCAAAGCCATACTTTCGGCCAAGATCCCACCACCGCAACCAACATCGAGTATTTTTTTGCCCTGCAGGCCACCTACCAACTCTTTAATCCAGTTCAACCTTAAGGGGTTGATGGCATGGAGCGGTTTGAACTCGCTATTTGGATCCCACCAACGCGAAGCCAGCGCGCTAAATTTGTCGAGCTCAGCTTGATCGACATTGCCTGGAGGAGGAGTGTGGGTCGTCATGGTTTTGATCCGTAAACTTTCATGCCCTGCGAGTTGGGTAAATGCTCGTTGAGTGAAGACTTGATGGTCGCACAATAGCGCGTTTAGTGTGAGTAAAGCCCTTCCGAACTTGACACGCTGCGCACTCCGAAGAAGGGCTTGTTACGCGCGAATCGTATAAGAAGGCCAAATAAAAAAAGACCCCGCAAGCGAGGCCTTTTCAGTCAAAGCACACCGCGCGAGGCGGTGGTACTCAGCCAAAGGTAGTGGGATTAACCCTTGCTACCAATGATTTCGACGTCTACGCGGCGGTTCTTGGAACGACCAGCTGCTGTTTTGTTGTCAGCAATCGGTTGTGATTTACCTTTGCCAGAGGCGGTGATGCGGTTTGCATCGATACCTTTGGTAACCAAGTACGCTTTGACAGCAGCGGCGCGGCGCTCTGACAAGCCTTGGTTGTATGCATCTGAGCCGATCGAGTCAGTGTGACCGATAGCAATGATGGTTTCAAGTTTAATAGCTTTTTGCTGAGCAACAACCTGGTCAAGCAATTTTCTGCCTTCAGGCTTGACGATAGCCTTGTCAAAGTCAAACAGAGCTTCGGCTTTAATCGAAACTTTGTCTGCCATTGGATTGGCTTTTGGCTTACCGCAATCAACAGAAGCAGTTGCTGGGGTCCAGAAGTTATTCTGCCAGCAAAGTTCATTGGTGCCGTTTTTCCAAGTTAGTTCGTTGGTGTTATTACGCCAGTTGTCAACCGCTTGTGCGGAGGCAACGCCTGAGGCGGTGATAGCTGCAAAGGCAAGTGCCAGAGCGATTTTGGAGGTCTTGTTCATAATTTTCCTCGATAAGCTTGTTGCTGGATAAGTGACTCGCAGCGAACCCCCGCCGCAAATAAATACATCAAAATTTTAGTTCAGTGAAATCGATGCTCGTCCTGCAAAAAAAACATCCCTGATCTAAACTTCTGCGTGCTGTGTTGAATCTTAAGCTATTTGTTGAACTTTTGTGGGACTTCTTGAATTCGAAAGGCTTTCATAGTCGGATTTCTACGGTTCCGTGTGGTTTCTTGTTGGTTTTTGGCAACAATCGTGGTTTTTTCGTCAAAACTCCCGGTTTCTAACCCTGTTTTCTGGCCTTGTTTTCTGGCCTTAAGTTGCAAGTAAAAGTCCGTAACGAGGTACCTGCCTGCTGGGTTGCGCTTGAATCAACTCAAAGAGAAAACAGAGCCTTGCGATAGAGACGTACTTTAAAGCTGTTCTTGTCTTGAAACGCTCATATAAGAGGCGGGCGGTGTAGAATGCAGGGTTAGTTTTGGCTTTTATTTACGCCCCGATTTCGGGTTTTACCCTCCCTGTTTATCCACCGTCAGCTTATGGATTCCTTCGCCAAGGAAACACTTCCGATCTCACTGGAAGAAGAAATGCGCCGCAGTTATCTAGATTACGCAATGAGCGTGATCGTGGGGCGCGCCCTCCCGGATGTCCGTGATGGTCTGAAGCCTGTGCACCGTCGTGTTTTGTTTGCGATGCACGAACTCAACAATGACTGGAACCGCGCTTATAAAAAGTCGGCCCGTATTGTTGGTGACGTAATCGGTAAGTACCATCCGCATGGCGACCAGGCGGTGTACGACACCATCGTGCGTATGGCGCAAGACTTTTCTCTGCGCTATATGTTGGTCGATGGTCAGGGTAACTTTGGCTCGATTGACGGCGACAACGCAGCGGCGATGCGTTACACCGAAATCCGTCTGTCCAAAATTGCGCATGAGTTGTTGGCTGATATCGATCAAGAAACCGTTGATTTTGGCCCTAACTATGACGGCAGCGAAAACGAGCCTTTGCTTTTGCCCTCGCGCTTACCTAACTTATTAGTGAACGGCAGTTCGGGCATTGCGGTGGGGATGGCCACCAATATCCCCCCGCACAACCTGGCTGAGGTTGTCGATGGCTGCTTATATTGTTTACGTAATCCTGAATGCACAATCGACGAACTGATTGAACTGATCCCGGCGCCTGATTTTCCGACGGGTGGCATTATTTACGGCATCGTTGGCGTGCGCGAAGGGTATCGCACGGGCCGCGGGCGTGTGATCATGCGCGCTAAAACACACTTCGAAGATTTTGCGACCAATCGCCAGTCGATTGTGGTCGATGCCTTGCCTTACCAGGTCAATAAAAAGACCTTGCAAGAGCGTATCGCCGAGCTCGTCAACGAAAAGAAAATCGAAGGCATCTCAGATATCCGCGACGAATCCGATAAAGACGGCATGCGTCTGGTAATCGAGCTTAAGCGCGGTGAAGTGCCTGAGGTGGTGCTAAACAATCTCTACAAGCACACTCAGCTGCAAGATACCTTTGGTATGAATCTGGTGGCCTTGGTGGATGGTCAGCCTCGACTGCTGAATTTAAAGCAGATGGTCGAGTACTTCTTATCGCACCGTCGCGAAGTGGTCACGCGTCGCACTGTGTTTCAGTTGCGCAAAGCGCGCGAGCGTGGGCACGTGCTCGAGGGCCTGGCCGTGGCACTCGCGAATATTGATGAGTTCATCCGTATTATTAAGGCTGCACCAACGCCACCCGTCGCGCGTCAGGATTTGATGGATCAATCTTGGGACTCGTCTTTGGTGCGCGAAATGTTATCGCGTGCAGACTCTGAAGCGGTAGGCGGGCGTGCGGCCTATCGGCCAGATAATTTGCCCGAGACGTTTGGTTTGCAAGCCGATGGTCAATACCGTTTAAGCGAAACGCAAGCGCAAGAAATTTTGAACATGCGTCTGCAACGCTTGACCGGCCTTGAGCAAGACAAGATCGTCAGCGAGTACAAGGGCGTGATGGATACGATCTCTGACTTGCTCGACATCTTGGCGCGTCCTGAGCGTATCACGATCATTATCAGTGACGAGTTGCAGGCCATTAAGACCGAATTTTCGATTAATGCCAAAGATTCACGCCGATCGGATGTTGAGCTCAATGCAACCGATCTTGATACCGAAGACTTGATCACGCCCGTGGATATGGTGGTGACTCTGTCTAACAGTGGCTATATTAAAAGCCAGCCCTTGTCTGAATACCGCGCGCAACGCCGCGGCGGTCGTGGCAAGCGGGCTGCGGCCACCAAAGAAAACGACTGGATTGATCAGCTCTTCACGGCGAACACGCACGACTTCTTGTTGTGTTTTTCTGACCGTGGTCGTCTCTATTGGCTTAAGGTCTGGGAAGTTCCGCAAGGCACGTCAACCTCGCGCGGGCGCCCCATCGTTAATATGTTTCCGCTCTTGGATGGTGAAAAAATCACAGTCATCTTGCCGATTAAGGCCTTTAGCGATGATCAAACCATCTTTATGGCAACCTCGCGTGGTACGGTTAAAAAGACCTTGCTGTCTGATTTCTCAAATCCACGCAAGGCCGGCATTATTGCCGTCGATCTTGACGAGGGCGATTTCTTGATCGGGGCTGAGCTGACTGATGGCAAGCACGATGTCATGCTGTTCGCTGATTCGGGCAAGGCGGTACGCTTTGACGAAAACGATGTGCGTCCGATGGGGCGCAACGCCCGTGGTGTGCGCGGTATGCAGCTTGAAGAGGGTCAAGCCGTTATTGCCATGTTGGTCGCCGGCGACGAAACGCAAACGGTGCTCACGGCCACGCAAAATGGCTTCGGTAAGCGGACCCCCATTGGTGAATACACGCGTCATGGCCGTGGCACCAAAGGCATGATTGCGATTTCGACGTCTGTACGCAATGGCAAGGTGGTGGGGGCGGTCTTGGCCAATGCCACTGACCAGATCATGCTGATCACAACGGGCGGCGTTTTGGTGCGCACACCCGTTTCGGGCATCCGTGAAATGGGCCGCGCAACTCAGGGTGTGACTTTAATTAGCGTTGACGATGGCAGCATGTTGTCTGGCGTGCGTCGCGTGGTTGAAAGTGATGTCGATGACGAGGGTGATGATCCTTCAAACGAGGGTGCAACACCCGACGCGAGTGCACCAGACACCCCTGGTGAGGCTGGTTCGGAGCCTTAAACCTATGGCACGCCCTTGGAATTTTGCGGCAGGCCCCTCGGTAATGCCTGAGGTGGTCTTGCAGCAAGCTGCTTCAGAAATGCTTGACTGGCACGGTAGCGGCATGTCGGTGATGGAAATGAGTCATCGCGGGCGAGAGTTTCTGCAGATTTGCAGCGAAGCTGAGGCCGATCTTCGTGAGTTGCTGGCGATTTCTGAGGATTATGCGGTATTGTTTATGCAAGGCGGCGCCACGGCCGAAAACGCGATTATTCCTTTGAATTTGCTGGGTCGGGTCGCGCAGCCTAAAGCTGATTTTGTGTTAACGGGCGTTTGGTCTGCTAAGGCGCAGCAAGAATGTTTGCGCTATGGCGATGCACAGATCGCGGCCAGCAGTGCGGCACCGGCGCTGATTGAGGGCGTGCAACAGCAGGCTTTTACCTGGGTACCTGACCCCGAGACCTGGCGGGTGCGCAAAGACGCGGCCTATTTGCATCTGTGTAGCAACGAAACCATTGGAGGAGTCGAAACCATAGCTTGGCCTTCGATGGCGAGCTTAGGGGCGCCTGAGGTGCCTTTGGTGGTTGATGCCTCGTCGCATTTTTTGTCGCGTCCGTTTTCAGTTGAGCAAACCGGCATGATTTTCGCCGGTGCACAAAAAAATGCGGGCCCAGCAGGGCTGACGATTGTGATTGTACGGCGTGATTTGATTGGTCACGCTTTGCCGATTTGTCCTTCGGCATTCGATTACGCCAAGGTCGCGGCGCAACAGTCAATGTTCAACACGCCGCCAACCTACGCCATTTATATGGCGGGCTTGGTTTTTAAGTGGCTGAAACAGCAGGGCGGCTTGGCGCAAATCGAACAACTCAATATCGCTAAAGCGCAAGCTTTGTATGGTTTTTTTGAGCAGAGCGAGTTTTATCGGTTGCCCGTCCAGCGTTCTGTTCGTTCGCGCATGAACGTGCCGTTTTTTTTGCCCGAAGCCGCACTTGACACAGACTTCTTGCAAGGCGCGCAGGCGCGTGGTTTGATGCAGTTAAGAGGGCATAAACTCGTAGGTGGCATGCGTGCTTCGATTTATAACGCGATGCCGCTTCAAGGTGTGCTGACACTGATTGACTATCTTAAGGACTTTGAGAACGCGCATGGATGAGTCATTTCAAGCTAAGTTATTGCCGTTACGCCAGCGTATTGATCAAATCGACGCCGAGATTCTTGATTTGTTTAATCAACGCGCGCGCACGGCCCAAGAGGTCGGTGAGCTCAAGCATGCGTTCAATGCGCAAGGCCCGGTGCTGCGCCCCGAGCGCGAGGCGCAGGTCATTCGCCAGTTGCAAACGCTCAATCGGGGGCCTTTGCCCCCAGAGGCCGTGTCTGCTGTCTGGACTGAGATCATTTCAGCGTGTCGCGGTCTTGAACAAGCCTTGACGGTCGCATTTTTGGGGCCTGCAGGTTCATTTTCTGAACAAGCCGCCCTTGAGCACTTTGGGCATTCGGTTACGGGGATGCCCTGTGCTTCGTTTGACGAGGTGTTTCGCGCGGTTGAGGCGGGTGCAGCACAGGTTGGTATGGTGCCCGTTGAAAACTCAACTGAAGGGGCTGTCAATCGCACGCTTGATTTATTGTTGGGTTCGTCGTTACGTATCTTGGGCGAACGCTCGTTGTTGATTCGTCATTGCTTGYTGACTAAAAATGGTGACATGACAGGCATCAACAAGATCATGGCGCACCCTCAGGCGTTAGCACAGTGTCAAAACTGGTTAAACCGTGAGCACCCCGGCATCAAGTGCGAACCGGTCTCGAGTAACTCTGAGGCCGCTCGCCTGTCGTCGCTCGACGCATCGATCGCTGCGATCGCAAGCGATATTGCAGCGCGAGCCTGGGGCTTGCAAGTGCTGGCAGCAGGTATTCAAGACGACTCGCAAAACCGCACACGCTTTTTGGCGATTGGTCAGCTGGCGATCTTGCCTAGCGGGCGCGATAAAACTAGCTTGATTCTTGCGGTTGCAAATCGAGCTGGTGCGGTCTATCAAATGCTAGAACCTTTGTCGGCTAACGGTGTCTCCATGACGCGTTTTGAGTCGCGGCCTGCCCGCACCGGTCAGTGGGAATACTATTTTTATGTTGATCTTGAGGGGCACTGCGAAGATGCRCCGGTTAAAAAAGCGTTAGCGACGCTAGAKCAGGATTGTGCCTTTTATAAATTATTGGGCTCTTATCCTGCACAATAGTTTTTCTTTTTTTGATCCCTGTTGGTGTCACCTTTATGTCGTCTAAAGACTCGATTTTGATTGCTCCCTCGCACGTCGCGGCGATCGCGCCCTATCAGGCTGGAAAACCGATTGAAGAGCTCGCGCGCGAATTCGGGCTTGACCCCGCACAGATCGTCAAGCTTGCTTCAAACGAAAATCCCCTTGGGATGCCAGAGTCGGCACGCCTGGCGATCGTGGCTGCCACGGCGCACTTAGGGCGCTACCCTGATCCGGCCGGTTTTGAGTTAAAGCAGGCCTTGTCCGCGCGCTGGTCGGTGCCGCAAAATTGGCTCACGCTCGGTAACGGGTCAAACGATATTCTTGAACTCGTGGCCTCGGCCCTGCTCGAGCCCGGCAGCTCGGTCGTGTATGCCCAACATGCCTTCGTGGTGTATCGCCTGGCTACGCAAGCGCGCGGTGCGCGCCATCTGGTCGTGCCCGCCAAAGATTTTGGTCACGACTTACCTGCCATGCTTGAGGCGATTGATCGCAMGACGCGTGTCGTGTTTATCGCAAATCCAAATAATCCAACAGGYACGTATTTACCTAACGCGCAGCTTGAGGCGTTTCTTGAGGCTGTCGCGCAGCGCCACGGTACGCGCGTGACGGTTGTGCTTGATGAGGCCTATAACGAGTTTCTTGAACCCAAACAGCGCGTCGACAGCGTGGGCTTAGTCAAACGTTACGCTAACTTGCTGGTGTCCCGCAGTTTTTCTAAGGCCTACGGTTTGGCTGGTTTGCGTGTTGGCTATGCCATCGCGCAACCAGCACTGACTGATTTAATGAATCGCGTGCGCCAACCGTTTAACGTGAACTCGCTTGCCCAGGCCGCAGCCATTGCCGCGCTACAAGACACCGAATTCTTGGCAAAAAGTTTTACCGTCAATCGTGAGGGTAAGACGCAGTTGCAGCAAGGTTTTGCCAAGCTCGGTTTAACGTTTGTGCCAAGYTATGCCAACTTTGTACTTGTAAAAGTGGGTGACGCGGCGCRTGTGAATCTTGAATTGCTCA
Source organism: Alcaligenaceae bacterium (assembly GCA_002737415.1). Lineage (GTDB taxonomy): Bacteria > Pseudomonadota > Gammaproteobacteria > Burkholderiales > Burkholderiaceae_B > Zwartia. Next base: position 105,654 of record NSIQ01000012.1, on the reverse strand, counting down.
AGCGCGGCGTGATTGTGCGTCCGGTTGCGGGCGATGGCTTGCCTGAGTGGCTGCGCGTATCGATTGGGTTGCCCCACGAAAATCAAAAATTTCTCGAGGCTTTAGCGGCGGTTATGCAGGCTGGCGCAGAGTGAGCGCAGTGTCACAAACTAGCCCCCTCTATATTCCAACGCTGGCGATTGTCGGTGTGGGTTTAATTGGCGGATCCTTTGCGGCAGCGTTGCGCCAAGCAGGCTGCGTGGGGCGTGTGTTGGGTGCCGGACGCAGGTCCCAAACCTTGCAAGAGGCCGAGCGCTTAGGCTTGATTGACGAAGCGGTCAGCCTTGAAGAGGCCGCGCAGCGCGCAGATTTTATTTTTGTCGCAGCCCCTGTGGGGGCGTTTGCTGCAATTTTTGCAGGGCTAAAGCCCACGCTAAATCCTACGGCTGTGATTACTGACGGCGGTAGCACCAAGCAAAACGTCATCAACGATGCCCGCGCGGGCTTACAAGATTGCCTTGCCCAGTTCGTGCCTAGCCATCCGATGGCAGGTTCGCACGAAACCGGGCCGCAAGCGGCCGATGCCAACTTGTATCAGGGCAAACGCGTCGTACTCACGCCATTGGTTGAAAATCACCCTCAAGATATTGAGCGTGTGCAGGGTGCTTGGCGGGCGTGTGGCGCAAATTTAGTAACGCTTGGCCCGGCACAACACGATGCTGCGGTGGCGGCGATTAGTCATCTGCCGCATTGGGTGGCGGCGTTGTATATGCAGCATCTGACACAAAGCGACGACGCTGCGCTTAAGCTTGAGCTTGCGGGGTCTGGCTTTCGAGATTTCACACGTGTGGCGCAGGGGTCACCCGAAATGTGGCGCGATATTTTTGAGGCGAACCGTCAGGCCATGCAAACCGAGATCGCGACCTTTCGAAAAGTACTTGAACGTGCCGAACATGCCCTAAACGCAGGCGATTACGCCTACCTGCAAGACATGCTCGAGGTGGCTTCGCAAGCTCGCCGCGACTGGGTAGGTAAGCAATCGTGAGTGGTGCTGCGTTTCTTGATCTGCCGCGCGTCAAATACGTTCGAGGCGAGGTCGCGTTGCCTGGCTCAAAAAGTATTTCAAACCGCGTACTGCTTTTGGCGGCCATGGCGCAGGGTTCGACGCGTATTGACGGTTTGTTAGAGTCAGACGATACGACGGTGATGCTTAACGCGTTACAGCAACTCGGGGTGCATGTCACACGTCACGCTGCCGAGTCAGTCACGGTGCAAGGTGTGTCGCGGTTTGTAGTGGGCAAGGCCGACTTGTTTATGGGCAACGCTGGTACGGCGATTCGCCCGTTGACGGCGGTGTTGGCGCTGATGGGTGGGCACTATGGGCTCTCGGGCGTGCCGCGCATGCACGAGCGCCCGATTGCGGATTTAGTCGATGGCTTGCGCGACTGGGGGGCGAACGTCACCTACGCGGGTCAAGAGGGTTATCCACCGCTTCAGATTGCTCCCCCAGATGCACTGAGTGAGCGCGTACACGTGCAGGGGTCGGTATCGAGTCAGTTTTTGACTGCGGTGTTGATGGCAGCACCCTTGGCTGTGGCGCGCTCGGGTCGCCCACTCGTCATTGAGGTGCTGGGCGAATTGATTTCAAAGCCTTATATCGACATTACCTTGAACCTGATGGCGCGTTTTGGGGTGCRGGTTGAGCGCGTAGGCTGGCAGCAGTTTATTGTGCCAGCGGATGCGGCGTATCGATCGCCCAGTCAGATTTTTGTTGAAGGCGATGCTTCGTCAGCCTCTTATTTTTTAGCGATGGGGACCTTGGGCTTTGGGCCACTGCGCGTGTTGGGCGTGGGGCAAGACAGTATTCAGGGAGACGTGGCGTTTGCCGAGACGGTACAGGCCATGGGCGCGCGCGTACGGCGCGAGGTCGCCTCAATCGAGGTGTCGGGGGTCGACTTAGCGAAAGGCGAGCGCTTAAAAGCCTTTGATACCGACTTTAATTTGATTCCAGATGCGGCGATGACTGCAGCGATGTTGGCGTTATTCGCCGATGGCCCGTGTACCTTGCGCAATATCGGCAGTTGGCGTGTCAAAGAAACAGACCGAATCGCCGCCATGCAAACCGAGTTGCAAAAACTTGGGGCCCAAGTGCAAAGCGGCCCAGATTGGTTGCGTGTGACTCCGATCGAAGCAGGGCAGTGGCGCGACGCTTCAATTGACACCTACGATGATCACCGCATGGCGATGTGTTTTTCTCTTGCGGCCTTTGGACAGGCAAGCGTGCGCATTATGGATCCGGGTTGCGTCAGCAAGACGTTTCCAACTTATTTTTCGGTCTTTACAAAGTTATTACATTGAATGCTTCTAGCCCGTTGCTCAGCCCTGTGATTACGATTGATGGCCCGACGGCGTCAGGCAAAGGGACGGTCGCACATGGGGTGGCCACGGCCTTGGGGTGGGGTTTACTCGATAGCGGGGCCCTGTATCGGTTGACCGCCTTGTCGGTGTTGCAACAGGCAATTGATCCCGAAGACGCGCAAGCGGTCGCGCGGGCAGGGCAGCAGCTCGAGGTGAACTTTCATTCTCAAGGGGTGACGCTGTTTGGTCGCGAGGTCTCTGAGGTGATCCGGCAAGAGCAGGTGGGCAATCTGGCTTCGCGTTTGGCGCCTAATCCAGTTTTGCGACAGGCTTTGCTTGAGCGACAACGAGCGTTTAGACGGGCGCCTGGACTGGTGGCCGATGGGCGCGATATGGGGACGATCGTTTTTAAAGATGCTCCGCTAAAGATATTTTTAGTGGCTGACGCGCAGGCACGTGCCGAACGGCGCTGTAAGCAGTTGATCGAAAAGGGAATTTCTGCTAATCTAGAAGATCTTGTCGTTGATATGCGCGAGCGTGACGCACGTGATAGTGAACGTGCGGTTGCGCCACTTGTACCAGCACCAGACGCACACGTGGTCGATTCGTCGCAACTGACAATCGAGCAAACGGTGCAAACTGTCCTTGACCTGTGGTCAAGGGTTCTACCCACCCCACCCGCAAAGGCGTAGGGGCCGTTAGCCAGGCAACGTTTGCCTACTGACAGCCACTGCGGTCTTGACGGCGTGTTATCCGGCTCCCAAGGCCACCTGGATCTCCTTCACATGTCAACTCAACAACTCTCAACCGACGCAGGCGAAAGCTTTGCAGCGATGTTTGCAGCAAGTATCGAAAAGCAGGATATGAAGTCCGGCGAGGTTATCTCTGCCGAAGTCGTGCGTATTGACCATAATTTTGTCGTGGTAAACGCCGGCTTGAAGTCTGAGGCACTGATTCCTCTTGAAGAATTCTTAAACGATCAGGGCGAGCTCGAAGTCAAACCTGGTGATTTTGTATCTGTCGCTATTGATTCGCTCGAAAACGGCTACGGTGACACCGTGCTGTCGCGTGATCGCGCCAAGCGCCTGTCGGCCTGGTTGTCACTCGAAAAATCACTCGAGAAAAACGAACTGGTGACTGGCACCATTACCGGTAAAGTCAAAGGCGGCTTGACTGTCATGACCGCAGGCATTCGTGCCTTCTTACCAGGCTCGCTGGTTGATCTGCGTCCTGTTAAAGACACGACGCCGTTCGAAGGCAAGACCATGGAATTCAAGGTCATCAAGCTCGATCGCAAGCGTAACAACGTGGTGGTGTCGCGTCGTGCTGTGCTCGAAGCCAGCATGGGCGAAGATCGCCAAAAACTGCTCGAAAATCTGCAAGAGGGTTCGATCGTTAAGGGCGTGGTTAAAAACATCACCGACTACGGCGCGTTCGTTGATTTGGGCGGTATCGATGGTCTGTTGCACATCACTGACATGGCATGGCGTCGTGTGCGTCATCCTTCAGAAGTCTTGGCCGTCGGTCAAGAAGTCGAAGCAAAAGTTCTGAAGTTTGACCAGGAAAAAAGCCGTGTGTCACTGGGCGTCAAGCAGCTTGGCGAAGATCCATGGGTGGGTCTCGCACGTCGCTATCCACAGCACACACGTCTGTTCGGTAAAGTCACTAACCTCACCGACTACGGTTCATTCGTTGAAGTCGAAGCCGGCATTGAAGGCTTGGTACACGTTTCTGAAATGGATTGGACCAACAAAAACGTTGATCCACGCAAGGTTGTGACCTTGGGCGAAGAAGTCGAAGTCATGGTTCTTGAAATCGACGAAGACCGTCGCCGTATTTCGTTGGGTATGAAGCAATGCCGTCAAAACCCCTGGGAAGAGTTCGCCTCTAACTTCAAGCGTGGCGACAAAGTGTCAGGCGCGATCAAGTCCATTACTGACTTTGGCGTGTTTGTTGGCTTGCCAGGTGGGATCGATGGTTTGGTGCATTTGTCTGATTTGTCATGGACTGAAACCGGTGAAGAAGCGGTTCGTAACTTTAAAAAAGGCGACGAACTCCATGCAACCGTGTTGGGGATCGATACCGACAAAGAGCGTATTTCGCTTGGCGTCAAGCAGCTTGAAGGCGATCCGTTCAATAACTTCGTGTCAACCTACGACAAAGGCGCTGTGGTGCCGGGCACCGTTAAGTCAGTCGAAGCGAAGGGGGCTATCGTGACGCTGTCGCTTGAGGTTGAAGGCTATCTACGCGCGTCTGAGATTTCGACAGGCCGCGTTGAAGACGCAACCACTGCAATTAAGGCTGGCGATAACATCGAAGCAATGATCATCAACGTTGATCGCAAGACACGTCAGATTCAGTTGTCGATCAAAGCGCGCGGTACAGCAGACACTGCAGAATCGATGCAGCGTATTTCTGAATCAAGTGCGTCGTCGGGCACAACCAATTTGGGCGCGTTGCTCAAGGCTAAGCTCGACCAGGCTCGTGACACTGAATAACGCCAGTGACTAAGTCTGAACTCATCGCTGCACTGGCGGCCCGCTACACACAGTTGGCCGTCCGTGACACCGATTACGCTGTAAAGACGGTGCTTGATGCCATGACCGAGGCTTTAGCCGAAGGTCAACGTATCGAAATCCGTGGTTTCGGCAGTTTTTCGTTGTCTGAGCGTGCACCACGTGTGGGGCGCAACCCCAAGTCGGGCGAACAAGTGTTGGTACCTGGTAAACAGGTGCCGCATTTCAAGGCCGGCAAAGAGCTGCGCGAACGTGTCGACTTGAATGGCAGTGCACCTAGCACCGACCCAACAGGTGCGACAGACCATTGATTTAACAAAAAAACCGCCGAAAGGCGGTTTTTTTATGCGCCAAAGCGGCAGGACGCTTACAATGATCTTTTGCACTTTGGAGCATCAGCCATGCGTTACCTTGTCTGGGCTTTGCGCTTACTAGTCTTTGTCGCTGTTTTAATTTTTGCCTTAAAAAACACCGACCCTGTGGGCGTCACATTTTATGGCGCGTGGGCGGTTCAAAGTGTGCCACTCATTGTGGTGATGCTTTCGACTTTTGTGCTGGGCACGGTGTTTGGGCTCTTGTTAACGGTGCCTGGCTCGGTTCGCCGCCGCCGCGAGGCCGCACGACTCAAGAAAGAACTCGAACGCATTCAGGCAGCCGTCAATCCGCCAGGTGCCTCGCCGCTTTCGCCTGACGCCTTGGTCCCTTTGTCGCCGATTTGAGCGACTCCGTGGCTTTTTGCAAAATGGTGTCGTTGGCTCCGGGCCCTTATTCTTTGATTCTAGGAAGCTCGCGTGGATTTTGAGTCGTGGTGGCTGATTTTTGTGCCTTTGTTGTTCGCGTTAGGGTGGCTAGCGGCGCGTTTTGATATCCGGCAAATTTTGTCCGAAACGCGTAACCTGCCCGATTCTTATTTTCGCGGCCTAAATTTTTTGCTCAATGAAGAGCCCGATCGTGCGATCGACGCGTTTGTTGAGGTTGCTAAGCTTGATCCTGAAACAACCGAGCTTCACTTTGCGTTAGGCAGCCTGTTTCGCCGGCGAGGCGAAATGGAGCGTGCGATTCGCGTGCATCAAAGCTTGTTGTCGCGTGCTGATTTGCCCGTGAGTCAGCGCGAGCACGCACAGCATGAACTGGCGCAAGACTATCTTAAAGCGGGCATGCTCGATCGCGCCGAAGAAGCCTTTACCGTCCTGAAAGAAACCAGCTTTGGCCTGGCTGCGTTACGCGCGTTGATCCGAATTTATGAATCTGAACATGACTGGACGCGTGCGATTCAAGCGGTGCAAAGCCTGCGAAAGCTGGTTGACGAGCCCGTGCCGCAGTTGGTGCATTATTACTGCGAGCAGGCGCAGGCCGCGCTAGCCGCTAAGCCGCCCAGGGTCGCGCAGGCACAAGAGGCGTTAAAGCTGGCAGAACGTACAGCGCAGGCCGCTCAGACAGGCTCTGGTTCTGCTGCAAGCGTTCGGGTGGCTTTGATCCACGCCTCGATAGCGGGCTCTGCGCAGCAGACGCTGGTGCAACGTGCATGTTTTCAAAAAGTGCTCGAACAGGCCCCCGAGTTTGCTGGCTTGGTTGCCGAAGAGTTATTGCAAAACTTTGCCTTGACGCAAGAGTCGGCTGATGGTCTTGCATTGCTGCAGGAGCATCACAACCGCTTTGCCTCTCTTGATTTGTTTAACGTGGTGTTTCGTGCGTTGCGTGCCCAGCAGGGCGTTGACGTGGCATGGGGGTTTGCGCGCCAGGCCCTTCAAGCGCATCCTTCGCTGCTGGGGCTCGATCGCTTGCTTGAGGCCGAACTGGCGCACGCGGCCGAGCAGCAAACACCTCTTGAAAGTCCGATTCCTGGCGCAGATTTGACCTTGTTAAGGCGTCTGATTAACCAGCATAGTCAGCGCCTGGATCGCTATGTTTGTCGGAGTTGTGGTTTTCAGGCGCGCCGCTATTATTGGCAGTGCCCCGGTTGCAACGCGTGGGAAACCTATAAACCACGTCGCATGGAAGAACTTGAATGAATACATTCCCTAAAGAGGCTGTCGCTCGCGCCCGTGTTTTGGTGGTGGGTGATGTGATGCTGGACCGTTATTGGTTTGGTGAGGTTGAGCGAATCTCGCCCGAGGCGCCCGTGCCCGTGGTGCATGTTGTGCGTCGCGAAGATCGCCTGGGGGGTGCCGCCAATGTGGCACGCAACGCCGTGGCTTTGGGTGCGCAAGTCACTTTGGTGGGGCTAGTGGGCGCTGATGAGGCAGCCAAACGGGTGCACGAATTGCTGGCTCAAGCCGGTGTTCAGGCCCATTTAATTGCCGATGCAGCGCATCCGACAACGCTTAAGATGCGTGTACTGGGCCATCAACAACAATTATTACGTATCGACTTCGAAGAAAAACCGACGCCCGTCTTGCTTGACGCGTTGCATGAGCGAGTGGCACCGCTGTTCGCCGCACACGATGTCGTGGTGTTTTCAGACTATGCTAAAGGTGCCTTGGCGCACGTTGAGGCGTTGATTACGCTGGCGCGTCAGCATCGCATTGCAGTGTTGGTCGACCCCAAGGGCAGTGATTACCAACGGTATCGTGGCGCGACCCTTGTGACACCCAATCGCGGCGAGATGCAACAAGCGGTTGGGCATTGGACCAGTGAGGCCGATTTAGCCGAGCGCGCGCAGGGGTTGCGCGATCAGCTCGAGCTCGAGGCTTTGCTAGTGACGCGTTCAGAGCAGGGCATGACGCTTTTTACTGCCAACGGGCGCGACCACGTTGAGGCACAAGCGCACGAAGTGTTTGATGTTTCGGGTGCTGGGGACACTGTGTTGGCAACCTTGGCGGTCATGCGTGCGGCAGGGGTCGACTGGCCAGAGGCCATGCGTTGGGCCAATCGCGCGGGCGGCATCGTGGTGGGTAAACTAGGAACCTCTATCGTAACGGCTGGAGAACTCGCATGATTGTAGTGACTGGAGCCGCTGGTTTTATTGGCAGCAATATCATTCGCGGCTTAAACCGTCGGGGCCTGACCAATATTTTGGCGGTTGATGATCTCACCGATGGCGATAAGTTTGTGAACTTGGTTGAGGGCAAAATCGCCGACTACATGCACAAAGATGATTTTCGGCGTGGTGTGTTGAACGGCTGTCTGCCCAGCGTACGCGCGGTGTTTCACCAGGGGGCCTGCTCGGATACGACCGAGCGAGACGGGCACTTTATGATGGATAACAATTATCGTGTGACCCTTGAAATATTTGACTATTGTCAGGCGCATAAAATTCCTTTGATGTATGCGTCCTCAGCCGCTGTCTATGGGGCGGGCCCGCATTACCGCGAAGCGCTTGAAAACGAAAAGCCGCTTAATGTGTATGGCTACTCAAAGTTTTTATTTGATCAGGTGCTGCGCGCGCGAATGGCGTCTTTAACCTCTCAGGTGGTTGGCTTGCGTTACTTCAACGTGTATGGCCCACAAGAGCAGCATAAAGGGCGCATGGCCTCGGTTGCCTTCCACAACATGAACCAGTTTATCGGCGAAGGCCATGTGCGGCTGTTCGGTGGCTGGGATGGTTATGCTGACGGCGGACAGTTGCGCGACTTTATCTCTGTGCACGATGTAGTAGAAGTCAATTTACATTTTTTGGATCACCCTGCAGTGTCAGGTATCTTTAATTGTGGCTCTGGACGCGCGCAACCGTTCAATGATGTGGCCAGCACGGTGGTGAACACGCTGCGCGCACTAAGCGGGCAGACACCGATGGCACTCGCTGACCTTGTCAAGCACGGTTCACTGCGTTATGTGGCGTTTCCTGAAGATTTGAAGGGGCGTTATCAAAGCTATACGCAAGCCGATATCTCGGCGCTGCGCGCCACGGGCTTTACTGCGCCGATGCGCGATGTGCAAACGGGCGTCGCCGAATACGTTCGTGGCCTGCACGCGTCAAGTGCTGTGGTTCAGTAAAGTCTTACGCCAACCTTGGCGCATCCTACACGTGTTTCTGACCTGTTAAGCCTGATAAGCAGGGATGGGTTTAAGTTCCTAGGGGGACTACGCTTGGACAACGTGATGCTCGTTTGCACTCTCAGGCAGCGCAATCCCTCAAGATAGCGTGGCGACAGACTTGACAGCCTAAGGCTCTAGTCTGGTTCGCGTCACCTTTGTTTTTGAGGCAGCGCTATGAACCCTTTTATCGATGCAACCGTTGCCGTGCCTTTGACGCTTGAGCGTCCTGCACTGACTTCTCTCAAACCAGCCAGACTTCCCCCAGAGGCTGTAAAACGTGCGTCCGTGCGCTGGGCGTTTCCGTTTATGCCTCAGGGGCGCGATCGTGTGGCGCGGCGCGCCAGTGTGGCGGCGATGCTCGCCGGCATGGGGGTTGGCTTGTCGGCGCACGCGCTCGATTTGAATGCTGCCACCGCAGAGCAGCTTAAAGCGTTGCGGGGTGTGGGCCCGCGCACGGCGCAAATTATTGTGCAAGAACGCAACCGCGCCGGTCGGTTTGAATCGCTTGAGGATTTGTCTGACCGTGTGCGAGGCATTGGCCCCAAGCGCCTTCAGGCGTTGCAGGCCGCGGGCTTGCGAGTCTCGGGTGAGGGGCGAGTGATTAACGCGCGCGCCTCACAAGACGCTTCGTTTGAGGTGCCGGGCGCCGAGGCAGCCGCTTCGCGCGCGCGCGCCCCGGCAGCAGGCGGCGTTGCGACACCAACAATTGAGCCAGCGCCAGCGCTTTAGCCGTTGCAGACCGTGCCGTCAGAACGCGGGGGCCGGCCCGGTTGCGGCTCTCCCCCAAATTGCGAGTGATCGCCTTTGAATCAGGCACGCCGGTTCGCTAGGCTTTGGTATTATTGTGCACATGAAAACATATCCTAGCGTTGAAAATGCCGTAGGCAACACCCCGCTGGTACGCTTGCAGCGCTTACTTTCAAAGCTCGCTCTCGAGCGTGGCAATATTGTGCTCGGTAAGCTCGAAGGTAACAACCCAGCAGGCTCGGTCAAAGATCGTCCGGCTTTAGCCATGATTTTGGGCGCCGAGGCGCGCGGTGAGATCAAACCGGGCGACACACTGATCGAGGCCACCAGCGGCAATACAGGTATCGCCTTGGCCATGACCGCAGCGATGCGCGGCTATAAAATGATTTTGATCATGCCCGATAATCTCTCGGTCGAACGTCGCGCCTCGATGGCTGCCTATGGCGCAGAGTTGATTCTGACACCCGCGAGTGGCGGAGGCATGGAATTAGCGCGTGATCTCGCAGGCAAAATGCAGGCGCAAGGGCAGGGTAAGGTCCTTGATCAATTTGCCAACCCCGACAACCCTTTAGCGCACTTTAAAACCACGGGCCCCGAGCTCTGGGAGCAAACGGGCGGCGCGATCACACACTTTGTGAGTGCGATGGGTACCACGGGTACGATCATGGGTGTCAGCCGTTATTTAAAATCCAAAAATCCAGCTATCACGATTGTGGGTGCCCAGCCCGCTGAGGGTTCGCAGATTGCGGGTATCCGAAAATGGCCCGAAGCGTACCTGCCTGCAATTTATGATCCCAAGCGAGTCGATCAGTTTGAATTGATCGAGCAAAAAGACGCAGAAAACATGGCCAGGCGCCTAGCGGCAGAAGAGGGGATTTGTGCCGGGGTTTCTGCCGCGGGTGCCTTGGTTGCAGCCTTGCGAGTGTCTGAAACCGCGCGCAAAGCCACGATCGCTTTCATTGTTTGCGATCGCGGCGATCGTTATCTTTCGACCGGCCTGTTTGACCCTCAGCCTTAAGCGCTGGGCCACGCGGCTGAGGCAGCAAGACTACTCGCTTGCCAAGGCCCGGGCAAGATCAGCCACCGAGGCGGCATAAAAATAGCTTCGGTTGTATTGAGTAATCGTAAAAAAGTTTTGTGTGGCGGTACGCAATTCAACGGTGCCAGCGGCTTGTTCGGGCAAGTCGATCACGCCTAGTGCTGTGCGCATCCAGGGTGCGTCTTTGGCTCCGGGGGCGAGCGTGGCGCCTGCAGCTTGAAGTTGGGGCCAGTCAAGGGTAGGCTTTAAGCCCCCGTCCACGAGCTTGTCTGCGTCTGCGGCGAGCTTGACGGGCACAAAGACAGGCAACCCGCGTTGCCACCCGTGTTCAACTAAAAAATTCGCCACTGAGTCAATTGCATCTGCCATGTTGGTGCTGAGGTTGATTGCTTGAGCCCCTTGGGCGCTTACGGCAAAGCGTTTGATGCTGCCTGGCATAAATTGCGGGATGCCTACCGCGCCGGCATAAGAACCTTTTAGCGTGCGTGCGTCAAGGCGGCCCGATAAGTCAAGTTCGATCAGGTCGGCAAGCTGGCCCCTGAACATCTCGGCACGATCGGGGCGTGACGCGTCAGGGTAATCAAAACCGAGCGTGGCAAGTGAGTCGAGCACACGGAAGCTGCCCTGACTTTTACCGTATAGGGTCTCGACGCCAATAATGGCGGCGATGACGTTTTGTGGCACGCCATAGCGAGTACTGGCACGCTTAAGTTCGGCGCTGTACTGTTGCATGAAAGCTTCGCCTTGTGCGATGCGAAGCGGTTCAACCACTCGCCCGCGGTAAGTGGCCCAGCTGCGCGGTACGCGCGGCTGCCCGACAGCGGGTGGGGCCACAATACGCGCCACGGTGGGGTTATAACGCGCCTCGCTCAGCAATTCCAGTACGCTTCTTTCTGCTAGTTGACGCTTTGCAGCAAGCTCAACGCCAAAGCGTTGAATGGTTGCACGGCGGGCGGCGTCGGTTTGCGGTCTGGAAGCTGGGTCAAAGCGACCGTCTGTGCTAGCAGAACCCCCGCGGGCGCCAAGGCCGGTCGATGGTGTGCCAGCACTTGCTGTGCCACCACTTGGGCTGCGAGCGGCCGGAGTGTCTGGACTGGGCTGCTTTGCCCCAACCGTGTTTGGTCCTGTTGTTGGCGAGGTCGCGCAACCGGTGATTAGGGCTGCAAGCAAACTGAATTGAAGTAATCGATAAGCGCTGAGCATCAGGATTTCCTTGTGAAAGCAGTCAATATCATACCGACTGCCTGAGCTTGGGCGTGAGTTCCGGTAGAATCAGAAGTTGATTGTCGGGCGTCAGACCTGATGAAGCTATGTTTTTGATATGGAGATCGCTGGATGAAAGTGCTTGTTCCTGTTAAGCGCGTCGTAGACTACAACGTCAAAGTGCGCGTCAAGTCGGATCACACGGGCGTTGATATTGCCAACGTCAAGATGTCGATGAATCCCTTTGATGAAATCGCGGTAGAAGAAGCGACGCGGTTAAAAGAGAAGGGCGCGGCCACTGAGGTAATCGCAGTCTCTTGTGGTGTTGCGCAATGCCAAGAAACCTTGCGCACGGCCATGGCGATCGGTGCCGACCGCGGCATTCTGGTGCAAACCGACGTCGAGCTTCAGCCTCTGGCCGTTGCAAAATTGCTTAAAGTGCTGGCCGAGAAAGAGCACCCGCAACTGATCATCTTAGGCAAACAGGCGATTGACGACGACTCAAACCAGACCGGTCAGATGCTGGCCGCGTTGCTAGGATGGTCGCAGGCGACCTTTGCAAGCAAAATCGAACTCGGTGACGGCGTTGCTCGCGTGACCCGTGAAGTAGATGGCGGACTCGAAACCATCGAGCTCAAACTCCCCGCAATCGTGACGACTGATCTGCGCTTAAACGAGCCACGCTACGTGACCTTGCCCAACATTATGAAGTCCAAGAAAAAGCAGCTTGATATCGTGACACCTGAGTCACTCGGCGTCGATGTGACGCCGCGTCTGAAAACGCTAAAGGTCGTTGAGCCTGCAGCACGTTCGGCTGGTATCAAAGTGCAAGACGTCGCGGCTTTGGTAGACAAACTAAAAAACGAAGCAAAGGTGGTGGTGTAACTATGTCAATACTTGTCATCGCTGAACACGATAACGTTCAACTTAAGGGTGCGACGCATAACGTCGTAGCAGCTGCCGCAAAAATTGGCGGCGACATTCACGTCTTGGTGGCTGGCGGCAACGCACGCGCCATCGCTGACCATGCTGCAAAAATTTCTGGTGTGTCAAAAGTGCTGCTCGCTGAGTCGCCTGCCTTAGCAGATGGGTTGGCTGAAAACGTAGCCCAGCAAGTCTTGGCGTTAGCCAGTGGCTATAGCCATATTTTGTTTGCGGCAACCGCTGCAGGCAAAAATGTCTCGCCTCGGGTGGCCGCGTGCCTAGATGTTGCTCAGATTTCAGAAATTCAAGCTGTCGATTCGCCGGATACGTTTCAACGTGCAATCTACGCCGGTAACGCGATTGCCACGGTGCAATCTAACGAGGCCGTCAAAGTCATCACCGTGCGCACCACGGGCTTTGATGCGGCACCCGAAGGCGGGAGCGCAACGGTTGAAGTCATTAGCGCCGTGGCCTCTGTAGGCCTGTCGACGTTTATTGGACGTGAAGTTGCTAAAAACGATCGGCCCGAACTGGCTGGTGCCCGCGTAGTGGTCTCAGGTGGTCGTGGCATGGGCAGCGCTGAAAACTTTAAAATTCTTGACCCCCTGGCCGACAAGCTTGGCGCGGCCATGGGTGCTTCGCGCGCTGCGGTCGATGCAGGGTATGCACCGAACGACTGGCAAGTGGGTCAAACCGGAAAAATCGTTGCGCCACAACTTTATGTGGCAATCGGAATTTCTGGTGCGATTCAACATCTGGCCGGTATGAAAGATTCAAAAGTGATCGTTGCTGTTAATAAAGACGGCGAAGCGCCGATCTTTGGCGTGGCAGATTATGGTCTGGTTGCTGACTTGTTTCAGGCTGTGCCTGAACTTGTGACCGCTCTGTAAGCTTGTGTCAAGCATCACAGAGTACTCTGACCCCGTCCCCGCGACGGGGTTTTTTGTTTGAGTTTGTAACGAGGCGAGCCTGATGACCTACCGTGCCCCAGTGGATGATTTTCGTTTTGTGTTTGAGTATATCGCTGCACTGCCCGAGCTCTTAAAGCTGCCGGTCTTTGCCGGGCTTGAGCCCGACTTGCTTGAAGCGGTGCTTCACGAGAACGCCAAGTTTACTGCCGAGGTCGTGGCACCGACAAACTGGGATGGTGACCAGCACCCACCTTCTTACAGCAACGGCGTTGTGACCATGCCGGCCTCATATCAAAACGCTTTCAAGCAATTTGTGGAAGGTGGCTGGCAGGGCTTGCGCCATCCCGRGCAGTGGGGTGGGCAAGGCTTACCCAAGTTGTTGTCTACGGCGACGACCGAAAATCTGTACGCAGCAAACGTCGCGTTTTCGTTATGCCCCTTGTTAACCGATGGCGTGATCGAGGCGCTTTTGTTGTCGGGCTCTGATAAGCAGCAAAAGCTTTATATCGAAGCGTTGGTACAAGGCAAGTGGACAGGCACGATGAACTTGACCGAGCCGCAGGCGGGCTCTGATCTGTCGCTGGTCAACACGCGAGCGATTGCCCAGGCAGATGGCACTTATCGTTTGTTTGGTCAAAAAATCTACATCACTTTTGGTGAACATGATCTGGCCGAAAACATCGTGCATCTGGTTTTGGCGCGTCTGGCCGATGCGCCGCCTGGGGTTAAGGGCTTGTCGCTTTTTGTTGTGCCAAAGGTGTTGGTTAAGGACGATGGTTCTTTGGGGGCGCGCAATGACGTCTGGTGTGCGTCGATCGAACATAAGTTAGGTATCCACGGCAGTCCTACGGCGATTCTTTTGTTTGGTGACGATAAAGGCGAAGTCGGTGCAGGTGCGCTGGGTACATTGGTTGGCCAAGAAAATCGTGGCCTCGAATATATGTTCATTATGATGAACGCTGCGCGTTTTGCCGTGGGTGTTCAGGGAATTGGCGTAAGTGAAGCGGCGACTCAAAAAGCGCGTACCTATGCGCGCGACCGAGTGCAGAGCCGTGCMATCGAAGGCTCGGCGGCAGCCGTGCCGATCGTGCAGCACCCCGATGTGCAACGGATGTTGTCGACGATGCGTGGCCTGACTGAGGCGGCGCGTTCGATTGCCTGTGTGGCGGCAGTCGCTGATGATTTAAGTGTTGAACACACTGACCCAGCAGTGCGTCGTGCTAATCAGGCGTTGTACGACTACTTGGTGCCGGTCGTTAAAGGATTTTCGACCGAATGCGCGCTTGAGGTGACATCTCTGGGTATTCAGGTGCATGGCGGTATGGGTTTCATTGAAGAAACCGGAGCGGCACAGTTTTATCGTGACGCACGCATTTTGACAATTTATGAAGGAACGACAGCGATTCAGGCAAACGATCTGGTGGGTCGTAAAACGTTGCGCAATGCGGGTGCGACAGCCCTTGGGTTGGCGCAGTCGATGCAGCAAACTCTCGCAGAACTCGAGGCCGAAAGTGCGGTGGCAGACGCTGACTACGCCGCGGGCTTACGCTTGATTCACCTACGCCTGACACAGGCCGTCGAGTCTTATCGTGCAGCGGTGCAGTACGTACTCGATTACGCCAAGAGCGATATTCGCGCCGTATATGCCGGTAGCGTTCCCTATCTCATGCTAACAGGCTATGTCTTAGGAGGCTGGCACCTTGCACGTGCGGCACTGGTTTGTAGCGCTGCTCAGCATGCAGCGAGTGCCACGCCGTTTACTCAAAATAAGTTTGCGACAGCCGTTTTCTATGCTGGCTCAGTCTTGCCGCGGGTTCAGGCACTCAACCTTGCGTTATCTCAAGGGTCTGTCCTGTCCGAGGTGCTGACGCGTTCGGATCTGGTGGTCTAGGCTCCATTGGTGTCATTCAAGTGGCTGACAAGTTGCAAGCGCGCGTCTGGTCAGCCGACAGCTTCGTAGCGCGTCAAGGCAGGATCGCGTCTAAGCTTGTATTGACTTCAAGCAAAATCGGCGCGTTTGACTGCAATGCGGCTTGTATCACGGTGGCGACTTCTTCTTTGTGCGTGATGCGTGCCGAGGCCATGCCAAAACTGCGCGCCAACTCATAAAAATCAGGATTAAAAAGCGAGGTGCCGCTGACGCGCCCTGGGTAGCCGCGCTCTTGGTGCAAACGAATCGAGCCGTAGCTGGCATTGTTTGAGACGATAAAAATAATGGGCAACTTGCGTTCAACAGCCAGAATCATTTCGTTGCCTGTCATTAAAAATCCGCCATCTCCGACAATACAAATCGTGGTGCGTGTCGGTTCTCGCAGGGCGCAGGCTACGGCTGCTGGTGTGCCATACCCCATGGCACCCGCCAGAGGTGCCATCAGACGCTGTCCGGTGGTGAACGTAAAGTGGCGATACACCGGAGCCGCAAACGTGCCGGCATCCAGGCAGATGGTCGTGTCGGGCGGTGCATATGCCTTCAGGGCACGGACGACCTCGATGAAATTCACGCCTGCTTTTGCCTGGCGCGCGGGCCAGGCCGCCCACGATTCAGAGTGTCCACGAAGCGCTTTGAGCCAGTTGACACGCGCGGCACTAGTGGTGGGGGCGGGTGCCTGCGCGAAGGCTTTAACCAGGGCAACGGGGTCGCATACCAACGGGTAATCGGCAACGGTATCCCAGCTCATGACGCGCGAATCGGGATAGCAATGCAGAAATGTTTGCGACGTCTGCGCGTAAGCGGGGAACTGATAGTTTTGTGTCGTGATGTCGCCTAAGCGGGTGCCTAGCGCTAAAATAAAATCGCTGGTTTGTAAGGTCGCCATTTGTGCCGCAGGATTTGAGAGCCCCAGGTCGCCCACAAAAAGTGCGTCGTCATTGGCAAAAATGTCATGACGTCTAAACGACACCATCGTCGGGAGTTGCCAGTGGTGCACAAAGGCTGCTAGCGCTTCACGACCACCCGGGCAGTCGAACACGCCTCCGGCGATCACTACCGGTCGCTGCGCAGCGCTCAGCTGTTGGAGGATGTTTGCCTGCGTGTCGGCAGGGGGTAAGCCAAACACGTGTGGCGTTTGTTTGAAGCGCGGCTCTGGCACGGCTTGTTGCTGAATGTCTTCGGGCAGCACCAGCACGACTGGTCCAGGAACGCCCGAGGTTGCCAGGCGAATCGCCTTGAAGGCGGCTTGAGCGATTTGTTCGGGACCCGTGCACTCAAACACCCATTTTGCTACCGAGCCAAACATTTTTTGATAATCGATTTCTTGAAACGCTTCGCGACGCAGATCGCGCGCAGCGATTTGACCAATCACCAGAATCATTGGTACGGCATCTTGCTGAGCGGTGTGTACGGCGATTGCGGCGTTCGAGGCGCCCGGGCCGCGGCTCACCAAGGCCAGGCCGGGGCGACGCGTCAGACGCCCGTCGGCGACCGCCATGTAGCCGGCGCCGCTCTCATGGCGGCAGGTGACGACGTCGATCTGCGGAAAGTCAACCAGTGCATCAAGCAGGCCCAGATAGCTTTCACCTGGCACCAGAAACAGTCTGTCCATGCCGTAGTCAGAAAACACTTTAAACAAGGCATGGCTCGAGGTGAAAGTTGTCATCGCGTTAGTCAAACAAAAAATTCAAGAAGATCGAAAATTAGCACAGCGCGACCCCTCTGGCTTGAAATTAGGCGTAGGGCATCCCTTGCGATGTTGTAAAAAAGCCGCCAACCAAATAACTGTGTTTGCAAACAGTACTGTATTGATATACAGTACGAGTTATGGTGGATATCCAACCAGTTTTGCCGGTTCTAGGTCCCCGGCAACCATCCACGGTCTCTTCGGCGGCCGAGGGTGGTGTCTTAAACCGCTAGTACTTTGATTTAAATAGCTAACTTTGATTTAAACCGCATACGCACTGATGCCTAACGCTCAGCCAATTGTTCATCTTCAGGAGCCTTACCATGCGTCAATCCACTCTGAGCCAAGCCTCACGCCCCAACCATGCCCCAGCTTTTGCGTCTTCGGTTGCCAATCCGAGTTCGCCCAGTACCAAAGGCATGTTATCCGACATCTTAGTTTTATCTTTTTGGATCGCCATGATTCCGGCGGTTTTATTAGTCGGCAGTGCCGCAGGGTTTTAGTTTTAGTTGCGCGTTGAGGTGCGCTTTGAGTTGCGATTTTAGTCTCAGCTCGCCCAACTGAGCAGCACCACCCCAAGCGCGATTGCGCAGCAGCCTAGCAGCCGGCCCCAGCCCACCGGCTCGCGCAGCAGATACAACCCAGCGAGCGTCACCAGCAGCATAGACATCTCGCGTGCCGGTGCGACTAAGCTTACGGGGGCGCCATCTCGCAGCGCATAGAGCACCAAAATGTAGCCCAAGGGCGATAGCACTCCGATCGCCCAGGCCAACGGCCAATAGCCTTTCATGGCCGCAAGCGCCTGCCTGGGCCGCCGTGCCGTGTGCGGCAGCATGAGCAGCGTCCGAGTGGCACAAGTTGCCCAGTCAAACACCACCGGGGCAACTAAAAGGATTTTGACCCCATAGGCATCCACCAGCGTATAACACGCAATAAAAATACCGACCAGGGCGCCCCAGCGCACACCGACCAAAGCCTCTGGCTGCAGCAGACGGTTAATTTTTCCTTGTGTGGCAATGAGTAAAACGCCTGTCACCACGCACAACAAGCCCGCAAGACCGCGAGCCGTAGCGGGCTCGCCTAGCAACAGCAGGGCGCCAAGGGCTGATAACAGGGGGCCGGTACCCCGTGCGATTGGGTACACCACCGACAAGTCTGCCAGCTGATAGCCCCGCTGCAGGCACAGGCTATACGCCAAGTGCAACATGCCCGACAGCACAATACAACTGATGATGGGCCAGCTCCAGGTGTTTTCATCGAAGATTAAAATCCACAATACCCAAGGTGCATAGACGATGGTGCAACAGAGTCCGTAGGCAAAGACAAAAGCTGGCCCAACGTGTGCAGCACGTTTGGCCAGCAGATTCCAGGAGGCATGGACAATTGCTGCGGCAATTACCAACAGTAGGGCTGAAGAACTCATAAACGCTTGGGTTCCGTTTCAGAGTCAGGTGTCACAAGGCTGTCATAGTAGTCTTTGTCGCGGGTTGCAGTTTAAGTTGCAGTTTAAGCACTAGCGTAAAGACCCAAAAGTGTTGTAGAATCAATGGCTTTATTAACGCATCCTCTGCCCGGTAGCGGCCCCTGAATAGGTCAGGCGCACGTCAAACAATACCGATCCAGCGTTATGTTTTGCTCTCAGCGTCTTTGAGGCAAAGCAGGCTGGTGATACCACCGAGAGCACGATGACTTGGAGTTCATATGAACCTGATCGCTATTCTTGAGCAAGAAGAAATTGCTCGCCTCACTGGCGGTAAACCCGTCACCCAGTTCGCCCCCGGCGACACCGTTATTGTTAGCGTCAACGTGGTTGAGGGTGTGCGTAAGCGTGCCCAGGCTTTCGAAGGTGTGGTAATCGCTCGCCGTAACCGCGGCCTGAACTCCTCGTTCATCGTTCGCAAGATTTCGTCTGGCGAAGCCGTTGAACGTACGTTTCAACTGTACTCAACTCAAATCGCCTCGATCGAAGTCAAGCGTCGTGGCGACGTGCGCCGTGCCAAGCTGTATTACCTGCGCGATCGTTCAGGTAAATCAGCGCGTATCAAAGAAAAACTGGTTCGCAAAACAGTCACTGTTGCGGCTGCCTAAAGACTTAACATTAGGTTCGTTTCGGCAGTTAAAAGAACACCCGAAAGGGTGTTTTTTTGCTTGGCACTAGACCATTCAATTAACGCCAAGCACAAAAGTCACGTGAGTCTGAGTGACTTGTTCAGCGATGGCCCAAATACAACTGTGTCATTTTCGGATCCGCTAGTATCTCGCTGGCGATGCCAGACAGCACGCAACGCCCTTGATCGAGAATATAGCCCCGTTGGCTGATTTTTAAGGCTTGGCGAGCGCGTTGTTCGACCATGAGTACCGCTACGCCACGAGCCGGTAACTGGCTGACCAGTTCAAAAACTTTTTCAACTAAGGCTGGCGCAAGTGCAGCGGTGGGTTCGTCAAGCACCATGAGTTTGGGCGAGGGCATCAAGGCGCGAGCAAACGCGAGCTGCTGCCTTTCGCCTCCCGATAAATGACTGGCGCGTTGCGAGAGTTTTTCTACGAGTGCTGGAAACAACTCAAGCACTTTTTTTGCGCGCTGGTTGATCTGTTTGACCCCGCGAACAACTAACAGATTTTCGCGTACAGTCAGCGAGCCAAACACATTGGCCACCTGCGGGACATACGCAAGTCCGGCATAAAAACGCTCTTCGGCCGCAAGCGAGGTGAGTGAACGACCCGCCAAGACGATTTCGCCCCTAACTCTGGGCAGCAAGCCAAGCACGGCTTTCACGAGGGTTGACTTACCCGCGCCATTTGTACCTGCGATGGTAACGATTTCTTGATCTTCGAGAGTTAAGTCAATCTCGGCGACAATGTCGGTTTCCCCGTAGCCGCCAGAGAGCCCTTTTATCGAGAGTAAGCTCATGTCACCCCGCCCATGTAAGCCACTTGCACACGTGGATCATCTAAAACAGTTTGTGAATCACCTTGTGCCAGAATGAGTCCCCGATCCATCACGATCAGTCGTTTGGTTAGGGCCTTAAGCGCTTGAAGATGATGCTCAATCACGACAAAGGCAATACCTTTTTGATTCAGTGCGACGATATGTTCGCTCAATTGCTCGACGAGTACTGGATTCACGCCTGCAAAGGGTTCGTCCAGCAAAATACAACGAGGTTCGAGCATCAACACACGACCGAGTTCGACGAGTTTTTTTTGTCCACCTGAAAGATTACGCGCTGGGACGTCGCAGACTTTTGTAAGATTTAAAAACGTCAGTATCTCATCGGCTTTAGCGTTGAGGTCCTGTTCGCGTGCTTGACGCGCGCGGGTGTTCATCAGGGCAGCAAAGAGTTGCTCACCCTCAAAATTAGGTGCGCTTGCTAACAAGTTCTCGCGAACGGTGAGTGATTTGAATTCACGCGGCACTTGAAAGGTACGCACGAGCCCCAGACGGGCGCGTTGATAAGGTTCAAGTCTGCTAATTAGCTGCCCGGCAAAAGCAATGGTTCCTGCGCTGGCAGTTTGTTGGCCTGCGATCGCAGCAAAGAGCGTGCTTTTACCCGCGCCGTTCGTGCCCGCGATTCCGAGCATTTCGCGAGGTTGCAGCGTAAATGAGACCGTGTCGACAGCTTTAAAGCCGTCGTAGACGCAACTGACTCGGTCAACCGCAAGTAAAGGCTCTGTTGCACCTGGCGCATGCGGGTGACTCATGATTTTACGTGTCCAGTAAACAGGCCGTTCGGTCGATATAGTGTCACCAAAATTAGGGCTAAGCCCACTGTGGCGAGTCGCACGCTAGCCATTTGCACTTCAGACACGCCCGGGATCCAATCCTTAATAAAGCGCGACCCTTCTAGAAAAATCATTAAAAGTACAGCTCCGCCTAAGGCTCCGCGTACGGTTCCTGCCCCTCCCATGATGAGCCCCATCCAGACATAAAAAGTCACCAGGGGGATGAACTGCTCTGGGCTGATAAAAGTGATGAAGTGTGCATAGAACGCACCGGCCAGGCCAGCCAGCGCAGCTCCCAACATAAAGATCTGTACTTTAAATTTTGTAGGATTTTTACCTAACGCCATGAGCGCAGGCTCGTCGTCACCAATCGCGCGCAGTAAACGACCTAGAGGGCTTTTTGTTAGCCGGATCGTGCCCCAGGCGACCAACGCTGTGATCGCCAGCAATAACACGAATAGGGCGTTGTCAGACTGGCCGGGCCCAAGGGCGACGAAGACCTTAGGAATGCCCGGTAAACCTTGAACCCCTTTAGTCAACCATTCTTCTTGTGCAAGTGCGATGCGAACAGTCTCTGAAAAGCCGAGCGTCACAATCGCCAGRTAGTCTTCGCGCAGGCGCAAAGAGAGCAAACCAATCGGCAAGGCAGCCAAGCCCGCAAGTAGTGTTGCGCAGCTAAATGAGACTAAGAGTGGCACACCGGCTAGTGCTAAGAGTGCAGAGGTATAAGCGCCAATCGCAAAAAAAGCGACAATACCAAAATTCACTAGGCGCGTTAAACCGAATTGTAAATTTAGCCCCAAAGCCAAGAGGGCGTAAATCAGAGACACGATACCGATCGCGACTAAATAAGCGGTCATAGATAATTGATCATCGAAGGCTTAGCGTACCAGTTCGGCGCGGCCCAGCAAGCCCGAGGGGCGAATCAACAACACAAGTGCTAGCACTGCGAAAGATAAGACGAGTTTGTAAGAGGGCCCAACCAGGGGCACAGAGAGTTCTTGGGCAACGCACATCAGTAAGGCCCCCAGAACGGCTCCAACCGGACTGCCGATACCGCCTAGCACCATGGCGGCAAAGGCCGGTAATAGGTGATCCCAGCCAAGCTCCGGCATCACGACGGCTTTCATTCCGAGTAAAACGCCACCAAGCGCCGAGATCGTGCCAACCAGCAGCCATAAGCCAATCATGAGGCTGCGCGCACGGATGCCACTTGCGCGCGCAAGATCGGGGTTATCAGAGACAGCGCGCAATTGTCGGCCAAAGCTAGTTTTGTAAAGCAGCAAAAAGACGACTAGCAAGCACGCGAGCGCCGCAGCGGCAATATTCAGATCAGATGGAAGAATTCGTATACCGTCGAAGTTCCAGGCGCGTACCAAGGGGAGATTGAAGTTGCGCTGATCGTGCCCAGCAAAAAATGAAATAGTACTGCGCAGTAAAAAACCAAGTCCAATTGCTGCTAGCAATGAGGCGATCATTGGTTGGCGCGCGAGTTTTTTAAAAATCAACTCATAAGCAACAACCGAGACGATGGCCGTAAACAACGCGGCTAACAGGGTTGCCCCGAGCAAAGACGACACACCGACAGACTGCATCACTACAGCGACATACGCGCCGGTTGTCATCAAGTCGCCTGTGGCTGCGTTGGGAAATCGGTTCACCCCCATTACCAGGGTCATGGCCAAAGCCGGTAAGGCAACCACAAGACCTTCGATCACACCATTGATAAGTAAGTTTAAAAATTGAATCAAAACAGTGTCTTTTTAAATATTGCCGCCGCGCGTTTGAGGCGCGACGGCGCAGCGAGCCTGATCTGCGAGGGTGAGGCTCTTTCGCTTAAACGCCGGCGGGGATCGACACAACGTCACGACGCACGAGTTCGCCTTTCTCGATGATATAAACGCCAAAGTCAGGCGTGACATCGCCGTACTTATCGAAATCGAGCTTGCTCGAGGCGCCCTCGTAGTTGATTTTCTCTTTCTTGGCTAACAAGGCTTTGCCTTGCGCGAAGGTAAAGACGGGCTTACCCCCAGGGTTTCCGATATCGCGAATTTTGGCGTTTACCTGGGCAACGGTTGCGCCTGGGCCCGCCGCTTCAAGAGCGAGTGCCAGAACGATTGCCATGTCGTAGGTCATCGCCGCGTAAACGTTGGTTGAGCCCGCTTTGCCAGTCGTTTTTTTGTACATTGCATCAAAGTGTGCGTAGGCTTCGCTCTTTTCGTTTGATACGCTGTCAACTGAAATGATGCCTTCGCAGACCTCGGCGCCCAGCGCCTTGACTAAATCGGGGCTCGCAGCCCAGCCAGGCATAATCCATTTAACGGGAACGCCTGACTGAAACCACTCGCGCAGAATGATGGTTGAATCGGGCAGGTAAGAYCCCGTCACAATGACATCGGGCTTGGCATCTAGAATCTTTTGCAGTTCGCTGCGATAGCTAGGCCGATTGGGTTCGTAGGTGACGTGTGCGACAACTTTGCCACCAGCAGACTCCCAGGCTTTAGTAAAGCCTTGCGTATTGCCAAGGCCCGAGGCGTTGTTAAACGCCATCGTGGCAGGCCGTTTGTAGCCGTTCTTTTTGCAGATCTCGGAAAAGGCCTGACCAAAGCGGTCGTTGGTGGCCTGATAGCGCCACACCAGATCTTTGGTGTCGAGCGTTGAAATTGCTGGCGCACCCGAGGTGTTCATCTGAATAATGCCAGCCGCATCAGTCAGCGGCATGATAGCAAGCGTCACGCCAGAGGCCCAGGTGCCCAGAAGCGCTTGAACCTTATTAATTTCAATGAGTTTTTTTGCTGCTAAGACCGCGGCGTCAGGCTTGGTTTGACCATCTTCGGTAAAGAGCTCGAGCTTGACGCCACCGGCGCCCCCCGCGGCGTTGATTTCGTCAACTGCCATACGAATCGCCTGTTGCATGCCAGCGCCATAGGGACTGCCTGCGCCGGTGACCGGGCACAGGGTGCCGACTTTAAAGACGCCACCGGTTTGTGCCAGCGCTAAGCCTGGCAACATTTGTAGGGCGGCACTGGTGGCTGAAAGCTTCAATAGACTTCTGCGATTCATCTTGTGGTCTCCGGAGTTTAGAGGGATGTTTTGTAAGTTTTGCCGTCTTTGATAATGGTCTGGATGTGATCGCCTTGACCGAGCAGGCAGGTGATGTCCGTGAGCGGATTGCCGTCGACTACCAAGAGGTCGGCAATCGCACCGACTTTGACGACGCCAAGTTTGTCGGTCATTCTAAGAATTTCGGCACCGACTAGGGTCGCTTGTTGAAGCGTCATGCCGTTACCCAAAATATCAGCGCGTAATTTAAGTTCTTCAGACTGATGGCGATGCAAAGCGCCTAACAGATCGGTACCAAGGCCCATTTTGACGCCAGCCTTGGCCAGTATCTCGATTGCTTTTTTGCCATCGCCGCGTACGGCTTCGATTTTAGCGATCGATTCTGCCGGGAACCCTAGCGCAGCGCCCTCGTTGGCAAGCGCCTCGTAGGTGATCAGCGTGGGTACCATAAAGGCCTGATGGTCGTGCATGACTTGAGCTGTTGCGGCATCGACCAAGTTGCCGTGTTCAATAGTTCGCACGCCAAAGCGCACGGCGCGACTAATCGCCGCCGGTGTGTAGGCGTGACCCATGACATATGTGCCGGCATTGGCGGCTTCTTCGACGATGGCGCGAATCTCGGCCTCTGAATAACCTAAAAAATGAATCGGATCGTTCGGCGAAGCCACGCCGCCCGAGGCCATGATTTTAATTTGCGTCGCGCCCTTTTGGATTTCTTCGCGCACCGCCAGACGCACGTTATCGACGCCATCGACCACGCGCCCAATGTTACCGACTTTTTGCACGCAGGCGCAAGGGTCAAGAATATCGTTGCGGGCTCTGAAGTCGCCATGTCCGCCCGTTTGCGATAACGCATGCCCTGCCAAAAAAATACGAGGACCGTCAACGATATCGGTTCGGGTCGCTTCAGCCAGCGCCCAGTCAGCACCGCCCGCATCGCGCACCGTGGTGAAACCCCGCATCAGAATGCCTGACAAAATGGGCACTGCTCGCAGCGTCGCTAGCGCATTAGGCAAATTGGCGTTTAAGCCCAAATTTAGCTGCGAGGCGACGATATGCGTGTGGCAGTCGATCAGGCCTGGCATCACAGTTTTGCCTTGCGCAGCGATGATTTGCGACTGGGCAGGTGCCGTGAGGTTGGAGCCGACTTGCGTGATGAACCCATCTTGCACCAAAACATCAGCGGTGGTGAGCGTCAACGTCACAACATCAAGAACGTTACCACCTTGGATTAGGATACTGTTCATAGRAGGCTCTGCAAAAACTCGCCGTTCGGGCAAGAGGGCGCTAAAAATCGTTTTAAAGGTGACCACTAAATTTTTTAGGGCGTTCACCAARGGATTGTTCTGATTATTTCACAACCCGCCTCGCTTTAGGTTAAAAAGGAGGCAACTGTTGATTGGATCATACTCGCTGTTATGTCTGTCATCCCTCCCAAGGGCTCGCGCGTTCGTCGTGCGCCCACACGAACTTCCTTTGATCCGATGACCCAGCCTTGGGTGGCCTCGACGTTAAAGTTTGGAGCAGTTCCCTCTGCGCATTTGACCCCTGACTGGCTGCGTCTGGTCTTATCCAAAAACATTGAACGCCCGCTTGATATTCCCAATGAGTCGCTCAGGCGGTTTCCGGGTCGCGAGGGCCCGCTTGTCGAGGCAGCTGTTTTGGTGCCGATTGTCATGCGTTCAGAGGGCCTGACGGTGCTGTTAACGCAACGTTCGGCGCACTTAAACGATCATGCTGGGCAAGTTAGCTTTCCGGGGGGGCGCTGCGAGGCCAGCGATGCAGATGTTAAAGATACCGCCCTGCGCGAGACCGAGGAAGAGACCGGACTCGTGCGCGAGCACATCGAATGTCTGGGGGGGTTGCCCCGCTACATTACGGGCTCGGGGTTTGCCATTAATCCGGTAACCGCCTTGGTGCGTCCTATGTTTACGTTGGCGCCTGACGCTTTTGAGGTGGCCGAGGTCTTTGAAGTCCCTCTGGCCTTTTTGACCGACCCAGCGAATTATCGTTTTCATCAGGCTCAACTGCCCGATGGGCGGTTGCGACAGTATTATTCAGTGCCTTACAACCAGTTTTTTATCTGGGGGGCCACTGCGGCAATGTTGTTAGGCATGTGCCAGGTTTTGTCTGAGGCGGCCACGCCAAACCCTTAGTATGCGTCGTGCGCCGCGCGGGCCTCGACAAGCCTGACGTACAGCGCGTGACGGCCCGCATCAATCTCGTGGCGCGTCAATGCTGCGAGCACTCCACAGTTGGGTTCGCGCTGATGCGTACAGTTATAAAAGCGACACTCTGGGATATACGCGTCGAATTCTGGAAACCCTCGCTCGATTTCTTCGCGTTTAAGATGTAGCAGGCCAAAGCCCTGAAAGCCGGGTGAATCGATCAAATCGCCACCCGCTTCAGGTAGGTGATAAAGACGGGTGCTTGTCGTGGTGTGTTTGCCTGCGCCCAACGCAACAGAATGTTCGCGCGTGGCCGCTAAAGCGAGCGGCACCAGAGCATTGAGCAAAGTTGATTTGCCCATGGCGCTTTGCCCAAGCAATAAAGAAGTCTGACCCGTGAGCAAGGGCAAAATCGTCGACATCACCTGAGCGGTATCCTTGGCGCAAATATCGATAATTTGCACGCCAAGTTGATAAAAGGGTGCGAGCTTGGCGCGCGCCGCGGCCAAGCCCTGCGTCAGGTCAACCTTGTTGAGCAAGATGATCGGCGTGATGCCTGCCGACCATGCCCCTGCGAGCGCACGCCCCAGCAAATCATCTGAAAATACGGGGGCGACTGCAATCACGATTAAGAGTTGATCGACATTCGCCGCAAACTGCTTGCTGCGGTTTTCGTCGGATCTGAATAGTAAATTTTTACGGGGTAAGACGGCTTCTAAAGAGCCTTCGTCYAGACCCTGGCGGGTGATCTGGACATAGTCGCCCACCGCAGCGTCATTTTTTTTGCCGCGCGGAAAGCACTTGAGCAAAGACTGGTCTTGCAGTTCAACCGTGTAATGTCGGCCGTGTGCTGCGATGACGCGTCCCTGCGTGCGTTCGCTCATGAGGCCAGCAAGTGTCGTATGCGAATTGAAACTGGTGGATGGCTGTCATAAAACGCCGAGTGCACTGGATCTGGCGTCAGTGTTGAGGCGTTGTCGTCAACTAGTTTGACCAAAGCCGAAACCAGTTGTTCGGCCGAGCTCTGCTGCGTGGCAAAGTGATCGGCCTGAAATTCGTCTTTGCGCGAGAACCAGCTAAAGAGCGGCGTGAGCGCAAAGGTGAACACTGGGATCACCATAAAAAAGAGTAACAAGGCCATACCATCGTTGCGTGCGCCGAGTTGAGGGATCACGCCCAGGTCGGTATAAAACCAGCTTTGCCCAGCAAGCCACCCTAGAATCGCAAAGAAAAATAGCGCACCCACAAAGCTAAAGACCAGACGTTTGAGAATGTGTTTGTGTTTGAAATGGCCGAGTTCGTGCGCCAGAACCGCGATGATTTCATCGGACGTCAGGCGCGCAAGCAGCGTGTCAAAAAAGACGATGCGACGGGCCTTGCCAAAGCCCGTGAAATACGCGTTGCCATGCGCCGAGCGTTTTGAGCCATCCATGACGAATAGGCCGTTTAGTGCAAAGCCGCAACGCTCGGCCAGACCACGAATACTGACAGCCAGTTTTTCGTCGGTCAGAGGTGTGAACTTATTAAAGAAAGGGGCGATCCAGGTCGGGAAAATAAACAGTACAAGCAAGTTGAAGACTGACCAAAGCCCCCAGGCCCAAAGCCACCAATAACTGCCTGCCTCGGCCATGAGCCACAAGACCGCCGCCAGCAGGGGTAAGCCTAGCAAAGCGCCCAGTAAAAGCCCTTTGAGCATATCGGTGACAAACAAACCTGGCGTCATGCGATTAAAACCAAATTTGGCCTCGAGTTTAAATTGCCGATACACCGAAAAAGGCAAGCCAAGCACGCCAAGCGACACGCTGACCACAACAATCAGTAGGACTTGTCTGAGTAAATCTTGCGTGGTCAAGGTATTGACCCAGAGGTCAAGCATTTGTAAGCCACCCAATAGAGTCAGGCCAACCAGCACAGCCGCATCAAAGACCAACTCAAGCATGCCCAGGCGAACGCGTGCCGTGGTGTAGTCGGCCGCCTTTTGGTGGCTGGCTAAGCCGATACGTGACGCAAACTCCGCCGGTACCTCGGCGCGGTGCGACAGAACATGTCGGATTTGGCGATTGCCTAGCCATAAGCGCACGCCCACCATGGCGAGCAAAAAAACAACAAATAAGAATGTCAGCATAAGACCTGTGAGCCCTAGGGCAGTGTATGAGAAAATCACGCTTTAATTGGATTGATTATATGGCCAACACCCGCGCCCAGGCAGCAACCAAGCAAACCGCAAAACCCCATCCAAACGAATTTCGTTTAGTTTGGCTGGATATGGAAATGACCGGCCTCGATCCCGAAAAAGAACGCATCATCGAAGTGGCCGTGGTGATCACCGAGCCCGACCTGACGATCGTAGCTGAGGGCCCGGTGTTGGCGGTGCATCAGCCCGATAGCCTGCTTGACGCGATGGATAGCTGGAACAAATCGACGCACGGCAAGAGCGGGCTCACCGAGCGTGTCAAGGCCTCTGTGCTCACTGAACCCGAAGTCGAAGCCCAGTTGATCGCCTTTATGGCGCAATACGTGCCCGCCGGCAAATCACCGCTCTGTGGCAATACGGTGAGCCAAGATCGCCGGTTTATGTTTAATTACATGCCAAAGCTCGAGCAGTTTTTTCACTATCGCACGATTGATGTCAGTACGCTTAAAGAGCTGGCTCGACGCTGGAAGCCCGAGCTGCTCAAAGGCTTTGAAAAGCGCAGCAAGCATCAGGCGCTCGCAGATATTTATGAGTCGATCGATGAACTTAAGTATTACCGCGAAACCTTCATTAAACTTTAACGCGTGGGGCTCGGCGTCTGGCTGGCATGGCGTAGTTTTTTGCGGATCATCATTAGATACCAGCTGTGCAGCAAGATTGTTGAGATCGCTAAGCCAATGGTGGCCATGAGCCACATGCTGCCCGCACCCACTGGCGAGCCTGCCAACAACTGATTGCGCACCGGCTCCATCAGGCTTTTGCCTGGGCCAAAACCCATCCACCAGCCACCGAGCAGCCCAACCGTCATGAGCGCAAAGATCTGCAGCAGCATGGGCACAAAGGCAATTTTGTGAGCGCGCAACAAGTAACTGTTGATGCACTGCATGGCGTCAACGATATGGAAGAAGGGCAATAACACCAGCAGCGATAGAGCGACGCTGGCAACCTCGGGATTATTGGTATAAGCCGCCACGATCTCTTCACGCCCTAAATATAAACCTAAGGCCGTCACGCAAGCGCCACTTAAACCGACCACTAAGCCCATCATGCTTGTACGATGCGCTTGCTGCATTTGCTTTGCGCCAATAGCCTGTGCGGTGAGAGCCGCGGTGGCGACCCCGATCGACATGGGCATCATATAAGACAAGGCGGCAAGATTTGACATGACTTGATGGCCACCAATCGCGGCGATTCCTTCTTGCGCCACGAGCAATGACATGAACGTAAAAGCGCAGACCTCAACCAAGTACGACCCCCCCATCGGCAAACCGAGCTTAAGAATCGCCCACATGCTTTTTAGGTGTGGCACGCCTAGCGTGAGTTGAAACTGCCGATAAAAGGGGTTACGTAATACCACCCATAAACTTAGACCTAGCGTGATCCAAAACACGACTGCCGAAGAGATGCCGGCCCCGGTGGCCCCTAACGCAGGAAACCCCCAGTTGCCAAAAATCAGTAACCAGTTAAACAGCGCTTTGAGCGCAATGCCGATCAGATTGATCGTCATGATGAGTTTGGGACGCGAGACAGCATTGGCTAGGCCATACACCGTGCGAAACATCAGGGCCGCGGGCAAGCCAAAGGTCAGTGCCAGAAGGTAACTGTGCACACTGCTACGCACCTCGGGGGCAATTTCGCCTGAGAAACCCAGCCAGACGTCCGGAAACATCATGACAACGCCACCGATCACCGACAGCAACAACGAGACCCAAATCCCCTGACCCCAAACTTGACCGACTTGTTTGAGTTCGCCCGCGCCAAAGTGCTGGGCCTGAATGGGAATTAGGGCGTGCATCACACCGATCAAACCAATAAAGACTGTGATGTAAATGGCGATCGACAGCGCCATCGTCGCCAAGTCAGTCGCACTCGCATGGCCCGTCATCGCGGTGTCAAGTACGCCAAACGCCATCCCCGCCCACGAGCTGATGAGCACAGGCCAGGATTGCTTCAAAATCGCTTGCAGYGTGGCCCGAAAAGATCGAGGTGCTAAGTGGAATGCAGTCATCGAGTGGTTATGCGCAGCAGGCGATAGCGATCGTAGCGGTCTGCACCACGCGAGCCTTGCCACAACACTTGCGCAACCTCGCTATAGCCGGCAGAACCATCTTCAAGTTGCTTAAGCGTGGTTTGTTGCAATACAAAGGGGCAGCGGGAATCGTAGGTAAAAATCAGGCCGTCAAACACATATAGTGAGGCGCGCGACCCGAGTGATAAGCCTTGCGCGCGCAGACAGCTGGCTTGCCCTGAAGCGCCAACAGCTTGCGCCAGCGCGTGTTTGATTTGACCAGACATTGGACGATAGCTTCTGACGTAATCAAGTGCTGGGAGCCAGAGCAGCACCAGTAACAGCCAGGTCAGAGTGAGACCTGCCGCGCAAAGTATTGAGCCTCGCCATAAGACTGTGGGTCGCAAGCGCAGGCGCCACACGACCAGCGCCACCCAGCAGAGCGTAGCGAACACGCCGACCACCACAGGCCACCAAAGCAGACGGGGCTCGTAGCCGGCGGTTTGGCGGATGATATTGAGCGAAATTTGTTTTGGGATATTAAAGTGCAGGGCAAACCAGCCGACCCAGACACCCACGATAGTGAGTGAAAAGCACATCAAGGCAAACCAGTCGAGCGTGTTGATGACCGCGCGTCGCATGGTGGGTAGCGCGAAAGCTGCGAGCGCTGCCAAAGGCACGACCAACAAGACGTATTCGGCTTCACCGGGCTCTTGCAGTACGGGTAGCGTCAGCAGCAAGCCCAACACAAACGCGAGCGGCAACCAAATGTGAGGAGCCGTCATCCATCTGCGCCATTGCCACAACGCAAGCAAGGCGAGCGGCCAAATGGGCCAGAGAAACCAAGGCAAATCACGCAGCGGGCGCATGCCCACCTCAAACTCTGGCAGCCCTAGACGGCTGATGTTCCAGTAACGCCAGGCCTCGATCCAGTCAGGATTAGCGCGCGTGGCCAGTATCCACCAGGTCGCGATCGCCGCACCCGCCACGACGAGCGCAGCCAAAATATGATTACGTTTGAGCCATAAGCCACTGCGCGGATGCAGCGCAAACAACAGTGCGAACAAGACCGGCAACAGGCCGGGCCAGGCGCGGCTTAAAAAAGCCCCTGTTACAGCCAAAATCAGGAACGCTGCGCCAAGCTTTGGTTTGTCGAGCATGCGCACGAGGGCGAAAAAAGCTAGGGCATGACAGGCGATGTGCGCTGGGACGATGGAGGTTTCGTGGAGCCGGGCCAAAATACCAACAGTCGCTAATAACAAAAGACTTGCTGCGTCGGCGAGCAGACGGCCATAGTCTTTGACCGAAGGCTCGCCGCCAAACGGTAGCGCCAAGGGTTGTGCTTCGGTGCGGCGACCGAGTAAGTAAGTGCCATACCAAAGCGAGGCCAAGGTGATGCCAAACCAAAGTAGGTTAGCCAGCCTTGAGGCCAGAATGTCGCCGAGCAACGAGCCGAATAGGGAGATGAGTCCGGCACCCATCCACATGGCCAGTGGGCCGTCTTGCGCAAGTGCGAGTGGCCCGATGTGTGGAGTCAGCCAACTGCTCTGGTCACGTAAGGCCGATAGCATCGTGGCCAGGCCGACTACGTCGTCGGTTTTCCAGGGATCGCGGCCAAGCAAGCCCGCGACGATATACACAAACGCTAAGACGAAAAACAACACCCTCGGCAACTTAACCGTGGCGGGTGCCGTCATGCGTGCGGGGGTGGCGGGGTGTTGGGTTGACACGGGTGAGTGTTAGCCTGCGGGGGAGAGGGGGGTCACAAAAAAAGGCAGCCAAAGGCTGCCCCGGTTTACTTAATTTGAGCGCGAACGTTCAAATTAAGCAGCAGCCTTTTTTGTACCAGACGTGCGGGCAAAACGAGCACGAAATTTCTCGACCCGACCGGTTTCAACCAGACGCGTTTGGGCGCCGGTATAAAAAGGGTGTGATTCAGAGGTAACGTCACACTTGAATAACGGCATTGTTTGGCCATCGATTTCGATGGTTTCGCGGCTAGTGAGCGTGGAACGCGTCACGAACTTGTTGCCGGTTTGCAGGTCAACAAAAGCCACGTCTTTATATTTTGGGTGAATGCCGTCTTTCATTTTAAATCCTTTAAGGTTGGTCGGGTCGCCGGTGGGCTCTAGTTAAATCCCCACCACGTATCCTAAGTTCAGCCCTCTATTCTACAGCCTCAGGAGGATTATGGCAAAGCGGTAATGCTATTCTGCGATGGGTGTCTTTTTAATAAATCGTGTCAAAACAAGCCCTTGGAGGCCATAGCGTGTCACGCAAGCATGAAATCCCGACAATATCCGAGGCGGCAGGGGTGCGTTATCTGCATTTTGGTACGGAGTGGGTGCAGGGTGCGATGTGGGTGGCTCAGCCCGCCGAGTTGGTGCTTGAGTACACCGCGCAGATGCTCGCCTGGCTTTTGTTCTTGAGTCCGCCCCGAGAGCAAGCCCTGGGTCTGTTGGGGTTGGGGGCGGGTTCACTGACCCGGTTTTGTCTGAAGCACACCCGCTCTCGGCTCGAGGTCGTTGAATGGAATCCGCTGGTGACGTCGGCCTGTGAGCTGTACTTTAAATTGCCCAGACCCAATCGGCTCACGATCGAACACTGTGATGCGGGGGAGTGGGTGGCTCAAACGCAGCACCACGGCAGCTGTTCGGTCCTGATGGTGGATATTTATGATGGCCAGGCCAAGGGGCCGGTGCGTGACTCACTGCAGTTTTATCAAAATTGTCATGCGGTGCTTAGCGATGTGGGCATTTTGACTGTGAACTTGTTTGGCGCGCATGCTAGTTTTGAACGCAATATCCGCAATTTGAGTCTGGCCTTCGAGGGGCGCCTGTTGAGCTTGCCGCAAATCGATGCGGGCAATCAGATTGTGTTGGCGTTTAAGGGGCCAAGGCTTGAGGTTTCGATCGAACAGCTACTTGCGCGCGCTGAAGCGCTTGAGACACAATATCGACTACCCGCTAAAAAATGGGCGCGCTCTTTGTTGGGCCGAGCGCAGAACGCGACGTTAGTGATCTAGAGAATTTTTAGAGGTGAGTCCGATGATTCGTCGAGCGTGCGTCGTAGTGTGGCTGTATGGAATTCTGGCGTTCACCTCCGTAGCCTCTTGGGCGCAAACCAAGTCGGTGGCAGTGCTGGCCACCGATAGCGGCGTGGCCACCGAGGCTTTGCGCGACGGTTTGCGCGACGCGCTCAAAGCGGCCGGTTTTGTTGAGGGGCGCAACTTAAAGTGGGTGTCCGAGACGGCGTCTACTGACGAGCAACAGCTGAATCAGCGCGCGTTGAGTCTAGTGTTGTCGCGCCCTGATGTGTTAGTGGCGCTATCGTTGCCGGCAGCGCAGGCTCTGATGAAGCACACCAAGCAGATGCCGATTATTTTTGTCGGAGTGACTGACCCGGTGAAGGCAGAACTGGTACCAAGCTGGTCGGCCTCGGGGACAAACGTGACCGGAGTTTCTGACTTGTTAACACTAACGCGTCGAGTCACTCTGATTCGTCAGGTGGTTGCCCAGGCGCGCAAGGTGGGGGTGGTGTACAACCCGGCGGATGCGGCTTCGGTTGTGGTGGTGCGCGAGTTTCAAGAGCAGCTGACGAAGGCGGGGCTGTTGATGGTTGAGGTGGCAGCGGTGCGCGCGACTGACGTGGCTGCGGCGGCCCGCAGCTTGATCGGCAAGGTTGACGTGCTTCATACTTTTTGGGATCCACACACSCAGACGGCTTACCCGGGTCTGGTTAAGGTGGCCAATGACGCCAAGATTCCCTTGCTTGCCGCCGATACCGCCAGCGTGCGGGCCGGGGCGTTGGCCGCGTTTGTGATTACCGAGCGTGAGTTGGGTGCTGCAGCCGGACGCCAGGCAGTCAGAATTTTACGAGGGACCAAGCCCGGCGCGATCGCCCCTGAAGTCCTAAGTAAGCCCCAGCCTCAGCTCAATCTCGCTGCGGCAAAAAAACAGGGTGTCACGTTGCCCGAGGCTCTCTTGAAAGACGCGGTGATTATCGTCAAATAGCGATTGGCGACAAGCGCTGTTTGTGAGCGATAATGTCTGGATTGCGTCGTATTGTCGGCGCAGCAGTGCGTCTTACGCCAACCGCGCGTTCGTCGCTCAATGCTAAAAAGTTGCCCCCTTATGATTGATCTTGGCATTAATATCGACCACGTTGCTACGCTGCGCCAGCAACGTCATACGGCTTACCCCGATCCGCTTGCGGCCGCCCTGCTAGCTGAAGACGCAGGCGCCGACCTGATTACGTTACATCTACGCGAAGATCGACGTCATATTCAAGACGCCGATGTTTTTGCGCTACGCCCAAAGTTGCGCACCCGCATGAATCTCGAATGCGCGATCACCCCAGAAATGCTAAAAATCGCYTGTGAGGTGATGCCCCAAGACGTCTGCCTGGTGCCCGAAAAACGCGCTGAATTAACGACAGAGGGTGGCCTTGAGGTCGCGGGTGCCTTTGGCGCCGTAGGCGCGGCGGTTAAACAATTGCAAGGCAGCGGCATACGCGTCTCTCTTTTTATCGACCCAGACGCCGCTCAGATTCGTGCGGCCGCCGACACGGGTGCAACCGTCATCGAACTACATACCGGCGCCTACGCCGAGGCCGCAAACGAGACCCAGGCGGCGCTTGAAATCCTCAGGCTCGAGCAGGCGATTCGCGTCGCACTGGGATTAGGCCTGCGCGTGAATGCGGGTCATGGCTTGCATTTTGGTAACGTGGCGCCAATTGCTGCACTCGAAGGTATCGCCGAACTCAATATTGGACACGCGATTGTG
Source organism: Alcaligenaceae bacterium (assembly GCA_002737415.1). GTDB lineage: Bacteria > Pseudomonadota > Gammaproteobacteria > Burkholderiales > Burkholderiaceae_B > Zwartia. Next base: position 70,445 of record NSIQ01000012.1, on the reverse strand, counting down.
GCGCAGGCCATTTTTGATGGATGGGAGACCACCATCCGCAATATGAAAGCTTGCATGATCACCGCACGCCTCAATGCCCAACGTGGGGTATTGTTGCAGGCGCGTAAACCTTAACTGTGGCTGGCTTGTGAGCGCGATTGCCGGAATCGGAACCGACCTCGTCAAAATGGAACGAATTGATCAGGCATGGCGGCGGCACCCAGAGCGTTTTCCAGAAAAGATCTTGGGTCCTGACGAGTTGCGCGTGTTTAAGACCCGCGCAGCGCGTGATCGTGGCCGTGGGGTACGCTATCTGGCGACACGCTTCGCCGCAAAAGAAGCGTTTTCAAAAGCGATCGGGCTTGGGATGCGCATGCCCATGTGGTGGACCCGGATGCAGACTGTAAATGCCCCCGGCGGGCGGCCGCACATTGTGCTTGCGTCCCCCTTGGCCGAGTGGTATGCCGAGCGCTTCGGTGCCGCTCACGTTTCACTGACCGATGAGTCCGAATACGGTGCGGCCTATGTCGTTGTCGAATCCAGCCAACTGAATTTACGAGAAACCTTGTGAAAAAAAATCTTCCGACGCAAACGCTCGAACGCGGCCCCTTAGTGGTCGATGTGACAGGCTGCGTCTTGACCGCCGACGAAAAAAAGAGACTCAAGCATCCTTTGGTTGGCGGGATTATTTTGTTTGCGCGTAACTTTGAAAATCGTGCCCAGTTGGTGGCGCTGACGAACAGCATCCATAAGTTGCGCACACCCCGCTTGTTGATCGCGGTGGATCACGAAGGCGGTCGCGTTCAGCGTTTTCGCACAGATGGTTTTACGAGCCTGCCCTCGATGCGCAGCTTGGGCGAGCGCTGGATGCAAGAGCCGTTACAGGCGCTGCGCATGGCCACCGACGTTGGCTATGTGTTGGGCGCAGAGTTGCGCGCCTGCGGCGTTGATTTAAGTTTCGCCCCGGTTCTTGATCTTGATTACGGTGTCAGTTCTGTGATTGGAGATCGTTCGTTTCATCGCGATCCGCGAGTGGTCGCGCTGTTGGGGCGCGCCTTGGCCCAAGGCCTGAGCTTTGCGGGGATGGCCGCTTGCGGTAAACATTTTCCAGGCCATGGTGCGGTCAAGGCCGACTCGCATCACGCAATCCCGCGCGACGCACGATCGTTAAAACAGATTCTTCAAGATGATGCTGCGCCGTATCAATGGTTAGGCGATCAGGTGATTGCCTCGGTGATGCCCGCACACGTGATTTTTTCTAAAGTCGACATGCAGCCCGCCGGGTTTTCGGCAAAATGGATCAAAGATATTTTACGAACCAGGCTGCATTACGATGGCGTCGTGTTTTCAGACGATCTCACGATGGAGGCTGCCGCGGTGGCCGGTGATATTTTGGCGCGCGCGCAGGCTGCGCTCACGGCCGGTTGCGACATGGCGTTGGTTTGCAATCGTCCCGATTTGGCGGATGACTTATTTAGGCGTTTGACTCATCATTCAGAGCCCGCCTCGTTAGCGCGGATTGCGCGCCTGATGCCCACTCAAACGGCACCCGATTGGATTGCGTTGCAACAACAAGCCGCCTATTGCCGTGCGCTTGCAACCGTACACGCACTCAATGAGCGAAACTGAAGCCGCTGAGTTTGACCTCAAAGAGTTTTTGGCGCGCCTGCCGCATTTGCCGGGCGTGTACCGACACATCGACGCCGGCGGAGAAGTTCTTTATGTCGGAAAAGCGCGTGATTTAAAAAAGCGCGTCGCGTCGTACTTTCAAAAAACGCCTTCAAGCCCGCGCATCGGACACATGGTGGCGCGGGTCGTCAAGATCGAGGTGACAGTCACGCGCTCTGAAGCCGAGGCGCTGATTCTTGAAAACAATCTGATCAAAAGTTTACGACCGCGCTATAATATTTTGTTTCGCGATGACAAGTCTTATCCTTATTTGATGCTGTCTGGGCATGCCTGCCCGCGTATTGCTTACTACCGCGGTTCGACACAAAAAAAAGGGCAATTTTTTGGTCCCTATCCCAGCGCCTGGGCCGTGCGAGAAACGCTCCAGATCTTACAAAAAGTTTTTCGGTTGCGCACCTGCGAAGACTCAGTATTTTCAAATCGTTCGCGTCCATGTTTGCTGCATCAGATCGGACGTTGTTCGGCGCCTTGCGTCAACGAGATCACCCCCGAGGCWTATGCACAAGATGCCGAGCGCGCTGCGCGTTTTTTAAATGGTGAAACGCAGCAAATAATGGGCGATCTTGAGACCCGCATGCAGCAAGCCTCTGAGGCGCTCGCGTTTGAACAGGCTGCCTTGTTGCGCGATCAAATGGGAGCGCTCGCTAAGGTCTTGCACCAGCAAACCATGGAAGACTCTGATCAAAGTGATACCGATATTATTGTGGTGGCCACAGCGGGCGGCCGTGTTTGCGTCAACCTGGCGATGGTGCGCGGTGGCCGGCACTTAGGTGATCGCGCTTTTTTTCCGACGCACACCGATGGCGACTCGCCTTCGCAGGTGCTTGAAGTCTTTATCGCGCAACATTATCTAGACCACCCCTTACCGGCGGCGGTGGTGGGCTCGCACGCCTTACCAGATGCTGAGTTAATCGATTTATTGGCAGAATCACGTAGCACCAAAGCACGATTTATCAGCCGTCCGCAAGGCGTCAGACGCGCTTGGCTCGAGCAAGCGACTCGCAATGCCGAGATGGCTCTGGCCAACGCTTTGTCAGAAACAGGAGCCCGCAGCGCACGCACGCTTGCGCTGGCCGAGGCGCTAGAACTAGACACTGATCCTGTCGTGCTCGAGGCCTTGCATATCGAGTGCTTCGATATTAGTCACACTGCGGGCGAGGCGACCCAGGCATCTTGTGTGGTCTTTGCCCATCACGCGATGCAGCCCTCGCTCTATCGGCGCTACAACATCGCTGGTATCACGCCAGGTGATGATTATGCCGCGATGCGCCAGGTATTGACGCGCCGGTTTGGCAAAGTGGCCGACGGCGAGGCTGTGATGCCCGGCCTGGTTCTGATTGATGGTGGCAAGGGGCAGGTCGAGATTGCTCGGCAGGTGTTTGTCGAGTTAGGGCTAGACATCACTGTTTTAGTCGGAGTCGCCAAAGGGGAGCACCGCAAGGTGGGTCTTGAGACCTTGATTTTTGCCGATGAGCGCGCCTCGCAGGCTCTTGGTCAAGAGTCGGCAGCGTTGATGCTAATTGCTCAAATTCGCGATGAGGCCCATCGCTTTGCGATCACGGGGATGCGAGCCAAGCGGGCAAAAACTCGCAATGTTTCAAGATTAGAAGATATCGACGGCATCGGCGCTAAGCGCCGGCAAAGGCTATTGGCCCGATTCGGAGGCTTTAGCGGTGTGGCCAACGCCAGCATTGAAGATCTGGCCTCTGTCGAAGGAATCTCGCCTGAGTTGGCTGAACGACTGTATTTTGCTTTGCGTTGAATTCAATCTGTCATAATTTAGTGGGTTAGCATATTGTCATGCCTTTTAATCTCCCGATTTTTCTGACTTGGTTGCGCATTGCCATGATTCCCATGGTGATTGGTTTGTTTTATTTGCCTGAATCTTGGCTGGCGCTTCCTGTGCGCGATACTTGGGCCGCCGCCGCGTTTGTCTTGGCTGCCTTGACCGACTGGTTTGATGGCTGGCTGGCGAGGCGCTGGAATCAAACGTCAGCCTTTGGTGCGTTTCTGGATCCGGTTGCTGACAAACTGATGGTGTCTGCCGCGCTGTTGGCGTTGCTTAACCTTGACCGAGTCGATGTGATGATCGCGTTGGTCATCATTGGGCGCGAAATCACGATTTCGGCGTTGCGCGAATGGATGGCGCAACTCGGTGCGAGTGCCAGTGTTGCGGTGCATTGGCTAGGCAAATTCAAAACTGCGGCGCAAATGATCGCGATCCCTTGTTTGTTGTATCACGCTGATTTGTGGGGAATCCCAGTCGCGCAGGTCGGGCAGGTGCTGATCGTGGTCGCCGCAATCTTGACAGTGTGGTCGATGCTGTATTACTTGCGTCGCGCCTGGCCTGTCATTCTTGAAAAAACCAGCTGACACATCAGTATCACCAGCCGCTGCTTATCGGTTTGCTTAATGTCTTTCCCCCGCCAGCATACGGGTCGCGGTGTAGGTCATCACGTCAACGCCATCCTGATTTTTGACATCTATGCGCGAGGTTACGACCGCGCGATTGAGTTTTGAAGTTGGGCGAATCTCAGTGACTTCGACTTCAGCCCAAACGGTATCCCCAGCAACCACCGGGTGCAGCATTTTTTTATGAACTTCAAGCAAGGCCAGCCCAGTGCCTTGCACCATGCCTTGCATCAAGAGGCCTTCAATTAGCCCATAGGTCAGGGCGCCGGGGGCAGGGCGCCCTTTCATGGCGCCGTGCGAGAAAGTGCGATCAATAAAGATGGTCTCGAGCATGCCCGTGACGCTAATAAAATTAATAATATCGGTTTCGGTGATCGTGCGGCGAAAGGTTCTGAACCGTTGCCCCACCGATAATTCTTGCCATGTGTAGCCGGCCCCTAGCAATTGAGCTTCGCTCATATCGTCTCCTGATAGTTTGGTGTGGCCCAGACAAACAAATACAATCAGGGCACTCAGTTATTTTTACCGCGTCTGCGGTATATTTCTTCTCAAGTATAGGGCATGCCGTTGCCAGTGTTGACGGCGCTTATTGATCGTGATTTTCAGGATTTTTTATTATGCTGACTGCACTCGAATTCACTCAGGTTCCCGCGGATGAAGCGGCGTTTCGCACTGAAATCAGGCTCTTTTTGAACGAAGCACTAAAAGATGTGCCTTCGCATGTCAAGGCTCGTTCGTGGATGGGGACAGACGACGGCTTTAGTCTAAAGCTGGCTAAGCAAGGCTGGCTTGGGCTGACGATTCCAAAAAAGTATGGGGGGTCGGGCAAGGGTTTCTATTCGCGCTTCGTGCTGTCTGAAGAGCTACTTGCCTCTGGGGCGCCGGTCGCCTCACACTGGATCGCCGATCGACAAAGCGGGCCCTTGTTGTTGCGTTACGGTACCGAGGCGCAGCGTCAGTTTTATATTCCGCGTATTTGTCGCGGCGAAGCTTTTTTTTGTATCGGGATGAGCGAGCCAAGTTCGGGCTCGGATCTGGCCAGTATCCGCAGTCGCGCTGTCAATACTGAGGCGGGATGGGTGCTCAACGGCAGCAAAATCTGGACGACCAACGCGCACGGCTGCCATTACATGATTGCCTTGGTGCGCACCTCGGGTGAAACTTCTGACCGCCAGAAGGGCTTGTCTCAAGTCATCATCGATTTGACTCTGCCCGGCGTTACGGTGCGTCCGATTAAAGATATGGCGGGCGATGCTCACTTTTCAGAAGTCTTTTTTGACAATGTCCGGCTTGGCACTGAGGCCTTAGTCGGGACAGAGGGTCAGGGATGGGATCAAGTCAATGCCGAACTTGCCTTTGAACGTAGCGGTCCAGAGCGCATTTATTCGAGTATCGCCTTATTAGATTGCTGGCTTGAGGCGTTGCGTGCGCAACAATGTAACGACGCTCAGACAAGCGCTTTGGTCGGTGCACTGGTCGCTGAGATGGCAACCCTGCGCGCACTCTCTTTGGCAGTGACGCAAAAGCTGGTGGCGGGTGAAAGCCCCGCAATTGACGCTTCGGTCGTGAAAGATTTTGGGACCGACTTTGAACAGAAGCTGATCCGAAATATTGCAGACTGGTTAGGCAGTCATCCAGACTTTATTGCGTCGCCCGATCTTTTGCAGACGCTCGGTTATCTTGAGCAAATGGGGGCAACGTTCTCGCTGCGAGGTGGTACGCGCGAGATTTTGCGTGGCATTATCGCGCGCGGCTTAGGATTGAGGTGATTTTGATGCAAAACGATTTTTATGATTTAGCAGAGCGTTTATTTGGCGAAGTTTGTACGCCTGTRGTGATACGTCAGATCGAACAAGGAGCCGCGACGCAAAGCCTCTGGGCGTCTTTAAGTTCGGTGGGGTTCGCCGATGCGCTCTTGCCCGAAACCGCCGAAGGTGCAGGCTTGTCGCTGACTGAAATCTGGCCAATGCTGTTTTCGATGGGCCGACACGCGCTACCTTTGCCGTATGCGCAAACATTATTTGCCCGCGCCTGGTTGCACCGCGCGCGGCTAGAGTCCAGTTTGAGCGGCCAGGTCCGCGAGCGCGGATTGCCCGAAGGCACGATCACGTTCGCACCTTTTCAGCTGGCTCGCACGGACCAGGGCTTGAAGGCCTGCGGTGTCGCATTTGGTCGCACAGCAAACTGGGTATTGGCGCAAAGCGGGTCCGATGTTTGGTTGTTGCCTGTCGAGCAGGCGCACAGTACACCTTCAGGAGGCTACGGGTCGCTTGAGGCCGATCTCGTTTGGTCTGCCGAGGTCGCGGGGGCGTCGCTTGTGGGGCAATTTCAAAGCCCTCAGTTTCGTGAATATTTGGCTCTGTCGCTCGCAGTGCTGATTGCGGGTGCCGCCGATCGTGTTTTTGAAATGACSTTAGCCTGGGCAAATCAACGCGAGCAGTTTGGCAAGCCGATTGGTCGGTTTCAGGCTTTACAGCAGCAAATCAGCGAAGTGGCCGAGCAGGTCTTTGGCGTGCGCATGGCTGCTGAAATGGCCTGTCGCAGCCTAACTTGGCAGCCTGCGCCTGCCTTGTCGGCCTTAGCCAAGGCGCAAACGAGCCAAGCGGTCGCGCGCGTGGTTGCTGTGGCGCACGCTGTGCACGGCGCGATCGGAGTGACGCACGAATTTGATTTGCAACTTTACACGCGTCGCTTAAACGAATGGGCCCGAGCGGGTGGCGGTGCGGGTTACTGGTCTGGAGTGTTAGGGCAACAGGTACTGCTCGCCAAAACCTCAGCCCTTGACTACGTGCGCACAGAATTATTTTTTGAGTCGCAGGCTTGAGGGTTGCGTTTGGCTCGAGCCATGTGCTTGAGTCGAACGCCTGAGCCGCACGTTCAAAGCACGTGCACTGATTAAACGTGTACTGACCAAACGTGCAGTCCGAAAATATGCACTCGTCAAATGAAAGGAAAGCGCAATCAGGACTGTGCGATGGTTCGATGCAAGTCGCGATCCTTGAAGTATTTGTGTGTCACCTATTGAAAAACAGCAAGATAGCCACATTTAAGAGTCATGGCTTTCTGGCCCTTGGCCGAAGTTTTCAGGAGAATGATCATGCGCTTCGATAAGTTGACAACTAAGTTTCAGCAGGCACTGGCCGATGCGCAAAGCGCAGCCTCGCGCAGTGAGCACCCGTATATTGAACCCGCGCATGTCCTCTGGGCCTTATTAGCGGATAGCGAGAGCGGTGCCGCAAGCCTTCTGGCGCGCGCGGGTGTGGCTGTCAATCGGTTGCAGACTGCGCTCCAGACGCAAATCAAGGATCTGCCCAAAGTGACGGGTGGTGACGATAATATTCAAGCTAGTCGCGATTTGCTTTCTGTTTTTGCGCGTACCGACAAAGAGGCCGCAAAGCGCGGCGACACCTATATTCCAAGCGAATTATTTTTGCTGGCACTTGCCGACGACAAGGGGGGGGTCGGCCGGGCACTCAAAGAGGCTGGCTTGCAACGCAAAGCGCTAGAGGCTGCGATTGACGCAGTGCGTGGCGGCGAGTCGGTCAAAGATCAAGACGGCGAAGCCAATCGCGAGGCGCTGTCCAAGTACACCATGGATCTCACCGAACGGGCGCGCCAAGGCAAACTCGATCCTGTCATTGGCCGCGATGACGAAATTCGACGTGCCATTCAGATTTTGCAGCGTCGTACAAAAAATAATCCCGTACTGATCGGTGAGCCAGGTGTGGGCAAAACGGCAATCGTAGAGGGCTTGGCTCAACGAATCATCAATGACGAGGTACCTGAGTCTTTGCGTGGTAAACGCGTGCTCTTGCTTGATCTAGCTAGTTTGCTCGCAGGCGCGAAGTTTCGCGGTGAGTTTGAAGAACGTTTAAAAGCAGTTCTCAAAGAATTATCGCAAGACGATGGCAATAATATTGTGTTCATCGATGAGATCCATACAATGGTCGGCGCAGGTAAGGCAGAGGGTGCGATGGATGCGGGCAATATGCTCAAGCCCGCGTTGGCACGCGGTGAATTACACTGCATTGGCGCGACGACTCTTGACGAATATCGCAAGTACATTGAAAAAGATGCTGCGCTTGAACGGCGCTTTCAAAAAGTGCTTGTCGCAGAGCCCAACGTCGAATCAACTATTGCGATTCTGCGCGGCTTGCAAGAGCGCTACGAAATGCACCATGGTGTCGAAATCACCGATCCGGCTATTGTTGCTGCCGCTGAACTGTCAAATCGCTACATTACCGATCGCTTTCTGCCAGATAAAGCCATCGATTTAATCGATGAGGCTGCCGCGCGAATTCGTATGGAGATCGACTCAAAGCCAGAGGTCATGGACCGTCTGGATCGACGCATCATTCAGCTTAAGATTGAGCGCGAGGCGGTCAAAAAAGAGACCGACGAAAGCTCGATCCGGCGGTTTCAAATCATCGAAGAAGAGCTCGAAAAACTTCAGCGCGAATATAACGATTTTGAAGTCATCTGGAAAAGCGAAAAGGCGGCGGTTCAGGGCACGCAAGCCATCAAAGAAGAAATTGAGCGCGCGCGTGCCAAGATGGTTGAGCTGCAACGTAAAGGGCAGTTCGATAAGCTCGCTGAAATTCAGTATGGCAGTTTGCCCGAGCTTGAGTCACGCCTAAAAGCCGCCGAGTTAGCGGGTGCCAAGTCCGGTAATGCCGAGCGTCCGCGCTTGCTGCGCACGCAAGTGGGCGCAGAAGAGATCGCCGAGGTCGTGTCTCGTGCCACCGGTATCCCCGTGTCAAAAATGATGACGGGCGAGCGCGACAAATTGCTCAAAATGGAAGACCGTCTGCATCAACGGGTGGTGGGTCAGGACGAGGCTGTGGGGCTAGTGGCAGACGCGATTCGACGCTCGCGCGCTGGCTTATCTGATCCGGCCCGACCCTATGGCTCATTCTTATTTTTAGGACCGACCGGTGTAGGTAAAACAGAGCTCACCCGCGCGCTGGCAGATTTTTTGTTTGATTCTGACGATCATTTAATTCGTATCGATATGAGTGAGTTCATGGAAAAACACTCGGTCGCACGCTTAATCGGTGCGCCGCCAGGCTATGTCGGTTATGAAGAGGGTGGCTCTTTAACAGAGGCCGTTCGACGTAAACCCTATAGTGTGATTCTGTTCGACGAAGTCGAAAAGGCGCACCCCGATGTTTTTAATGTTCTGCTACAGGTGCTCGATGATGGCCGACTCACCGACGGCCAGGGGCGCACCGTCAACTTCAGAAACACCGTCATCGTAATGACCTCAAACTTAGGGTCGCATCATATCCAGGCGATGGTGGGCAAGTCTTATGAAATGATCAAAGAAATGGTCTGGGCAGAGGTCAAGCAGTATTTTCGCCCCGAATTTTTGAATCGTATCGATGAGATTGTCGTGTTTCATGCACTCCAAAGTCAGCATATTGAGAAAATTGCTGCGATTCAGATTCAAGGTCTGGCCTCAAGAATGCTTCAACAAGATATGGTGCTTGAGGTCTCAAGCGCTGCGTTGGCAGAACTGGCCCGAGGCGGGTTTGATCCCGTGTTCGGCGCCCGGCCCYTGAAGCGCACGATTCAGCAAAACCTTGAAAATCCAATTTCCAAACTGATTCTTCAAGGTAAGTTTGGTCCGAAGGATGTGGTGCCCGTTGACTGGCGCGATGGTAAGTTCGTCTTTGAACGCACCTTGCAGTGAGTCGTGGCGGGTTAAAGAGGCAGCGCGGTTTGCTCGGTGCGCAGGCAGCGTGCGCTGTGGTCAGGAGTCAGCCAGACCAACTCGGGCACAGTCTGTTTGCAGGCTTCAAGCGACAGACTGCACCGCTCTGCGAAGGCGCAACCTGGGGCTAGCTTGCTCAGGTCGGGTGGCGAGCCTGAAATAGTTTCTAAGCGCGTGCCTTTCTTGACAGCGCCGTGCGCCAGACTTTTGAGCAAGGCGCGCGTGTAGGGATGGCGCGGAGAACGCATGATTGTTCGAGTCGTGCCTTGTTCGACAATTCTGCCCGCATACATCACTGCGATACGGTCTGCAACTTCAACGGCAGCCCCGATGTCATGGGTCACAAAAATGACTGATAAGCCCAATTCGCGCTGTAGTTCACGCAACAGCAAGAGAATTTGAATCTGTACCGTTGCGTCGAGTGCCGTGGTAGGTTCGTCTGCCAATAGTAATTGCGGTTCGCTGGCAAGCGCTAACGAGATCATGGCGCGCTGACGCATGCCACCCGACATTTCGTGAGGATACGCGTCCAGACGTCGCTCGGGGCTTGGGATGCGCACACGTTCGAATAACGACAGCGCACGTGCGCGCGCCTCGCTTTGGCTGATGTTTTCGTGACGCAAAATCGCTTCAGTGATTTGAGCGCCAACGGTGTAGACCGGATCAAGGGCAAGCAAGGGCTCTTGAAAAATCATCGATGCGACTTTGCCTCTAAAGCTAGACAATGCGCTGCTCGATAGTTGAACCACATCCTGTCCCCCAATCAAAATCTGTCCCTCAAGTTTTGAGCGGGCTGGGTTGTGCAGGCGCAAGATCGAGCGCAAGGTGACGCTTTTGCCAGAACCCGATTCACCAATGAGGGCGACGACTTCGCCGCGCTTAACGGCGAGGGTGACGCCATTAACGGCCTTGACGGGAGTTTTACCCCCGGTAAAAGTGACAGTGAGGTCGCGAATATCAACAAAAGGAGCTTCGCTTGAGGGGGTCATACGGGCTCCACACTGGTTAAAGTGGCTTGCGTATGACCGCTGTTTTCAACATGAATCCAGCAGGCGACGCCTTGCCCATCTCGACTTGAAACTAACGGTGGCATTTTCTTTGAGCAGACCGGTTGGGCTTCAGAGCAGCGCGTGTGAAAACGGCAACCTGAAGGCGGATTGATTGGATTGGGCGGGTCGCCCGCGAGTGGCGGCGTTTCGGTTCGCCGATCTGGGTCCATTGAGGGTACTGAAGAAAGCAGGGCGCGCGTGTAGGGGTGGCGTGGCAAATTAAAGAGTGTTTCGCAATCGCCAATTTCGACTACTTGGCCCAGATACATCACCATGACGCGATCTGAGACATACCGCACAACGTTTAGGTCATGGCTGATGAACACATAGGTCAGTTTAAATTCTTCTTTTAGGTCGAGTAAAAGATTCAAGACCTGCGCTTCAACGGATTTGTCGAGCGCCGAAACCGCCTCATCTAAAATAATCAGACGTGACTGCAGGGCAAGTGCCCGCGCAATGTTCACACGTTGTCGTTGTCCGCCAGAAAGCTCATGAGGATAGCGCTCAGCAAAGCGTTTTGGGTCCAGGCCGACACGGTGCAATAAGTCACGAGCACGCGCGATAGAGTCGGCTTTACTCACACCATGCACTTGAGGTGAAAAGGCAATTGAATCCTCAATGGTTAACCTCGGGTTGAGCGAAGCGTAACTGTCTTGGAAGACCATCTGGGCCTGACGCCTGAACTCTTTGAGACTTAAGTCTCGGCTACCGACAGACTGCCCGTCAAAAATAATATCGCCGTGATCTGCAGTGATCAGATTCATCAGCAGACGCGCGGTGGTTGACTTGCCGCAGCCTGACTCCCCGACGACCCCCAGGGTCTCACCCTTACGTACCATGAAGTCAATGCCGTCTACTGCGCGCACCACACCACCACCTTTGCCTAAAATATCTTTCTTTAGAGCAAAGTGTTTGATCAGATTTTTGACCATCAACAAGGGTTGCGCAGTGCCCCCTACATCAGCAACGTGTGTTAGAGGCGTATTCATTAGTTTTTGATCTCCATGGCTGAGCGCAACCCATCAGATAGCAGGTTGAAGGCGATTGAGGTGATGAAGATCATGATGCCCGGCAAAGCCGCGATCCAAGGTTGTACATAAATAGCGGTACGTAAGGTGTTAAGCATCAGGCCCCACTCGGGCTCTGGTGGCTTGACTCCAAGACCCAGAAAGCTCAAGCCTGAGGCCAGAATCATCGAGACCGCAATCAGGCTTGTTGAATAGACGAAGATCGGGCTAAGCACGTTACCCAAGACATGAACCCGCACGATGGTGAACGCGTTAGCGCCGGACGCCCGCGCGGCTTCGACAAAATCACGGCTGCGAATCTGTGTGGTGACGCTTTCAGCGACTCGCGCGATGGGTGGAATAAACACGATCGTGAGCGATATCAGTGAGTTGGTGATACCGGTGCCCAATACCCCCGACAGTGCAATCGCCAACAAGACAGACGGAAACGCATAAAAAACGTCAATGGTGCGCATCATTACTGAATTGAGTTTGCCACCGGCATACCCTGCAACGATACCGATGGTTGACCCGATCGCAAACGCAAGCAAAACGGGTGTAATCCCCATAAACAGCGACAGCCTAGCCCCCACCATCAGACGTGACAGCATGTCACGACCCAATTCATCAGTCCCTAGCGGATAGCCTTCGAAGCCGATCGGTTTCAGGCGCTTCATAATCGAAGCTGCGTACGGGTCGGCAGGGGTGATGAGCTGACCAAAAATTGCCATGATGAGTAAGCAAATAATGACTAGCGCTGCGAACATCGCGACCTTATCGCGCACCAAGCGTGAAAATACATTTTGCCAGTAACCCACCGAGCGCTCGGTGTCAAGGGACGGAATTTTTTTTGTGTCTACAGTGATATTTAGCATTGGACTCAACCTCGCGCGATTCGTGGGTCAAGCGTGGTCTGAACAATATCGACGAGCATATTGAGAATCACAAAAAAAGTGGCGAGAACGAGGATGGTTCCTTGCAGCAAGGGAAGGTCTCTTTGAAAAATGGCAGAGTTCAACAAAAAACCTGTTCCGGGCCAAGAAAAAACGGTTTCGATCAGAATGGAGCCGCCTAACAAGTAGCCGAGTTGTAAGCCCATGACTGCCAAGGCTGTAGGCGCAGCGTTTTTGACAACGTGCAAAAAAATACCAACATTTTTAAGGCCTTTTGCTTTGAGGCCCACAATAAATTCTTGCGCAAGAATCTCAGCGACCAGCGCGCGTACTGTGCGCGAAATAATTCCCATCGGGATGACGCTCATCGTGACTGCGGGTAAAACCAAGTGTTTGATATGTTCCCAGTTCCATTGCCAGTCGGACGAACCACCAGGCCCGGCTCCGTTAGGCGGCAGCCACATGAGGATTGAACTGAAAATAATCACAAGCACCATACCAAGCCAGTAGTGGGGCACGCTGACACCCAGTACCGAGGTCAGTGATGCAGCCTTATCTACCCAAGAGTTTTGAAAGTAACCGGCTACGAAGCCAAACAGACAGCCAAATATAAAGCCGATCATGGTCGCCACAATCGCCAGTCGGAAGGTGTTGCTGACGGCTCGCAAGACCTCTGAGGTCACAGGGCGACCGCTTGCAATCGAGGTGCCTAAGTCACCTTGTAGTGCGCGCCAGCCCCACCGAAAAAATTGCTCTGGGTACGATTTATTAAAACCATAGATCTCCATCAACTGTTTTTGTAATTCTAGCGAGGCATCGGGTGGCATGATCGACACCAGTGGATCGCCGGGCGCTAAGTGCACCAGACCAAAACAAACAAGCGCCACGCCAAACATGATGGGCAGCGTGTGTAAAACGCGTTGAAAGATAAAACTCAGCATACAAAACAGCCTTTAAAACGATCAGTCAAGCAGCCCGATCAGTAAAGTTGCCTCAAGCAAAGCAGCCTCAAACGAGACGTACGAGTCGCTCGCATTAGCGTCGGCATAACACGGGTTCCGTCTGAATGAAGGCAACCTACCGAATGGCCGTCTGGCCAACCTCGAACGCGCGTGGTGTGCGGGCGCTTGAGTGTGAGATTGCCATCAAAAATGAAGACGGCGGCACCAAAATGAAAGTGCCGCCGCAAGACCTCAGACGCTTAGTCTTTGGTCATTGTAGCAATGTCAATAAACCAGCTCTTTGGTTGAACCACATTTTTTACTTTAGGACTCATAGCGCGTGGACCCACATCGTGTGCGATCCAGACAAAGGCAGCTTCGTCGACAATTTTGGCATGCAGCTTTGCCAGCGCTTCGTCACGGCCTTTTTCTTCAAAGTTTGTGCGGGCGTTCGAAACAAGTTGGTCAAGCTCGGGGCTACCAAAGTATCCCCAGTTGTTTGATACCGGAGGAAACGCCTTGGTGCTCGAGAACCGAACCATCGCAAAAAACGGATCCATTGCCGAGAAGCTGACGTTGGTGGCCGTTGCGCCGTTTGCGGCTGGGTCTTTTGCACCTAAGCGCCAGCTGTTGAACATGGTGTTCCACTCAATGACGTCAAACTGAACGTCAAAGAAGCATTGCTTGAGTGACTGTTGTACGAACTCGTTCATCGGCAGGGGCTGCATCTGACCCGAGCCAGAAGCCGAGATTTGTACTTTAGTTTTCATCGGCTTGGCCGTCGAGTAGCCTGCTTCAGTCATGAGCTTTTTGGCGGCGGCTGGGTCGTACTTGATGTCAAAGGTCGGATTGCCCCACCATGGATGGCCCGGTGGAAAGGTCCCTTTTGGGATCTCCATCATGCCGCCTAGCAGGCTCTTGAGACCCGCCCGATCGACACATAAATTGGCGGCTTGACGTACCCGCTTGTCTAACCAAGGTGAACCGTCGGCAAACGATAATTGCCARGGCCAAACGTGAGGTTGCGCGTTGCTATAGATCGTAAAGCCACGCTGTTTGATTTGCGGCATCGCGTCTGGAGCGGGGGCTTCAATCCAATCAACTTGGCCCGACAACAAGGCAGCGGTACGCGCGTTTGCCTCGGGCATTGGAATCATCACGACCCGATCAATCTTCGGTACGCGTTTGGGATCCCAATAGTCTTTATTTGCGGCAAGTTCGAGCCGTTCACGAGGAACAAAGCGAGTCATCTTAAACGGGCCGCTGCCCGAGGCATCGGCAGCAAAGGCCGTCCAGGCCTGTTTTGAGCGCTCGGCTGGGTCGGTCACTGTGGCGGGCACTGCCTTAAGTTTTTCGTTCCATTTGGCGGGCGAAGCCATAAAGAGATTCGTTAAATTAATTGGCAAGAACGAATCGGGCTCGCTCGTGGTTAACTCAACGGTCATGTCATCGATTTTTTTGGCGCTGCGCAACGTTGGCATGCGCGAGGCTGTCGCACCAACCTGGCTGGCATCAAAATGAGATGCTGCCTTGTCTAAAACTTTTTGAACATTCCAAACAACGGCGTCGGCGGTGAAGGCAGAGCCATCATGAAACTTGACACCTGGGCGCAATTTGAACACCCACTTTGTTTTGTCATTCGCATCTACGGCCCACGAAAGCGCAACGCCTGGAATGACCGTGCTGGCTGCGTCGGCCTTGCTCAGATCCCACTGCGTCAACGAGTCGTACATCGGGATGCCGGTAAAACGATTACCTTCAAAACCTTGATCGGGCTGCCCAAGCGTTCTGGGCACATCGGCCGCAGTCATGGCGATTGTTAGTGTTTTGTTTTGTGCGAGCGCAGGTTGTGCGAAAGCTACCGCAAGAACACTGGCCAACAAAGACAAGCGAAGTGGGGATAAACCCAAGCGCGCGAAAGAAAAAGACTGTTTCATGAATTCTCCGAATAATGGTCTGGGCAGAGCGAATGTCGAGTGAATGGATCAAATGAAAGACTACAACAGCGAAACGAGACTTTGCAAAACTGGGCCAGGCACTCGTTGTATGATTCAAAGCAATTACTGTGCCACGACAGAAGAGTGACTGTCTGTCTGGGCGCTTCAGCGTGTTTGCTCACACCCCCAGCCTTGTGAAGGGCGTAATGGAGTTGTAAATCTCCTTTTTAGGGACATAAATTCTTACCTTGCGCTACGCTTTGGTGCATAAATATGAAGTTTGAGACATTTTTGTCCTTTTTGGTGCAACACTTTGCTTGCACTTATACGCAAATTTAACTGACCTTTCAAAATGAAACTACTCCTGATTAACCCGAATACGTCCAAAAGCATGACTGCTGGCATCGCCATGGGGGCAAGGGCAGTCGCAAGTGCGGGCACAGAAATCCTTGCGGTTCAGCCCAGCTTTGGACCACTTTCCATTGAAGGACACTACGACGAAGCCTTCGCCGCAGCGGGTGTTGCCGAGCAAGTGCGTTTGGCAGCGCCCCAGCGCCCCGATGCGGTGGTGATTGCGTGTTTTGGAGATCCAGGGTTGGAAGCCGCTCGCGAAGCGACTCAGGCGCCAGTTTTGGGCATCGCTGAGGCGGCTTTTCATGCCGCCAGCATGGTTGCTACCGGGTTTTCAGTTGTTACAACTATGACACGCACTTGCATTATTGCCGAGCGACTCGTGCAGCGTTATGGCTTTGAGCAGCAATGCCGAGGCGTGCACGGCACCGATATTGCGGTACTTGACCTCGAAGACGGGGGCCAAGCGCTGGTGAGCCAGATCGAGCAAGTGGCGCGCGAGGCGCTCAGCCGCGATCGCAGTGCAGCGATTGTGCTCGGGTGCGCGGGGATGACGGCCCTGTGTCAAACCTTGACCCAGCGGTTGGGCGTACCTGTGCTCGATGGTGTCGCGGTGGCGGTTAAATTCGCCGAAGCACTCGTCAGCTTAGGCTTAAGAACAAGCAAGGTCGGTGACTATGCCACCCCTTTGGCTAAAACCTACACGGGCTGGGCAGCCCCGCTGGGTTGGCCCACGACTTGAGTCGCGCGCGATCGTTATTTTCGGTGCATCTGGTTGCAGTGCTATTCGGTGCAACTGGCATTTTGGGTGAACTCATTACCGCGGACCCGACTTTTATCACTTGGGGCCGTGCGGGTTTCGCAGTGCTTGCGCTTGCTTTGCTTGGTCGCGTCTTGCTGGCGCAGCCCCTCAGCATGTTGTGGCGACATGGCCGTTGGTGGGTCTTACTGGGTTCAGGCGTGCTGCTGGCCCTGCACTGGGTGACATTTTTTATTTCAGTCAAAGTGGGAGGTATTGCGATCGCAACACTTGGTTTCGCGAGCTTTCCCGCTTTTATTACCTTGATCGAATGGGGGCTGTTTCGCGAGACCGTCACGCGGGCCGAGTGGGTGCGCTTAGGGCTCGTGAGCCTAGGGTTGCTACTCATCACCCCCTCGTTTGACCTTGCTGATCTGGGTACCGAGGGCTTGCTTTGGGGCCTGTTGTCGGGGGCAAGCTTCGGGGTGCTGGCCGTGTTGAATCGGCGTTATTTGTCCTGTGTGAATGCCTTTGCCGTCGCGGGTTTGCAAAACGCTATTGTGCTGCTTGTCCTCTCACCTTGGGTGGTGGGGTCGCTCGCGACGATCAGCGTTGTGAACTGGCTGTGGGTGGCTGTGTTGGGCGTGCTCTGTACTGGTTTGGCCCATCTCTTATTTGTATCAAGCTTGCGCCAGTTGCCCGCCCGTACGGCGGGCCTGGTTGTGGCTTTAGAACCGATTTACGCGATTGCTTTTGCCTGGTGGTTTTTTAGCCAAACGCCGTCTCTTCGCACGCTCGTGGGCGCAACCGTGATGATTCTTACGATTTTGAGTGCCAGTCTGGCACTGCAAAAAGCGCGTTAGACGTTATCATTGAGACATGACTTCATCGACTCCACCCTCTGGCGTAAGTAACCGTCTACCGTCAGGCGCCCAGGCGCTAGGCCGCGAACTCGCTGGCGCAACGCTCAGTTGCGTCGTACCAGCCTTTAACGAACACGACAATCTGGGCGTGCTTCTGCCGCGACTACAGGCCGTGCTGGCGCAAATCGGTGCTAACTGGGAAATTATCGTGGTCGATGACGGCAGTCGCGACAACACGGCCGAATTGATGGCGGCCTGGGTGCTTAATCCTGGTTTTCGCTTCGTCCAGCTCTCGCGCAACTTCGGCAAAGAGCCAGCAATCACGGCCGGCATCGAGGCGGCTACGGGCGATGTAGTGATGATTCTTGACGCTGATCTACAGCACCCCCCTGAGTTGCTGCCGGCGATGTTGGCGCGCTGGCAGGCCGGAGTCGATATGGTGTATGCGGTGCGCGAAACCCGTGCCGATGAAAGCGCCAGCAAACGGTGGGGAACTAAGTTATTTTATTCGTTACTTGCCGGCTCGCGCGGCGTAACCGTACCGCCCGACGCAGGTGATTTTCGTTTGATGGATCGCGCGGTGGTCAATGCACTGCGTCAGCTGCCTGAGCGTAACCGTTTCATGAAAGGCCTCTACGCCTGGGTGGGCTTTCGGTCAGAGTCAATTTCCTACACCCCCGCCCAACGCCAGCATGGCCAGACGCATTACAGCGCGTTCAAACTATTGACGCTTGCACTCGCTGGATTAACCTCGTTCACCACCTGGCCGTTGCGCGCAGTGAGCCTCTTTGGCTTTTTGGTGTCGCTTTGTTCGTTTGCTTACGGTCTCTATATCGTTTGCGAATATTTTCTTTTTTCAAATCCCACCAGTGGCTGGCCGACGATTGTGACGATTTTATTGTTTTTTTCTGGCATCACTTTGATCTCGATTGGTATCGTGGGCGAGTACATTGCACGTATCTTCGAAGAGGTCAAAGGGCGACCACTTTATATCGTACGACAATCAAGCGGTCGTCGCTTTCGTGATTAACTCCACCCACGCAAGCGACGCGGCGCAAGACTTTACGCCGCTCATTGTCTGTGCAGACGACTTTGGGCTTGAGGCCGGCGTAGACGAGGCGATCGTTGCGCTGGCTCAGCAAGGTCGTATCAGCGCAACGGGGTGTCTGGTTCAGGCGCCGGGCTTCGAAGCCTCTGCAAAGCAACTAAAAGGCTTGCCGCTTGATCTTGGTTTGCATCTGAATTTAACCGAACCGCTTGGCCAGACGGGGCTGTGCATGCCCTTGGGACAGCTTTTGATGCGCACCTATACCCGTGTGATTTCTCGAAAAGCGGTTGCTCAACAAATCGAGACTCAGCTTGATTTATTTGAACGACATCTGGGTCAGGTGCCTGATTTTGTGGATGGACACCTGCATGTGCATCAGTTTCCGGTGGTTCGTGAGGTGTTGATTCAAGCCGTGCAACGACGTTATTCACAACACTTGCCGTGGGTGCGTGACACGCGTGCTGCGCCGCCTGATAAACGCTTGCCCGCCAGGCAGCGCCTAAAAGCATGGCTGATCGGTGCGCTTGGGGCTACCAGCCTAATTCGCTTAGCCCACCAGGCACGTATGCAAAGTAATGAAACCTTTGCTGGTGCGTATGATTTTGATCGCCCGCATCCTGACTATGCGCTCATGCTGCGTACCTGGCTGACTCCTGCCAGAGCCAAGATGCTGGTGATGGTGCATCCGGCCAAATATGCATCGCCCGAGTTAGCCTTTGGTCAAAAGCGGGTCGAAGAATACCGAGTGCTTTCGAGCGATAGCTTTGCCCAATTCCTGACACAACAGCGCTGCCAAATTACTCGTCTTTCAACGCTTTTAGATCTTCACGCCCATAAAACTTAACTCCCAGGGCGATGCGGTCACGGCCCTGTGAGCGTCGGTGTCGGTTGGTATCGCGCAACGAATACACACAGCCGCAATACTCTTGTTGATAGAACTCCTCGCGCTTGCTAATTTCTATCATGCGCGCAGAGCCACCGTGCTTGCGCCAGTTATACGTCCAATACAGTAAGTCTTCGTAACGCGAGGCGGCCCTCTGGCCGCTAGCGTTGATTTGATTCATGTCCTTCCAGCGCGAAATCCCTAGCGAACTTGTGATCGTATCGTAGCCATGTTCAGAGGCGTATAGGGCAGTACGCTCAAAGCGCATATCAAAACACTGCGTGCAACGTTCGCCTCGCTCAGGTTCGTTCTCGAGGCCCTTAATGCGTTCAAACCAGTTGTCAACGTCATAGTCGGCATCAATCATGCGAATGCCGTGTTTTTCGGCGAAGCGGATATTTTCGTTTTTACGAATTTCGTATTCCTTAACGGGATGAATATTTGGATTGTAGAAAAAAATATCGTATTGAATCTTGGCAGCAAGCAGGCCCTCCATCACTTCACCCGAACAGGGCGCGCAACAAGAATGCAGCAAAACCTTGGTTT
This sequence comes from Alcaligenaceae bacterium, assembly GCA_002737415.1. GTDB lineage: Bacteria > Pseudomonadota > Gammaproteobacteria > Burkholderiales > Burkholderiaceae_B > Zwartia. The sequence continues at coordinate 50,395 of NSIQ01000012.1, read as the reverse complement.
TGCCCTCAGGCAAGGCAAACGTAGGGCGTAGGGCGTCTGGCACGGTTCAATCCACTCTTTGGTTTTCGAGGCAACTCAACTGCAAGTGTAATCTCAACCTAGACGCCTGCGCGCTTAGCCCGGCACTGTCGCTGTTTCGCTCAGTACGGCCGCCCACAGATCTTTGACGGCCTGGCGCTCGGCAAGCAGCTCGCTCTGAACCACGCGCGCTTTGTCTGCACCTTGCAGGCGCACTTCGTGCTGCCGGCGGCGCAAGTTGCGGTAGGCATCACTCGCGCGCTCGGCAAGCGTCGCGTCAAGCAGCTCGGCAGTACCTGCCAATCGCAACAAGGCGATATTTCCGAGGTTTTGAAGCAGTTCTGGATACTGACCAGCGTGTACCAGAATCAAATATTGAGTGACAAATTCGAGATCGACCATACCGCCTCTGTCATGCTTCAGATCAAACAAGGCTGTGGTGTTTGGATGTCCGGCTGTCATCTTGTCGCGCATGGCGCGCACTTGTTGCGCAAAGGGGGCAGGCGCGCGCGCACGTTTTAAAATGTCTTCACGAATCTGTTCGAAGAGCAAACCCACGCGTGGGTTGCCTGCTGCAAAACGCGCCCGTGTCAGCGCTTGATGCTCCCAAGGCCAGGCGTGGCTGGTTTGATATTGCCGGAAAGCGTCGATCGACCCGGCCAGTAAACCCGAGTCACCGTCGGGTCGCAAACGTAGATCAATGTCGTATAAGCGTCCCGACGAAGTCATGGTCGAGAGCCAAGACGTAAGACGGCGTCCGAGTTTTGTATAAAGCTCAGCGGCGTCTTCGCGTGTGTCGTCGTACAGATACACCAGATCAAGGTCAGATGAGTAGCCCAGTTCTTTGCCCCCAAGGCGCCCGTAGGCAATGATGGCGATTTGTGGCTCGGTCGCGCACTCTGCGAGGTCAGCAGGACAAACCTGAGGCCAGACTCTGATTAAAGATTCTTGCAGCAGCGTGTCTGCCAAGGCAGATAATTGGTCGGCCAGATTCTCGACCGTCAGAATACCTTCAAGATCTTGCGCCAGTAATTGAAAACTGATCTGGCGCTGCGTATCGCGCATCAAATTCATTTGCTGTTCGATGTCAAACGTACCATCGGGCAGCACGCAGGCTTGAAGATCTGCATGCATCGCAGCGGCGATACGTGTCAAGTCGACCGGTTCCATTAATGTTCGCCAGGCGATCAGACTGTCGAGCACCAGGGGATGCTGGATCAGGTATTGCGCGGCCCAGGGGCTGGCCGCCATCATGCGTGCAATGCGGGCCATCGTCTCGGGATACTCGGCCAGTAAGGCCAGATACGCGCTGCGCTGTGCGATCGTTTCAATTAAATCAAGCAGTCTGAAGGCCGAGGTGAGAGGCTGGGTGGTGTGCTGAGCTGCAGCAAGTGCCAGCGGCAGCAAAGTGTCGATGCGATTGCGACTGGTGGTCGCYAAGCCGCGGATCCGGTGTCCTTCTAGAAACGTGTCGACGCGAGCCGCCAAGGCCGAGGCGTGTTCGCCAAAGTGCGACAAAACCGCTTCTAGCGCCTCGGTGGGCGTGGGTGACGCATCCGGTTCAAGCCGAGCCTCAGCGAACTCGTCGGTCAACCCCGCGAGCCGAAACGCATCGCGAAACGCCTCAGCGACGAACTGCCGATGGCGTGCCAGCGTGACTTCAAAGTCGGCTTGCGTCAAGTGCAGCGCCCGCGCCAGAGCAGCAATACGTTCGGGCTCTGCGGGCAAAAGATGGGTCTGTGCGTCTTCGGCGTATTGCAAGGCATGCTCAGTGCGCCGCATAAAGACATAAGCCTGAGCCAGCTGCTCGGCAGTCGCTGCGGGCATTAAACCGGCGCGAACCTGTGCCTCGAGGGCGATAAGCAGCCCTCGCTGTTGCAGGGCAGGCATGCGACCGCCCTTAATGAGCTGCGTAAGTTGCACGACAAATTCGATTTCGCGAATACCGCCTTCTCCGAGCTTGATGTTGTGCTTGGTCTCGAGCCCCGGCCGCATGAGCGAGCGACGCTGTAAATCAAGGCGAATACGCTCACGCAGCGTGCGCAAGGCCGCTAACGCATCAAAGTCGAAGTATTTTCGGTACACAAAGGGCTGGCGCAGACTTTCAAACTGTTGCACCTGTGCGGTTGAATCGCTGTCATCAAAGGCCCGCGCCGGAATCACCCGACCTTTTAGCCAAGCGTAGCGCTCCCATTCGCGGCCTTGCGTGAACAAATATTGTTCAAAGGCGTCCAGACTCCAGGCTAGCGGGCCCGAGTCACCGTCGGGGCGCAGACGCAAATCAGTTCTAAAAACTTGCCCGTGGGCGTCAAGCTCTGACAACACAGGCATCATGCGTTGCGTCAGTCGGCCATAGAATTCGTGATAGCTTAATGGGCGCGGTCCTTGGGTTTCACCTTCTTCGTCGTACAGCATCACTAAATCAATATCCGAAGAGACATTCAGCTCTGCTCCGCCAAGTTTGCCCATGCCAATCATTAGCATTTCTTGCGGGCGACCCGTCGCGCTGTCTCTGGGTTGACCATATATGGCAACCATCTCGTGCATGACCGAACGATAGGCCTGCTCGATGCAGCGGTCTGCCAGGGTGCTCATCGTGCCTACGACCTCTTCAAGAGAGGCGAGCCCGGCCAGATCGCGCACCATCAGCAAAAAGAAAGTGCGCTTGCGCAACGTGCGCAGCACTTGTCGGCATTTTGCGACCTCTAAGACTGCACTGCCGATGGGCACGCCCGCCAGTTCAGTAAACCAGTCATGCAGTCGCTCGGTGCTAACCGGTGTGGACTGTTCTTGCTCGAGCCAGTGCGCAAAGGCTGGATCGCCTTGTAGAAGGCGGCTAAGGGTCCCTGACCAGGCCAGAGCAGACGAGAGCGCAGAATCAGGCATAAATAGGGGGTAGGGGTGTTTGAAGGTACGCGCGCAGCCCCACGTGTGCAGACTGCATGACAGATTTGAACAATACCCTATAGAATGGATCTTCACAAAATCTTTTTTTTTGCTCCTTAATTTTGCGTCCCTTCAAATATTTCTTGCGTATCGCCTTGCTGAGCCTGCTGCTGCTTTACTTTGCAGCTGCGGCAATATTGTTGACCGTACGCTACTGGGCCATGCCCCGTGTCAACGATTGGCGACCGCTGATCGAACAGCACCTGTCTGGGGCAGTAGGCGCTAAGGTATCGATCGAGGATATTTCGGCTGACTGGTCGGGGCTCAACCCTACCGTTAAGGTGCGTAACCTCAAGCTCAGGGATACGACAGACCAGTTATTGGTGCAGGTGCCCGAGGCCTTTGCGATTGTGTCGTACAAAAGCCTCTTCGAACTCGATCTTCGCTTGGCGCGCCTAGAGATCAATGGCATCGCTTTGGCCGGCACCCGGCACCCTGATGGCAGCGTTTGGCTCGCGGGGCAACGTCTCGCGGAGCATTCCAACGAACCACTCAAGCTTGACCGCGATACGCTCGCGGTGCGCTGGTTGTTGGATCAGGGCGAAATCTTCGTTCGTCAGGCGAGTTTTCTTTGGCACGACCAGCTGCGTCAGGCGCCCGTGTTAAGCCTATCCAAGATCGACATCAGTCTGGTCAATAGCGTTTTTCGACACGAGCTTCGTTTGGTCGCGTCTTTACCTCAGGCAGTGGGCCAGCGCGTCGAGTTGGTTATCAAGACAGAAAACGTCATTAGTCAACTTACCGCGCAATCTAAACGCGAGGCTGAGATTTTTTTTGAAGTGCAAGACACACACTTGACAGAGTTGGCGCCTTGGCTTGACTTGCCTTCTGTCTCGGGCACTATCGCCGCGCGCTTATGGGTCGACGTGCAACAAGGCTTGTTGGGTCAGGCCACCCTCGAAGTATCGGGTAAGCAACTCGCTCTGCCGCTATTGGGACAGGGACAGGGCGCCGTCTTTGCGCAAACCGGTCAAGTCAGACTGTCTGGTTGGCTGGGTGACCTTTTGCCCGCTGATCGTTGGCCGTTGTTGGCACGTAACGCTGCGCAACAAGGCATGACCCTAAGCGCGACCACCACTGGCCTGGCAATCGATAGTCCGTTGTTTGCACCGTCTTTGCTTGAGCTCGGCGAGGTCACCGCGCGCGCGAAGTTATCAAAAACAAGTACAGGTCTGTTGTCAGTGAGCGCAGCACAACTCGATCTGAAAGCCGCCGAAATCGCCGCGCAAGGGCAGGGGTCGTGGCTGGCGGGTGGTTTGACAGGGGCCGGGGTACTTGATTTGACTGCCACGATTACCAAGGCTCCGGTCAATCGTTTGCATCAATACGTGACCACTTTGACCGATCCTGATGCGCGTGCTTTTTTACGCAGGGCACTGACTCAGGGCCAATTCAGTCAGGTCGCACTCACACTCAAAGGCGATCTTGCCCAGTTTCCTTTTAATGCGCCTGACGTACCAGGCGCTTTCAGGATTGAGGGGCAGTACCGTGGGCTGACGATTGATTATGATCCGAGTCTTCCTGGCAAGCCTAGTTGGCCCCTGCTGGCGCAGGCGCAGGGTCAAGTTGTTCTCGATAAGCTTTCTCTCAAACTCAACGCAGCAAGTGGCCGATTGCTTGATACCCAGGGCAACACGCTTCGGGTGCAAAATTTAGTTGCCACGGTGCCAGACTTGCAATGGCAACCCAAGCTCAGCCTTGAGGCAGTGCTAAGCGGCGAGGCGAAGGATTATTTGTCGGTCTTGCGCCAAGCACCTTTGCCGTCTGAGTTTGCATCCACTCTAAAACGGCTCGAAGCGACTGGCTTGTTAACCGTACCGCTGTCCATTGAACTTGCACTCGATAGCGACGAGGCGCCGCAAGTCAAGGGACAGGTTCAGGTTTCGGGCGGGACGTTGAGCCTGGGAAAAGAGTTTCCGCCTTTTGAAAATGTTCGTGGCACCGTTGACTTTTCAATGCAGCAGCTACGTACCGAAAGTTTGCGTGTTCAGTTTTTAGGCGGCGAGTCTGTGCTGAGTGGTGGTTGGGGCGAGGCTGCGCAGCGCCTGCAGGCGCGAGGCACCGTATCGGTTGTTGGGCTGAGTCAGTTACTAGGCACTCAAGCCTCACTTCCCCTGACAGGGCAGGCTCGTTACGACGGGCAGCTTGTCCCAACAAAACAAAAGGGCTACGAGGCGACCCTGACGTCGACGCTTGAGGGTCTGGCTGTGAATTTGCCTGCGCCTTTAGGCAAGGCGGCGCAAGACCAGATGCCACTGACGCTGCAATGGTCGGCCCTGCCAGTAAAAACCGAGTTTTTGCAAAGTGTGTCTTTTAGCCTTGGCAGCCTGCTCAAGGGTCGTTTCGAGCGCCCTGCAAACGCACGGCCCTCGCCTTACTTTACGCGTGCAGCAATCGTGATGGGCGAACTTGCGCAATTGCCCCGAAGTGGGCTGGCACTGGATCTCAACCTAGACAAAATTGATGTAGAGGACTGGACCGCCTTGTTTGACCAAGTCACGCAAGAGCCTAAACGCGCCTCAATCGGAGACATCCGCGTGTTTCCGCCTTTAGCGAGYGCAAGACTGCGCTCGCCTCATTTGCTTTGGTCTGACTTAAGCTTCACAGAACTCGATGTCACCGCCATGCAGAGCGCGCCCGAACAATGGACAGCGCGTATCAGTTCGAAAGAAACGCTGGGTACCGCTACCTGGAGCGGTGCGGGCGGTGCGCTTGACGGTCGGATTCGTGCCCGATTTTCAAAGCTGTCGCTGGGTGCGCCAGCTAACGGCCAAACCGAAGTCCTCAAAATCGATGTCATCGAGAAGCAGAAGTGGTCTGACATCCCTGCGATTGACCTGACGATTGATGAATTGACTCTTTTTGGTAGCCAACTCGGCTCGTTACGTTTACGCGGTTCTAGTCAACAGCGCGCAGGGCTCTGGAACATCGAAACACTAGATCTGCGCAGCGCTGCTGCGACCACCACGGCAACCGGTCAGTGGCGCTTAAAGGGACCCGAACGCGGCGTACGTTTGAACACTGAAATCATCGTTAACGATCTTGGTCGTTTTTCAGAACAAATGGGTCAGCCCGACCGAGTCAAGGGTGGTCACGGATCGATTCTCGCGCAGATCAATTGGGTGAATTTTCCGTGGCTCTATAGCTATGAGGGGCTCAATGGCACGGCAAAAATCGCTTTTAAACAAGGGGTGTTTGAGCACGTCAATTCTCGTAGTGCACGCCTCTTAGAACTGCTGTCACTTCAGTCCTTGCAACGTCTGTTGAGCTTCAATTTCAGGACCGGCAATGAGTTTAAAGATGGATTTCCCTGGAACGCGCTTACAGGCAGTTTCAACATTAAAAACGGTCTCGTCCACACCGATGATCTCACCGTGAACAGCCCCGTTGCCAGTATCGGTTTAACTGGCATCTCTGACTTAGATAAAAAAATTTGGGACATGCAAGCCGATGTTAGGCCGATGTTCGACATGAGTGGCGCTGCGCTTGCGACAGCCTTCGTGGTCAATCCGATTGCCGGCTTAAGCGCATTGGCCACACAGTTTCTGTTGCGCAATCCAATCGAAAAGGCAATGACTGTTAAGTACTCGGTCACTGGTCACTGGGACGAACCCAAGCTCGAACCAAAAGGTGCGCCCGAGCCTGCGTCCGCTTCAAACCGCGGCCTGGCGCCATCCGGCAACTAGCGATTCCTACTCTTTCAGGCAGTCCGACCACCTCTGGGGTGGCAGGATGTGACTTAGCGCTTCATGAGTTCAAAGAACTCGGCGTTATTTTTAGTTGACCGCATTTTGTCCAGGATGAACTCCATCGAGTCCACATCATCCATATCGTGAATAAATTTACGCAGCACCCACACTCTTTTTAAGATATCGGGCTGAATCAGCAACTCTTCGCGACGTGTACCAGACTTGTTTAAGTTAATGGCAGGATACACACGCTTTTCAGCTAGGCGGCGCTCAAGGTGGATTTCAGAGTTACCAGTACCCTTGAACTCTTCGTAGATYACTTCATCCATGCGACTGCCGGTTTCGATCAAAGCAGTWCCGATAATCGTCAGCGAGCCACCCTCTTCAAGATTACGCGCGGCGCCAAAAAAGCGTTTTGGGCGTTGCAGGGCATTGGCGTCAACGCCGCCTGTCAATACCTTGCCAGAGGCTGGCACGACAGTGTTGTAGGCGCGCGCCAGACGGGTGATTGAATCTAGCAAGATGACCACGTCTTTTTTCATTTCAACTAGACGCTTGGCGCGTTCAATCACCATCTCGGCAACCTGAACGTGCCGCGTTGCAGGTTCGTCAAAAGTTGACGCTACCACTTCGCCTCGTACGGTACGCTGCATTTCAGTGACTTCTTCTGGGCGCTCGTCGATGAGCATGACGATCATGACCGCGTCTGGAAAATTATCGGTAATCGCATGTGCAATGTGTTGCATCATGACCGTTTTCCCGGACTTTGGGCTTGCGACGATCAGGCCGCGTTGCCCCTTGCCGATTGGAGCGAAAATATCCAAAATGCGACCGGTCAGATTCTCTTCGCTTTTAATGTCACGTTCAAGCGGCATCACCTTATCAGGGTGCAGAGGGGTCAGGTTCTCGAACATGATCCGATGCTTAATCGCTTCAGGCGCGAAACCATTGACCTTATCGACTTTAACCAAAGCAAAATAGCGCTCGCCGTCTTTGGGTGTGCGCACTTCGCCCTCAATCGAGTCGCCGGTGTACAGGTTAAACCGACGAATCTGCGAGGGTGAAATATAAATATCGTCTGTACTCGCAAGATACGAGGTGTCGGGCGAGCGCAAAAAGCCGAACCCGTCGGGCAAGACCTCTAGTACGCCGTCACCAAATATTTGTTCGCCTTGTTTGGCCCGCTTTTTCATGATGGCAAACATGAGTTCTTGTTTGCGCAAGCGATTGGCATTTTCGATTTCGAGGCCTGCGGCCATTTCGAGCAGCTGCGAAACGTGCTGCGCCTTCAGTTCGTTCAGGTGCATTGATGTCAGTGTAAAAAATTACTTCAGCAATAGAAGAGGAGGGGGGTAAAAAGGTTTCACAGTTGAACAGCCCGCATCAAGCGAAGCCAGTGGCGAGCCACGAAGGGGCTCGCGCGCGAGGGCATCTCAGATTGCGCTGTCCAGCCATGCGGTTAATTGTGCTTTGGACAGAGCGCCGACTTTGGTGTCAGCGACTTTGCCGTCTTTAAAGAGCATCAAGGTGGGGATGCCGCGAATGCCAAAGGTACCTGCCGTGGCCTGATTCTCGTCGACATTGAGTTTGGCGACGGTGACTTTGCCTGCGTATTGGGTGGCAACTTCTTCGAGCATCGGTGCGATCTGTTTGCAAGGTCCACACCAAGCCGCCCAATAATCCACCAATACGGGCTGTGAGGATTTGAGGACGTCGGCGTCAAAACTTGCATCGCTCACGTTTTTGATGTGTTCGCTCATGGGTTTTCTCTTAGAGTGATCAGTCTGGCAATATTGGAATAGTTTTTAAAGTTAATGCCGGCGCTGCCAAGTGATTGGGGTTCCGGTATTGATCTGGATCGGTATCTTCGATCCAAAGCTGCTCAGTGGCAGTACAACTTGACCCTATTAAAGCACAACCTGACCGGTTTTTAAGCGTTCAAGGGCTTTTGTAGGCAAACGGCTGTGCAGAATAACAACTTGTTGCCAAACGATTTCCCGCGAGTTGGGCTCGAATACAAGGTTTTGGCGGACTTTTTTAGGTCGCATTCAGTCGTCAGCCTGTCGAATTTTGCATTTTCCGTAAAATGGCGCATCTTTTATTGCGTTTGGGGATCTCTTGAGCACTAAGTCTTACAACGAGTCGTCGATTCGAGTGCTGAAAGGCCTCGAGCCGGTGCGCCAGCGGCCTGGCATGTACACCCGCACCGAGCATCCGTTACATATTATCCAAGAGGTTATCGATAACGCGGCCGATGAGGCCCTGGCCGGTTTTGGCAAACACATTCAAGTGACGCTGCACACCGACAGCAGCGTTACCGTCGAGGATGACGGACGAGGCATCCCCGTCGGGCTACACCCCGAAGAAAAAGCGCCCGTCGTCGAGCTCGTTTTTACTCGCCTGCATGCCGGCGGAAAATTCGACAAAAARGGTGGGGGTGCTTACGCGTTCTCGGGCGGCTTGCACGGGGTTGGGGTCTCGGTCACGAACGCCTTGTCTAAACGACTTGAGCTGGTGGTTTGGCGCGAAGCAAATGCGCACCGCATGGCCTTTGCCAATGGCGACGTTCTTGAGCCCTTAGCCTTAGCCCCCGCACTCAATCGAAAAAAGTCGGGCACCCGGGTGCGCGTCTGGCCCGATGCGAGTTTTTTCGATTCTGGAGTGATTCCACTCAATGAGCTGATGCACTTGCTTCGCAGCAAAGCGGTCTTAATGGCCGGTGTCAAAGTGACGCTGTCAAACGAAAAAACCGGCGACACCCGCAGCTGGCAGTATGAAAATGGCCTGGCCGGCTATTTGTCAGAGGCGCTGCAGGGTCTTGAGCTGCGTGTCCCAATGTTTCAGGGCGAACAGTTCGCTTTGGCCGATCACGAAAGCTTCGCGCAAGGAGAGGGCGCCCAGTGGGTGGTGGTTTGGGCCGATGAAGGCAACGTCGTGCGCGAGTCGTATGTCAATTTGATCCCCACCCCAGCGGGCGGCACCCACGAAGCGGGCTTGCGTGAAGGCCTGTTCAGCGCGGTCAAAGGGTTTGCTGAGCTCCACAGTTTGTTGCCCAAAGGCGTCAAACTTTTACCCGAAGATGTTTTTGCACGCGCCAGCTTTGTCCTGTCGGCCAAGGTGCTTGACCCTCAGTTCCAAGGGCAGATTAAAGAGCGACTCAATAGCCGCGACGCAGTACGCCTGGTGAGCGGCTTTGTGAGAACCTCGCTCGATCTTTGGTTAAACAGCAACGTCGAGTTTGGCAAAAAGCTGGCCGAACTCGCGATTCGACAAGCGCAGGCTCGTGCAAAATCGGCGCAAAAAGTCGAAAAGCGTAAAAGTTCAGGTGTGGCAGTCTTGCCGGGTAAGCTGACCGATTGCGAATCGTCTGACGTCACGCGCACAGAAGTCTTTTTAGTCGAGGGCGACTCGGCCGGCGGTTCTGCAAAAATGGGCCGTGATAAAGAGTTTCAGGCGGTGCTGCCGTTACGGGGCAAGGTGCTCAATGCGTGGGAGGTCGATCGCGATCGACTTTTTGCCAATAACGAAATCCACGATATCGCAGTGGCAATCGGGGTCGATCCCCATGGCCCGACAGGCACGCCGGATTTGTCTGGCCTGCGGTATGGCCGCATCTGTATCCTTTCTGATGCAGACGTTGATGGCTCGCACATTCAAGTTTTGTTACTCACTTTATTTTATAAACATTTTCCACGACTTGTCGAGTTAGGCCACGTCTATGTGGCGCGTCCACCCTTGTTTCGGGTCGATGTGCCCGCAATGGGAAAACGGCCCGCGCGCAAAATTTATTGTCTGGATTCGGGCGAGCTTGACGTCACGCAAGATAAGTTACGTAAAGAAGGCGTGCGCGAAGGTTCGTGGGACATCAGTCGTTTCAAGGGGCTCGGTGAAATGAGCCCCGTGCAGCTCTGGGAGACCACCATGAACCCAGATACGCGACGTATGCTGCCCGTCGCCTACGGCGCGCTTGGCCCCGAAGCAACAACGGCAATGTTCGACATGCTGATGGGCAAAAGCGAATCGGGCGCACGTCGGACGTGGCTTGAAGACAAAGGTAATCTTGCAGAGGTTGATATTTAAATGGCCGACGGTACTCAACCTGGTTTGTTTGATCAAAAAGATGAGGGTGAATCCCTGACGCTTGGGCTCTATGCCGAGCAGGCTTATCTCGACTATGCCGTTTCGGTGGTGCGCGGACGGGCCCTGCCTGATGTAGGCGATGGCCAAAAGCCGGTACAGCGGCGCATTTTGTATGCGATGCAGGCCATGGGTCTGCAGTCAGGCGCAAAGCCCGTCAAGTCTGCCCGCGTCGTCGGTGATGTGCTCGGTAAATACCATCCGCACGGCGATCAGGCTGCGTATGATGCCTTGGTGCGCATGGCGCAACAGTTCACCTTGCGATACCCGTTAATCGATGGGCAGGGTAATTTTGGCTCGCGCGATGGTGACAATGCGGCTGCGATGCGCTACACCGAGGCGCGCCTGACGCCGTTTGCGCGCTTGTTGCTCGACGAACTCGACGAGGGTACCGTCGATTTCATTCCCAACTACGACGGCAGCCATCAAGAGCCCGATATGTTGCCGGCGCGCTTGCCCGTCATGTTGCTTAACGGCGCCTCGGGCATTGCGGTTGGGATGGCCACTGAAATCCCCTCGCACAACTTACGCGAGATCGGGCAAGCCTGCGTGGCGTTACTCAAGCAGCCGACGCTGTCTGACGAGGTCTTGTTCGACATGGTCCCGGGCCCTGACTTCGCGGGCGGCGGACAAATCATCACTGCCGCGGCCGATATCGCTCAAATTTACCAAACCGGACGTGGCTCGATCAAAGCGCGCGCGCGCTGGCAGTTCGAAGAAATGGCGCGTGGTCAATGGCAGTTGGTCGTGCACGAGTTGCCTCCCGGCGCTTCGTGTCAAAAGGTGCTCGAAGAAATCGAAGATCTTACCAATCCAAAAGTCAAAACTGGCAAAAAGGCCTTGACGTCCGAACAGTTGCAAACCAAAACTCAAATGCTTGGCTTGCTCGATGCTGTGCGCGATGAGTCTGGCAAAGATGCTGCAGTGCGACTGGTCTTTGAACCCAAAACCTCGCGTATTGACCGCGACGAACTCGTGAACACCTTGCTRGCGCAAACCAGCATGGAAACCAGCGTCTCGATGAATTTGGTGTGTATTGGCACCGACAAACGTCCCCGTCAAAAAGGGCTGCGCCAAGCGCTGTTTGAGTGGATTGGTTTTCGCACCCACACGGTCTTGCGCCGGACCCAGTATCGCTATGACAAAGTGACTGACAGGATCCACGTGCTAGAGGGTCGTATGTTGGTCTACCTGAACGTCGATGAAGTGATCCAGACGATTCGCGAATCCGACGAGCCCCGTGCGGCCTTGATGCAACGTTTTGCGTTAAGTGAGCGACAAGCCGACGACATTCTCGATATGCGCTTGCGACAACTCGCGCGTCTTGAAGGCTTTAAGATCGAGCAAGAGCTCAAAGACAAACGTTCTGAGCAAGAAAAATTAAAAGAATTGATTGATCAGCCTAGCGCGCTTAAGCGCACGATTGTTCGTGAAATTGAAGCCGATATTAAAACCTATGGCGACGAGCGTCGCACGCTGATTCAATCCGCTGAGCGCGCCGTGCTTGAAGTCAAAATCGTTGACGAACCGTTGACTGTCATCGTGTCTCAAAAAGGTTGGTTGCGCGCACGACAAGGCCATGGGCATGAGACGGCTCAATTTACCTTTAAGGCAGGGGATGAGGGCTATGGTGTCTTTGAGTGCCGAAGCACCGATACGCTGATTGCCTTTGGTGACAATGGCCGAGTTTACTCTGTGCCGGTGGCAAGCTTGCCGTCAGCGCGTGGTGATGGGGCTCCAGTGACCTCAATGATTGACCTTGAGGCAGGTTCGCGCATCGAACACATGGTGGCGGCGCAAGCCGATTCGGCCTGGTTATTGACCACGCGCCAGGGCTTTGGGTTTGTGACAAAACTCTCAGATATGACGAGTCGTCAGCGCGCCGGTAAGCAATTTGTGACGCTCGAGCCTAAAGATGGCTTATTGCGACCCGTGCCAATGTGGGCAATGGCTCGGCAGGTCGCTTTTTTATCGAGTCGAGGTCGCATGCTCTTGATCGAAGCCTCTGAAATTAAGACGCTGGCCTCGGGTGGGCGCGGTACGATTTTGATGGGGATCGATGCGCCCGACACTTTAGCCCAAGCGGTGCCCATCTCGAAGGCAGGTCTGCGCGTAAGCGGCACTTACCGCAACAAGCAGGTGCAAGACGTGCTGACGGGCGCTGAGCTTGCCTCGTATTTGTCAAAACGCGCCCGCAAGGGCAAGTTATTCGCCGGGCGCGCGAAAGACCCCGTACTTTCGCCTGTTTTTTAACCGTACACTTTGGGTTTTACTTTTTTTCGATTCATTATTAGGTTAAAGCGCTTATGTCGTTTCAAATCACGATTCAACCAAGTCAGCATCAGTTCACCGCCGAGAGCGACAAAAGCGTGCTTGATGCTGCCCTCGCCGCGGGCATTGTGTTGCCCTATAGTTGCCGCAGCGGTGCGTGCTCAACGTGCAAGGCTAAAGTCCTGTCTGGCTCTGTTCAGGCGGGGCCAAGCCCGGCGCAAGTGCTCAGCGCGGATGAAATTGAGGCGGGCTTTACCTTGCTCTGCCAGGCGCGAGCCACCTCAGATCTTGTCATCGAGTCGCGCGAATTGCGTCTGGCTTCGGATGTCCAGATCCGCAAGATTCCTTCGCGCGTCACCGCGATACAGCGTCCAACCACTGACGTAGCGATCCTGACCCTGCAGTTACCAGCGACTGAAACCTTTCGTTTTTATGCAGGACAATACGTCGAAGTGATTTTGAAAGACGGCAAACGCCGCAGTTATTCGATGGCCAACGCTCCGCATGCCGCCAGTACACTCGAATTGCACCTGCGTCATCTGAATGGCGGTTTGTTTACAGATCACGTGTTTGGCGTTGGCGCGAGCGCCATGAAAGAACGCGAAATTCTGCGCCTTGAAGGGCCCTTTGGCTCTTTCTTTTTGCGCGAGGACAGTCAGTTGCCGATTGTGATGGTTGCCAGCGGTACGGGCTTTGCCCCAATTAAAGCAATCATCGAACACATGGCGCACCACCAGATTCATCGGCCCGTCACACTTTATTGGGGAGGGCGTCGTCCGGCTGATTTGTATATGAATACGCTGGCAGAGCAGTGGGCGAACACCCTAGAGAATTTCACCTATGTGCCAGTGGTGTCTGAGGCCTTACCTGAAGATGGTTGGACTGGGCGCACGGACTTTGTGCATCGTGCCGTCATGCAAGATTTTTCTGATYTGAGCGGCTATCAGGTCTATGCCTGCGGCGCTCCGATTGTGGTCGAATCAGCGCGCCGAGAGTTTATCGCGCAGTGCCATTTGCCTGACGAGGCTTTTTTTGCAGACTCGTTTACTTCAGAGGCAGATATTGCCGCATTGAAATAAGACCGCTTTCACGGTTKCGCCATCTATTTTGGGGCGACTGAGCGATTCAACATGAGCATGACACTTTTTAACGGAACCTACAGCGTGAATGTCTTTATACGTTTTGCAGTGCTCGCCAGCGCAAGCTGTCTGATCGCCGGCCTGGCAAAAGCCGAGCCGATCGAAATACAGGTTTGGCATACCTTGAGTTCGGTGAATAAAGCCGAATTTGAAAAAATCACCAAGCAATTTAATAACGAGCAAGCCGACGTTAAAGTTGTGCTCAAAGGCTTTGATCATCAGGCGTCTTTACGTGCTCAGGCGACTGCGGCGATGGCCTCGCCGGGGGCGGGTAAGCCTAACCTCGTGCAAATTGAAGATAACCGTTCACCCGAAGTGATTGCACAGCACAAAAATATTATTCCGCTCTACGACCTGCTTAAGCTTTATCCGATTTCAGATTTGAACTGGTTCTTACCCCAGACCACAGGGTTTATGCGTGACGCGAAGGGCCGGTTGTTGGCGTTTCCGTTCATGGCCGAAATCCCTGTCATGTTTTATAACCTTGACGGGTACAAAAAAGCTGGACTCGACCCAACGAAGCCGGCCCGCACTTGGCCCGAGTTGCAAAATCAATTGCTCGCCCTGCGCGATAAAGCCCACTATGAGTGCCCTTTCGGGATCAGCCAACAAGTCAACACCCATCTAGAAAACCTAGCGCCGTTGAACAATACGCTCTTTGTGACGCCCGGTAATGGACTTGATGCTGTCAAGCAGCAGCCCGAGCTCAATCTTGCTGACGCAGTGTTCATGCGTCACATGTCAATCATGGTGAGTTGGAAGCGGTCTGAGTTATTGACACAAAATAGCAATGGCACTGAGGCCGATGCGCTCTTTGCAAAGAATAAGTGTGCCGTCGTCACAACCACTTCGGGCGCGCTTGGTCAGATGCTTGACACACGCGGTTTAAGCTTTGGGATGGCTCCTTTGCCGTTCTATGATCAGGTGAGCCCCAAAGCGGGCGCGCCGTTTGTGAGTGGCGGAGCGTTCTGGGCCGTGTCGGGGCATACCAAGCCTGCCGATAAGGCCACGGTGTCTTTCTTGGCCTATCTTTCTAAACCTGTCATCGCTGCCAACTGGCATCAACGCACGGGTTATTTACCCTTGACTGATGCGGCGTATCGGGCTGCTAACGTTTCGTTCTATGACAAAGTGCCAGGGATTCGTTTGCTTGTTGATTCGATGCGTCAGGTCAGCGATAAAAATAGCCGCGGATTTCGGGCACGCAATTACCATAGCATCGAGCCCATTCTTAGTCGTCAGTTTGATGCAGCCCTGTCGGGCAATACGCCACCAGTGGCCGCACTCACAATGGCGCTAGATGAGGCGCGGCCGTTGATGCAAGATCCATCCTTAAAAAAGCCAGTCGCCAATACGCGAAATAAATAAATAGAACGCAAAAACAAGAGGCCTGAGGGCCTCTTTTTTTATGCGTCATTTTCGTCTATGCGTGTGTCACACAATTGTGTGACGTGCGCGCAAAGTTCAACATGACGGTTCGTTGAATTTTTGCGGACAAGCAGATCATGACTTTGCGTAGTAGCTGGTGGTTACTGTCGTTTATATTACTCTCAGGATGCATGGGACCAGCGACGCGTCCCTGGCCAAGTGAACAACCGAGCGGCACCCAAAACTCCTCCGGTAAACTCGACTTTGGTTGGCGACTGTCTGGCGATCGCGCCGTTGCGCCGCTGCAAGTGTTCTCGGATTCCTCTCGCACTTGGCTGCAATGGTTGCCGGGGCAACTTTTGCCGATTATTTTGGGTGCTAGCGCGCAAGGCGAACAGGTCTTGAGCTATGTTCGTCAGGGTCCTTACACAATACTCGAAGGCGTTTACCCTGCCTTATCGTTTCGATCGGCTGGGTTACAAGCGCGAGCGCGACGATTAAGCGCTGTGGCGGCTTGGCCAGCAGCCAGCCCCCTGGCTCTTGAGCCTGAGTTCGGCGCCCGTGGGGTTGCCCGGCCACAGCAGACGCCCGAGGCAAAGCCTGTCTCGGACTCGCGCACTTCAGCACAGTCAAACGCCTCGGCCACGCCGCGACCTTTTTTCTCGGTCAGTCATACTGACCTTCATCTTAGGCAGGCCTTAACCCGGTGGGCGGGCTTAAGTGGCTGGCGTTTCGAAACAGAGCATTGGGCGCTCGACAGCGATATACCGTTATCGGCCTCCGCTAGCTTTTCAGACGACTTTGTCACTTCCGTGCAGGCCTTACTGGCCTCGACCGAGTTGTCTGAGCGCCCTTTGCAACCATGTTTTTATTCCAATCAGGTCTTGCGTATTGTGCCGCTCGCCGAGCCCTGCGATCGCAGTATGGGTGATGGGGCGTCGACATGAGGGTCAAACGTGCAGGGCAGTACGTCTGTTTAGGTGTTCTGACGTTTGCGCTAAATGGCTGCGCGATTCAACAACGCTTTGCGCAACGCCAGGCCGAGGCGATACAAGCAAAAGATTCAATTGACACCAAACGAGCAGCCTTTGATGCGCGTACCAATAACCGTGCCGAGAAACTTAAAGCGCAACAGGTGGCAAAGCCTTGGCTCATGAGTCGCGCCGTGCCCTTAGCTCGCGACGTCACGTTGCCGGTCGCGCTGCGAAAAAAAGTCAATACAACCATGCTTTATCGTGGCGCAAAAAGCGATCTGGTTTTGCTGGCGCAACGGATCACTCAAACAACCGGTATCCCCGTTCACATTAAGCCCGAGGCCTTGTTGCCGGCCGAGAGTTTTCTGTCTCGCTTAACTGTAGGCATAGTGACACCGGTTGCCGCGATGCCGCACCAAGTTCTTCTAGAGCTTGGGCCTCAGCCACTTCCAGACATTCTTGATCAAATCGCACGGCGCTTAAGTTTAAGCTGGCGTTATCACAATCAGGCGCTTGAGTTTTATCGCACCCGCACTCAAGTGTTTGACGTGCGCGCGTTAACCCTGTCGGCCCAAGCTGAGGCGCGGCTTGGACGTAGTGGTAATGCGAAGACTGGCGGTTTTGAAAGTACGTCACACAGTTCGCTTAAAAGCACTGAGCAGCACACCCTCGAGGCCATCCGACTACGAATCGAGCCATTTTTGACACGTGCGGGTGTAGTCGTTGCGCAACCCGGTGCCTTGAGTTCGTTAATCGTTACGGATACGCCAGACGTGCTGCAAGCGGTTGGTCGTTTTGTTGAGCGCGAAAATCGAAATATGACGCGCCGAGTCAGACTGATTTTTGAAGAGATTGCTTTACTGACTCGCGAAGATTTAGACCTAGGCTTTGACTGGGATGCGTTGTTGACACACAGCGGCTTTACGGCAGCGTTGTCAGCGCCGCTCAGCGCAGCGGGGGTCGGTGCTGCGCAGTCAGCACTGAGCGCCGCGCGTGGCCCGGTGCAGTCTTCAACGCTAATCGTCAAGGCGCTGGCAAAGTACGGCACTGTCTTGCGTCACGTGACGATGCCCGTCTTGACCCTGAACAAGCGGCCGGTCACCCATGCGATGCGCACAACATTCTCGTATATCGATCAGATTAAAACGTCTGCGCTTGGCGCGACGGGTTTGGCCCAGTCTTCGAGTGCGTCGTCATCGATGTCGGTGAGCCAAAAAGAAGAAACCGTCGGATCGTTTCTGACCTTGTTACCTGACGCGCAAGAAGACGGACAAATACTGTTGTCGGTCGCCTACGACAATACGGTTGCACAACCACTCAAAACCGTGACGGTTGGCGAGCAAAGTAGCCGCATGCAGATTCAGCAAATCACCATTGATGGCAATGGCACTGTGCAACAAGTTGCGCTCAGGCCTGGTCAGCCCATGCTGATTTCGGGTTTTGAGCAAAAACAAGGTGAAGCAGAGCGTTTGCGCCTGACTGCAGATGCACCATTGGGCTTAGGCGGTAGCGATCGCACCAAGCAGAGCCGTCTGGTCACTCTGCTTGTTGTGACTGCGCAAGTTGAAGAAGGTTTTTAGCGTGGTCGTGCGAGTCAAAACCTTTTTAAGCCCTGCGTGCAAGACGACTGAAAAGACCGTTGTGTTGCGCAACGCCTTGGGCCAACCCCTGATCTTTGGCATGAATTGGGGCGCAGTGGTGGGCGGTCAGCCCATGAAGCTGGCACGCAAACGTGCGCGTCGCTTGCGTGCGACCCATTACTTAGTGACAGGTACGCCCGCGACGGTCGCAGGATGTGTCCAACTTGAAAAACAGTACTTTGCGCATGCATCCGGAATATTCTCTGCTGCGGCGTTGTTTTCAACAGCATATCCAKTGGGGGCTGTTGCGTGTTTGGTGCGCTTTGAAGAAGGCGGTTGCTGGTTGGTTGCCGCGCATGCCGGTTCAATTTTGGCGCAAACAGACCGCTGGTTTGCCAACGTTCAAGCCGCGCAAGAGGCGCTCGAACCATTGCGACTGCGGTTTCCGAATTTGCAGGTGCATCAAGAGTTGGCGACAAGCTCGGGTGCGCTACCCGTCTGGCTCAGTGAAAAATGCTCAGAGTCGGCACGCTTGCTGGTCAGCCAGCTTGCCAGCTCTAGCCTCGGGGTTCGCACACTGCTCGTCGCGGGTTTGGTTGTTGCTGTTGCGCTGGCGCAATGGCTATATCGAGCGCCTTCGTTTGATAGCCACGTGCGCGACGAAAACCCCACGCAACGCTGGTTTGACGTGCTAAATCACTATGCGTTGCAGCATCCCGTGCATGGTTTTGCGGACCTGAATCGAGTGCTGGCAGACTGGCGCCGTGTGCCGTTTGACCCGATCGGCTGGAAGTTGTTGCAGGTGCAGTGTGAGCCGGTTTCGTTTGACTGGTCTTGCGCCGCTCAATATCGTCGACGACATCGGTTTGCGTTAAATCGGCACCTAGAGGCGGTGAAGCCGACTGATTGGACGCTACACGCTGTGGCGCTGGATCGCGCATCAATGGTTTGGTCGGTSAGACAGGCTGCACACTCGYTTGATCTCACGCAAGACACGCTACAGCCTGATTGGATGCATACGCTGCAAACGCTCAGCCCTTTATTCGAACATATTCAACTCGGGCTCGCCGCTAAGTTGCTTTTGACCGCGCCGCTTGACACGCAAGGTCAACCGATGGCCCTGCCAGCCGCTTTGCCAAACTGGCAAAAACGTTCGCTCGTTTTTAAAGGCCCTTTGCGCTCGGTGATCGCGTTACAGCAACTACAGATGCCGGTGCGTTGGCGCAGCGCCACGCTAGAGGTTGGAAACCTGTCGGGTCAAGCGCTTACGCGTAGCGCCCTGGTCGTGCAACTAATAGGAGATATGTTTGAACACACACACAAATGAACGCAACCGACGACTTGCTCGGCATCTGGCGGGACTTGGTTTAGCTTTCTTGTTTTTTGGAGGGCCAGCCCGGGCGACCGATACGCTGCCTCAGTCGACGATTGACGAACTGTTGCGACTGGATTCGCAGGCGGCCTTGGTGGCAGCCAGAAAAAATATCTTTGGTGTGGTGGCGACGTCAGACGCCGGTCACGACCAAGCGCTGACCGCGGCTCAAAGCAATCAAGTCCTGGCAATTTATGGCCTAGGAAAAACGCTCACCGCTGAGGTCTTGCTCGAGTCTGAGCCTCACGTCTTTAAAAGCTCGCGAGCCAAGCCGGTTTGGGGTCACTTACAGCAATACACCCTTGAGCGAATCGCACCTCCGTGTGTGTATTTAAAAAAAATCGAGCAGTCTGAGATTTTGTGCTTAAGCAAAGGACAATAAATGTTTAAATATTTAGAGATCCCGACACACGAGAGCCTGACGCGTCTGGTGCCCGCTTTCGAGCGCTCGCTAGCACAAGAACTTGATGTCCTGAGTTTGCGGGGTAGAGTGTGCCCCGTTTGTTTTTCTGATGGAAGTGTCGCGGTCTTTGCTTTACTTGATTATTGTTACGACGATCAGACTCAGGCTTTGCTGGATTTATTGCAGAGCAGGGGCTTTCGTTTAAATCAGCCACACCTGTTTGTCTTGCCCCCGGCCTTATTACTTGCGGTCGATAAGACCGCGACTGAGCAGATTGCTGCCTCGGTGGGGATGCAAGCCGATCGTCAGTCGCAACAAGGTGCGCTTTGCGCTGCGTTCAATGATTTATTGCGCTGGGGCGTCGAACATCAAGCCAGCGATATTCACTTTAATGTCAACCGTCATCAATATTCGTCAGCGGTATTTTTTACGATTTCTGGTCGCTATGTATCGCCCGCCCACTTTGCGAGCCTGCCGACCTCGACCGTACTCGATATGCTTGCTGTCGCGTGGATGGATATCGAGGGTGGTAACGGCGCGGTCTTTGATCCGATGATCGAACAGCAGGGCCGTTTAAATCGCAGCATTAATGGTCAAAGCCTTTTGCTGAGATGGGCTTCGCTTGCCACCGACGTGGGTCCTTCGGTGTGTTTGCGGTTATTGGTGATGAACACTACACACTTGACGCCGACGTTACAGGCGCTGGGCTATCTGCCTGCTCAGATTGACTTGTTCGAACGCGTTCAACTGACCGAGGGTGGTGCGGTGATYTTGGCGGGTACCGTGGGTTGCGGAAAATCCACCACGATTGCGACCTTGATGCGCGTCATTCCCACCGATCGCAAAGTGATCACGCTCGAGGATCCAGTCGAATATTTGATTCCCAACGCGCTGCAAAACACCGTGTGTCGCAGCGTGACCGAGCAGGACGACCACTCGTTTGATAGCAAGCTCAAGGCAATTAAGCGTTCTGCTATGAACGATCTGTTGATCGGAGAAATTAGAGACCACACCACGGGTCGAGCTTTTATGGATTTAGCCGCTTGCGGCGTGAGTCTTTACACGACGGTTCATGCGGGGTCCGCTTTGTTGATTCCTGAACGGCTAGGCTCTAGTTTTATTGGYGTGGCACGCGATCTGCTTGCGACGCCAGGAATTTTAAAGTTACTCGTGTATCAGGCGCTCATGGCGAAGCTTTGCCCTCATTGCTGCTTGACGGTCGAACACGTACTCGAGAATTTTCACTGGCGCTGTGCGCTCGGGCAAGTTCGTAACCAACAGTGGTTTGAAACGTGGCTTCGCGTGATCGAAGAGCGCTTGAGCGTGCCACGAAGTGTCTTGCGTTTTCGTCGAGAGCAGGGCTGCGCGCATTGCAAGCACGCCATTGCCACGCTGCGCGGCACGGTAGGGCGTACGGTGGTCGCTGAAATGATTGATCCCTTGGGTGAACCAGAGTTTTTGCAGGGGGTTAAACATTGCGATGGGGTCGGTTTATATCGTTGGTTTAGCGACAGAAGTCAACGTGCGCAAGTCGACGGCGAGCCGCAACGTCAGTCGGCCGGTCAGATTGCGATTTATAAAATGACGCAAGGTCTGCTTGACCCACGTACCGTGCAGGCAAGATTTGGCGGCTTTGACACCAGACAAACTGAGCGAGTGACCCGTGCGTAACTTTTGGGGACTTCTACGCCAGCGCCTGAAAAATACGGCCTTACGCGAGTGGCGTGTACAACTTGCGGCAAGTCAGTTTAAAGCGCATCGGGCGGATTACTACGATTATCTGGCAGAAATCATTGTCTTGACTGCGGGCGCAAAAACGCTTCTGAATGTCTTTCAAGACGATGCCCATCGTTATAAAGGGCGCGGCCCGCGCGGTGTACTGTCTCGTCAATGGGTCGAAAAATTTCCTAAAAGTGGTGGCGATCTTTTTGCAACTTGGTTTGGTACGCTGCCGACCGAAGACCTTGTGGCAGTGCAGGCGGCGCAATATGCGGGCTCTGGCGCTCTGACGCTAACGCTGCGTCAGTTGGCCGCGGTGGTACGCACCACAGATGCTGCGCGCCAGGCGTTCGTCCAGACAGTGTGGGTGGGACTAGTCGGCGTGGTGGTGGCAATTTGCGCAGTGTTTTCGATTCCGACTTTTACTGCTGACCACCTTGAGCGTGTCTTTGCAGCGGTGCCGTCTGAGCACTATGGCTCGCTGACGTGCGCTTTGTTCGCGACGTCAGCGTGGCTAAAAATTTTATGGCCACTCTTATTGGGGATGAGCCTGGCGTTGATTGTTTTTACGTCCTGGTCTTTGACACACTGGTGCGGCGTCGGCCGAGGCTTTGCCGATCAGTGGGGGATTTGGCGGCTTTATCGAATCGTCCAGGCGGTACGCTTTTTATCTTTGTTGGCGGTGCTTCTCAAACCTCGCGGCAATACAAGCGCACGGCTGCGCGAGGCGCTTTTGATTCAACAGCGAGGTGCAGTCCCTTGGCTTGAACACCACATCGCCAATATGTTGAGTCGCATAGATACCGGTGCCTTGGCAGTCGAGGCACTAAATACCGGATTGATTGATCGCGAGACTTGGTGGTATTTCACTGACATGGTGCACACCGCCGGGTTAGATGAAGGTTTGCAGCGAACTAAAAATCGGTTGGCGGACCACACGGTCGAGCGCTTAAAAAAACAAGCGACAGCACTACGATGGCTGTTACTGCTTACTGCGGTTGCCGTAGTTTTCGCCGTTGCAATTTGGCACTTTCGTGTCTTCGATGAACTCAGGCAAGCACTGAGCTTGCACTATGCGCGCTGATGATANTTTTTTTTACTTAACGTATTTTGCTTTGGAGCCCCTTTATGAAAAAGCTGTTTTTGGTCTTTTCTGACGACTGGATCTACGAGCGGATTGCGCTCACCTCAAACTTGTTTCAACCCTACACCAAAGGATTCGCGCGCAAGCGGCGTTTGAATCAGCGGCGTGTTCACGGGTTGTCCTTGTCTGCGGGCGCGACTCAAAAGCAGGCCGGCTTTTCACTCATCGAAATCTCGATTGTGACCACCTTGATGATGTTGATCGCCATTATTGGAATCCCGGCTATTCAGGGCTATGTCATCGAGAATAAAGTGCCCAGAGTTGCTGAAGAAATGCAGCGGTTCGTGGCGCGGATTAAAGCGAATACGAACGGGTTTGGGGCAAGCCCTTACGCGGGGGTAGACAGTGGCACTCTGGCCAATGCGTTGCGAACCTCAAGTGTTGTCTCCGTAACGGGCTTTGGCCCTGGGGCAAGTATTGCGCACGGTCTGGGGGGGACGGGTAGCTCTGGTCGAGGTGTGATTACCGTTGCGCCGCAGGCAGTAGCTGGCGCTCCGAACGGTTCGGCGTTTTCGCTTACCTTAAATGATGTGAATCAGGCGGCTTGCCCTGGCTTAGCGTCGATTTTGCAGCGCCTGGCAGAGGTCGTGACGATTGCCGGAGCGGCCGGACCTATTATGGTCAAGAACTCGCTGACCGAGCCGCACATGACCTACAACCCGATGTTGGCCGATGCACAGTGCATGAGCGGCGATCGCAACACGTTTGTTTTTACGATTCGCTAAGCATGAAAGCACTCAAGCGACAGAGTGGCTTTGCGCTACTCGAATTGATTGTTGCGATGCTTTTGGCTTCGCTGCTCGCGCTTTGGGGCGCATCGGCTTGGATGCAACAAGCCGAAGACGCTAGTGCACAGGCAAGCGGTGTTTGGTTGCTCACGCTTAAAAAAGCCGTCGACCAGATGCTGGTGCGTCAAGCAGATCTGCTGGTTGGCATCGTACAGCCAGAATCTCAGGGCTCTGGCTATCGCGATATCTGGCGTCCGACCATCGCAGAGTTAGTTGCGGCCGGCCACTTATCAAAGGGGTTTCCAAGTCGACCTTCCGTGGGATATGAGCCTTGGATTCGGATCTTTGCGCCCAGTGGTCCGTGCCTGACGCGGGGCTGCAAAATCGAAGCGCTAGTTTGGGCGCAGCCAGTTGGTGCCCAGATGCGCCATGCCACTGATAGCAGCCGCCTGGGGAAGCTGCTGATAGCTCTTGAGGGTCAGGGCGCCTCAGTGCACCCCCTTGTGCCGGGGCGTATCAAAGGGGCGGCTCTGGACCGAAGCAATCCTCCGAGCCCCGAGCTTGCGGCGTTCCCAGTGGGAACGATCGCAGCCTTAAGTTTTTATGATTCGACGCAATATGCTCATTTTGTGCGGCGAGATGATGTGCGCGACACCAGCCTGAAGGGCAAACTAGACGTCGCGCAGAGCATCACCTCCCAAACTGAGCTTGTCGCGGCGGGCGCGGTGCGTGCAGGTGCGCGCGTCTCCGCCGGAGAATATCTTCAAGTCGGAGCTCTGGCGACAGTTGGCCAGACTTGCGAGGCTGATGGGTTGATCGCGCGCTCTGGCGACGGCAGCCTTTTATCGTGCCACCAAAGTCGCTGGCAGTCTTCCGGAGCCAGTTTCGGCGGAGCCTTTTTGACTCATAGTTGGCGTTCATGCCACCGTAATCAGCATTTAGTTGAGCTTTTACCCTTTAATTACTATGGCCTTGAAATGACCAATCCTAAAACGGGCGAGTGCAATTGTCCGGCAGGGTTTTCGCCTCAACTGTTAGCCGTGTGGCGTTATCCTCAGCACGAGATTGACGAATACCGTAGCTTTATCTGCTTGCGTTGAGCACTGAGTCCGCTTTTGGTCGATATCGCCGCCCAAAGGGCTTGGCCACAATGGGCGGACACTCGGAGGACGGGTTCGGATAGAGCCTTTATACTGTCGTCTTGAGTTTAAGGGTCGTGTCACTTCAGGGCGCGATGGTCTGCCTACCAAATGTGTGCTGCGCGATGAAAACGTCCGAAATCCGTCAAAAATTTTTGCAGTACTTTGAGTCACAAGGGCACACTGCCGTGCCTTCGTCATCTCTGGTGCCCGGAAACGATCCGACCTTGCTGTTTACCAACTCTGGCATGGTGCAATTTAAGGATGTCTTCACTGGCAAAGATACACGCCCGTATACTCGCGCCACGTCGTCGCAACGCAGCGTTCGCGCCGGCGGTAAGCACAATGACCTCGAAAATGTTGGCTACACCGCCAGGCACCACACCTTTTTCGAGATGTTGGGCAACTTTAGTTTTGGCGATTATTTCAAACACGACGCGATCAAATTTGCTTGGACGCTGTTGACCGAGGTCTATGCGCTGCCCAAAGAAAAGCTTTGGGTGACAGTCTACCAAGACGACGACGAAGCTTATGGGATCTGGCTAAACGAAATCGGCGTGCCCGCCGAACGAATCGTTCGCATTGGCGATAACAAAGGTGCGCGCTATGCCTCAGATAATTTTTGGCAAATGGCCGACACCGGTCCCTGCGGGCCTTGCACCGAAATTTTTTATGATCACGGCCCCGAGATCGGGGGTGGGCCGCCAGGTTCGGCCCAAGAAGATGGCGACCGTTATATTGAAATCTGGAATCTTGTTTTTATGCAGTTCGAGCGAGACGCAGCTGGCACGCTGACGCCGCTCCCCAAGCCCTGTGTGGATACCGGTATGGGCCTCGAGCGTCTGGCCGCGGTGCTGCAACATGTGCATTCAAATTACGAGATTGATTTGTTCGTGGCGCTGATCGCGGCGGCTTCGCGCGAAACGGATTGTAAAGATTTAGCGCACAACTCTCTGAAGGTTATTGCAGACCATATTCGCGCGTGCAGTTTTTTGATCGTCGATGGTGTCATCCCCAGCAATGAAGGTCGTGGCTATGTTTTGCGCCGGATTGTGCGCCGTGCGCTGCGCCATGGCTATAAGTTAGGTCAAACCAAACCGTTCTTTTATTTGTTGGTAAAAGACTTAGTCGGCGTGATGGGCCAGGCCTATCCCGAGTTGACCCACGCGGCGGGTCGTGCTGAGCAAGTCCTTCGGCAAGAAGAAGAACGGTTTGGCGAAACACTCGAACATGGCATGAAAATTCTTGATGTTGCGCTGGCCGCCTTGCCTGTTGCTCAGGCGGGCGCCACGTCAACGCCAACGCTCGACGGTAACACCGTGTTTGCGCTTTATGATACCTATGGCTTTCCGTTTGACCTGACTGCGGATATTTGTCGCGAACGTAACGTTGAAGTGGATCAGGCTGGCTTTGATACTGCAATGGAACGCCAGCGTGAGCAGGCACGTGCCGCAGGTAAGTTCAAAATGGCCGAGGGCTTGGTATACCAGGGCGCGGTGACACAGTTTGAGGGCTATGACCATTTGCAAACTGAGGCCAGGGTCTTGGCTTTGTATGTGGGCGGAGCCGCGGTTGAGCGTCTGACCGCGGGCCAGAATGCAATCGTGGTGCTCGACGCAACCCCTTTCTATGCCGAGTCAGGCGGACAAGTTGGCGATACGGGCCACTTAATTAGCGCACAAGACGCCGCAAATTTCGTTGTTCTGGATACGCAAAAAATTCAGCTGAATGTGTTTGGTCATCACGGCAAACTCACCTCGGGCGCCTTGACGGTAGGGCAAACGGTTCGCGCGCAAGTTGATGCGGATCATCGGGCGCGCACTGTGCGTAATCACTCGGCTACGCACTTAATGCACAAAGCCTTGCGGCAAGTGCTGGGTGCCCACGTGCAGCAGCGAGGCTCGCTGGTGGACGCAGATAAAACTCGGTTTGACTTCGCGCATGATGCGTCGATCTCAGCCGATGACATCATAAAAGTCGAAAGTCTGGTTAACGCGCAAGTACTCGAAAATCAGGCTGCGCGTGCGCAGGTGATGTCTTACGATGAGGCGGTCAAGGGTGGCGCGATGGCGCTCTTTGGCGAGAAATATGGCGACACAGTTCGCGTACTGGATATTGGCTTTTCTCGCGAATTATGTGGGGGTACCCACGTGGCCCGAACCGGCGATATCGGCTTATTTAAAGTGATCTCCGAAGGCGGCGTGGCAGCTGGAGTGCGACGTATTGAAGCAGTCACTGGGGGAAATGCGTTGGCCTGGGTTCAAAATCTGAACGCCACGGCACAACGCGCCGCCGCTGCCCTGAAAACTCAGCCGGCCGAACTGCCAGAGCGTATCGCTTTGTTGCAAGAGCAGCTTAAGGGCGTCGAAAAAGAACTTGAACAGGCACGCGCGAAGCTTGCGTCGAGCGCGGGCAACGCTTTGACCGAGCAAGCGCTCGCGCTGGCAGTGGGAGTCAAGCTGCTAGTCACTGAAGTGCAGGGCGTTGACCCTAAAGACCTGCGTACGATGGTTGACCAGCTCAAAGATCGTCTGAAGTCGGCCGTGGTGCTCTTGGCCGCTCGCTCGGCGGATGGCAAGATCAGTTTGGTCGGAGGAGTGACCGCAGACTGGTCGGGCAAAATTAAGGCTGGAGACCTGGTCGGCTTTGTTGCCGCGCAGGTGGGCGGTAAGGGCGGTGGACGGCCCGATATGGCAATGGGCGGGGGTGCTGATTTAGCCTCGCTGCAAGGGGCGCTAGCCAGCGTCAGAGCGTGGGTTGAATCCCGCGTCTAAAAATGACTGCGTAAGGATGAGCATGACTGATTTACCAGAGGCGGTTCCTGAGTTTCAGCTGACGGTTGATGCTGTTGGTTTAGCGTGCCCTTTGCCGATTTTGCGTGCAAAAAAAGCACTGGCGACGCTTGCAAGTGGTGAGATCTTGCGCGTGATCACGACAGACCGCGGCGCTGTGCGAGATTTTCAGGCTTTTTGTCGGCAAACCGGCAATGAACTCTTGGGTCAGATCGACGAGGCGACGATTGTCACCCACTACCTGAAGCGTCGTGTAAAACCCGCTGTTTCAAACCCTTAGGCTTTAGCGAAAAGGGTGCTATAATATTGAACTTTCCTGAACATTTTCAAGGTATTACCTATGGTCGTGATTCGCCTAGCCCGTGGCGGCTCCAAGAAGCGTCCTTTTTATAACCTCGTCGCGACCGATTCTCGTGATCGCCGTGATGGTCGTTTTATTGAACGCGTTGGTTTTTATAACCCTGTCGCCAACGCAAACGAAGAGCGTCTGCGTATCGCYCTAGACCGCGTCAGTCACTGGACGGGTGTTGGTGCTCAGTTGTCACCAGCGGTTGCCCGCTTGGTTAAAGACTTCTCTGCAAAAGTCGCGACAGCGGCTTAATTGATGGCTGTTGATGGCGCCGCAACAGCGCCAGATGATCTGATCGAGCTAGGTCGGATCATTTCAGCCTATGGTGTGCGCGGTTGGGTCAAAATTCAGCCGCACTCCGCTCAAGGTACTGTGCTTCGTGCCGCCCCCGTTTGGTGGTTGGCTGCACCGGTTGCGCCTCAAGCGAAGCCTGCGGCCTTAGTTGCCCACAAAGTCAAACAAGTGCGGCCTCAAGGCTCAACGATCGTTGCCGACCTAGAAGGAGTGGGTGAGCGCGACTTAGCTGAGTCTCTGCGGGGATATACGGTCTTTGTCTCAAGGCTGCATTTTCCCAAAGCGCAAACCGATGAATTTTATTGGGTCGATCTTGTAGGTTGCCAAGTCTTTGGCGAACCTGGTTTGCTGGGCGTTGTCAACGAAGTCGTTGACAACGGTGCGCATGCTTTGCTTAAAGTGCACAGACTCCAAGAGCAAGCCGCTGGTCTACCGCTTGCTCTGCTTGATGCAAAAGGTAAGCCCCAAGAAATGCTCGTGCCCTTTGTCGCGGCACACGTGCAGCGCGTGGATATCGTTGCGCGTCGAATAGATACCGATTGGCCCCTAGATTTTTAGGGATTTCGCAATGCGAATCGATCTCGTCACTTTGTTTCCTGAAATGTTTAGCGCGGTGCGTGATCTAGGCGTCACTGGGCGCGCGCATCTCAATGCGCTGTGGGCCTTAAAAACCTGGAACCCCCGCGACTACACACAAGATGTACACCGCACGGTTGACGATCGTCCGTATGGCGGCGGGCCGGGGATGGTGATGATGGCAGAACCCCTCTCACGCGCGGTTGTGGCGATTCGTGAGGATCGCGCCCAGACGCATCGACTATCGGGCGAGCCAGTCCCCGTTGTTTTACTGTCACCACTTGGTCAGCCTTTTGATCAGGCGCAGGCAAATCGTCTCGCGCAATCCGCGGGCGCAATTTTTATTTGTGGACGCTACGAGGGCGTAGATCAACGCTTTATCGATCGTCAGGTCAACGAGCAATGGTCGTTAGGGGATTTTGTACTGTCAGGCGGAGAGGTCGCAGCGATGGCGATGATTGATGCTGCAGTCAGACTTTTGCCCGGCGCCTTAAATCATGGGCAATCGTCAGCACAAGACTCTTTTCAAGACTCGCTGTCTGGCTTACTGGATAGCCCACATTACACGCGCCCCGAAAGCTTGGCGAACGAGGGGGTACCCTCTGTTTTGCTGTCAGGCAATCACGCTAACATTGCGCGTTGGCGTCGTGAACAATCGTTGGCGCTCACGCTTGAAAAGCGGCCTGATCTCATCGAGCAGGCGCGCGCCCGAGGGTTGTTCACACAGGCCGATGAGCGGTACCTGCAAAGCTTGAAGCCTGTTTAGCCGCGAGGCTGGGTCATTAGCCGAGTTTGTCGCGCTGTGCCTGAACCTGTCTGAGCGTGTCGCCAAATTGTTCGATGCGCTGCTTTTCTTGTTCGACAACAGACGCAGGCGCGCGCGCGACAAACGCTTCGTTAGACAATTTTGCCTGCGCTTTTGTGATTTCACCCGCAAGGCGAGCGATTTCTTTGTCTAAGCGCAGGCGTTCAGCCGCGACATCGATTTCAACTTTCAGCATCAGGTGTGTGTCGCCAACGACTTGCACGGGCGAGCCGTCATCGGGTAGTTCGTTGACGACCTCAACGCCCGACAGCCTGGCTAAAGCAGCTAAATAACCGGCATGCGCCGAGAGCATGGTCTGCGGGCCACGCGCAAATAACGGCACCCGAGCGGCTGGCGACAAGTTCATGTCTGCGCGCAAGGCTCTGATCGCTTCGATCTGACCCTTTAACAAGCGCACCTGCGCGGTCGCGCTGCCATCGACAGCCTCAAGATTCGGTTTTGGAAACGGCTGAATTGAAATGCTCGTGACGTCAGTTGCACTTCGCTTGCCAGCGACCAGCGAGACCTTTTGCCAGAGCTCTTCGGTAATAAAGGGCATGATGGGGTGAAGCAGTCTTAATACCGCTTCGAGCACCCGAATTAAAGTGCGGCGCGTGGCGCGTTGTTGCTCTGGCGTACCCTGTTGGATTTGAACCTTTGCAAGTTCAAGATACCAGTCGCAGTATTCATCCCAGACAAAGTGATACAGCGCGTTCGAAACGTTATCGAAGCGATAGTCTGCAAAGCCCTTGGCTACCTCTTGTTCAAGCAGTTGCAGCTCGCTGATGATCCACCTGTCAACAAAGCTCTGTGCCGAGTGGTCAACCTCAGCCATGTCCTGACCTTCGGTGTTCATCAACACAAACCGCGTGGCGTTCCAGAGTTTGTTACAAAAGTTACGATAGCCTTCGCAGCGTTTGAGGTCAAAGTTAATGTTTCGCCCGAGGCTGGCATAAGCGGCCATTGTGAAGCGCAGGGCGTCTGTGCCAAAGGCCGGAATACCCAGCGGAAACTGTTTGCGGGTGGATTTTTCGATACTGTCCGCTTGTTTTGGGTTCATCAGCCCATAGATGCGTTTGCTCACAAGGGTTTCAAGATCGACTCCATCAATCAAATCCACAGGGTCGAGCGTGTTCCCTTTTGACTTGCTCATCTTCTGGCCTTCTGCATCGCGAATCAAACCGTGCACGTAGACGTGTTTAAACGGGACTTGGCCGGTCAGGTGCGTGGTCATCATGACCATGCGTGCGACCCAAAAAAAGATGATGTCAAAACCAGTGACCAATACGCTTGAAGGCAAATAGCGGGCGTAATCGACGGTTTGTTGAGGCCAGCCCATCGTTGTGAAGGGAACGAGCGCAGACGAAAACCAAGTGTCGAGCACATCAGGATCGCGTGTCAGTGAGCCACTGACGCCGGAGGCTTTGGCCTGACTGAGCGCCTCAGCCTCGGTGTGGGCGACAAAAACCTGACCATCTTCTGCGTACCAGGCGGGAATCTGATGGCCCCACCATAATTGACGCGAAATGCACCAGTCTTGAATGTTTTCAAGCCACTGGTTGTAGGTGGTTGTCCAGTTAGAGGGAAAGAACTGTACGTCGCCTTTTGCAACGACTTCGAGTGCGACTTCGGTAATGCTTTTGCCTGGATGTAAGGTGTCAGCGGGTGCGGGCTGACTCATGGCAACAAACCACTGATCGGTCAGCATCGGTTCAAGCACAGCACCGCTGCGATCTCCCCGCGGCTGCATCATTTTATGGTCATTGACCTTAACTAAAAAACCTTGCTGCTTGAGCTCTGCGACGACGGCGGTACGTGCGGCGAACCGATCCATACCGATGAATTGGCTAGGGGCTTGCTCGTTGACTTTAGCGTCAAGGGTAAAGATGACAATCAAGGGTAGGTCGTGTCGCAGAGCGCAGGCATAATCATTAAAGTCGTGAGCACCTGTGATTTTGACGCAGCCGGTACCAAAGGCTTGATCGACAAAGCTGTCGGCAATGATTGGAATCTGGCGGTGACATAAAGGTAGGTCGACCATCTTCCCAATAAGGTGCTGGTAGCGCGCGTCGTCGGGGTGCACGCAAAGTGCGCCATCGGCCAGCATGGTCTCGGGCCGCGTGGTGGCGATGGTCATGCCCGCCAGCGTTTGCACGGTGCCGTCAGGGTGCGTCACGGTTTGCGGGCCATCGACGAACGGGTATTGAATATGCCACAGATGCCCGTCGGTTTCGACTGCTTGTACTTCAAGGTCAGAAACGGCAGTCATCAGTTTGGGATCCCAATTCACCAAACGTTTGCCGCGATAAATCAGACCTTGCTTGTGCAGACGCACAAAGGTTTCGATGACGCCCTCTGACATTTGAGCGTCCATCGTGAAGTATTCACGCGGCCAGTCAGCCGAGGCACCCAGGCGTCGCACCTGGCTGGTGATGGTGCTGCCAGAGACTTCTTTCCATTCCCAGACCTTTTTAATGAAATTTTCACGGCCCAGGTCGCGACGCGAGACTTTTTGTGCATCGAGCTGGCGCTCAACCACAATTTGGGTGGCAATGCCTGCGTGATCGGTGCCTGGCACAAAGACGGTGTCGCACCCAAGCATGCGATGGTAGCGAATCAGCCCGTCCATGATGGTTTGATTAAAGGCGTGCCCCATATGCAGCGTGCCCGTCACATTGGGGGGCGGAAACTGAATCGCGTAGGCAGGAACGGACGCCGGTTCGGCTACCCGCGCGCCGGTTTGCGCGCCAGGGGTGGCTGCTGCGTTGACTTGAACGTGCTGACCTGCGGCAAAATAGCCTCGGCGCTCCCATTCGGGATACCAACGGGCTTCGATCTCGGCCGGTTCGAAGCTTTTTGAGAGATCCACGTCGGGCAGTGGGTTGGGCTGGGTCATAGGGGTTCCGCAGGGGTTGGGCAAGGCGGCGCACCTGCCTTCAGGCGCGCACAGATTCAGTGCAAGCCTGCTATTTTAGAATGTTGTCGGGTTTAGTGCCGTGCTAGAATATTGGGCTAGGGTAGGTATAAGCAAAGTCCCTGTTTTTATTGAGATTTATTGGAGTTTTACATGTCAGTCGAACGTACACTATCGATTATT
Organism: Alcaligenaceae bacterium; assembly: GCA_002737415.1. Lineage (GTDB taxonomy): Bacteria > Pseudomonadota > Gammaproteobacteria > Burkholderiales > Burkholderiaceae_B > Zwartia. Next base: position 17,855 of record NSIQ01000012.1, on the reverse strand, counting down.
AAGCCCGATGCTGTTGCTAAAAACGTGATCGGTCAAATTGTTGCCCGCTTTGAAGCCAAAGGCCTCAAAGTCATTGCTGCACGCCTTCTGCAATTGTCGCGCGCCGATGCCGAGCGGTTTTACGCTGTGCACAGTGCTCGCCCGTTCTTTAAAGATCTGGTCGACTTCATGATCTCAGGTCCTGTTTTTGTGCAAGCCCTTGAAGGCGAAAATGCCATCCAAACCAATCGCGATCTGATGGGTGCCACGGATCCTAAAAAAGCAGAAAAAGGTACGATTCGTGCTGATTTTGCCGACAGTATCGACGCTAACGCGGTGCATGGCTCTGACGCGCCTGAAACCGCGCAGGTCGAAATTGCGTTTTTCTTTCCAGAAATCAACATCCACAGCCGTTAATTCGGCTGATTGAAAAGTGGCTTGCTCTGCATGCACCCTGAACCGATCAATTTGCTTGGGCTTGATGCTCCGGCACTGACCCAATTAGTGGGACAGTGGGGGTGCAAGCCGTTTCGCGCCCGGCAACTGCAAAAATGGGTGCACCAACGCAATACTAGCCAATTTGACGCCATGACCGATCTGGCGCGCGATTTTCGCGCCCAGCTGTCTGCCCAGTGTGTGGTGCAACCGCCCACTGTGCTGACGCAGCAACGTTCGACTGACGGTACACGCAAGTGGTTGTTTGATGTTGGGCAAGGCAACGCAATCGAAGCAGTCTTTATTCCTGAAGATGATCGCGGCACACTGTGCATCTCTAGCCAGGCAGGTTGCAATGTCGGCTGCCGGTTCTGCTCAACGGGGCATCAGGGCTTTAACCGAAATCTCACGGCTGCCGAAATCATCGGGCAATTGTGGTGGGTTCGGCACGAACTGCTAAAAGATATTGACGACTCCCGTTTAGCAGGCGCCGATCAGGCTGCAAACACGCGCGTGATCAGCAATGTCGTCATGATGGGGATGGGCGAACCTCTGCTCAACTATGAACCGGTTGTGACGGCGTTGCGGTTAATGCTGGATGACAACGCGTATGGGCTATCGCGACGCCGCGTCACAGTGTCTACTTCGGGTGTCGTACCGATGATTGACCGTCTGGCAAAAGATTGCCCGGTGGCACTTGCTGTTTCTCTGCACGCGCCCAACGATGCTTTGCGCGACCAGCTAGTGCCCCTTAACAAAAAATATCCAATCGCTGAACTGTTCGCTGCTTGCGAACGTTACCTTGAGTTCGCACCGCGAGACTTCATCACTTTCGAATACGTGATGCTAGACGGCGTGAACGACTCTGACCAGCACGCGCGCGAACTCATACAACTCGTGCGGCGTATTCATTGCAAACTCAATCTGATTCCCTTTAATCCTTTCCCTGCTTCCGGGTTAAAGCGATCAACGGCGGCTCGCATTAAAAGTTTTTCGCAGGCTTTAAATGAGGCCGGCATTGTTACCACCGTACGCAAAACGCGCGGCGACGATATCGATGCCGCTTGCGGACAATTGGCGGGTGAAGTGCAAGACCGCACCCGTTTAAGCGAAAAAATAGCCTTGAAACGATCGATTCCGATAAAAGAGGTTCGGGCATGAGTGCTGTTGAATTTAAAAATCCTTTGCATACAGAATCAGTTCCTGTTCAAAACGAACTGATTATTTCGGCCGGTTCGCTGCGAGGCCTGCGGGTCTCTAAGGGACTCTCACTACAAGACGTTGAGTTGCGGCTGAAGTATCCGGCGCGCCTGATCGACGCACTCGAGTCTGAGCGTTTTGAAAGTCTGCCTCGAGGCTTGCCGCTAAAAGGTTTGATCAAAAATTACGCTAAATTATTGGAAATTGATGCAAAGCCCCTTGAGGCAATGCTTGAGCCTTACATTGGACAGATGCAAGGCGGCATCGCCGAACACACTTCAACCCGAGGCCTGGGTTCGCATGACATCGAGATCGCACAAAACGGTTCTGTCGTTTGGGTCGTCTTGATTCTGATCCTCGTTCTGGTGGCGGCGGGCGTTGGGGTCTGGCAAGGCTTGGTGCCGGCGAACTGGTTGCCGGCCTGGCTCGGAACGTTTGTAAAATGAATGAGCCCGTCAGCGTCTCTGTTAGCGCCTCTTTGGCCCAGGCCAGTGCAGTGCCTCAGTCGACCGGCGTCTTGGTGGGTTCACTGACGCGCCATCATACTCGGCTTGTGCCGATAGAATGGGCTGGCAAAATGTTAGCGATTGGCGGACAGGCACCAGTTTTGGTGCAGTCCATGACCAACACTGACACTGCCGATGCTGTCGCGACGGCGATTCAAGTCAAAGAGTTGGCACTTGCAGGCTCTGAAATCGTGCGTATTACGGTGAACACGCCTGAAGCGGCAAAAGAAGTCGCAGCGATTCGTGAACACCTTGACCGCATGGGCGTCTCAGTGCCTCTGGTTGGTGATTTTCACTATAACGGTCACAAGCTGCTCACGCAGTTTCCTGAGTGTGCTCAGGCTTTATCTAAGTACCGGATTAATCCGGGCAACATGGGTGGTGGTAAACGGCGCGACGATAACTTTGCACAAATGATCGAAGTCGCGTGTCGGTACAAAAAACCGGTGCGTATTGGCGTAAATTGGGGCAGCCTGGATCACGAATTGTTGGCACGTATGATGGACGACAACAGCAAGCAGGCTGCGCCGCGCAACGCACAGGCGGTGATGCGCGATGCGTTGGTGGTGTCTGCGATTAGTAACGCGCAGCGCGCTGAAGCGCTCGGCCTGGATCCGAACGCGATTATTCTGTCTTGCAAAGTCAGCCACGTTCAGGATTTGATTGCGGTGTATCGGGACTTGGCCGCGCGTTGCGATTATCCTCTGCACCTCGGTTTAACAGAAGCGGGCATGGGCAGCAAAGGGATTGTGGCCTCGACTGCGGCCCTGAGTGTTTTGCTCCAAGAAGGAATCGGCGATACGATTCGAATTTCGCTCACGCCTGAGCCAGGCGGAGACCGCAAGCGCGAAGTGGTTGTCGCCCAAGAGATTTTGCAAACGATGGGGTTGCGCGCGTTTACGCCAATGGTGATCGCCTGCCCAGGCTGTGGTCGCACCAGCAGCACCGTGTTCCAAGAACTGGCTGATCGGATTCAGACTTACCTGCGCGAGCAAATGCCTGCCTGGAAAACTCAGTACCCAGGCGTCGAGTCCATGAACGTCGCGGTAATGGGATGCGTGGTAAACGGCCCTGGCGAAAGTCGGCACGCCGATCTTGGCATTAGCCTGCCCGGCACGGGTGAGGTACCTGCAGCGCCAGTCTTTGTTGATGGGCAGCGAACCGTCACCCTTAAAGGTGAGCATATTGCCCAAGAGTTTCAAGCCATTGTTCAAGAGTACGTTGCACGTCGCTACGGTACGAAAGCCCTCTAAAGTTAAGACATGACCCAAGCTTTCTCAAAAGTCACCGCAATTCGCGGTATGAATGATGCCTTGCCCGGCGCCTCGGCGCGCTGGGAACAGCTCGAAGAGATCGTGCGTGATTGGCTGCAGGCTTATGGCTACCGTAATATGCGTACCCCGATCCTCGAGCACACGCGTTTGTTTACGCGCGGTATCGGTGAGGTCACTGACATCGTTGAAAAAGAAATGTATACCTTCACCGATTCGCTCAATGGTGACTCGTTGACGCTGCGCCCAGAGTTCACCGCTGGCATGGTGCGCGCGGCAATCGAACATAATCTTTTGTACGACCGGCCTCAACGTGTCTATGCGCTGGGTCCCGTGTTTCGTCACGAACGCCCGCAACGTGGTCGCTATCGGCAGTTTCATCAAATTGACGTCGAGGCCTTGGGGTTGGCTGGGCCCGATATCGACGCTGAACTCATTGTGATGACCGCTAGACTTTGGAAACGTTTGGGGATTACCGACATTGAGCTAGAAATCAACTCGTTAGGGCAAGGAGATGAACGCGCCGCCCATCGTGCTGCGTTGATTACTCACCTTGAACAGTACAAAGACATTTTGGACGAAGACGGGTTACGACGGCTTTACACCAACCCCCTCAGGGTGCTCGATACTAAAAATCCAGCTCTGCAGGCGATGGCCGACGCCGCCCCTAAGCTTTCTGACTTTTTAGGCGAAGCTTCGCGCACGCATTTCGATGCAGTGTGTGCGCGGCTGACCGATGCGGGCGTGAGCTATATTTTGAACCCTCGCATGGTGCGCGGACTGGATTATTACAACCTGACCGTRTTTGAGTGGGTGACCAATAAGCTCGGAGCGCAAGCCACGGTGTGTGGCGGCGGGCGCTATGATGGTCTAATAGAACTCTTAGGCGGTAAATCTGCGCCCGCAGTGGGCTTTGCGATCGGGGTAGAACGCTTACTTGATCTGTGGAGCCAATATCAGCCTGAAATTTTTAGCCCCGAGTGTGACGTTTATATCGTGCATCAAGGCGATGACGCGCAGCGACGTGCGGCGGTGTTGGCCGAGGCGATGCGCGATGCTGGTATTTCGGTGATTGTGCACGCAGGCGCTGCGAGTTTTAAATCGCAGTTCAAACGGGCCGATGCAAGCGCCGCCGCCATCGCGGTTATTCTTGCGGCAGACGAGCTCGCCGATGGGGTCGCCTCAGTCAAGCTGCTGCGCGTGGCGCAGCAAACCCCTGACACCGCGCAGTTGCGCATAYCGCTGGACGATTTAGTGGCATTTTTGAAAGACAAGGTTAAATAAGCATGGCATACGATCTCGACGAACAAGAACAACTCGATCAACTACGCGCCTGGTGGGCAAAATACGGCACCGCTGTGCTCACGGCCTTGATTGTGGCGCTGGCCGTACTTGGTGGCTGGCATGGTTGGCAGTGGTATCAAACGAGCCAGGTCACCCAAGCGCGTGGCTACTTTGAGGCTCTCGAAGACGCTAGTCGCCAGTCGGGTGACGAAGCAAGCGCGCGCATTAGCGCGGCGATGCAAACCTTGCGTGCGGATTTTGCAGCAACGGATTACGCGGCTCGCGGTGCCTTGGTGGCGGCGACCGCGTTAGCGGCGCGTAATGACTTGGCAGCAGCGCGTCAGCAGCTAGAGTGGCTGGCACAGACTAAAAATACCACGCTGTTGCCCGTTGCGAAACTTCGTTTGGCTGGTATTTTGCTTGAGCAAAAAGAATTCGATGCGGCCTTGACCCAACTCAATGAGCCTCCAGCAGCCTTTGCAGGTCTGTATGCCGACCGCCGGGGCGACGTGTTGTCGGCCCAAGGTAAAACTGCTGGTGCGCGCGAAGCCTGGATGCAAGCCCTTGAGGCCTTAGGCGCTACAAGCCCTTTAACCCCCGTCGTCAAGCTCAAACTTGATGCACTCGGAGCATAGTGATGTCTTTTTTGTTCAATGCCAAGTTGCCACGTTTGCTCTGGTTGTCTGTCGCACTATCGTTCTTGTCGGGTTGTTCGGTATTCAGTGGTGACGACGGACGCTATAACCCTGCGCCWCTCACCGAATACAGGCCTGGCTTGTCGGCGCGCATTGCCTGGAAAGCACAGCTTGGAAAAGGCTCAGGAATTGGCTTTGTACCCGCAGTTGTGGGTTCGGTTGTTTATGCAGCGACCAGTGATGGGGTGGTCGGCAAATATGACCTGAATTCTGGCACTGTGGTCTGGACGGCCAAGGTGGATAAAAAACTGACGGCGGGCGTTGGGAGCGATGGCAAAATTACTGCGGTCGTGACCGCTGACGCGATGGTGGTGGCATTTGATGAAAGCGGTCAAATCAAATGGCGCTCGAAGGCCTCAAGCGAAGTATCCGTGCCGCCAGTTGTGGGCGCAGGGGTTGTTGTGGTGCGCAGCGGCGATTACCGAGTACAGGCGTTTAACGCCGAAACGGGCGAACGTATCTGGAGCGTGCAACGTCCGGGTCCGGCGCTGGCCTTGCGCGCACCTGCACGCATGCTGCTGCTCGAGGGGTTGGTGATCAGCGCAATACCGGGCGGCAAATTGATTGCCATCAATGCGGTGTCTGGCGACGTGCAGTGGGAAGGAACGGTTGCCTTGCCAAAAGGCTCGACTGATCTTGAACGAGTGAACGACGTTGTAGGCCTGCCCGCGTTATCAGGCTCGCTTCTGTGCGCCGTCGCCTTTCAAGGGCGCGCCATTTGCTTTGACATCACAGCGGGCGGTCGCACGGTCTGGAGTAAAGATTTTTCAAGYACGGTGGGGATGACCATTGATGCGACACAAGTGTATGTGCCGAACGAACGTGATGCCGTCTCTGCATTTTCGCTAAAAAATGGCGGTCTGGCGTGGCGCCAAGACGCGTTGCGTAATCGTAAGCTAACAAGCCCGGTGGCCGTGCCGGGTGGTGTCGCTGTTGGAGATCTTGAGGGCTTTGTTCATTTCTTGTCGCCAGTTGATGGTCAGTTGCTCGCTCGAATTTCTGTGGGTGGTGGTGCCATTCAGGCACCCTTGCTCTCGACTCCGCAGGGGATTTTGGTTCAGTCGGGCGATGGCTTGCTCGTGATGATTGGGCTGAATTAATCCGTGCCACTTAAACCTATCGTCGCCCTGGTTGGACGTCCAAACGTTGGTAAATCAACGCTCTTTAATCGTCTGACACGCTCGCGCGCAGCTTTGGTTGCAGACTTTTCGGGGCTGACTCGAGACCGTCACTACGGCGAGGGTCGCGTTGGCGACAAACCTTTTATTGTTGTTGATACTGGCGGTTTTGAGCCCGTTGCTAAAACCGGTATTTTGCACCAGATGGCGCGTCAGACTAAGCAGGCAATCGCAGAAGCGGATGTTGTTATTTTTTTGGTCGATGCGCGTGCCGGCTTAAACGCACACGATCATGATATTGGGCGCCTGTTACGCAAACTTGGTCAGCGCGCGGTATTGTGCGTGAACAAAGCCGAAGGGATGGCGCACRGTAGCGCCATCGCAGAGTTTCACGAGCTCGGTCTGGGCCAGCCTTACGCGATTTCGGCGGCTCATGGGGATGGTATTGCCGATCTGATTGAGCATGCGCTTGAAGGTCTGGGCAAAGAACCCGTAACCGAAGACTTCGATGCGGATGATGCAGAGCCTAGCGCCGAAGCTGTCAAAAGTGATTTTTTCGAACCCGTCGAGGTAGTCGATCATCGCATTAAACTTGCGATCGTCGGACGTCCCAACGTTGGTAAATCGACACTCATCAACACCTTGCTTGGCGAAGAGCGGGTCATTGCCTTCGATATGCCGGGCACCACGCGTGATGCGATCGAAATTGAATTTGACCGGGGTGGCAAAAAATACACCTTGATCGATACGGCGGGCTTGCGCAAACGCGGCAAAGTATTCGAAGCGATTGAAAAGTTTTCGGTGATTAAAACGCTGCAAGCGATCGAGGCCAGTAACGTTGTTTTACTCATAATTGATGCTCAACACGAGGTGTCCGATCAAGACGCCCATATCGCCGGCTTTATTCTTGAAACTGGGCGCGCATTGGTCGTCGCAATCAATAAGTGGGATGGGCTCGATAGTGAACAGCGCGAAAGGATTCAGCGAGAATTTGACCGTAAGTTGCGCTTCTTATCGTTTGCGCGCCAGCACACGATCTCGGCCTTACGCGGGCAAGGAGTCAATGCGGTCCTCAAATCCGTCAATCTTGCGCATGCGGCAGCCTTTACTAAGTTATCTACACCTCGCTTGACGCGAGAGTTGCAGGCAGCCGTCGAGCAGCAACCACCGCCACGCCGGGGAATTTTCCGACCTAAAATGCGTTATGCCCACCAAGGTGGGCAAAATCCACCGCTGATCATCGTGCACGGCAACGCGCTTGACGCGATTTCTGATTCTTATCGTCGCTACCTTGAAGGACGCTTTCGCGATGCCTTCGAACTTGCCGGTACGCCTTTACGCATCGAATTCAAGTCCTCCTTTAATCCTTACGCTGATAATTAAGCCAAATGAGTCGTTACTGGAACAAACTGGTTGCCAAACTTGACCCCTATGTGCCCGGCGAGCAGCCTCAGACGCAAAATTTACTCAAGCTCAATGCGAACGAGCATCCGTATGGGCCTTCGCCCAAAGTGCTTGCGGCCATTCAGGCGCAGGCCAATGACAGCTTGCGGTTGTATCCGGATGTGAATGCAAAAGTGCTGCGCCAGGCCATTGCGAAGCGCTTTCGGTGCGCGGTCGAACAAGTGTTTGTTGGCAATGGTTCGGACGAGGTACTCGCTCATGCCTTTCATGCTTTGCTCAAGCAGGACGCGCCGCTCTTGTTTCCTGACATCACTTATAGTTTTTATCCGGTGTACTGCGGGCTTTACGAAATCGACTATCACGCGATCGCTTTGGATGCACAGTTGAGTATCCGGCTTGAAGATTATCTGCCTGCAATTGCGGGCGAGCAAAGCAAGCGGGCGGGCGGAATTATTTTTCCAAATCCAAATGCTCCTACGGGGCGCGCGCACGCGCTGGCCGATATCGAAAAAATTGTTGCAGCCAATCAAGATATCGTGGTGGTGGTCGACGAAGCGTATGTCGATTTTGGTGCACAAACCGCAGCGTCACTCATCGAAAAATATCCGAATCTGCTGGTGGTTCATTCGTTGTCTAAATCGCGTTCGCTAGCGGGCTTGCGTGTCGGTTATGCGCTGGGTCATCCTGATCTGATTCAAGGCCTCGAGCGCGTTAAAAATAGCTTCAACTCCTATCCTCTTGATAGCCTGGCCTTGGCCGGTGCGACTGCCGCGATCGAAGACGAAGAGTATTTTGAACAAAGCCGGCAAGCAGTCATTCGTACCCGAGCCGCATTAACCGCTGGTTTGCAAGGCTTGGGCTTTGAGGTCTTGCCTTCGGCCGCCAACTTTGTTTTTGCCAGGCACCCCGCCCACACAGGCGAAAGTTTGGCCGCGGCGCTTCGTGCAAAAAATATTCTTGTTCGCCATTTTAAAAAACCTCGTATCACTGAGTTTTTGCGCATCACGGTTGGCACAGACGCACAAAGTGAAATCTTACTTAAAGCTTTGCAAGAAATCGTAGGGTCGTGAGCGAATTGGTAACGAATTGTTTCGTACTTTGACATCAAGCACGTGTAGACCTAGCTAAGGTCGGGAAAACCCTGTAAAGTGTTGCTCTTGGATTGAGAAACCTGCATATTTTTGCAAAAGCCCAATTCGTCTCACCGCAATATACGGAGCCTGCCAATGAGCAATAAAGGACAAACCTTACAAGACCCGTTTCTGAACGCTTTGCGTAAAGAACACATCCCAGTCTCAATTTATTTGGTGAACGGGATTAAACTACAAGGGCAAGTTGAATCTTTCGATCAGTACGTAGTTTTGCTCCGTAATACCGTGACACAAATGGTTTACAAGCACGCAATTTCAACAGTTGTGCCTGCACGCGCGGTGACCCTTCCCTCGGATGCCGCTGTCGATGTTGGTACAGACGCTGCAACTGAATAAAGCGGCCCTCGATATTTCGGTCTTATCCAAATTTTGCTTTTTTTATAAGGTGACAAAGCATGTTTTCATGCTTTGTCGGGGCAGGCCATGCGCGCGCTGATTATTAGTGTCGATTTGGGTGCGCCCGATTACCTGGCGCATGCACAAGAATTCGATATGCTCGCAAAGGGGGCGGGTGCGCAAGTGATGGCAACGCTGACTGCGCGCCGGCAAAGGCCTGATGCCGCGTATTTTATCGGTACAGGTAAGGTACAAGAAGGGGTCTTGCTTGCGCAAGATCTTGAGGCTGAAGTGATTTTATTTGATCAGCCCTTATCACCGGCGCAACAACGTAACCTTGAGCGACAGTTCAATGTGCGTGTAGTGGATCGGGTGGCCTTGATTCTGGATATTTTTGCCTTGCGCGCAAAAAGTCACGAGGGTAAGTTGCAAGTTGAACTCGCTCAGCTGCAACACTTGGCCACGCGTTTAACACGAATGTGGTCCCACCTTGAGCGTCAGCGAGGCGGGATCGGCATGCGAGGCCCTGGCGAGTCTCAGCTTGAAATGGATCGTCGCATGATCGGTGGTAAGGTTCGCCTGTTGCGCGAACGACTTGAGCGTGTACAACGTCAGCGCACCACACAGCGTCGCTCGCGTGTGCGGGGTGGCACGCTTTCTGTTTCGCTCGTGGGTTACACCAACACAGGTAAGTCAACAGTGTTTAATGCCATGACGCGGGCTGGGGCATTTGCAGCAGATCAATTGTTCGCAACGCTGGACACCACGACAAGGCGTGTGTGGATAGAAGGCGCAGGGCAAATTACCCTTTCGGATACTGTGGGTTTTATTCGCGACTTACCGCTTACACTAATCGCTGCGTTCAGGGCAACGCTTGAAGAAGCGATTCAGGCTGATCTCTTATTGCATGTGGTCGACGCTGCTAGCCCTCAGCGCGATGAGCAAATTGCTGAAGTTGACAAAGTGTTAGTCGACATTGGTGCGGCCGAAATTCCGCGCATTATGGTCTATAACAAAATCGATCTGGCAGGACTTGAGCCAAGCGTTCAAACCGATCCTCATGGTACGATTTGCAGAGTCTTTTTAAGTGCTCAACAGCGTTTGGGCTTAGATGGTTTACGTCAGGCAATTAGTCAATTTGCTTTAAATCTGGAAAATAATGCGACTTCTATCCAAAATATTCAATCTCAATGACCCCGGATGGGGTCGTGGACAAGGCGGTAATGGCGCAGAGCCGCCAAAACGGCCGCCTCAAGGTAATGGCCCGCCTGACTTAGATCAAGTCTGGCGTGACGTCAGCAACCGTCTAAGTGCGTTATTCGGGCGTGGCAACGGCGGCGGGTCGCGTCCGAACCCAACGCCTGGCATGGGTGGCCCAACACCGCGTCAGTCAAAAATTGGCTTGGGTGTGATTGCTGCCGGCGCAATCGCCTTGTGGCTGATCAGCGGTTTTTTCATCGTGCAAGAGGGGCAAGTGGCTGTCCTCACGCAGTTCGGTAAATACAAAAGTACGGCGCAGGCGGGCTTTCAGTGGCGCATGCCCGCACCGATTCAGGGCCACGAGATGGTCAATATCTCGCAGCTACGGACGTTTGAAGTTGGGTTTCGTGGCAATGCGCGCAACCGTGTTTTGCCTGAGGCCTTGATGTTGACCGAAGACGAAAACATCGTCGATGTGCAGTTTGTGGTGCAGTATCGGCTGCGCGCAGATGGCGCGCCAGACTACATCTTTAAAACTAAAGATCCTGACGAATCAGTGCGCCAAACTGCCCAAGCGGCCATGCGTGAAGTTGTTGGTAAAAAACCAATGGACAAAGTCTTGTACGAAGAACGCGCAGCAATCGCCGTTGATGTTCAAAAACTGATGCAGTTGATTCTTGACCGCTACAAAACTGGCATCCAAGTGAATAGCGTAGCGATTCAAAACGTACAGCCGCCCGAGCAAGTGCAGGCCGCCTTTGATGACGCAGTAAAGGCCGGACAAGATCTAGACCGTCAAAAAAATGAAGGTCAGGCTTACAGCAATCAGATTGTGCCGATGGCTGCGGGTCAAGCGTCGCGCATGCTTGAGCAGGCCGAGGGTTATCGTGCACGCGTGGTGGGTACGGCAACGGGTGATGCTGCGCGTTTTGGTAGCGTGCTAGCCGAATACAGTAAAGCCCCCGAGGTGATTCGCGAACGCATGTATCTTGAAACCATGCAGCAAATGTTTGCAAACGCCAGTAAGGTGTTGATTGATACGAAAGGTTCAAACAATATGTTGTATTTGCCGCTAGACAAAATCACTCAGCAATCTGCACAAGACCCCGCGCGGGCTGCAGCGGGTTCGGCGATGTCACAAGTACCCGCGATTCCTCCGCTAACAGCCCCATCTGGCACTACGCCCGTCCGCCCCGCAGTGTCCGGTTCATCAAATTCACTGACGCGTGATCGCGGCAGTCGCTAAGCAGAGGACAGAACATGAAAAGATTGTTTCCCCTGTTGATCGCTCTGGTCATCGCCCTGATTGCCGTGTCTTCTTCTGTGTTTGTTGTGCGCGAGCGCGATTACGCAGTGGTGTTTGCGCTGGGTGAAGTGACAAAAGTGATCTCAGAGCCCGGTTTGTACTTTAAATTGCCGCCGCCGTTTCAAAACGTTGTGACGCTAGATAAAAGACTGTTAACGATTGATGCGCAAGACGCCGAACGTATTCAAACCTCAGAAAAGAAAAATCTGCTGATTGATTCGTTTGTTAAATGGCGCATTGCCGATCCTAAGCTTTATTATGTAACCTTTGGTGGCAACGAACGTGCAGCACGCGAGCGTTTGCAAGCTCAGATTCGCGACGCGCTTAACGCTTCAGTCAATATCCGAAATGTTAGAGACGTGGTGTCGCTTGAGCGTGAAGTGATCATGAACGAAGTGCTTTCAAACGTGGTGAAGCGCGCCGAAGTCTTAGGCGTACAAATCGTTGATGTGCGTTTAAAGCGCATCGAATTTGCYCCCGAGATCTCAGAGTCGGTTTACCGCCGGATGGAATCCGAGCGTCTGCGTGTGGCTAACGAGGCTCGCTCTATTGGTGCTGCCGAAAGCGAAAAAATTCGGGCTGAGGCTGATCGCAAGCGCGAGCAGATCGTGGCCGAAGCCTATGGTCGCGCTCAAGCGATTATGGGCGAGGGCGATGCGGTCGCTGCGGGCATCTATGCAAAAGCTTATGGCGCTGATTTAAGCTTTTACAGCTTTTATAAAAGCCTTGAAGGTTATCGGGCGGCCTTTGGCAAACAAGGCGACGTGCTAGTTGTTGATCCAACGTCTGAGTTCTTCAGATACCTTAAGTCGTCGTCTGGCAAGTAACCCGTTAGAGCTCTGGGCTGACTTTGCCAAGGCCACAAGTGGTTTGATGGCTGAGCCTGCAGACGGGTGAGGGGCAAAAGATYRAGCTGTAACAGGGCTGCCATAATAGGTATAATACGATGTAAGCTTTAACGATTGTTCTGGCGGCTTGCTGGGCTTACGCCCCAAGCCGCTTTTCGTTTGGGCGACACTTTTTAAACTTTTAGATTTCTCCCTATGAACGGTAACTGGTTATTGCCCGAAAGCCTGGCCGACATGTTGCCGGCTGAGGCGCGCCGTATCGAAGAGCTTCGCCGCCAGTTACTCGACCTGTTTCGTACCTATGGGTTCGAACTCGTGGCTCCGCCTTTGGTTGAATATATCGAGTCACTGCTCTCGGGTACGAACAATGATCTGAATTTGCGTACCTCAAAGCTTGTGGATCAATTGTCGGGTCGCACCTTGGGTGTGCGTGCAGACATGACCCCTCAGGTGACGCGTATTGATGCCCATCTGCTCAATCGCGTTGGTGTCACTCGCTTGTGCTAYTGCGGCCCAGTGCTCCATGCGCGGCCGGTTGGCTTATTGTCTGGCCGTGAACTTTTGCAAATCGGTGCCGAAATCTTCGGCCATGCGGGTTTTGAAGCCGATCTCGAGATTATCCGACTTGCCCTAGACAGCACAAGACTGGCAGGTGTGCAAGCTTTGCGCCTCGATCTGTGTCACGCCGGCTTGGTGCGTAGTTTGATTGAGGCCGATGCTGCGGCGCAAGCGCGTGCCGATGAAATCATGGCGCTACTACGCGATAAAGATTTGCCCGGGCTGGCTGAGCTTGGTCAGGGACAGGGCGCCTTATTGGCGCAAACGGTGCAAGCCTTAAGCTGGTTGCCCAAGCTCTATGGTGACCGCAGTGTGCTTGAGCGGGCGCGCCAGGTTTTACCCTCCACAGCAAGTGTGGTGTCAGCGCTTGACACCCTGGCTCAGGTGTTGGGCGTGCTAGATGACGTCTCTGTGGGTGTCGATTTGGCTGACGTGGGTACCTATGGGTATCACACCGGTATCACTTTTTCTATTTACGCTGATGGCTGGCACGATTCGCTCGCGCAGGGCGGGCGCTATGACAACGTGAGTCTGGCGTTTGGGCGTGCGCGTCCGGCAACGGGTTTTAGTCTTGATCTTCGTAAGCTCTCGGGCGGTCTGTTGCCAGCGGTGCGTGCGCCGGCGGTTCGCGCGCCTGCTGGTCAAGACGCAGCACTGCGTCTTGCAATACAAGCGTTGCGGCAGGCTGGGCACATCGTGGTGCAAGTGTTTGCGGGCGAAACTGCGACACACGATGAGTTTGTCTTTGATCGCGAACTCGTTTTGCAAAGTGGTCAATGGAAACTGCAGAAAATGGTCTAGGCTCTGGTCGGCTTGATCAGTGGTTTGATCATTGGCGCGTCAGGGGTTTAATTGTTTAATTTTGATTAGTTTTTTTATTCGACATGAGCAAGAACATCGTAGTGATTGGCACCCAATGGGGTGACGAAGGCAAGGGCAAAATTGTTGATTGGCTAGCCGAGTCAGCTTACGGAGTTGTGCGGTTTCAAGGTGGTCATAACGCAGGCCACACGCTGTGGGTCAATGGCAAAAAAACCATTTTGCGCTTGATCCCCTCGGGCATCATGCATCCAAGTGTGACTTGCTATATCGGTAACGGTGTCGTGCTGTCGCCCGAGGCCTTGCTCAAAGAGATCGTCGAACTCGAAGCCGCAGGGCTCGATATACGTTCGCGGCTTAAAATTTCTGAGGCTTGCCCGTTGATTTTGCCCTATCACGTGGCGCTTGATCAGGCGCGTGAGGCGCGGCGCGGGGATGCCAAAATTGGTACGACTGGTCGTGGTATCGGCCCAGCCTACGAAGACAAAGTTGCGCGGCGCGCCTTGCGCGTGCAAGATTTGTTCGATCCAATTGGCTTTCTTAGCAAGGTCGAAGAAGCCCTCGATTTGCACAATTTTGTCCTAACCCAGTATTTGGGTGCGCAAGCCGTTTCAGTGCAAGAAGTGGTGGATCAGGCGATGGCCTTGGCTCCCGCGATTGCACCGATGGTGGCCGATGTGAGCAGTGCCCTGTTTGAGGCACAGCAGGCGGGTCATCCTCTGCTGTTCGAAGGTGCGCAGGGTGCCTTGCTCGATGTGGATCACGGCACATATCCTTATGTCACCAGCAGTAACTGTCTTGCAGGTGCGGCAGCAGCTGGGGCCGGTGTTGGCCCCCAAACTTTAGATTATGTTCTCGGCATTACAAAGGCCTATGCAACGCGTGTGGGTTCTGGGCCGTTTCCCACTGAGCTGCTTGACGATGTCGGGGCGCGGCTGGCAAGCGTGGGTCAAGAATTTGGCTCGGTGACGGGGCGTCCGCGTCGCTGCGGCTGGTTTGACGGGGCCGCGCTCAAGCGGTCGGTTCGCCTAAATGGCATTTCTGGTTTGTGTATCACTAAGCTCGATGTGCTGGATGGATTACCCACGCTCAAAATGGGCGTTGGATACGAAATCAATGGTAAGTTTTGTGACGTTTTGCCCTGTGGGGCTGCGGCCGTTGCGCGTGCGCAGCCCGTACTAGAAGAGCTGCCGGGCTGGACGCAAAGCACGGTAGGCGTGACGGATTTTGCGCGCCTGCCTGCAAATGCCCAACGC
This sequence comes from Alcaligenaceae bacterium, assembly GCA_002737415.1. GTDB lineage: Bacteria > Pseudomonadota > Gammaproteobacteria > Burkholderiales > Burkholderiaceae_B > Zwartia. The sequence goes on along the minus strand of NSIQ01000012.1, from coordinate 2,489 downwards.
TATCTCAATCGTATGGCTGAAGTCTGCGGCGTGCCAATTGACATGGTATCAACGGGCCCCGACCGTAACGAAACCATTCTGATTCGCCATCCGTTCAAATCTTAAGTCGTCGGGTCATGCCCCAGGCTCAGCGAGACAATCTTTGGGTCAGTCAGGACGAATACGACGCCTTGATCGAGCAGCTGGCGCTTAAAGTGTTTGAGTCTGGCTTCAAGTTTGACCAACTGCTTTGTTTGGCTAGAGGGGGCTTGCGTATTGGCGATGTTCTGTCGCGAGTCTTCAGGGTGCCACTCGCTATTTTGGCGACTAGCAGCTATCGCGCGGCGGCCGGGACCGAGCAGGGAGAGCTCAATATCGCCCAACACATCACTACAACAGCGGGTGAGCTTCAAGGAAAACTGTTGCTGGTGGATGATTTGGTGGATTCAGGCGCGACGTTTGCGGCAGTCTCTGCGCATTTACTGGCTGCCTACCCGCTGTTGACTGAGATCAAAACGGCAGTGCTGTGGCAAAAAGTCTCTGCTGCGGTTGCACCTGATTTTGTCGTTTCGGTGCTTATGACCAATCCTTGGATCCATCAGCCCTTTGAAGTTTACGACACGACTACCTTAGCCGACTTGGCAGAAAAATGGCGTTTAAAGCGTAACAAATAGCGTAAATGTGCTATCATTGAGGGCTGTTCTGATGCAATTGCGTTCAAGTAAAAGGCCCAGTTAGGCGCTTGGCGTCGTTTGTTACCATGACTTTATTCGCTGTTTAACTCACTTTTTTACGTCACGCACCCTATGCCTATCGTTCGTCTGAAAGAAAACGAGCCCTTTGAAGCCGCTTTACGTCGCTTCAAACGCACAATTGAAAAAACCGGTCTGTTAACCGAGTTGCGCGCCCGCGAATTTTATGAAAAACCGACTGCCGAGCGCAAGCGCAAGCAGGCTGCTGCTGTCAAGCGTCATTACAAGCGCATCCGTAGCCAGCAATTGCCACCGCGCATGTTTTAACCACCGGCGCATCGTCTGATGCGCTGCTTACGTATGGCCTAAGCGTTGATCCCAGATTCGTTTATTCAGGATCTTCTTACTCGTGTAGACGTGGCAGATGTTGTTGGGCGCTACGTACAGTTAAAGAAAGGGGGTATCAACCTGCTTGGGTTGTGTCCCTTCCACAACGAAAAATCCCCCTCCTTTACCGTTAGTCCAACTAAACAGTTTTATCACTGCTTTGGCTGCGGTGCCCATGGCAGCGCGATTACTTTTTTAATCGAACACACTGGAGCGAGTTTTCCTGAGGCGGTTAGGTCTTTGGCCAGCGCCGTCGGAATGACCGTACCCGAAGAAAATCGTTCACCAGGCCAAAAAGCAGCGACAGCGCGTCGTCGCGACGAAGTGTCGCAGCACACCAAGGTTTTGGAAGTGGCGCAAGGTCACTATCTGGCGCAATTGCGTGAAACTGCGGCAGCGATTCGTTATTTAAAGCAGCGTGGCCTGACTGGCGAAATTGCTAAAGAGTTTGGGCTCGGCTGGGCTGGCACTGATCGTCAAGGCCTAGCAAAAGTATTTTCTCGTTACGACGAGGCGATTTTGGTTGAGTCGGGTTTGGTCATTGAAGCCGAAGACGGCCGGCGCTACGATCGGTTTCGCGAGCGCGTGATGTTTCCGATTCGAAACGTCAAAGGCGAGATCGTGGGGTTTGGTGGCCGTATCATCGGCAAAGGTGAGCCTAAGTATTTAAACTCGCCAGAAACTCCCGTGTTTTCAAAGGGTAACGAGCTTTATGGCCTATTTGAGGCGCGTACAGCGATTCGTTCTGAAGCTTGCGTGATTGTAGTTGAAGGTTATATGGATGTGGTCGGGTTAGCCCAACTCGGGGTGCGCAATGCTGTCGCGACGCTTGGAACGGCCACGACGCCCACGCATATTCAAAAGCTCTTGCGTGCGAGCGACAAGGTGATTTTTAGTTTTGATGGTGATGGCGCGGGACGAAGGGCAGCCTGGCGCGCCTTGCAATCCTGTCTTCCATTGCTACGCGATGATATTTCTATCCGGTTTTTGTTTTTGCCTTCCGAGCATGACCCTGATAGTTATATCCGACAGTTTGGTGAAGAGGCGTTTCGGGCTTGCCTGTCTGAGTCTGATGCGTTATCGACGTTTTTCTTAAACGAGCTGGCCTCGCGCCATCCGCTAAAGGAGGTTGAAGGCCGTTCGGCGTTGGTGCATGAGGCTCGTCCTTTGTTGGCGCTGATTCCTGCGATTACGTTGAAGGTACAGTTACAAAACGAATTTGCGCGTTTGGTGCAATTGACCCCCGAAGAGCTCGGCGTTTTGCTTGAAAAAGACGCCGCGCCGATGCTTGCTGGGTTGCCGGCCGTGGGGCAGGGGGCTGGTGCTGACCGTGTGCTGTCTGCGGGCCGGTCTGCTGCCGAGCGTGCTGCTGTGGGGTTTGCGGGACAGGGGGACGAAGCGTCTCGTTATCTTGACGGTGAACCGCCTGAG
>NSIQ01000011.1 GCA_002737415.1 Alcaligenaceae bacterium | reverse complement strand
CTCTGCTCTACCGACTGAGCTACCAGGCCATCTAAAGGGCGAAATGATACACCAAAAAGGGTTTTTGCGCCCTTAGCTCCTATGGGCGGTAGATCCGGCTTTATAATRAAAAATGTCAGCTTAAGTTTTTACCGCCATCCATGTCAGTCAACGTACTCGCTTTAGGGTTAAACCACGTTTCTGCTCCTGTTGCAGTGCGCGAGCGCTTTTCGCTGCCTGAAGACTTGGTGCGTCCGGCATTAACTGCGCTGCGCGAAGCGTTTGGTGGTGCGGTAAAAGAAGCCGCTATTCTCTCAACCTGTAATCGCACCGAGTTGTATTGTGCCGCCGAGCCTCAGGTGGCAGAACGTTTGCCCGACTGGCTGGCCGACTACAACAAACTTGACGCGGGTGCTTTAAGGCCTCACGTGTACGTGCATGATCGCGGCGATGCGGTGCGGCATGCGTTTCGTGTGGCCAGCGGGCTGGACTCGATGGTATTGGGTGAACCCCAGATTTTGGGGCAGATGAAAGACGCGGTGCGTGCCGCCGATGAGGCGGGTGCCTTAGGCACTTTACTGCATCAATTATTTCAACGTACGTTTTCAGTCGCCAAAGAGGTTCGTTCAACAACGGCTATTGGTGCGCAATCTGTATCGCTTGCGGCCGCGGCGGTTCGACTGACCGAGCGCGTGTTTGGCGATTTGCGTAGTTCGAAAGTGCTGTTTATTGGTGCTGGCGAAATGATCGAGCTCTGTGCCACCCATTTCGCAGCGCGCGAGCCAACCTCTATTGTGGTGGCGAATCGCACGATCGAGCGCGCTGAATCGTTGGCCAAGCAGTTTTCAGGCACCACCATGCGTTTGGCTGACCTGCCAGAGCGTTTGGCCGAGTTTGATGTGGTGGTGTCCTGTACGGCCAGTACCTTACCTATTCTGGGGCTAGGAATGGTTGAGCGGGCGACGCGCCAACGTAAGCGCAAACCCATCGTGATGGTGGATTTGGCGGTGCCGCGCGATATCGAACCCGAAGTCGCACGCCTTGATGATGTTTACCTTTACTCGGTAGACGATTTAGGTGCAGTGGTTCAAAGTGGCACTGAAGCGCGCTTGGCGGCTGTGGTTCAGGCCGAGACCATTATCGATGAACGCGTGTTGAGTTTTATGCACTGGATGCAGGTCAGGGCGAATGTGCCTGTGATTCGCGACCTGCAGCGAACTGCGCAAGCCGTGCAAGCCCAAGAGCTTGAGCGCGCGCGCAAGATGTTAGCAAAGGGTGACTCACCCGACGCCGTGCTTGAACAACTTGCGCACGGTTTGACGCAAAAGTTCTTACACGGCACGTTTGCCTCGCTTAATCAAAGTGAAGAGGCCGAGCGCCAGCAATTGCTAGCCTGGTTGCCGCGCATTTTCCCTAAGGGCTCTGACAGGCGTTAGCTGCGCCTTCGACTCCCTTAGTCGAGTCTGGGTCTCTAGGCTTTGTTGTTTACCTCCCCCAAAAGACACTTATGAAATCCTCAATGCGCGCCCGCTTAGAGCACCTCTCTCGTCGATTAGTTGACTTGGATGCGATTTTGTCTGAGCCCGACGCTGCCAATGATATGAATCAATATCGTAAGCTATCGCGTGAACGCGCTGAGCTTGAGCCGGTTGTGAACGCCTTTGCGGCCTTCGAAGCGGCTGAAGTAGATTTAGAATGGTCACGCGCGATGCTTGATGACCCTGAAATGAAGTCAATGGCACTCGAAGAGATCGACGACTGCAAGGGCCGCATTGAAAAACTCGAAGCCGATCTGCAATTGCAACTATTGCCCCGTGATCCCGACGACGGTCGCAGTGTGTTTCTCGAAATTCGTGCGGGTACTGGGGGAGATGAAAGCGCCTTGTTCTCCGGCGATTTGTTAAGAATGTATAGCCGTTATGCCGAGCAACAAGGCTGGAAAGTTGAACTGATGTCTGAAAGCCCCTCAGAATTAGGCGGCTATCGCGAAGTCATTGTGCGCTTGGATGGTGATGGCGTTTATGGCCGTCTTAAGTTCGAGTCGGGTGCGCATCGCGTGCAACGTGTACCGGCCACAGAGACGCAAGGGCGCATTCATACCTCTGCTTGCACCGTAGCGGTGATGCCGGAAGCCGATGCCGCCACTGACATCGTGATCAACCCAAGCGAGTTACGCATCGACACGTTTCGGGCGAGCGGTGCAGGTGGCCAGCATATTAATAAAACTGACTCTGCCGTGCGTATTACCCATTTGCCGACGGGGTTGGTCGTTGAGTGTCAAGACGACCGTTCGCAACATCGCAACAAAGACAAAGCCATGCAAGTATTGGCAGCGCGGCTTAAAGACAAAGTTCAGCGCGAACGCCACGATAAAGAGGCCGCGCAACGTAAAAGTTTGGTCGGCTCGGGTGATCGGTCTGAACGGATCCGCACGTATAACTTCCCGCAGGGTCGCTTGACTGATCATCGAATTAATCTGACCTTGTATAAGCTTGGTTCAATTATGGAAGGCGATTTAAACGACGTGACAGGCGCACTCATTGCCGAGCATCAGGCAGAGTTGTTGGCGGCTTTGGGTGACGAGCACTGATGCAAACGGCGCAATCGTTGACTTCAATGAGTGGGCTGCCACGCCTAGAGGCTCGGATGTTACTTGAGATGGTGCTGTGCAAGCCCCGCGAATGGTTGCTGGCACACGATACTGACCCTATCGCGCCTGAGGCTGCTGCGCAGTTTTTGACCTTGGCTGCGCAACGCCGCCAAGGTACGCCGGTGGCACATTTGGTCGGACACCGCGAATTTATGGGGCATCGGTTGAGTGTCTCGGCAGAGGTTTTGATTCCGCGGCCTGAAACCGAGTTGCTAGTTGAAATGGCGCTGCAAAGTTTGCCAGACGGTGCCGGCCTCTCGTTGCTCGACTTGGGTACCGGAAGTGGCGCGGTCGCTATTAGCGTGGCTTTAGCGAGGCCGACTGTTCGAGTGGTGGCCACAGACCTAAGTGAAACCGCACTAGCGCTGGCGCAAAAGAATGCCCAACAACTCGAAGCACGGGTTCAGTTTTCGCAGGGGAGTTGGTACGAAGCCCTACCGGCAGAGGGGCGATTCGATGTGATCGTTTCAAACCCGCCGTATATTGCTCATAGTGACCCGCATTTGTCGCGGGGTGATCTCAGGTTTGAGCCTGTTGGGGCATTGACTGATGGTGCCGACGGCCTGTCAGCGTTGCGGCATATTATCGCTGGCGCGTCGCAGCACTTAATTGCCGGTGGCTGGTTGTGGCTTGAGCATGGTTATGCGCAAGGCGAAGAGGTTGCACACTTATTATTGCGCGCGGGTTTTAATGCGGTTCAAACAAAGCAAGATTTAGCAGGTTTGCCCCGAATCACGGGCGGATCTTTGTAGGATCCTTATAATTAACGATTATATTTTTACAGACGAGGGACAGCATGAGCGATGTTCAAACTTTTATCCGCGACACGGTTACTAACAATCCAGTGGTGCTTTTTATGAAAGGTACAGCCCAAGCCCCGCAATGCGGCTTTTCAGGCAAGGCGATTCAAATCTTAAAAAGTAATGGCGTTACCACCTTAGTCACGGTCAACGTACTTGAAGACGAAGCGGTTCGCAGCGGCATCAAAGAATTTTCGCAATGGCCTACCGTGCCGCAGTTATACGTAAAAGGTGAGTTTATTGGCGGCTCAGACATTATGAATGAGATGGACCAAAGCGGTGAGCTCAAGCAGGTCTTAACAGCCGCTGGCGCTGCAGCGTAACTGCTGCACCTACACACGGACTGAAGGCTTAATAAAACGCATCGCTTGGTGGTTTACGCCAAGTGGCTCAGTATTTGCCTCGCGCAGGTCCTCAGTGGTCGGCTCGTGCACTAAAGCTGTCGTTTCGAAACTCGGCGGATCAAACGCCGTGTCTCCTTCTGCATCTGAGATCCCGTTTGGTTTGAGCCCGACAAAATCAAAAAGATTGCGATCCATTAAATGCGATGGCGCAACGTTTGCAAGCGCATTGAAGATACTCCAAGCGCGCGACGGATGCTTCTTGTCCCATTCGGCAAGCATGCGCCCCACTTCTTTGCGCTTGAGGTTTTCTTGCGAACCACACAACGTGCAAGGAATAATTGGAAATTGCTTCCAGTCTGCATAAGCAATCAAATCTGTTTCTTGAATGTAGGCCAAGGGCCGAATCACTGTGTGCTTGCCGTTATCTGAGACGAGTTTCGGCGGCATCGCCTTCAGTTTGCCGCCATAAAACAAGTTTAAAAAGAAGGTTCCTAAGATGTCATCGCGATGATGACCCAGGGCAATTTTCGTGGCGCCCAATTCGCCGGCGACGCGATACAAAATCCCTCGACGTAAACGCGAGCAAAGTGAGCAAGTTGTTTTGCCCTCCGGGATTAGTCGCTTAACGATCGAGTAAGTGTCTTGATTTTCGATGTGAAAGGGGATGTCGCGGGTACGCAGATAATTTGGCAAAACATCTTCCGGAAACCCCGGTTGCTTTTGATCAAGATTCACTGCGATGATGTCAAAGTCGATCGGTGCGCGGGTGCGCAGCGTAAGTAAAACATCGAGCATGGCGTACGAATCTTTTCCGCCTGACAAACACACCATCACGCGATCGCCGGCCCCGATCATGTTGTAGTCACCGATGGCTCGGCCAGTTTCTCGCATCAGGCGTTTCGATAATTTATTATGCTCGATACGTTTTTTTTCGCTGACGTCAATCATCTCAAAATCCTTTATGTAGCAAATACTCAGTGACGGCAGCGCGATCGCCCGAAAAAATCACGCGCCCAAGTTTGCCTTCGCGCTGGTGTTCATACATGGGATCGTAATACTCGCTAAGCAGCGGTCGAATCCACTCGCGATGCAAGTCAAGGGTACCCTTTGACTTTTGTTCGTCTAGGGCTGCTCGCATGGCGATAGCCAAGCGGGTGTGACGCTCGTCGCCTAATCGTTTCACCAAGTTTTGCAGGCTCTCGAGCAAACGCGCAGAGAAGGCGTCGAAGCCAGCTTCGGCGCCAAGCTTAGCGGAAAATTGTGCGCCAAGATCTTCGACGTAGTCGTGCAAAATGCGCTCGACCCGAACCGGCATTGGCTCTTCAAGCCAAACAAGTGAACTCGTTTGCATTTTGTCGCGCAAGCGAATGGGCAGGGCGCAACGGCCGATCATACGAGACTCATCTTCAAGCGCAATGCGTGTTTGACCTTGCGCGTGCAAACGTAACAGAGCAATCGCCAAGCTATTGTCGAAGTTGATTTGTACAGGTTGATCGGTGGCGTGCTTACCAAAGCTTGAGCCGCGGTGATGTGCAAGTTTTTCAAGGTCAACGGTCGCACTGAGCGCTTGTATTACTTCAGTTTTTCCAGAGCCAGTCATCCCAGACACCAAGACAAAGTCAGAGTCCTCGATGTGCTTAGGCAGTGACTCGAGCAAAAAAGTACGCATCGCTTTATAGCCGCCCACGATACGCGGGTATTCGATACCTGCTTCAGCGAGCCAGGTTTGCGAAATGCGAGAGCGCAGCCCTCCTCGAAAGCAATAGAGATAACCCTCAGGGTGTGCTTGCGCAAAAGCTCTCCATTGAGCCACCCGTGCAGCTTTGATTTCACCAGATACCAGTTCATGCCCAAGCTTGATAGCAGCGTCTTGGTTGACTTCTCTATAACGTAGGCCAACTTGATGCCGCTCTTGGTCATTCATGAGCGGCAGGTTGCTTGCACCAGGAAATGCGCCTTGTTCAAACTCGATCGGAGCACGTACGTCTAAGAGCGCAACGTCTCGTGTGAAAAGTGAAGCAAAGTCAGCGCAGTCGGGGCGCGTCATAAAAGTGAAGTCATCGGTTTGAGTTGGCAGAGCGTTTGCGCAGGGGCTGCGAGCTTAACCGAAAACTCGCGCAGCTCGTCGCGCCGAAATACGTGTACCTTGACGCGTTCGCCTAAATGATGGCGTGCCAACACGSTTTCTAATGAATTGTTTACCGAGTCGATACGCACGCCATCCAGTGCGACGAGTATGTCGTGTGCCGAGAGCCCGCCTTGGTGGGCTGCACCGTGTTCAAAGACCGTCGTAAGCACAACCTGATCCCCCTGTTTCCGTGTACGCACATCGAGCGTTGGCAGATTGCTTGTGATCTGCCAACGCATCTCGATGCCGTGTTGGGCAAACAGCGCACGCAAGGGGACATCTTCGCGGCCATAGACCCATCGGGCGATTGGCTCTGAGACGTCGACCCCCGTGCAGTCTGATACTAAGCGCACAAAGGCCTTTTCTTTTAAGCCGCGCGCGGCGCCTTGATAAAAATCGCGTCCATATTGCATCCATAACTCACGCATCACATGATCTAAGCTAAACGCCTCGTTCGTCGTGTTTCGTATCGTCAGATCCAAGCCCAGGGCAATCAGCGAGCCTTTGGTGTAGTAACTGACCAGTGCATTAGGAGAATTTTCGTCTCGCTTGTAGTAGCGCGACCACGCATCAAACGAACTCTCGGAGGCTGATTGTTTGTGCCGACCGGGCGCGGCATGGACGCCACTAATTTGTTTGCCAAGTGTTTGCAAATAGTCAGAGGTATTGATGACGCCACTGCGCACGAGCATCAGGTCATCGTAGTAAGACGTGAACCCTTCAAAAATCCACAACAGACGTGTGTGTGTTTCTTTTGTCAGGTCGTAGGGTGCAAAGACCGCTGGTTTAATGCGCTTGACGTGCCAAGTATGAAAATATTCGTGGCTCACCAAGCCCAAAAAGGTTTGATAGCCCTCTGGGGCATTTTTGTTTCCAAGGGTGGGTAGATCTTTGCGCGCAGCCATCAAGGCGGTTGAGGCGCGGTGCTCAAGACCCCCATAGCTGTCGCCTGTAACCATTGTCATAAAGACGTATTTCAGCGAAGTATCTAAAAACGGCGCCTGCGTCGTGTCGGGCTCAAAAAGACGAATCTGTGTTTCGCAAATGGCTTTGACATCGCGCGCGATACGTTTGAGATCCAAGTTGGGGATCACACCAGTAAACACCATTTCATGTGGTGCGCCGCAAGCGTCAAATCGCACCACCTGAGGCCTGCCCATTTCGACGGGATGATCGATGAGGTCATCGTAATTGCGTGCTTGGTAGACGCCAAAGCCGTTGGCGTAGTCTCTGATGACCTTAGGGCTACCGTTGGGTTGTGCTGCTTGCGGCAAACTGGTGAAGACACGCCAGTTGACTAAAGCTGGCGCAAGCAGCGTGACTTGACATGGGTGTTCTTCAAACCCGTGCGGTCGCAGGTAGACGCTGGTGCCGTTGAAAAAGCCATGGGTCTCATCGAGGTGCGCCCCCCGCACCGAAAGATCCCAGGCGTAAACGGTGGTTGTCAGGTGAAGCGGCCCGGCGCAAGGTTCAATGCGCCAGCGATGGCTGTCAAGTTTGCTAAGGGTCAGGCGGCGCTGACCCGAGCGGGCAGAGATCGTTTCGACTTGGCGTGAAAAATCTCGAATGAGATAACTGCCAGGAATCCAGGCAGGCAGCGACACGATCTGGCCTTGCGGATCTGGCTGAGGAATCGTGAGCGTGACACGATAGCGGTGCCCCGCCAAATCAAAAGGCTCTAAACTGTAAAGTATGGGTTTGCTTTTCATAACACTATTTTATTTCACATTTCCGAGGATCCTCTCATGAGCGAAGCTTTAGTCTTAATTGAAACTCGTGGCCGCGTGGGCCTGTTAACGCTGAATCGCCCGAAGGCGCTCAATGCCTTGAACGATGCACTCATGAACGAGCTGGGTGCGGCGCTGCTTGCCTTTGACGCGGACGACGAGGTCGGTTGTATCGTCCTGACAGGCAGTGAAAAGGCGTTTGCAGCGGGTGCTGACATCGCCGCTATGAAAGACTGGACATATATGGATGTCTATCGTACCGATTACATTACCCGTAACTGGGAGACCATTCGGCGAGTGCGTAAGCCGGTCATTGCAGCGGTCGCAGGATACGCCTTGGGTGGAGGGTGCGAACTGGCGATGATGTGCGATTTCATCATCGCGGCGGATACGGCCAAATTTGGTCAACCCGAGATCAAAATCGGTGCCATTCCCGGTTCGGGCGGTACCCAGCGTTTGCCCCGTGCGGTGGGTAAGTCAAAGGCAATGGATATGGTGCTGACGGCTCGCATGATGGATGCTGTTGAGGCCGAGCGTTCTGGTCTGGTGTCGCGTGTGGTTGGTGCCGATCGCTTACTTGATGAGGCTCTTGAAGCTGCGACGGCGATTTGTGGCATGTCTTTGCCGATGGTCATTATGGCTAAAGAGTCGGTGAATCGAGCCTTTGAGTCTTCGCTGCACGAGGGCGTTTTGTTTGAGCGACGTCAGTTTCATGCTTGCTTTGCGACCGAAGATCAAAAAGAGGGCATGGCTGCTTTTGTCGAAAAGCGCAAGCCTAACTTTAAGCATCGCTGAGCCAGTCCGCCCTTTTTTACATGACGGCTGCTTTGATCGGTTGGTTCGGTTGAGGCGGGGACTAAGGGTTTGCACGAGGGCGTAAAAGCCGATACAATGCTGGGGCTTTGCTGTGAGAAAAAAGTGTACGGATCTGAATCCACAGACAAGATTATTTCCCTGACTGAAGCCGACCGACAGCAAATCAACAACCGCGCAAGGCGTGACTTGGTTGAGACCGTTGTCGCGCAGGTGTCTTTAGGATTGGTGGTGGCTTTACTTTGGTGGGTATTTGGCGGGGTTTCGGCAGCAGCGTCATCTTTGGCAGGGTCAGTGGCTTACCTGCTACCGAACGCAGTGTTTGCATTACGCTTGTGGGTGTCAACTTATCGGCCGGGCGGGGTTAACCCCGCACTGTTTTTTATAGGCGAGTTTTTAAAAGTTGGCGCTGCAATCGGTTTATTGTGGCTCATCGCGCAACTCGGTGGCGAGCAGGTGCGGTGGTTAGCAGTTTTGGCAGGTTTGGTGGCAGTGCTCAAAGCTTACGTTGTGATGTTGCTGTTTAAGGGCTCACGAGCCAAATGAATTGTACGGGCTGGCTTTTGTGTCGCGGGCCTCTTTTAAATTAGCATTGCAGCGCTCAAGCGCTGCGTTTGATCAAGAGTCAAAGTAGAGATCAATATGGCTGCTGCATCTGGCGTATCGCCCCAAGCTGAGTACATTCAGCATCATCTGGTGCATTACAACAATCTTGGTGTCAAGCAAGGCCTGATTGCTGACTTCAGCGTCATCAATTACGACACGATTTTTTGGTCAAGCTTGACGGGATTTGCGGCCCTGTTTGTGATGTGGCTCGCCGCTCGGCGGGCAAGTTCAGGCGTGCCAGGCCGCCTGCAAGGCGCAGTCGAAATGTTGATCGATATGGTCGATCAACAAGCTCGTAGTATCGTACCCAGCGAAGAGACACGCAAATTCGTTTCCCCTCTAGCGCTGACCGTCTTCGTCTGGATCATTTTGATGAACACGCTCGATCTCATTCCAGTCGATTTACCACACAAATTTTTTCAACTCCTCGGTTTTGGTGACAAAGTCGGCGATCCGCTGCACTATCACCGGATCCTACCAACCGCTGACCTGAACGCCTCGTTGGGAATGGCCATGGGCGTTTTGTTGCTGATGCTTTATTACGGCATCAAGATCAAGCATCCAGGCGGTTTTGTCAAAGAACTATTTACAGCCCCCTTTCACGGGCACGGCATAACGGCGGTACTTTTAGCGCCTGCCAACCTGCTGTTGAATGTGATTGAGTATGCCGCAAAGTCTGTGTCGCTCGGGATGCGGTTGTTTGGCAACATGTTTGCCGGCGAACTCATCTTTATGCTGATCGCACTGCTGGGTGGTGCCTGGACAGGCTTTAATGTGATGAGCGTCAGTTTGGGTATCGGCCATGTTTTGGCGGGTTCGATCTGGGCGCTGTTCCATATATTAATTGTGTTGTTGCAGGGCTTTATTTTCATGATGCTGACGCTGGTGTATATCGGTCAGGCTCACGAAGGGCATTAAGTGAAGGGTACCGTTGCTTGTTCAAACAAGTGAGCGGTGCAAAAAAAGCTTATTTGATTTTTCGTCTTTATTCAATTTTTGATTCTTAGATACTAACAAGGAGTTGTCATGTCCAACGTCGCTCTCGTTGCTCTCGCTTGCGGTTTAATCATTGGTTTAGGTGCGTTAGGCGCCTGCATCGGCATCGGAATGATGGGTGGTAAGTACCTTGAATCTGCTGCACGTCAGCCAGAGTTGATGAATGCCCTTCAGACCAAAATGTTCTTGCTGGCTGGTCTGATTGACGCGGCATTTTTGATCGGCGTGGGTATTGCCATGTTGTTTGCGTTTGCGAATCCGTTCGGTAACTAATTGTTGCACCCGTCGGTCTCTAGCCAGGCCGGCGAACCCACCGTTCGCAAGGTTGTTCGCGGTGGCTCATTGATCTGTACTCCTAGACATACCGTCAAAAGAGTTCAAGTTGTAATAGGGAAACGACCGTGAATCTGAACGCGACGATCTTTTTCCAGATGATCGTGTTCTTTGTCTTGGCATGGGTCACGATGAAATTTATCTGGCCCCCTTTGACAAAGGCAATTGACGAGCGACGCCAAAAAATCGCTGAAGGCTTGGCTGCTGCCGAAAAAGGCAAAGCAGACTTGGCTCAGGCTCAGGCGCGCGTCAGTTTGATCGAGGCATCTGCAAAATCTGATTTACATGCCCGCATGACGGATGCTGAAAAAAATGCATCCCAAATCATCGAGCAAGCACGTGCTGAAGCTGAAGTCGAGCGTGCACGCATTTTGGCGCAGGCCAAGCAAGACGCTGCACAAGAAGTTACACGTGCGCGCGATGCCCTGCGCAATGATGTTGCTAACTTGGCTGTAAAAGGCGCAGAGCAAATTCTCAAGCGTGAAGTCAACGCAAGCGCCCACGCCGAGCTGCTCACGCAGCTTAAAGCTCAGCTTTAAAACCGAGGACGTCATGGCAGAACTCTCCACCATCGCTCGGCCTTACTCTGAGGCCTTGTTTGCAGTCGCCAAAGCCAGCAAAGACGGCTTAGCCGTCTGGGCTGATCAAGCACAACGCCTTGCCTATGTCGCGACGAATGGTGACGTGCGTTCGGCCATGTCGGATCCACGCCTCAGTGATGCTCAGCGAGCCAGTATYTTCTTAAGCCTGGTCTCGCCGGCGGTTGATAAGCAATTTGAAAACTTCGTTGAGCTCCTGATTGCGAACGACCGCTTGCTACTGCTGCCGCAAATTGCCGAGCAGTTTCAAGAACTTAAAGATGAGGCTGAAGGGGTCGCGCAAGCGAACATCACCAGCGCATTCCCGATGTCTGAAGATCAAGTCTCGCAGCTCATTGCGCTGCTAGAACCGAAATTCGGACTCAAGCTCAAGCCCCATGTAACCGTTGATGCGACCTTAATTGGTGGTGTTCGCGTGCTCGTGGGTGATCACGTACTCGATACATCCGTGCAAGCCCAGTTGGTACGCATGCGCGACACGCTAGCGGCTTAACGTCAGTCTAAAGATTCCAGGAGTCTGAACATGCAACTCAATCCGTCAGAGATTAGCGAATTACTAAAAAGCCGTATCGAAGGTCTGGGCACTTCATCCGACATTCGAACACAGGGCACGGTTGTTTCCGTGACCGACGGTATTACCCGCATCCATGGTCTTTCAGATGCTATGCAGGGCGAAATGCTCGAGTTTCCAAACAACGTGTTTGGCTTGGCGTTGAACCTTGAGCGTGACTCTGTTGGCGCTGTGGTGTTGGGCGATTACACAGGCATCTCTGAAGGCGACCCCGTTAAAACGACGGGTCGTATTCTTGAAGTGCCGGTCGGCCCAGAACTTCTTGGCCGTGTGGTAAACGCGTTAGGCGTGCCAATTGATGGTAAAGGCCCGGTCAATGCCAAAGAAACCGATATTATCGAAAAAGTTGCTCCTGGTGTGATTGCGCGACAATCGGTTTCGCAACCCATGCAAACTGGTTTGAAGTCGATCGATGCGATGGTGCCAATTGGACGCGGTCAGCGCGAACTGATTATTGGCGATCGTCAAACAGGTAAGACCGCTGTGGCTGTTGATGCGATCATCAACCAAAAAGGCAAGGGCGTAAAGTGTATTTACGTTGCAATTGGCCAGAAAGCCTCAACGGTTAACAATGTTTTGCGTAAGCTCGAAGAGCATGGCGCGATGGAATACACCACCATTGTTGCCGCGACGGCGTCTGACTCGGCTGCGATGCAGTACTTGTCGGCGTACGCCGGTTGCACCATGGGTGAATACTTCCGCGATCGTGGCGAAGACGCCTTGATCGTTTATGACGATTTAACCAAGCAGGCTTTTGCTTATCGCCAAGTGTCACTGCTGTTACGCCGTCCACCCGGTCGCGAAGCTTACCCAGGCGACGTGTTCTATCTGCACTCGCGTCTGCTTGAGCGTGCCGCTCGTGTAAACGAAAATTACGTCGAGAAATTCACCAAAGGTGCTGTAAAAGGTAAAACCGGTTCTTTGACGGCGCTGCCAATCATTGAAACCCAGGCAGGAGACGTTTCGGCCTTCGTGCCAACCAACGTTATCTCGATTACCGATGGACAGATCTTTCTTGAAACCGACCTGTTTAATGCTGGCGTGCGTCCAGCAATTAACGCGGGTATTTCGGTCTCGCGTGTGGGTGGTGCGGCACAAACGAAGATTATTAAAAAGCTGTCGGGTGGTATTCGTACCGATTTGGCGCAGTACCGTGAGTTGGCGGCATTTGCCCAGTTTGCCTCTGATCTAGACGATGCAACCCGTCGTCAACTTGAGCGTGGCAAGCGCGTGGTTGAGCTCTTAAAACAGCCGCAATACCAGCCTTTGCAGGTTTGGGAACTCGGTGTCATCTTGTTTGCTGCCAATAACGGCTACCTTGACGATGTCGAAGTCTCTAGCGTGCTGTCTTTTGAGAAAGGTCTCAAAGATCATCTCAAAAACAAAAACGCTGCAATGATTGAACGCATCGAAAGCTCAAAAGAGTTGTCTAAAGACGACGAGACTGACTTGGTAGCTGCGTTAGTTGAGTTCAAAAAGCACGGTACGTTTTAACGAACCCACTATCGTCACCTCGGGCTGTTGCTCGAGGTCGCGCTAAGCAGATGGTCTGATACCTGAAAACAGGTCTGACACAGGAAGCGAAATGGCAGGAATTAAAGAGATTCGAAACAAGATCAAGAGCGTACAAAATACGCGCAAGATCACCAAGGCCATGGAGATGGTGGCCGCATCCAAAATGCGTAAAGCGCAAGAGCGGATGCGTGCGGGCCGTCCGTATGCGACTAAAGTGCACGATATGGCAGCACGGTTGATGCAAGCCAACCCTGATTACACCCACCCTTACTTGATCGAGCGCAGCGAGATCAAGGCGGTCGGTATTGTTGTTGTTTCAACAGACAAAGGCCTTTGCGGTGGCTTAAATACCAACATCATGCGCCTGGTGTTGTCGCGCACGCGCGACTTCAACGACAGAAAGATTCGTACCCAGTTCACGGCCTTTGGCAACAAGAGCTTGGGCGTGTTGACGCGCATGCGCGCAGAGGTCGTCTCCCAGGCTGTTGGGTTGGGTGATAGGCCCGAACTCGACCGGTTGATCGGCGCGATGAAGGTTCAGCTTGACGATTTTCTGGCCGGTCGTATCGATGCAGTCTATATCGCGACCAATCGTTTTTTGAATACGATGAAGCAAGAACCAACCTTTATTCGCCTGCTGCCTTTGCCGGGCAAGCTGGTTGATCCCTATAACTTGGCCTCGGTCTCTGCCGCTGTGAATCCCGAAAGTACAACAGCAGACCATGGCTGGGATTACATCTACGAACCGGATACACAAACCGTCATCGACGAGCTGCTACAACGCTACGTCGAAGGCCTTGTATACCAAGGTGTCGCAGAAAGTATGGCCTCAGAGCAATCTGCCCGTATGGTGGCAATGAAAGCCGCTTCGGACAATGCGAAGAAGGTGATCGGTGACCTGCAACTTATCTTTAACAAGACTCGCCAGGCTGCTATTACCAAAGAAATCTCAGAAATCGTGGGGGGCGCCGCGGCCGTCTAGTTGTTTAGATTGCTTCCCGGTATCCCATCAGAATTTACAAAGTAAGGATCAGACATGAACAACGGAACCATCGTTCAGTGCATCGGCGCAGTGGTGGATATTCAGTTCCCCCGCGATCACATGCCCAATATCTATGAGGCGCTTCGCCTAACAGATGAGTCGTCAGCATTTGCTGAAAAAGGCTTAACCTTCGAGGTGCAGCAGCAACTTGGTGACGGCGTTGTCCGTACCATTGCGCTCGGACCGAGCGACGGCTTGCGTCGCGGAATGGCAGTGGCCAAAACCGGCGCGCCAATTTCTGTGCCAGTTGGTGTGGGCACCTTAGGCCGTATCATGGACGTACTTGGTCGCCCAATCGACGATGCCGGCCCAATCGACAGTAAAGAATTGCGTTCAATTCATCAAAATGCACCTAAATTTGACGAGTTGTCACCCTCGGTTGAATTGCTTGAAACCGGTATCAAAGTGATTGACTTAGTTTGCCCGTTTGCCAAAGGCGGTAAAGTCGGTCTGTTTGGTGGCGCCGGCGTGGGCAAAACAGTGAATATGATGGAACTCATCAATAACATCGCCAAGCAACACAGTGGTTTGTCTGTGTTTGCCGGCGTGGGTGAGCGTACGCGTGAGGGTAATGACTTCTACCACGAGATGGAAGAGTCAAACGTGCTCGACAAAGTCGCGATGGTGTTTGGTCAGATGAACGAACCTCCAGGCAATCGTTTGCGTGTGGCCTTGACGGGTCTGACGATGGCAGAGAAGTTTCGTGACGAAGGTCGCGACATCTTGTTCTTCGTAGACAATATTTATCGCTACACACTGGCCGGTACAGAAGTTTCTGCGCTGTTGGGTCGTATGCCTTCAGCTGTGGGTTATCAACCAACCCTCGCCGAAGAGATGGGTAAGTTGCAAGAGCGCATCACCTCCACCAAGCAAGGCTCGATTACCTCAGTACAGGCTGTGTATGTTCCTGCCGATGATCTGACCGACCCTTCGCCAGCAACCACCTTCCAGCACTTGGATTCAACCGTTGTGTTGTCGCGTGATATTGCTGCGCTGGGTATTTATCCTGCTGTGGATCCGCTCGATTCAACTAGCCGCCAGCTCGACCCTCATGTGGTGGGTGAAGAGCATTATAACGTGGCGCGTGGTGTGCAACAAACACTGCAACGCTATAAAGAACTGCGCGACATTATTGCGATTTTGGGTATGGATGAGTTGTCGCCCGAAGACAAACAGGCGGTTGCTCGCGCGCGTAAGATACAGCGTTTCTTGTCACAGCCTTTCCATGTGGCCGAAGTGTTTACGGGTTCGCCTGGTAAGTATGTCCCACTGTCCGAGACCATTCGCGGTTTCCGTATGATCGTTGAGGGTGAGTGTGATGCGCTTCCCGAGCAGGCGTTCTACATGGTCGGTTCGATCGACGAAGCCTTCGAGAAAGCCAAGAAACTCCAATAAGGATCTATCATGGCTACCATCAAAGTCGATGTCGTCAGTGCCGAGAAATCTCTGTACTCCGGCGATGCTAAGTTCGTAGTACTGCCGGGTGAAGCAGGTGAGTTGGGTATTTTGCCCGGCCACACACCGCTGATCTCGCGCATTCGGCCAGGTTTGGTGCGTATTGTTCTTGAAGACAATTCTGAAGAGAGCATTTTCGTGGCAGGCGGATTGTTAGAAGTGCAACCGGGACACGTCACCGTGCTGTCCGACACTGCAATTCGTGGCGGCGATCTTGACGAAGAGAAAGCCGAAGCCGCGCGCCAAGCGGCCCAAGAGGCCTTGCGCAACGCCAAAGATCAGGCGAGCATGGATGTCGTTAAAGCAGAGCTCGATATGTTGGCCGCCCAGGCTGTGGCCGCTCGCCGYATTCGTGAACTGACGAACAAGCATTAACTAGTTATTGCGTTGTATTTGTACTTGCCTCCGTGCAGCGGTGACGTCTTACAACAGGTCGACTGAATAAAAAAACACGCTCGGGTGTGTTTTTTTATGTCTGTTAGTCTAGCGCTACCTCTTCGATCCTAGCGTTTACAGTATGCGTGAGCGCTTACACACRGCTGTGGGCCGAACCAGGCGTGAAAGCCCTCTTGCGTAAACTCCGACTATCACTAGTTGGGCTTGAAGYCTAGCCTAGAGTCTTTTGCTCGGTGTGAAAAGATGCGACAACAAATCGATTGTGCGGTGCTCAGGTTAGAGGCCCACAGAGTCTGGCTTGAAGAGGTTCTACTGCACGCTGCTCCCGCCTTAGCCCGTGTCAGACTCCATCAACTCGAGTGGGAGGCCGGACAAGATCTCGAGATCCGCACGGGTGAGCTCGTGACCCTGCCAGTACACGCACTCGCGCAAGCCGGTGTGAGTCTTAGGCGCTTCGATCTTTGCCTGGTTCCGGTTTCGCTCGATACTCTTGCCTGGACGCGCCAAGCGCTTGCACTGATTCCGCGGGGCCCTTTTTTACCACTCGTAGGAATTTTTCAAGAGCTCAAATCAGCAGCGATGCAGGATTTGCTTGAGCTCGGGATTGCAGACTTTGTACGCTTGCCATTGTGCCCTGACGAGTTTCGTGCACGGGTACTGACCACCGTAGCCAGAGTGCCACGCCCAGGCACCCTGCGTGAACCTGAAGCATCGTATGCCGATTCGGCGTGGGGCACAGCGCAGTCGAAGACGCCCACTCACTCTGTTTCAAACGCGAACGTGGCAGCCAAGCAGGCGCTCAAGCCAACACTGCCAGGCGCACAAGCGCTGCAGTCTGCGTTTAGTCACAGCGTGACAAAGCATAAATCGAATGGTGTCACGCAACGGCATAGCCGCCAGGCAGCGTTAGCTTCAAATCTGCAAGAAAGTCGTGCGGTCGCACCCGAGTCCTTTCGCGAGGCCAAGTCGCTGCTCGTGAGTCAGTTTGAGCGTGACTACATTACCCATGCGTTAGACAAACACAATGGCAATATTGCAATGGCCGCGCGCGCCTCTCGAAAGCACCGCAGGGCGTTTTGGGCGCTAATGCGCAAATATGACATCGAAGCGCAAGCCTATCGGCCAGACGACGAGCAAGAGTAAAATAGTGCCTCATAAGCCGCTTGCACAAGGGCTTCAGTCAACTCGCCTGTTGAGAAAACTCTTTAGGTCAGGCGGCGCGTATTTTGCTTAAAAAGGATCGCTGTGCTCGTCACTCCGCTCAAGAACGATATATTTTTGCGTGCCCTCAAGCGCGAACCAGTCCCTTATACGCCTACTTGGCTCATGAGGCAGGCGGGTCGTTATTTGCCCGAGTACAACGCCACGCGTGCTCGTGCAGGCTCATTTATGGGGCTCGCGCAAAATCCAGCGTACGCAGCCGAAGTCACGCTCCAGCCTCTTGAACGTTTTAAGCTCGACGCAGCTATTTTGTTTTCTGATATTTTGACGGTGCCCGATGCCATGGGTTTAGGCTTGTCCTTTGCGCAAGGCGAGGGGCCGTCGTTTGCGCGCCCTCTTCGAACCGAACAAGAGGTAAACAAACTCGAGGTACCCGATCTCAGCAAGTTGCAATATGTATTTGATGCGGTCAGTCTGATCCGTACTGAGCTTGACGGTCGCGTGCCCTTAATCGGCTTCGCTGGCAGCCCTTTCACGGTCGCCTGCTACATGGTCGAAGGGCAGGGGAGTACTGACTATCGCTTAATTAAAAGCATGCTCTATGCGCGCCCCGAGTTGCTGCACCGTATCTTGGAAATCAATGCCCAAACAACTGCGTTGTATTTGAATGCGCAAATCGAAGCGGGTGCACAAGCAGTCATGCTTTTTGATAGTTGGGGTGGCGTCTTGGCCGATGGGCTATTTCAACAGTTCTCTTTGCACTACACGCGTCAGGTGGTGCAGCAGTTAACTCGCGAGCGCGAGGGACGCTCTGTGCCTGTTATTGTGTTTACCAAGGGCGGTGGGCAATGGCTTGAGCAAATCGCGGCGTGTGGTGCCGATGCCGTTGGGCTGGATTGGACGGTCGATTTGGCTGCCGCGCGTAGGCGTGTTTCGGACTCTGTCGCCTTTCAAGGAAATCTAGACCCGATCGCCTTGTTTGGCGGTGAGCCCGCCATTCGCTCGGAGGTCCGTCGCGTGCTTGATGCTTTTGGCGCGGTCGGGTCTGGTGGCCACGTTTTCAACTTAGGGCACGGAATTTCACAATTTACGCCGCCAGAGGCCGTTGGCGTGTTGATTGACGAAGTTCGCTCGCACAGCCAGCAGTTTCATGGTGGCAATAAGTAAACCCAATAACCATGCGGGTGTTAAGAGATAAATGCTTGCGAGTACAAATAAAGTCATTAAATTTTTTTGAGTTATACACAAAATATGTAAAATTCCATAAAAGCAAATGATTTAATTCTTTACTTTCAATAAAAATTATAAGTAACTGATTAGTATGAAAATATGTTCGAGTAAGCAAAAAGCTATTGCTGCACTGCACTTCTAAAAAATGCAACTCTCGCTCAAAGTGAGTTAGTTCTCCCCAAAGTTATCCACAAGCACTCGTTGTATTTTTTTAAAACACSGGCACTCAGTGTATTAGAGCCAAAATCAAGAAACCACATTAACTTCATGGCTGACCTTGTTCCAACCGTATGTGCCAATGCCAGCGCCAGCAAACAATGGGTCAGGGTTGCGTTAGATGTTCCGTTGCCCGGACCCTACGACTACTGGACAGCATCGCCCGCCCAGCTAGGTGACAGGGTGATTGTTGTATTTGGCCGCCGACAAATGATTGGCGTTGTGGTTACTCTGCCTCAAGAACCAAGCTTCGACCCTCTTAAGGTAAAAGAGGTGCAGGTGCTTCTCAAGGATATTGAACCCTTCACACAAAGCTGGCTGCGCTTTGCTAGTTTTGCAGCCGACTACTATCAGCGTCCGTTGGGCGAAGTCCTTTTGCCGGCGTTGCCTATGCCGCTGCGCAGTGTCTCCTCTTACCTGGGTAAGCGCTCAGGAGACGGCCCGGTTTCGCGCTTAAGTAAACGTCGTACGGCGAGTCAGCAGGCGACCTCTGAGTCGGTTGTCCCAACACTGAACAGTGCTCAAGAACAAGCGGTTGTGGCCATCACACAAGCAACGAGTTTCAAAACGTTTTTACTGTATGGCGTGACCGGCAGCGGTAAAACCGAGGTCTATCTTCATGCCGCAGCACAAACCTTAGCGCGCG
The DNA here is from genome assembly GCA_002737415.1 of Alcaligenaceae bacterium. Classification (GTDB taxonomy): domain Bacteria; phylum Pseudomonadota; class Gammaproteobacteria; order Burkholderiales; family Burkholderiaceae_B; genus Zwartia. Next base: position 148,193 of record NSIQ01000011.1, on the reverse strand, counting down.
GTCAACGCGTCTTGATGCTGGTGCCTGAAATCAATCTGACGCCTCAGTTTGAGCAATCTTTGCGCGCTCGCCTCGAGCCCGTAGCAGGGATTCATGGTGTGGCRGTGTTGCACAGCGCCTTATCAGACACCGAGCGCTTGCGTGCCTGGTTGCGCGTGCAAAGCGGCGAGGCGCGCATCGTGCTGGGTACGCGACTGGCGATCTTTGCGCCGCTCGATGATGTGGGCTTGATCGTCGTAGACGAAGAGCACGATCCGTCTTACAAACAACAGGATGGTCTACGCTACTCGGCTCGAGATTTGGCTGTTTGGCGCGCGCATGATTTAGGGATTCCGATTGTTTTGGGCTCGGCGACGCCATCGCTTGAAAGTTGGGCAAATGCTGAAAAATCAACCTATCAAAGACTGGATTTACCTGCGCGCGCGCGGGCAGTGACGCTGCCCTCTGTGCGTCTGGTCGATACGCGTCGCTTAAAGCTCGAACAAGGTTTGTCGCCTCAGTTACTCCAAGCCATGCGTGCACGGCTAGCCAATAAAGAACAGGTGTTGATTTTTTTAAATCGACGTGGCTATGCACCCGCTTTGCACTGCAGTTCGTGCGGTTGGGTGAGTCAGTGCACGCGATGCACAACCTTTACGGTTTTACACCGTAGCGCTGCCCGACGGGCGCAGTTGCAGTGCCATCACTGCGGCTTGCAGCAGCCCGCGCCAAAGGCTTGCCCAGACTGTGGCGACCAAGATTTGCAGCCCATGGGGCGGGGTACGCAACGAATCGAAGAGCATCTGTCTGAGTTATTTCCTGAGGCGCGAATTGTGCGCATTGATGCCGACAGCACCCGTAAAAAGGGCTCGGCTCAGGCGCTTTTTGCAAGCATGCATGCCGGTAAAGTGGACATCTTAGTGGGGACACAGATGGTGGCGAAGGGGCATGATTTTGCAAACCTGGGTTTGGTCGGCGTACTCAATGCTGATGCGATGTTGTTTTCGCAAGATTTTCGGGCACCTGAGCGCTTATTCGCTCAGTTGATGCAAGTAGCTGGGCGAGCCGGCCGTCACTCGGGGCACGGCGAGGTGATTGTTCAAACCGGCTACCCCGAACAGGTGGTATACCAAGCATTGCTCAGGCACGACTATTCGGGTTTCGCGCGGCACTCACTCCAAGAGCGCCAAGAGGCGGCATTGCCACCTTTCTCGTATCAGGCTTTGCTTAGCGCCGAGGCGCGTGACTTAAATGTTGCGATAGATTTTTTACGAGGTGCACGTGACTCAGCCAACGAACTATCTGCACATTATCAAACCGAGGCGGTACTCACACTGTATGATCCCGTACCACTGCGAATTGTGCGCGTAGACAATATGTGCCGCGCACAATTGTTACTCGAATCAACTAGTCGCCCCGCGCTACAGTCTTTACTTCGCGCCTGGCTTAAATTGTTACCTGAACAACTTGATGCGCGCCGAGTGCGGTGGCAACTTGAGGTTGACCCACTCGAAATCTAACCTGGCGCCATGTCGACTTTTGCAACAAATGGTTTGAATCCCACCCAGCGCGACGCCGTGTTGTATCTTGACGGCCCATGTCTGGTGCTGGCAGGTGCTGGCTCGGGCAAGACACGGGTAATTACGCAAAAAATCGCCTACTTGTTACTTGATTGCGACTATCAGGCGCGACATGTGGTCGCCCTGACTTTTACAAATAAAGCAGCGCGCGAAATGGACGACCGCGTCAAGCGCTTGGTTGACCCAGCGTTGGCTAAAGGCCTGACGATTAGTACTTTTCACTCACTCGGAGTCAGGATTTTGCGAGAAGAGGCTAAGCATGCTGGCTTAAAACCACAATTTTCAATTTTTGACTCAGATGACGCACTCGCGATCGTGCAAGATTTGCTGGTAACGACTGACCGCGCCCGGTTGCGCTCGGTGCAACAAACGATTTCGCTTTGGAAGAACGGCTTGATTGACCCAGAGGCCGCTGCGGCGCTTGCGGCGACAGCGAGTGAGGTTGAGGCGGCGCACGTCTATCGAAGTTATAACGCAACGCTGGCCGCCTATCAGGCGGTTGATTTCGATGATTTGATCGCGCTGCCGGCGCAAATTTTTGAACGCGAAGCCGAGGTACGTGAAAAATGGCAAAAGCGGGTGCGCTATTTGTTGGTAGATGAGTATCAAGATACCAACGTTTGTCAGTATCGCCTGGTGCAGTGGTTAACCGGGCCTCGCGCGCTGTTTACGGCCGTGGGTGACGATGATCAGGCTATTTATGCCTGGCGCGGCGCAACGACCGAGAACCTCGCAAAACTGACGACAGATTATCCGCAAATTCGGTTGGTCAAACTTGAACAAAACTATCGTTCAAGCCAAAGCATTTTGGCTGCTGCAAACCATGTCATCGCCCAAAACCCTAAATTATTTGAAAAAAAATTGTGGTCAGAGCACGGTACGGGCGAGGCCATCAGCGTCACAGCCATGCCCAACGATGAGGTTGAAGCCGAAACCGTTGCCATGAAGATTTCGGCGGCAAGATTTGAAAAACAGGCATCCTGGAAGGATTTTGCGATCTTGTATCGCGGAAATCACCAAGCCAGAATTGTTGAGCAAGCCATGCGAAATTTGCATATTCCGTATTCAATTTCGGGAGGGCAAAGCTTTTTTGATAAGGCTGAGGTTCGCGATATTCTTGCTTACTTGCGCCTGATTGCGAATGAAGAGGATGATCCCGCGTTTATCCGGGCAGTCACCACTCCCAAAAGAGGAATTGGCCAGGCGACTCTTCAAACGCTTGGTCAGTATGCAGGCGAGCGGCAGATTTCTTTGTTTGCAGCCGTCTTTGAGATGGGGCTTGAGTCGCGCTTAAAYACCCGTCAGCTTGAACCGCTGCGTCATTTTGGCGAGTTCATTGTCAAGATTCAGTTTCGGGCTGGGCATACACCACCCGGACAGCCCGTGCAGGCCGCTGAGCCGGCCGGCGTGATTCTTGATGAGCTACTTTGGGCGATCCAGTACGAGCGTTATCTGTACGATATGCTTGACGAAAAGCCTGCTCAGAATCGGTGGCAAAATGTTTTAGAACTCGTCAGCTGGCTAAAGCGCAAAGCCCAATCAGACAGCATGGGCTTGCTGGATCTGGTGCAACATGTTGCCTTGGTCACAATGCTTGAGCGTAGCGACGAACAAGATCAAGACGCCGTTAAGTTATCAACCTTGCATGCGTCAAAAGGGCTTGAATATCCCCACGTATATTTGTTGGGCGTCGAGGAGGGGCTCTTGCCCCATCTTGGTCGTGACGAAGAAAATGTTGATCCCACAAAAGCTGCCGAGGTCTTGGTTTCAAGAGTTCAAGAAGAGCGCCGTCTGATGTATGTTGGCATCACGCGCGCCCAGCGTAGCTTGCACTTGAGTTGGTGCCAAAAACGACGCCTCGCACGCGAAGATCTTGTGCGCGAGCCATCACGCTTTATTGAAGAAATGGGTTTGTCGGTGGCTCTTGATCAGAAACCTGCAGAAACCATGAGCCCTAAAAATCGCCTTGAGGCACTTAAGGCAATGCTAAATAAACCAATCTGACAATAAAAAAGCGCACCCTAGGGTGCGCTTTTGATGGCTGATGCCCTCGCTATTTTGCAGTTGATGCTGGTGCGACGGGTTCTGGAAAGCTTGTGCCAGCACTGTTTGTCATATAAACCACGGCACGGGTGATTTCGAAGTCATCCAGTGAAGGATTACCACCCTTTGCGGGCATGGCATTTTTGCCCTTGACTACACTCGCAACCATAGCGTCTAAGCCAGTTTTGATAGGAACCGACCAAGCTTGCGTGTCACCAAACTTGTGGGCGCCGGCCACGCCTGCCTGATGACAGCCCGCACAAACGGCCTTGTATACCTGATCGCCCGTTTTAAAGACCTTTGGGCCGCTTGCGTCTACGACCTCGAGCCTAGCGACCGGCGCGATACGTTTAGCGGTTGCTTCGGGCCCGAGGGAGTCGGAGCCGGCGACCGGCGCATTGCCGGCTGCAACCATATTGACCAGCATGATGATAACGATGATTGGAACCACTAAAGCAAGCACGATGATCGTAATGAGTTGCTTAGGGGTTTTGATGATTGAATCGTGTTCTTCGTTGTGTTGCGTGTTGCTCATGACCAAGCCCTGCGAGTCTTCGCCGTTTCAGTCAACGCTTCAGTGCTAATGCCTGACGCGCTGCCAAACAAGGCGGCTGGATTAAAAGGTGGTGTAACTGCGTTGGATAAGACGACGGATTATAGCGGGATCAGACATACTCGGGGAGCCATCGCCTACCGCTTTGGGCTACCGCTATAATGCCGTGCGCGGCGCCCGTAGTTCAATGGATAGAATAAGAGTTTCCGAAACTCTCGATACAGGTTCGATTCCTGTCGGGCGCACCACTGAGCAGGCATCACGCTTCATCAAGGGGTTTTAAGCGCCCGATGAAATCTGGCAACGTACTCATCAAAGCCTTCGGTATCGTTGGTCTCAAGGGCGACCTGGTCAGCAAGCGATTGCCGAGCCTGTTGCACCGCTAAGCGCTGTTCTGCTTCGCTTAAGCCCGACTGGCGCAAGGTTTGGGCGTGGTGACGGCTCAAAGCGAGCGCATAGTCTTGATGCGAAGCCCCCGACTCTTTTAATCCATCAAGCATGCGGGCAGACGGCGTGCAAGCTGTGTTAAGTACTTTTTCATATTGCGCTTCGATGGCTTTTACATAGAGGCCATCGTTTAACGCGCCCCCTAAGGTCTGCGCACACAGGCCGATCTGCTCGAGCAACTCTTGCGCCCAGCTCGCCAGCGCGACGTCTTTGTCCGCGTGCCTGAGCTGTAAACCAGGGGCACGGCCTTGTTTGACGACACTGGCAAAATTGGCCGCACTTTCGGGGCACCAACCACTGTCGGCAAAGGGCGGACTGTCTTGGAGGGTGCAAAAAAGTAAAAAGGCGTCGACAAAGCGTGCGGTTTGCTCTGAGATGCCAAGGGGCTCAGTTGGATCGATATCGAGGCAGCGCACTTCGATGTATTGGATACCGCGCTCGGTAAGCGCTGTAATCGGACGTTCGCAGGGGCCGGTGGTGCGTTTGGGTCGAATACTTGAATAGAACTCGTTTTCGATCTGCAGGACGTTGGCATTGAGCTGCACCCACTGTCCGGCTTGATGCGTGCCGTTTTTTTCGTAGGCGGGCCAGGGCGTTGTGACCGCGTCATACAGTCGTTGTAAAAACATCGTCAGATCGTTGTAACAAAGCTTTAAGCCCGCTTGGGCTTTATTTTGATAGCCAAGATCGCTCATGCGCAAGCTCGTCGCGTAGGGCAGGTAAAGCGTGTCCTCGCCCAGCGCCTGCAAATCTGCTGTTTGGCCGCGCAAGAACCCGCGTGAGACCGCCGGAGATGAGCCAAACAAATACATCAGCAACCAGCTATAACGTGTGAAGTTACGGATCAATGAGATGTAGCCCGCAGAGCGTCGGTCTTTAGCCAACGCCTGTGGGAGCTCGAGCCTATCCCAAAAGGCCTCGCTAAACGAAAAGTTGTAGTGCACGCCGGCGATACATTGCATGGTTTTGCCATAACGCTGGGCGAGTCCGCGACGATAGACATGCTTGATCATGCCGGTGTTCGAGGTGCCATACCAGGCGATCGGGATGTCGGCCTCGGCAGGCAGCTGAGCCGGCATCGAGTGGTTCCAGAGCAACTCGTCGCCGAGATGGGTGGCGACCACGCGATGCACCTGGTCGAGCTCGCCGAACAGGGCCCCCACGGTGTTGTGGGTGCCTGTAATCAGTTCAAGTAAAGCCTCTGAATAGTCGGTCGTGATGGTTGGGTGGGTGAGGGCCGCACCCAAAGCGGTGGGATGTGACTGGGTCGACAGCCGCCCCTGCAGATCAACACGTAACCCTTCTTTTTCGATTCCTCGCAAGGATTGAGCGAGCACCTCTGGGCTGGCCTGTAAGAGGGCTAAGCGTTTGGACAGCGTTGAGATCACAGACAATCCTGAGGTGAAGCAAAAGGCGAGTTTAACAAGAAGTGCGAAAATCTCTCGTGATGATCGCAGGAATGAAGGAGAGCAAAGCATGCCAAAGGTTAAGTTTTTATTAGTGATGTTAGGCGCAGTTTGGTTGGCGGGMTGTACGCCCGAATACAACTGGCGTGAGCTTTCGGTCGCCCAAGACCGAGCCGTTGTGATGTTCCCGTCGCGGGTTCAAACCGAGCAGCGMAAGTTGCAAGTCAAGGGAATCGATTTAGCATTTTCTTTAACCTCAGCAGCCGTAGATCAGTCGGTATTTTCAGTGGGATACGCACCCTTGAGTCCGTCGCTTGAGCCGGTTCAACTTGAGCAACTGGTGCAAGCGTTTGTTACCGCTTTGGCGGCTAGGGTGGGCCAAGCTCTAACGACGCCCGCGTTGGCAGGTGAACTCTTCGAGCTTGAGTCCGTGGTCGCGGGCCAGCCCTCGCGCTTGCTGGGAAAAGTACTGATCCACCGTGGCATGTTGATCCAGGTGGTGGTGTCGGGCCCTAAAAAATCGCTGTCAAAAGAGCATGCTGTCGAGTTTATGCGTTCGCTGGTTCTGCGATAGCGCGCTGGGTTGGAGGCTTGGGCGGTGGGGTCACCACCCGCTTGACTATTAAGCCGTGCAGCAGGTTTTGTCGCAAAGCTAGCGCCACAGCGGCTTGACGACCATACACGTTTAGTTTTCGGCAAGCGTTCAGAAGATGAAAATTGATCGTTCTTTCGCTGACGCCCAAAATGATGGCGGTCTCCCAACTGGTTTTTCCAAGCGACACCCATTCGAGGCATTCGAGTTCTCTTTGAGAGAGCGTGGGTTGAGTCATGGCGTGTCTGGCTCCTGCGGCGGCTAAAGTTGGTATCACAGTGTGCCCTGATCCTGCGGCTCTGCAAATTCGCAAAACCCCTGACAGTCAGAAAAACTTTGTAGCCATTTGTAAGATTTTGGCGGTTTAAAGATTCAAATTGTTACCAATGTATGCGTCTGTACCAAGGGAGGGGTTCGCAATGCTAGAATTTGACTCAATTGGCGCCGATTTGCTAGATCCGCTTGCGGGCGCCTCATAAATTCCGCTAAAGAAGGTCCGTATGATCACACAGTTCGTTTCTCAAGACGCGCACGCTTCAAAAACGCCTACCGAAACGCGGGCAGGCTCGGTGGGCGTTGTCCATACTCAGTTTTTGCAGTTTAACGAGCCTCTTGCCCTGAGTAGCGGGCAGACGATCAACGCCTACGAGTTGGCGATTGAAACCTACGGCACGCTCAACCCTCAGGCCAGCAACGCGGTGTTGGTGTGTCACGCGTTAAACGCCTCGCATCATGTGGCGGGTCGCGCCGCCGACAACCCTGAGGATATTGGCTGGTGGGACAATTTGGTTGGCCCCGGCAAACCCGTGGATACCAATGTATTTTTTGTGATTGGTATCAATAATCTTGGTTCGTGCTTTGGTTCGACTGGTCCGGCTACGGTCCGACCCGAAACTGGCAAGCCCTGGGGGGCTGCGTTTCCGGTCTTGACTGTTGAGGATTGGGTACGCGCGCAGGCTCGCGTGGCAGACAAGCTCGGGATCGAGCGCTTTGCCGCCGTCATGGGCGGCTCGCTTGGCGGTATGCAGGCCCTCAGCTGGGCGATTACGTTACCCCAGCGAGTTGCGCATTGTGTGGTGGTTGCCTCGACGCCAAGGTTATCCGCACAGAATATTGCTTTTAACGAAGTGGCGCGGCGCGCGATTATTACTGATCCTGAGTTTCATGGTGGTGATTATTATGCCCACCAAACCGTACCGCGCCATGGTTTGTCGGTCGCGAGGATGGTGGGGCACATCACCTACTTGTCAGACGACGATATGGCTGAAAAATTTGGACGAACCCAGCGCGAGCCTGCCGCAGGAGGCGCGTTTCATTATGGTTATGGTGTCGAGTTTGAGGTCGAATCTTATCTGCGGTATCAGGGTGAAAAATTTTCACGCTACTTTGATGCCAACACTTATCTGTTGATCACTCGCGCGCTCGATTATTTTGATCCTGCGCGTACAACAAACGGCGATTTAGCCAAAGCGCTGGCACCAGCCACGGCAGATTTTTTGCTGATTTCATTTACAACAGACTGGCGGTTTGCGCCAGCGCGCTCGCGAGAAATCGTCCAAGCGTTGCTTAAAAATGAACAGGCTGCAACGTACGCTGAAATTGACGCGCCTCACGGGCATGATGCCTTTTTGCTTGATGATGCTCGCTATCATGGTTTGATGCGCGCATACTTTTTGCGGATTGCCGCGACACTGACTGCAGTCAATACCCAGCCCGAGGCGCAGCGATGAGTCACGACACAAACGGCTCAAGTCAGACGCCACCAGCGGCTCAGGCCCGAGTCATCGGCTCGGTGCAAGTGCCCCAAGCGGCAGAGCTGCGTGGCGATCTTGCCCGCATCGCGCAATGGGTACAGCCGCAGACGCGCGTGCTTGATTTGGGCTGCGGGGATGGGACGTTGCTTGCGCACCTCAAGCGCAGTAAGGACGTGCAAGGCATTGGCGTTGAAATTAGCGATGAGCGGGTGCTGACCTGTGTGCAACGCGGCGTGCACGTCATTCAGCAAAACCTTGAAGATGGCTTAGCCATGTTTGATGATCAGCAGTTTGACATTGTGGTACTTTCGCAGACACTACAGTCGATGCACAACACGGAACACCTGCTGCGAGAAATGACGCGTGTCGGGCGCGAAGCGATCGTCTCGTTTCCAAACTTTGGTTACTGGCCGCATGGTTGGTCGATTCTTTCGGGGCGTATGCCAGTGACGGGTCAAATGCCTTACGACTGGCATGACACGCCCAATATTCATCTGTGCACCCTGAAAGATTTTGAACGCCTGGCCCACAAACTCGGTTTCAGCATTCTTGAACGCGCGACGTTTAATGCTAAGCGCGAGGTCAAGTTATTGGCAGGTTGGCGCAGCAACTTGGCTGCGTATCGCTTTACGGCAGACCCTCAGCAGCTTGCCCGTAGGCGCTCATGAGCGAGCCCAATTCAGCACCGGTCGCAACCGTGGCGCTCTCAAAGCTGTATACCAGTCCGCGCGTTGCACCCTTGCTGGCACTCGGTTTTGCCAGCGGCTTGCCTTTGGCCTTAACCGGTGGGACGTTGCAGGCTTGGGCAACCATCGAGCAAGTCTCGTTGCAAGAGATCGGCTTTTTGACGCTGGTGGGTACGGCCTACACCTTAAAGTTTTTATGGGCGCCGCTAGTTGACCGGTATGCGCCGCCGTGGCTGGGTCGCAGGCGAGGCTGGATGGTGTTGATGCAGGTGTTGCTGGCGCTAGGCTTGTTGGCGATGGGCTCGTTATCTCCAGGAAAAAGTTTGTGGCTTCTGGCGTTCGTGGCGGTATTTGTAGCGTTTTGTTCGGCCACGCAAGACATCGCTTTTGACGCGTATCGCAGCGACGTGTTGCGCAAAGATGAGCGTGGTGCGGGGGCGGCGTTATCGGTCTTGGGTTACCGCTTGGCGATGTTAGTGTCGGGCGGCTTGGCGTTGATTTTGGCCGATCAGTGGCTGGGCTGGGGGTCAACCTACCTGTTGATGGGGGCCTTGATGTTGTTGGTGGCGCTGGCAAGCTTTTGTGCGCCCGAGCCCGAGGTGCCTGCGCAAACGCCGCGCTCTTTGAAGCAAGCGGTGCTTGAACCCTTCCGTGAGTTTTTTGGGCGACCCGAGGCTGTGACGGTGTTGGTGTTGATTGTTTTGTATAAGTTGGGTGACGCATTTGCAGGAGCCTTGTCGACCACTTTTTTGATTCGTGCTGCAGGCTACACCGCAACAGAAGTGGGCACGGTCAATAAATTATTGGGTTTAGCGGCCACGATTGTTGGAGCGTTGGCGGGCGGCGCGTTAATGGCGCGTCTGGGTTTGTATCGCTCCTTGATGCTGTTTGGCGTCTTGCAAGCGGTTTCAAACGTGGGGTTCTGGGTCATCTCGGTGGGCCCCCACAACGTGTGGCTGATGGCCGCTGGCGTTGGCATTGAAAACTTATGCGGCGGGATGGGAACTGCAGCTTTTGTGGCGCTCTTGATGGGGCTTTGTAATCAACAGTTTTCTGCGACGCAATTTGCGTTACTTTCGGCGTTGTCGGCCGTCGGGCGCATCTATCTTGCCGGTCCCTTAACGCCCCAGTTGGTGCAGGTTGCGGGTTGGCCGACGTTTTTTTTACTGACGGTACTGATCGCTTTGCCCGGCCTGTGGCTGTTGTCCTGGCGCAGGCAAGATATTGAGCGTATTGACGCCCGTGGCGTGTAAGCAAGATTATTTTGGCACGCGGTATCGGCCTAGGTTGTGCGTACTGCGTGCGAATCACCTGCTCGCTGAATCACTTCAACGCAAAGTCGTAATCGATCGTAAGCGGCGCATGATCTGAAAAGCGTTCATCTTTATAAATACTAGCGGCTTTTGCCCGCGCAGCTAAGCCGGGCGTCACAAGCTGATAGTCGAGTCGCCATCCAACGTTTTTGGCCCAGGCCTGGCCGCGATTACTCCACCAAGTATACTGTTCGGCGCGCGGCTCGAGTTGCCTGAAAACATCGACGAAGCCAACCTCGTCGATCACCTTTGTGACCCAAGCGCGCTCTTCGGGCGTAAAGCCTGAATTCTTTTGATTCGACTTCCAGTTTTTCAGGTCGATTTCTTTGTGTGCGATATTCCAGTCGGCGCAGATGACGTACTCGCGTTTGGTCTTTTTATGATCTTCCATCAAGCCTTGCAGCCACGGGCCAAATTGGTCGAGAAACCGAAACTTGGCCTCTTGCCGCTCGGGGCCGCTCGAGCCGGAGGGCAAATAGGCGCTGATCACAGAAATATTTGACCAGTCTGCCCGAATCACACGCCCCTCAAGATCGAACTCTTCGCAGCCAATACCTTGGGTCACATGCTCAGGCTGCTGTTTCAAATAGAGCCCTACGCCGCTATAGCCCTTTTTCTCGGCGGCAAAAAAATGGCCGGTATAGTCGAGTGGGTGTTGGAAATCCTCGTGAATATCAGCGAGGTGGGCTTTGAGTTCTTGTAGGCAAAGAATGTCGGCCTGATGTGCTTTTAACCAGTTCGCGAGCCCTTTGTTATAGGCCGAACGGATACCGTTTAGGTTCAGTGAAGTGATGCGCAGCAAGATCAGGCTCCTTGTCAATGAGATAATTCAAGCCATCGAATACTTTAATCGCGAGGTCTGCAATGTCGACGGGTTCAGAACGTGGTGCATTTGTGCAGTTTGCCCTGAGTGAAGGCGTGCTGCGCTTTGGTAGTTTTGTGACCAAGTCGGGGCGCACAAGCCCGTATTTTTTTAATGCTGGGTTATTTAATTCTGGTGCTTCGGTTGGCCGCTTGGCACAATTTTATGCTCAGGCCTTAGTGGATTCTAAACTGCCCTTCGATATGTTGTTTGGGCCCGCGTACAAGGGGATACCGCTGGCAACTGCCACCGCGGTGGCGTTGGCTTCTCATCCGGCGATGCATGGGCAACCGATCGACTTTGCCTACAACCGTAAAGAAGCTAAAGATCACGGCGAGGGCGGAGTGTTAGTGGGCGCACCACTCAAAGGGCGCGTCGTCATTATTGATGACGTGATCACCGCGGGTACCTCGGTACGCGAGTCGGTCGAGATGATTCGTGCGGCGGGCGCTGAACCCTGTGCGGTACTGATCGCGATGGATCGTATGGAACGCGCTGGCGCCGAGGGTCAGTTATCCCCTCATTCAGCGGTGCAAGAGGTGCAGCAACGCTACGGCTTGCCGGTTGTCACGATTGCTTCGCTTGACGATATCTTGGCATTGCTTAGACAGAATGCCGAGTTTGCTCAGTATCGCGAGGCTGTACTTGCCTATCGTATGCGATACGGCATTCAGTAAAAATACCTACCGCCAACCCATCAGCGGGCAGACCTCAGTCAAGCCGTCTGCACTGAGCCGGTCAGTGGGGCTTGCGGTCTATGCCTGGTCGAGCTTTGCTTTGAGCAAATCGTTGACCTGCTGAGGGTTCGCTTTGCCTTTGGCCGACTTCATGATTTGACCCACTAACGAGTTGAAGGCTTTTTGTTTGCCTGCGCGGTATTCGGCCACGATTGCAGCGTTTGCTGCCAGCACAGTCTCAATCATTGCCTCGATGGCGCCCGAGTCGTTGATCTGGGTGAGGCCCTTGGCTGCGATGATGGCATCGGGCTGCCCATTTTCTTCGCCGGCCCACATCGCGGCAAAGACATCGCGCGCGATTTTGTTTGAAACGGTGTTGTCCAAAATACGTTTAAGCAGTGCAGCCAGCAAGGGCGCTGTCACGGGGCATTGCGTGATGTCTTTCTCTTCGCGATTTAAGGTTGCCGAGACTTCACCCATCAGCCAGTTGGCCGCAAGTTTGGCTTGACCAGGAGGCAAGGCGTTGACGACCTCTTCAAAGTAGGTTGCCAGCGCACGACTGCTCGACAGTTGGGCCGCGTCGATTGGTGCGATTCCAAAGTCGTTCACAAAGCGTTTTCTGAGCGCATCGGGAAGAGTAGGCATTGATTGTTGGACTTGATCAATCCAGTCCTGGCCAATCACGAGCGGCGGTAAGTCGGGGTCAGGAAAATAACGGTAGTCGTGCGCGTCTTCTTTGCTGCGCATACTGCGCGTTTCGTCAAGATCGGCGTCGTAGAGCCGAGTTTCTTGTACGACTTTTCCGCCGTCTTCGATCAGCTCAATCTGGCGGCGCACTTCGTAGTGAATGGCACGTTCGATAAAGCGAAAAGAGTTTACATTTTTGATTTCGCAACGCGTGCCAAATTCTTTTTGACCGACGGGACGCACGGAAACGTTAACGTCGATCCGAAAAGAACCTTCTTGCATGTTGCCATCGCAAATGCCCAGCCACATCACGAGGCTGTGCAGAGTTTTGGCGTAGGCGACGGCCTCGGCGGCTGAGCGCAGCTCGGGTTCAGAGACGATTTCAAGCAGCGGCGTACCGGTTCGATTTAAATCTATGCCAGTGGATAGCTCACCATGCGGGCCAAGGTAATTTTCGTGTAACGATTTACCCGCGTCTTCTTCAAGGTGGGCGCGCGTGAGATGAATGGTGGTTTCTTTGTCGCCGACAAAAAAAGTCAATGAACCGCCCAGCACGACAGGGATTTCGTACTGGCTAATTTGATAGTTTTTGGGTAAGTCTGGATAAAAATAATTTTTACGCGCAAAAACCGAACGAGGCGCGATCGTGGCACCCACGGCCAGCCCTAAGCGAATCGCATGCTCAACGGCTGCGCGGTTCATGACAGGCAAGGTGCCGGGCAGCGCCATATCGACTTCGTTGGCTTGCGTGTTGGGCTGCGCGCCATAGCGCGTGCTGCTACCTGAAAAAATTTTGGTTTGCGTCGAAAGTTGCGTGTGGGTTTCGAGCCCAATGACGATTTCGTAAGCCATCATACTTGCCCCGCGCTATGTTGATGCCAATCAGTGGCCAGTTGATATTGATGCGCAATCGCCAACAGGCGGCCCTCGTCAAAATAGTCGCCGATGATTTGTAAGCCGATGGGCAGGGGATTGCCCGCCGCACTCTTGCCAAAGCCGCAAGGAACAGACATGCCTGGCAAACCGGCGAGGTTCAAGCCGAGCGTGTACACGTCGGCTAACCAGTCTGCCGTGGGGTCATCTTGATTGCCGCCAATTGGCTTGGCGACGGTGGGCGTCACCGGACCCATGATGACATCGCATTTTTGCGCGAATGCCGCCTGAAAATCGTCGGCGATCATGCGGCGCAGGCGCTGCGCTTGTAAATAATAGGCGTCGTAATAGCCATGCGACAGAACATAGGTGCCCACCAGGATACGGCGTTGCACTTCGGGGCCAAAGCCCTCGGCCCGCGAGCGACCGGTCATGTCAGCGAGGTCGGTGTAAGACGAGGTGCGATGCCCGTAACGCACCCCGTCGTAACGTGACAGGTTGCTTGAGGCTTCGGCAGGGGCGATGACGTAATAGGCCGGGATTGACAAGCGCGTGCGAGGTAAAGAGATCGAAACACGCTGCGCGCCAAGTTGTTCGAATTGAACCAAGGCGGCCTCGATGGCTGCGCCGACCTCAGGCGAAAGCCCTACGCCAAAATACTCGCTGGGCACGCCAATGCGTAAACCCTTCAGCGGTAAGGTTGCCTGAGATAAATAGTGAGCGCTCGCTTTCTTAAATTCGCTTTGGATTCGGCCAGGTGCGTTGGTCACGCCTCGGCATTGCTCGGTGCTGGTGGCGTCGCGCACGTCAAAGCCGCTCATGGTGTCGAGCAAGGCAACCAGATCGGCAGCCGCTGGCGCTATGACGCCAGCTTGGTCCAAGCTTGAGCCGTAGGCGATCATGCCGTAGCGTGACACAGCGCCGTAGGTTGGTTTGATGCCACTGACCCCGCACAGCGCGGCCGGCTGGCGAACGGAGCCTCCGGTGTCAGTCCCCGTGGTGGCGAACACCAGCCTGGCAGCGACGGCGGCGGCCGAGCCGCCCGACGAGCCGCCTGGCACACAGCGCTGGTCCCAGGGGTTGCGGGCAGGGCCAAATGCCGAATGCTCGTTGCCCGAGCCCATGGCGAATTCGTCGCAATTTAGTTTGCCTAGGTTGACGCAACCGGCCTCGAGTAACTTGTGCACCACCGTTGCGTCGAACGGGCTGACATAATTTTTAAGCATGTTGCTGCCAGCGGTGCTGCGCCAGCCCTGCGTGACGAAGACGTCTTTGTGCGCGATGGGAATGCCAGTGAGGGGGCCGGCTGTGCCGGCGGCGCGACTGGCGTCGGCCGCACGCGCTTGTGCGAGCGTGAGCTCGGTGTCGACGTGCACGAAAGCGTTCAGCGCCTGCTGCGCATGAATTTGCTTCAGGCAGTCTTGCGCGAGTTCGGTTGCACTGAGCTGGCCCTGCGCTAAGGCGGTTTGTAGGCTTGTCAGGGTAGGAAACGTGCGAAGGGCGACGCTCATTTATTCGATTACCTTTGGAACTAAAAACAGCCCCTCTGCCGCGCCGGGTGCATTGGCCATTAGCGCCTCGCGACGCTGGACCGACGACACTTCGGTAACAAGGTCATCACGCAGCCGCAGGTGAACGTCTTTCAGCGCAGACAACGGATGCGCTAAGGGTTCGATCCCACGCGTGTCGACCGCCTGAAGTTCATGGATCAGACCTAAAATTTTGGTCAGATCGCCTTGCGCCTGCAGGCGCTGCTCGGGCGATAGGGTGAGCCGTGCGAGACGGGCGATTCGAGTGATTTCTTGTTCGGTAATAGCCATAAGTCGCTGCTTTTTGAAAAATAAAAGGCCGCCCGTCGCGTCAAAACCGCAAAAAGGCACGGCGCGTGTCCGTCGCTTGGCTTTGGAAGGTCAAAAGCTTTCAAAGGCTCCTGAACGAAGCGTGAGCAAACCGGTTTTGTCAGGGTACGTCTTGCCTCGTAGGGTTGCGAGCTTGACGGAAGCTTGTTTTGCCGATCCAAAGAGAATTATAAGTTATGATGACACGCTATTCACGGCATGTTGCGTGCGTCAACTTTTATTTTGGCTGGGCTCTCATGTTCGGATTCCTGCGTAATTATTTTTCAAGTGATATGGCGATCGATCTTGGTACCGCCAACACTCTCATTTATGTTCGCGGCAAGGGCATCGTGCTCGACGAGCCTTCAGTGGTTGCGATTCGCCACGAGGGTGGTCCCGGCGGCAAAAAAATCATTCAGGCAGTGGGTCGCGAGGCCAAACAGATGCTGGGCCGTGTGCCGGGCAACATCCAAGCGATCCGGCCCATGAAAGACGGCGTCATCGCCGACTTTACGGTCACCGAGCAAATGCTCAAGCAGTTCATTCGCATGGTGCATCCGCGAAACATGTTTGCGCCTAGCCCGCGCATTATCGTGTGCGTGCCTAGCGGCTCGACCCAGGTCGAGCGTCGCGCGATTCGCGAATCTGCCTTGGGCGCTGGCGCCAGCCAGGTTTATTTGATAGAAGAACCCATGGCCGCAGCCATTGGTGCTGGGCTCAATGTTTCAGACGCCAGCGGTTCGATGGTGGTTGACATTGGTGGGGGCACAACAGAAGTGGCTGTCATCTCGTTGGGCGGTATGGTTTACAAGGGTTCAGTGCGAGTGGGCGGCGATAAATTCGACGAAGCAATTGTTAATTACATTCGGCGTAATTACGGCATGCTGATTGGCGAACCCACCGCCGAGCACATCAAAAAACAAATTGGTTCGGCTTTCCCGGGGTCTGAGGTACGCGAGATCGAGGTCAAAGGTCGCAATTTGGCTGAAGGCGTGCCGCGCAGCTTCACCGTTTCGTCAAACGAAATCCTCGAGTCCTTAACCGATCCGCTCAACCAAATCGTATCCGCCGTCAAGATTGCACTTGAAAACACACCGCCTGAATTGGGGGCAGATATCACTGACAAAGGCATCTCGTTGACGGGCGGTGGCGCGTTGCTACGAGACCTTGACCGTTTGCTGCAAGAAGAAACCGGCTTGCCTGTCATTGTRGCCGATGACCCCTTGACGTGCGTGGTGCGTGGTTGCGGTGCCGCTCTTGAGCACCTCGAAAAACTCGGCGCCATTTTCATCGACGACTAGTTGTGCTGCGCACAGACGGGCGGTGCGGCGTCAAAGACTGACCCGCGCAAAACTCCCTCCTACCCAGCGCAAAGAGCGTCAACTCGTTGAACGGTTGAGTACAAAGTTATCATGCAACGACCCGTGACTCTTCGACTCTTTCGGCGCGGCCCGGCCGCTGAAGTCAAGCTGACTTTGCTGTTGATGGCGGCGTTTGCCTTGCTGTTCACAGACGCCACGTATAAAACGACCAACCCGGTACGTCAGGCGCTGTCCGCTACGCTTTATCCCTTCGAGCGGCTTGTCATGTTTCCGCGCGACGTCATTGCGTTAAGTCATGATATTTTTGACGCAGCTGCGCTGATCAAGTCTGAAACCGAAGCGCTGCAAAAACAACGGATTGAGTTGGCGCAAGTCACCACCAACGCGGCACTGCTCGGCGCTGAAAATGCGCAGTTGCGTCGTCTCTTAGGGGTGTTTGAAAAAGCGGCCGAGCATCCGTCTGTGGTCGTCGAGGTCTTGTACGAACCGGCCAATGCCTTTAGCCGCCGCTTGGTCTTTAACAAAGGGGCGCGTGCGGGTATTGCAACGGGGATGCCAATTCTCGATGAAGGTGGAGTGGTCGGGCAAATCACCCGTGTTTCGCCGATGTCTTCAGAGGCAGCCATGCTCACGGATGAGATTATCTCGATTCCGGTGCAAGTCTTGCGCAATGGCTTGCGGTTAATCGCCTTTGGTTCGACCACGCCAGGTAAGGTTGAAGTCCGTTACTTTTCTTCTGACGCCGATCTGCGCGAAGGCGATCTACTCGTCACCAGTGGTGTAGGAGGCGTGTTTCCGCCAGGGTTGTCGGTTGGACGAATCGATCAGGTGCAACGCAGTTCGGCTTCGGGCTTTGCACGCGCCGAGGCGTTACCTTCTTCACACCCCGAGCGATACCGACAATTTTTGGTGTTGCAGGTTCCTCTTGAACCCAACCTGACGCTTGGCACTCAGAAGCCAGCCTCAGGCGCAGAGGCGCTGCGTGACGCGCCAGAGTCGAAGTAGCGCGATGCGGCAGGCACGCTCTGGTGTTCACGCCCCGCCGGTTCCCTTGCCGCGTCCCGTTGAGCCAAATACGATTGATCACACAACCAGCATGTCCTTTGTCTGGTTAACCTTGTTCGGCATCTGGCTGCTCTCACTGCTGCCCTGGCGGCTCTGGCCTTTAGCGCCTGACTTGCTGCTGCTGGCGTTGGTATTTTGGTCGTTACATGAGGCTCGTCGCGTCGGGCTGTTTACTGCCTTTATGTTTGGCTTGCTGATGGATGTGCACGACGTCGGCCCGCTTGGTCTGCAGGCAGTGACCTACACCCTGCTGGTGTTCGGCGCCCAGTCGATTCATCGGCGCCTGTTGCGGTTTGGCCTGTTGAGCCAGGCCTTACATTTATTGCCACTGTTCATTCTTACTAAAGCGGTGGGCATTTTGCTTGGCGCATTTATGGTGAGCGCCTGGCCCGGGTGGTTTTGGCTGTTGGCGGTCGTAGTGACAACGGCCTTGTGGCCGTTGGTGGCTTGGCTATTGCTCTTGCCCCAGCACCGTCTGCAAGACGTCCAGACGCACGCGGATTGATGTTAAACGCTTATGTTCGATCTTAAGAAAAACGATCGCCTGCCAAAAAGCCAGTTCATACTCCGACTGGTCGTCGCGGGGCTGTTCGCATTTTTTTGCTTTGGCTTATTGTCAGTGCGCTTTTGGGTGCTGCAGGTAGAGCGTCACGAAGGTCTGTCGGCACGTGCCGACAGTAATCGTCTCGCCGTGGTGCCGATTGCGCCAAGGCGGGGTGAAATTGTCGATCGCAACGGTGAGGTCTTGGCGCGAAATTATTTAAGTTACACGCTTGAAGTGGTTCCGGCGCGGGCGGGTAATATCGACGCTATGTTTGACGCACTCACGCCGCTTGTATTTATCAGCGCAGCCGATCAGCGCAGATTCAAAAGGCGTGTGGCTGAATCCGGTAAGTATGCAAGTATCGTCTTGCGTAACAATTTAAACGAAACCGAGGCGGCATTTTTTTCGGCGAATGCTTTGAGGTTCGCGGGGGTAAAGCTTCGCGCGCGCTGGGTACGCGAATACCCGCAAGGCAAGGCTGCCGGCCACGTGGTCGGTTATGTCGGTCGGATCTCTGAGGGCGACCTCGCTTCGCTCGAGACGCGTGGTGAGCTGGGCAACTATCGGGGCACAGATATTATCGGAAAAAAAGGACTTGAAAAAACCTACGAGAAGGCGTTGCTTGGCAAGCCCGGTTTCGAAGAGCGCGAAGTGACTTCACGGGGCAAACCGGTTCGAGTGTTGCGTCGCGTGGATCCGACCCCAGGCGCTAACCTGGTCTTGTCTTTAGATATGGGTTTACAACGGCTGGCCGAAGAGGCGTTCAAAGATTTACGTGGTGCGCTCGTGGCGATTGAGCCGGCAACCGGCGATGTACTTGCCTTTGTTTCGCAACCCTCTTTTGATCCGAATTTGTTCATTGACGGAATCGACTCTGAAAGTTGGCGCCTGTTAAATGAGTCGCCCGATCATCCGCTGATTAACCGACCTGTTTATGGCACCTATCCAATCGGGTCAACGTACAAACCTTTCGTAGCATTGGCTGCACTCGAACTCAATAAACGTCGCGCAACCGACTTAATTTCAGACCCTGGTTACTTTGAGTTTGGAGGCCAACGGTTTAGAAACTCGGGCTCTGCCGCGTTTGGTACGCTCGACATGCATCGCGCCTTGGTCGTGTCGTCTGATACCTATTTTTATTCTCTTGGGCCCGAGATCGGTGTTAATAATTTGCACGATTTTATGAAGCCCTTTGGCTTCGGGCAGATAACGGGTATCGATATCGAGGGCGAACGGCGTGGCGTCTTGCCCTCGACCGACTGGAAGCGCGGGGCGTACAACAATCGCGATCAGCAGCGCTGGTACGCCGGAGAGACGATTTCAATTGCGGTAGGCCAGGGCTATAACGCGTTTACGCTGATGCAGCTCGCGCAAGCGACGGCAGTACTGGCCAATGATGGTGTTTATATGAAGCCTCATCTGGTGCGCGCGATCAAAGATTCGCGTACCGACGAGCAATTCTTAACGGTCGCTGAAGCGGCCCATAAGATTGCACTAAAAAAAGAAAATCTGCAGGTCGTCAAACGTGCGTTAACCGAAGTGACTGTCTCGGGGACTGCGGCTGCAGCCTTTGTGGGCGCGCCTTACACCACCGCCGGTAAAACCGGTACGGCGCAGGTCTATAGTTTGCGCGGCGCAAAATATCAAAGTAGCGCAATTGACGAGCGCCTGCGTGATCACTCTTTGTTTATGGCCTTCGCCCCCGCAAATCAACCAAAAATTGCGATCGCAGTCATTGTTGAAAATGCGGGTTGGGGCGGCAGTGTGGCGGCACCCATTGTGCGCAAAGTGTTTGACGCCTGGTTGCTGCGCGCGGCGTCGACGCAAAGGGCCGCCCCATGAAATTAATTCTAAAAGTGTTCTTTCGTTGCCTGACGTCTATTGACTGGCCGCTGATGTTGATTTTGTTGTTGCTGGCAACCGTTGGTCTGGTGGTCATGCACTCGGCCGTTGGCAGCACAGACGCGCGCTTTTCGGATCAGGTGCGTAATTTTTATATCGCTCTGGTGGCGTTATGGGTTGTCGCTGTTACGCCACCACAATTTATTTTAAAACTTGCTGTGCCGTGCTATGTGATGGGAGTCGTTCTGCTTTTTGCTGTACTTTTTGTGGGTGATACCAGTAAAGGCGCGACCCGCTGGCTCAATATTGGAATCACTCGCATTCAACCCTCTGAGATGATGAAAATAGCCTTGCCTTTGATGTTGGCCTGGTATTTTAGTAAGCGTGAAGGCTCGATGAAGTTTTTGGATTTATGTGCGGCGAGTGTGCTCTTGCTTGTGCCATTTTTGCTCATCGTCAAGCAGCCTGATTTAGGTACGGCCATTTTGGTGTTTAGTGCGGGTTTTTTTGTGATTTTTTTTGCGGGTTTATCGTTCAAGCTTTTGATACCGGTGATGGTCGTCAGTGCGCTTGGCCTCGGTTCTGTTTACCTGCAGCAAGACAAGTTGTGCGCCGATGACTTTAATTGGATGATGTTGCACGAGTATCAAAAAAATCGTATTTGTACCTTGCTTGATCCAAGCACTGACCCCTTAGGCAAGGGGTTTCATACGATTCAATCGACCATTGCGGTTGGGTCGGGTGGCGTCTATGGAAAGGGGTATTTGAATGGCACACAAACCCATTTAGATTTTATCCCTGAGCGGACAACCGACTTTATTTTTGCTGTGTTCGCAGAAGAGTTTGGCTTGTATGGTGGCGGGACCTTGCTAGTCTTGTACCTGCTCTTAGTCTGGCGTGGCCTGGCAATTGCCTGGCGCGCGCCAAGTCAGGGCCAGCGGTTGCTGGCCAGCGCCTTGTCGATGGTGCTGTTCATTTATGTCTTCGTGAATATCGGAATGGTGACCGGAATTTTGCCGGTGGTCGGAGTGCCCTTGCCGCTGCTCAGTTACGGCGGTACCGCCTTATTGACGATTGGGATCGCGTGCGGCATCTTAATGAGTATTAGCAAGTATCGACCGCCCAAGGCCTGAACCATTGGCCCTTGTGCGATTCCTACCCCTGTGTTGTTGTCAAACAAGTTGTCCGTCGGCCAGCAGGCCTTCGAGCAACTTGCGTACGGGCGCTGGCAAACCTCGCTGCGCAAGCTCAGAGAGCGCGACCCATTGTCCGGCGTTGGCGCTTGGCTGACTGGTTAGGCACTGTTTGTCAGATATTGGTATTTGGGTGTGGGGTGTTGTTGTGGTGTGCTCAACTAACACCAACTCGGGTCGCACAGCCAGCCGATAATGCGTAAAGACATGCAAAAAGTGAGCGAGTGTTTCAGATTTTTTGACGGTCAGACCAAGTTGTTGACAAGCGAGCTTGACCTCTAGGTCTTGCGCGCACTCGGGCAGGCTCCAGAGGCCGCCCCAAATACCAGTCGTCGGGCGTTGTTCTAACCAGATGTGGCCTAGTCGATGCGGGATCAACATCGTGACGGTACGCTCGGGCAAGACTTTGCGCGTTCGCGGCCACGGGAGTTCGTCACACCGACCTTCCAGTCGGGCCCGGCAGTCTTTTTTAAGAGGGCAGGCGTCGCACTGTGGGCGTCCGCGTGTGCAAACTAAAGCACCAAGATCCATCAGACCCTGCGTGTAGGCGGACATAAATTCCGTGTCTTGCGTGCAAGCCTTTGCCGAAGGCACTTGTTCGTGCGCGTGCGCCCACAACTGCACTTCAATGGGTCGTGTGGTTGGGTCGCCTTCGATCGCAAAGAGCCGCGCTAAGACGCGTTTAACATTGCCGTCGAGTATTGCGACGCGTTCGCCATAACAAAACGCGGCAATCGCAGCGGCGGTCGAGGGCCCAATGCCTGGTAGGGTCATCAAACCTGCCGCCTGAGTCGGAAATACCCCGTGCCAGTCTTGCATCACCTGCTTGGCGCAGGCGTGCAGATTGCGTGCCCGCGCGTAATACCCTAAGCCGGCCCAATGCACCATGACCTCGCTCGCAGGCGCCTGGGCAAGCGCTTTGACGGTTGGAAACTTAGTTAAAAAGCGTTGATAGTAGTCGCGTACAGCGCTGACTTGTGTCTGTTGCAGCATAATTTCAGAAAGCCACACCCGATAGGGGTCGCGGGTGCGTTGCCAGGGCAGTCCGTGGCGACCATGTTCGCGTTGCCAGGCAACCAAGCGAGGGGCAATTTTCATATTTTTTGCGTAAAACTAGACGATTCGGCGCCAAGTGGACAAGGCTTGCTTCGCGCGGCCGCAGACGTTTGTATTATGCCAGCGTCGGACAGTACTTGCCGCAACGCGCAGACGGGGTTACAACAGAGTCAGCGTTAGCTTTCACGAGTGCGCCCTGAGGCTTAAATGATTAACCCGTGGTTGACCAAGTCGCTTCAAAAGAGAGATCGGAGTCAGCAGGCACGGACCAAACTACTCAAAAGGAGTCCAGACAAATGAATGCCCCGTTTTCAGACCAGCAGTTGCAAGCCTTAAACGCCGTCAAACTAGACGATAAGTACGATCTTTCTGCGGGCCGCGCCTGGCTCAGTGGGATCCATGCGCTTGTGCGCTTGCCGATGAATCAGCGCTTGCGCGACCAGAGCGCTGGTTTGAATACCGCCGGCTTTATTTCTGGCTATCGCGGTTCGCCCTTAGGTGGCTTCGATCAAAATCTTTGGAAAGCCGCTGAGCGTCTGAAGCAACACCACATCGTGTTTCAGCCCGGCGTCAACGAAGACCTTGCTGCGACTTCGGTTTGGGGCTCTCAGCAAGTCAATCTGTTTGAGGGCGCGCAGTACGAGGGCGTTTTTGGCTTGTGGTACGGCAAAGGGCCCGGGGTAGACCGCTGCGGCGATGTCTTTAAACACGCGAATGCGGCGGGGACTTCGCCCTTGGGTGGCGTCTTGGTTGTGGCAGGTGACGACCACTCCGCAAAGTCTTCGACGCTGCCCCATCAAAGCGATCATATTTTAAAAGCCTGTGGAATTCCGGTTTTGTTTCCGGCGAGCGTGCAAGAGATTCTTGATTATGGCATGCTGGGCTGGGCGATGAGTCGGTATGCAGGTTTGTGGGTGGGGATGAAATGCATCACCGACATCGTTGAGGTCTCAGCCTCGGTGGATGTCGACCCCGAGCGTGTTCAGATCAACATTCCTGAAGATTTTGTCTTACCTGCGGGGGGCTTGAATATTCGCCTTGGCGATACGCCGCTCGCTCAAGAGGCGCGATTGTTGGATCAAAAGTTATACGCTGCGCTGGCCTTTGCCCGCGCCAATGGTTTGAATCGGCAGCTTTGGTCGGTGCCCAACGAGCAAGCGCGCTTTGGCATCATCACTTCGGGTAAGGCCTACCTCGACACGACACAAGCCTTGCTCGATCTGGGCCTGACGCCTGAGGTATGCCAGCAAATTGGTTTGCGTCTGTTTAAAGTGGGGATGGTCTGGCCGCTTGAGTCGACAGGCTTACTGAGCTTTGCGGAAAATCTCGACGAGATTTTGGTGGTCGAAGAAAAACGCCAAATGCTTGAATACCAAGTTAAAGAAGAACTGTTCGGCTGGATCGGCCGGGGTAAAAAGATTCCGCGTGTGGTTGGCAAGTTTGACGATAAAGATGGTGGCGAATGGGCTGTTCCGCAAAGCCCGTGGTTGTTGCCTGCCCAATATGAGTTTTCGCCGTCGATGGTGGCGCGTGCGATCGCCACGCGGCTGTTACGCCTTGAGTTGCCTGCGCAGGTACGCGCGCAGATCGAGGCTCGTTTGGCGTTTATTGCGGCCCGCGAGCGCGAACTCGCTCGTCCACGGGTGGTGGCTGAGCGCAAGCCGTGGTTTTGCTCGGGGTGTCCACATAACACTTCGACGCGAGTGCCAGAGGGTTCGCGCGCGATGGCTGGCATTGGTTGCCACTATATGGCGCTGTGGATGGATCGCAGCACGCATGTGTTCACGCAAATGGGTGGGGAGGGTGCACCTTGGATCGGACAAGCGCCGTTTACTTCTGAAAAGCACGTCTTCGTAAATTTAGGTGACGGCACATATTTTCACTCGGGCTTGTTGGCGATCCGCGCGGCAGTCACGGCACAGGTCAATATCACCTACAAAATTTTATTTAATGATGCGGTCGCGATGACAGGTGGTCAGCCTGTCGATGGGCAAATCACAGTGCCGATGATGGCCGCGCAGGTGTTGGCTGAGGGTGTGGTCAAGCTAGTCGTTGTTACCGATGAGCCAGAAAAATATTCGCAACGAAGCGGTTTGCCCCCAGGTGTAGAGGTCGTGCATCGAGATGAACTTGAGCGTGTTCAAAAAGAGTTGCGTGAGCTCTCGGGCACCTCTGCGCTGATTTATGACCAGACGTGCGCCACTGAAAAGCGCCGCCGCCGCAAGCGCAATGCTTATCCTGACCCGGCACGCCGTGTCGTGATTAACCCGCGTGTTTGCGAGGGTTGTGGCGATTGTTCAACACAATCTAATTGCCTATCGATCGAACCACTCGAAACAGAGCTGGGTCGAAAACGTGTGATTAATCAATCGAGTTGCAACAAAGACTTCTCTTGTTTGAAGGGCTTTTGTCCAAGCTTGGTGACGGTTGAGGGCGGCCAGTTACGCAAGCCAAAGCTGCTTGAGGCCACCGAGGCGCAGGCTTTGGCTTTACCCGATCCAGCTTTAGTTGCGCTCGACCGCGCGTATGGCATCTTTGTTGCGGGCGTTGGCGGAACGGGCGTTGTCACGATTGGTCAGTTGCTTGGCATGGCAGCCCATCTTGAAGGTAAAGCTGGTTCGGTTCTTGACATGGCAGGCTTGGCGCAAAAAGGGGGTGCGGTATTTTCACACGCCATCATCGCCCCGACTGCCGCGGATATTTTGAACACCCGCATCGCGATGGGTCAGGCAGATTTGGTGTTGGGCGCGGATCTGGTGGTGGGTTCAAGCGCCGAGGCGGTGGCGCGCATGCGGCCCGGGCACACACGGATGTTGTTAAACGCCGATGTCGCCCCAACGGCAGCCTTCATTGGCAATCCGAACTGGACGCTCGCTGCCCATGAGTTACGTCAAGAACTTGAGCTAGCCTGTGGCGAGGGACGAATCGAGAGCGTCGATGCYTCAGAGCTTGCGGTGAAGCTCTTGGGTGATGCGGTGTATGCCAATCCGCTTTTGATGGGATTTGCCTACCAAAAAGCTTGGATTCCTTTGCATCATCGATCGCTTGAACAAGCGATCGTTTTAAACGCTGTACAGGTGAAGAAGAACCTTGAGGCGTTTAACTGGGGGCGTCGTGTCGCGCACGAACCGCAACTGATTGCGCGCCTTTTAGGAGGCGCCCATCAGGCGTTAAATCCTAACGCGCACGGTGCGACCATCGTTGCGTTCAAACGTTCGGGCTCTGAGTTTGAACAGTTGCGCGAGCATCGCGCCGCCTTTTTACGCGCGTATCAAAACGAAGCCTACGCGGAGCAGTACGTGTCGTTCGTGAACGCGGTGTCAGACGCCGAGCTTCAAGCCTGCGGCACGCAGCGTTTAGCACTCGCTGTCGCACGCTATCTGTTTAAGCTGATGGCCTACAAAGATGAATACGAAGTAGCGCGACTGTACACCGACGGTGAGTTTTTGCGTGGCCTGGCCGAACAGTTTGAAGGAGACTGGGCTGTACATTTTCATCTTGCCCCATCACTTTTTGCGAAGCGCGACGATAAAGGACACCTCATTAAAACGAAGTTTGGACCGCGGATGTTGGTGGTGTTCAGATTTTTGGCCAGACTGAAAGGTTTGCGTGGCACTAAGTTTGACGTCTTTGGCTACACGGCCGAACGGCGCGCCGAGCGGGCTTTAATTGTTGAGTATCGCGAGACTATCTTGACGATGCTAGGCAAGCTCTCGCGAGGATCGCTTGAGAAGGCGCTTGAGGTGGCGACGGTGCCCGAAGAGATCCGAGGGTATGGCCACGTCAAAGAGGCCGCCCTGGCGCGAAGTCAGGCGTTGCGGTTACGTGCACTCGCCGAGTTTGAGGCTGCGGCGAGCGGTGCGGGTGGTAGTCGCGCAGCCTAACGCTGTCGCGGTCAGGCGGGGCTGAAACGGCTTAGGGCCACGTCTGAGGTGACATGTTCGAAGACAACTTTTAGCGGCATACCGACGTGAACATTTGCGGGGGTCGGGCCGCTGAAGTTGCTGACCATCAAGGGGCCTTCTTTTAGTTGGACCAGGCAGGCGTCGTAGGGGACGTCTTGTATGAAACCATCCCAGTACGCGCGGTGAAACTTGACCCAGGATAAGAGGGTGGCCTGACCACTGACTACGAGCCATTCTTGCTCGTCGGACAGGCATTTAGGGCAAACGGGACTAGGCGGAAACTGTAAATGGCGGCAATGGGCGCAGGCCTGAACTGAAAGACGATGCTCAAGGGCGTGATCCCAAAACGGTTTGGTCAGTTCATCGATAATTGGCAAGGGCTTGTCATAGGAAGGAGTTGTCATGGTTTAGCCTTTCGTGTAAATGATTGAGCGAGTGCAGGGCGTCGAGGCGATGTACTGAACAACGTTGCAATCCGCGACTTGTCGCGCGCCGCACTCGCCACGGATTTGACGCACGGCCTCGACATTTAATCCCCAACCCTGCATATACGAGTTTGAAAGGTGGCCACCATCGGTGTTTGTGGGGAGTTTATTACCCAGTTGTAAAGTGCCACCTTCGACATAGGCGCCTGCCTCACCCTGCGCGCAATAGCCCAGACCCTCAAGACTAAAGAGCACGGTCGGGCTGAAGTTGTCGTAGCACATCAGCGCATCAACGTCGTCGTGGGTCACGCCTGCCATGTCAAAGGCCTGGGTGCCGGCGTCTCTGATCTCGTTGTACCAAAAATCTTGATCAAAGTTTGAAATTGCGCTGCGCTCGAAAGCGTCGCGAGCACCCACGCCAGAAATAAGTACGGGTGGTTTAGTCAGATCTTTTGCTCGCTCGGCGGTGGTCAGGACCATGCAAACGGCCCCGTCGTTAATCAGGCAGTAATCAAGTAAGCCCAGCGGTTCGGTGATGCGTCGGGCGTTGGCATGATCCTCAGAAGTGATGGGCTTTTTCATGACGGCGTTTGGATTGAGCAAGGCGTGCTTGCGAAACGCAACTGACACTTCAGAAAGTTGACGCGTCGTGGTGCCGTACTTGGCCATGTGCATCCTGAACATCAGGGCATGGGCGGCCCCTGGGGAGGTGAAGCCCCAGGGGTTCCAGAAACTTGAGGCGTCTTCGCCACCGTAATTCACGCGGCGCGAGCGACCAATATTTGTATAAATTAGAGCCACGTATTTTGCCGCGCCAGTTTCGAGCGCAAGCATGGCCTCGATAATAGACATGCCTGACATACGGCCGTGGCCAGGCAAGGTCATTGTCCAGCGCGGGTTCAGGCCAAGCACTTCGCCCATTCGGGCGTAAGACGGTACGCGACACACCAGCAAGCCATCAATTTCATTTTTGTCGAGTCCACAATCTGAGATTGCCGATTTAAACGCTTGCGCGCCCAGGCCATAGTCGCTGATCAGTGGAAAGTCGCCGTAAGCAGTATTTCCAACGCCGACAACCGCAATTTTATTTTTCAGGGCGTGTAAGTCGTTCACAGCGAAGTCCTTTGGCGAGTAGGCTCTGGTGTCTGGACGCACGAGTAGCCGGTGCCGAAAAAGATTCACGGCACTGTTGCATGATACCCATTTTGTGGGGCATGATGCTAGCCGGACGTTACGCATAAAAACTGAGCCGTGACAAACCGCGTAGCATAAAAATAAATATATACAGGGCCAGTCGCTTGCGTACGCGCGGGTCGCCTTGAGACAAAGCAGAGGAACAGTCATGTCGCAGTCGCCTTTTATTGCCGCCGAGCTCTTCGCCAACCCCCAGACCAAGCCTGGCATGCTCGCAGGTGTGCGAGTGGTTGAGGTCGCCGATGAGTTAGGTGAGTATTGTGGCTTGCTGTTAGCCGGCTTGGGTGCCGAGGTAATCAAAATCGAACCGGCGAGCGGCAGTCAGACGCGCGCGATCGGACCCTTCTTGGGTGATATGCCAGACCCCGAGAAGTCTATTTTCTTTTGCGCCTACAACAGAGGTAAAAAATCAATCCAGCTTGACCTAAGTTCAGCGCAAGGCCGTGAGGCTTGCCTGCAACTGTTAGGAACTGCCGATGTATTTTTAGACAGCACCTGTGGGCAGTTTTTAATCGAACTCAAACCCGCGCAAACGTTGAACGAATTGTTTCCGACCTTGCTGACGGCTCGYATCACACCCTTTGGAGATAGCGGCCCCTGGAAAGATTTTAAGGCCTCAGATCTGATTCACTTGGCGTTAGGTGGGGTGATGATGTGTTGTGGCTATGACCGTAACGCTCAGGGGCAATATGAACACCCGCCCGTGGCGCCGCAAGTCTGGCATGCGTATCACATTGCCGCCGAACAAATGACGGCGGCGGTAGTCGCGGCGTTAATCACCCGGCAAGCGACGGGCGAGGGCCAGGACTTGTCTTGCGCTGTGCACGAGGCGGTTGCCAAAAATACTGAACTTGACGTGATGTCCTGGGTGATGCGTCGTGCCCCGCTCTATCGGCAGACCGCGCGTCATGCCGTTGAAAACCCCACTCCGATTCCCAATGTGAGTGCGACGAAAGATAAGCGCTGGAACATGACTTGGGGAGTCTCGGCGCGCGATAAAGCCAAACTCGTTCCGTTCTTAGCGCGGTATGGTAAAGCGGGAGATCTACAGGCGCCTGCTGCGACCGCTGACTTAAAAGCGCGCAGCACACCGGGGTCGGCTGGGATGGATGACGAAACGATCCGTATGCTCGAAGTGATTCGTGATTTTGTGGGTTCATACGATTACAACGAACTGCCTTGGCGCGAGGCGCAAGAGGCTGGCCTGTTATGGGCGCCGGTACGCAAGCCTCATGAAAACGCGTTGGATGAACATTGGTTGATGCGTCATTCGTTCACCGATATCGATCACCCCGAGCTTGGTCGGGCGTTACGCTATCCGACTAGCAAGTGGTTGAGCAGCGCGACCGCCTGGCAAGCGGGTAAGCGTGCGCCCTTGTTAGGGCAACACAACGCCGAGTTAAACGCGTTACTCAGTGCGCCTAAGAATACCCAGACCGTGAAGGCACGGGCGTTGGCTCAGCCACGCGCCCAGACGCAGACGCAAGCGCAAACACAAGCGCAGACATTTAAATACACGCCAACGGTTAAAAATATTTCTGCACGTGGGCGCCCGTTTGCGTTGCAAGGAGTCAAGATTCTTGATTTCTCTTGGTTTTTAGCCTCGGCGGGCGGCACGCGTATTTTGGCTGCACTAGGCGCTGAAAGTATCAAGGTTGAATGGAAGGAAAACCCCGATACCCGTCTGGCTGCGATGTCGCCGWTTGGCGGGCGCGCCGCGCGCGACGCCGCGACGGCACCCTTGCCTGGTGTGACCGATTCAGACATGGGTGGGCAGTTCAATAACAAAAATGCTGGCAAGCGCGGGATGTCGCTTAATATTCGGCACCCTAAGGGTCTGGCGATTGCCAAAGAGTTGGCGCGTCAGTCTGACATTGTGGCCGAAGGATTTTCACCCGGCGTGCTTGAGCGTTTGGGGCTGGGCTACGAGGTGCTGAAGTCGCTAAAGTCTGACATTATTTATGTTCAACAATCTGGGATGGGGGGCCTTGGCAAGTACGGGCGTTTTCGTACCGTAGGCCCGGTAGCCGCCTCTTTTGCTGGCACCACAGAAATGTCGGGGCGCCC
Organism: Alcaligenaceae bacterium; assembly: GCA_002737415.1. GTDB lineage: Bacteria > Pseudomonadota > Gammaproteobacteria > Burkholderiales > Burkholderiaceae_B > Zwartia. The sequence goes on along the minus strand of NSIQ01000011.1, from coordinate 118,290 downwards.
TGATCCCGCCATGCCCGCGGGCTGGGGCTATTCGTACTTGGATTGGATCGGTGCGTATGGTTTTGCCCTCGCAGCACTCGGGGCGGTCTATCACCGTAATCAAACGGGCGAAGGCCAATGGATTGATGCCTCGCAGTGCGAGGCGGGCATTTATCAAACCGCTACAGCAGTCTTGGATTGGTCTGCCAACGGTCGTGAGTGGGCCCGCTATGGTAACCGTTCGCCATATAAGCCCGCGGCCCCGCACGGCGCGTATCGTTGCGCCGGAGAAGATCGCTGGCTGGCATTAGCTTGTTTCAACGATGCCGAATGGAACGCGCTGGTGCGCGAGCCTGAGTTGACCGCGCTGCAATGGGATTTACGTTTCAGTACGTTGGCCTTGCGTTTGCAAAATCAAGACGCGCTTGATGAAACGATTCAGGCCTGGGCGTCCAAGCAAGACGCCAGCGCGTGCATGCTGCGCTTACAGCAGGCCGGTGTGCCGGCGGGTGTCTGCCAAACTGCCGCTGATCGTTACGACACCGACCCGCAGCTTAAAGAACTTGAGTGGCTGACCGAAGTGACAGGCACTAAGATTGGCCGTTGGCCAGTTAATGAGTTTCCGGTGAAAATGAGTGCGACACCGGCCTATGCGGGTGGTGTGATTGATCGAGGTGCGCCGGGCTATGGAGAAGACAATGTTCACGTGCTCAAACAAATGCTTGGCTATTCAGATTCAGAAATACAAGACCTGACCGATCAGGGCGTGTTGTAGAACACAATTTTTACTTTTGGAGACTTGGCATCATGAGAATGAACTTGCGACGCAGAACGGGCTTGCTTCGGGCTTTGGTCATCACGGGTCTGGCGAGCCTTGGTGCAATGGAGGCAACGATCGCGCAGACGCAGGGCCAAGCGCAAGCTAAGACGGTTATACGCGCGGTGATGCATTCTGACTTAAAAATTGTCGACCCGGTGTGGACAACCGCGTATATCTCGCGCAACCATGGGTACATGATTTATGACACCTTGTTTGCCAATGACGCAAAGGGGGTGACGCAACCGCAGATGATCGACAACTATCAGTTGAGCGAAGATAAAACGGTTTACACAATGACCCTGCGCGAGGGCTTGTTATGGCACGACGGTCAACCTGTCACCGCAGAAGACTGTGTCGCCTCAATTAAACGCTGGGCAGCTCGTGATGTGGTCGGACAAGAGTTGCTGAGGCATCTGAAAGACCTGACCGTCATCGATCAAAGAACCTTCAAAATCACCTTGAAAGAGCCGACTAGCGCGGTGATGATTGGTTTGAGTCGCGCAAGCGGCACCGCCTTTATGATGCCTAAGCGCATCGCGCAAACCAGTCCGCAAGAGCAGATCTCTGAATACATAGGCTCGGGGCCCTTTGTGTTTAAAACCAACGAATGGAAACCAGGCAGCAAGGTCGTATACGAAAAGTTTGCACAGTACAAGCCGCGTGCCGAACCACCTTCAGCCATGTCTGGGGGTAAAGTGGTTCAGGTCGATCGTGTTGAGTGGCTCGCGATCGCAGATCAGCAAACCGCAGTCAGCGCCTTGTTGGCAGGCGAAATCGATTTGATTGAGCAGCCTTCGCATGATTTGCTACCAATGCTTAAAAAGGACGCCAATATTCAGTTTAGCGACTGGAGTTCTTTGGGCAATCAATATGTATTCAGGTTTAACTCGTTGAACAAACCCTTTGACAACGTCAAAGCGCGGCAAGCAATCTGGTATGCGTTTAATCAAGAGGATTTTTTAAAAGCTGTTATTGGCGACCCGGCCTATTACAAGGTTTGTAAATCAATGTTCTATTGCGATACGCCCTTAGGTACGACGATTGGTATGGATAAATTGCTTGAGTCGAACTTTAAAAAGGCACGCGAGCTTGTCAAAGAGTCGGGCTACGACGGTACGCCAATTGTGTTGTTGCACTCGACCGACCGACATGTTTACGCAAACTTAGCGCCGGTGGCAAAGTCTTTACTTGAAAAAGCCGGTTTTAAAGTTGATATGCAATCGATGGACTGGCAGTCGGTGGTGGTGCGTCGTGCAAAAAAAGATCCGATCTCCAAAGGAGGCTGGAACCTGACCATTACGTCGACCAACAACGTATTGAATCCGCTTGAGTCAGGCTACTTGAATGCCGCTTGCGAAAAAACCACCTTTGGTTGGCCGTGTGACGCCCAAATCGAAAAGCTGCGTGCTGAGTTTTCGCGTGAAACCGATCTGAACAAACAAAAGGCGTTGGCGCAAGCCGTGCAATTGCGTGCGATCGAGTATCCGGTTTATATCCCTCTAGGTCAGTGGTACCAACCGATGGTGGCGCGAAAAAGTTTGAGCGGCTTGATCCAAGCGCCAGCACCTGTGTTCTGGAACATCACAAAGACTGGCAAGTGACGGAGCGCTAAGTCGTGTTTCGTTATGTTTCTAAGCGCATTCTGGCCATCTTGCCTGTCATGGCAATGGTGGTGGTTTTGGTGTTTTTGATGTTGCGCCTGAGCGCGGCCGACCCAGCCGCGATTATTGCCGGCGACAATGCAACCACTGAGGAAATTCAAGAGATCCGCGTCAAGCTTGGCTTAGACCAGTCTGTGTTGGTGCAGTTTGGCAGTTGGCTGGCCAGGGTGTCGACGGGCAACTTCGGGGAGTCTTTTTTCTTTAAAAAACAAGTGAGCGAATTGATTCTTGATCGCCTCGAGCCCACACTATCGCTGGCGTTGTGCACCATTATTTTGTCGGTACTGATTGCTGTGCCGCTTGGTGTGTTGGCTGCTTATTACGCTGGCACCTGGATTGATCGCGTTGTCATGGGCCTGGCCGTACTGGGATTTTCGATACCTGTCTTTGTGATCGGTTATCTTTTGATGTATGTATTTTCGATCGAACTGAACTGGCTGCCGGTGCAGGGCTATCAGCGGCTATCAGAGGGTTTTTGGGGTTGGCTGCAAAAGTTATTGTTGCCCTGCTTCGCGTTATCGGCCGTGTACTGCGCGCTGATCGCTCGCATCACGCGTACAAGTGTTCAAGAGGTACTGGGCGAAGACTATATTCGTACGGCGCACGCAAAAGGGTTAACCAATCGTCTCGTGTTGATGCGTCATGCCTTGCGTAATGCGGCTGTACCGATTGTGACGGTGATCGGTATCGGCATCGCTCTGCTGATCGGTGGGGTGGTGGTCACAGAGAGTGTGTTTAGTATTCCGGGGTTGGGACGGTTGACGGTTGATGCTGTTTTGGCTCGCGACTTTCCGACGGTACAGGCGTTGGTGCTGTTGTTTTCGTTAACTTCGGTAATGGTAAATTTGCTGATTGATTTGTCTTACACGTTGTTTGACCCGAGGATAAGGTATTGAACGCCACCACACCGTCTGGTGGGCGCGCCACCGTGCTGCGCGCGATGCTGCAAAGCCCAAGCGTGATGCTTGGCGCCGCCATTTTGTTGTGCATCTTAATCATCGGCCTGTCTGCGCCCTTTTTACACACGCTGAGCCCCGACGAAATCAACCCGAGTGTGCGCAATAAGCTACCGGGATATGAGGCGACCTTGCGCGACGACGAGGGCAATAAGTTCAATTTTGTACATTTGATGGGAACCGATTCGCTGGGCCGCGATGTTTATAGCAGAGTGGTGTATGGCGCTCGGGTGTCACTCTTAATTGGCGCGACGGTGGCGGCCCTAAGTGCCGCGATCGGTCTGGTGTTAGGCTTGTTGTCAGGATATTTTCGATGGGTAGACGCCGTAGTGATGCGCGTGATGGACGGGTTAATGGCGATCCCGGCGATTTTGTTGGCGTTATCCATGGTGGCGTTACTCAACGCGGGACTGTCGACGGTGATCTTGGCCATTACGCTGACAGAAATCCCAAGGGTCGTTCGGCTAGTGCGTTCGGTTGTGCTGTCGGTGCGCGAAGAGCCCTATGTTGAGGCAGCGATTTCGTCAGGCACGCCGACTCATGTGTTGTTGGTGCGCCATATCTTGCCCAACACCATCGCACCGCTAATCGTTCAAACGACTTATATCGCTGCGCATGCGATTTTGGTCGAGGCTGTCCTGAGTTTCTTGGGGGTGGGGATTTCGCCCGAAACTCCGACGTGGGGCAACATTATGGCCGAGGGGCGGGCACTGTTTGTCATGCTGCCACACAATATATTTTTCCCAGGCGTTTTTTTAGCGACTACAGTTTTGGCCGTGAATCTCTTTGGTGACGGGTTGCGCGACTTACTCGATCCACGCATGAGAAAGCGGCTATGACAGCCCCCGTATTGGCGCTGCAAGGCTTGAGTATCTCTTTGCCACGCGGCGCAGAGCGCGCTCAGGCCGTGGCGCAAGTGAGCCTGACGGTCAAGCCTGGCGAGATTGTCTGCCTGGTGGGTGAGTCTGGCTCGGGTAAATCGGCCATTGCTCATACGGTGATGGGCTTGCAGGCTCAGGCGTTGGTGCCCACCGCGGGCAAGATCTTATTGCAAGGCGAAGATGTCTTAACGATGTCGCCCAATCGCTTGCGTCAGCTGCGGTGCACCACCATGGCGATGATTTTTCAAGAGCCTATGACGGCGTTAAATCCTGTTTTTTCCTGCGGTGAGCAAATCGATGAGGTGCTGCGCACGCATACGACATTGCCGGCGGCACAGCGTAAAGAGCGGGTGTTAGAGATGATTCAAAAGGTGGGGTTGCCCGAGCCACAGCGGATGTTGCGCTCTTATCCTCATCAGTTATCGGGTGGTCAGCGTCAGCGCATCATGATCGCGATGGCGTTGATCTTAAAGCCTTTGTTATTAATCGCCGACGAACCCACGACGGCTTTAGATGTGACAACGCAGGCGCAAATTCTGGCGTTGATCCGCGCCTTGCAACGCGAGCACGGCACAGGCGTATTGTTTATTACGCACGATTTTGGCGTCGTGGCTGAGATCGCTGATCGCGTCGCTGTGCTGCGGCGGGGTGAGCTTGTTGAGTTCGGTGAGAAGCAACAGGTTCTCACTGCACCCGCCCACTCTTATACAAAAATGTTGATTGGCTCGGTACCCAGTATGATACCGCGCCGGCGTGTGGCGGCGGCATTAAGCGAGGCCATCTTGCGCACTGAGCGGTTAGTCAAAATCTATCCTTCCACTCAGATGCCTGCGGTCAAAGAGGTTACGCTCGAACTGCGACGTGGCGAAACGCTTGGAATTGTAGGGGAGTCTGGCTCGGGCAAATCAACCGTGGCGCGCTGTATTGCAAAATTAATCAGTACAACGAGTGGATCGATTTTACAGAATGGTCAAGATATCGCGCCGCTCTCGATACGACAAATGCGGCCATTGCGACAAAGCGTGCAGATCGTATTTCAGGATCCTTATCGGTCGTTGAATCCGCGCCGTACAGTGGGCGCGTCGATTATTGAGGGGCCGATGAATTACGGCGTTTCGCAAAAAGACGCCTGGATGCGCGCCAGCGAATTGATGGAGCTTGTCAGGCTTGAGCCTCGGATGCTCGAGCGGTTTCCGCATGAGTTCTCTGGTGGACAGCGACAACGAATTTGTATCGCCAGATCGCTGGCGATGAAACCCGAAGTGTTGATCGCAGACGAGGCGGTGTCCGCCCTTGATGTTTCGGTGCAGGCGCAGGTGCTGGCGCTGCTCGATGAGGTACGTGATCAGTTGAATTTAGCGATGCTATTTATTACCCATGATTTGCGCGTGGCGGCCCGGGTGTGCGATCGCCTTGCCGTGATGTCACGCGGCGAGGTAGTTGAGACAGGTCTGACACGAGATATATTTTTAGCGCCATCACACGCTTACACACGCACCTTGTTCGAGGCCGCCCCGGGTCGCGACTGGCTGTTCGAGGACGGCTGCGCTCGGCTCAAAACTAGCCACTCGACACCGCGTTTATCTTAACGAGCGGATATGAATGATTTGAAAAATAAAGTTGTGCTGATTACCGGAGCGAGTTCGGGGATTGGGGCTGCGGCGGCTGTAGCGTTTGGCCGCTACGGTGCGCGAGTGGCGGTGCACTACAACACCCAGCGCGCAGCGGCGCTTGACGTTGTGACTCAGATTCAGGCCCAAGGTTCTGACGCTGAGGCCTTCTGCTGTGACGTGAGAGAATCGGCCCAGTTGGCACACTTGGTTCAGGCCGTGCATCGTCGCTTTGGTCGCCTCGATGTATTGATTAATAACGTAGGTGGCATGATGCGGCGCATCGCGCTGGCTGAGGCGAGCGATGCGGCGATTGATGAAATCTTTCATTTCAATGCGCGTTCAATGATGGTGCTTTGTCGAGAGGTGATTCCGCATATGCGGGCACAAGGCCGGGGCAGCATTATCAACATCACGTCGCAGGCGGCGCAAACGGGCGGTACCCGCGGCGCTGGTTTGTATGCTGCGTCAAAGTCCTACATTGCCACTTACACCAAAGGGCTGGCCCGCGAGGTTGTGCGCGAAGGGATTCGAGTCAATGCGCTTGCGCCGGGGGTGATTGACACGCCTATCCATGCGGCGCATGCAAGCCGTTCTGTCACAAGTCAAGACGACCTGCAGGCAAAACTAAAAAAATCGATTCCGATGGGGCGTCTGGGTCGGCCCGAAGAGTGCGCTGGCGTGCTGTTGTTTTTAGCGAGCGAAGAGCTCTCGAGTTATGTAACGGGGCAAACTATCAGCGTGAACGGCGGCAGCAGCATGGCTTAGGCGGCCTAAAACTGGGTATTGCGTTGCACGGACCAGCGGGCCGAGAGCGCACCCAAAATGGCAACAGATATCACCGCGGCGGCTAACAACTCTGCTGGAGGCAAGGACAGCGCAAATTCTGTGTCATAACTGCGCGCGAGGCTCGCGAGCGCGTCGTTTAGCGGAATCAACGCTAAACGGGCAATGCCGATGCCAAGAAGCGCGGCAAGACTACAAGTGATCGAGCCTAAATATAAAAACGGCCTGCGTACAAAGGACTCAGTGGCCCCCACCAAGCGCGCCACACCGATCTCTTCGCGCTGAGACATTGCTTGCAGGCGAACAGTATTAAAAACGGTYGCAAGCACCACTAGCGCGACGCTCAGCGCTAGCAGTAGCAAGCCGATGCGGCCAGCGCGCAATAAGGCTTCAAGACGTTGCACCCACGCCGTGTCGAGTTGCACGATCTCAACGCCGGGCCATTTACGCCAGCCTTGCGCGAGTTGGTCGGCGCGCTGGGCAAGTTGATCGTTTGCAGTCAAGCTCACTACGACGGCATCGGGCAGCGGGTTGCCTGGCAAGACCTTCAGGGCTTGTTCCCAGGCGGGGTTGCCGCGCAGGTCGTTTAGCGCTCGGTCTTTGCTTACGACGCGCACGCCCGCGACAAGTGCCGCGTGCTCTTGACGCACGCGTTTGGCAATTTGTTCAGCAGCAGCAGCGGGGGCATCGATTTTTAAAAAAATCGTCAGTTCTGGGGTCACAGACACCTGACGGGCAACCGGTTGCATCGATACAAGTAGCGAGGCCCCTAGCAAGGGCAACGAAAGGGCGAGCGAGATCACCAACAGGTTCGTTAAAGAGGACAGAGGCGCTGCCGCCAGACGTCTGAGGGTAACGGCCAGGGCATAGCGGTGTTGGCTTAAAAGGCTTTTCACCGTGGCACCTCGCCCGGTGTGGCTCGCAGGGTAGGAGGCTGACTTTTAACCATGACAGCACTCTGCGTGTAAGTGGGTGCTCGCCGCGAGGCTGAGTCGACGAACTTGCCTGGCTCGACTTTAAAGGCGCGCGTAGCGTAGCTAGCCATCAAGGTATCGTCATGCGAGGCAATGACCGTGGTCACCCCGACGCGGTTAAAGTCTTTGAAGACTTCCATAATGCGCCGTGCACTGTCGAGATCGAGACTGGCAGTCGGCTCGTCAGCAATCAAAATCGCTGGGCGGTTAACGATTGCCCGAGCAATCGCGAGTCGCTGCTGTTCGCCACCCGAAAGCTCGATTGGACGAATATTCTCTTTTGAAGACAGCCCGACTTTTTCGAGGGCGGCTCGCGCGCGCGCTCGAGCCAGACTGGGGGCAAGCCCTGTGACCGCAAGGGGAAGCAGGACATTGTCGATGGCACTGCGGTCGTAGAGCAAATGGGTATCTTGTAAAATAACGCCAACTGCKCGCCTAAGATACGGGCGTGCCCGAGCCGAAAGCCGATCGAGTCGGTGTCCGTTGACTTGGATCGAGCCACGACTAGGGGGTTCAAGACCGCCAATCAGCTTGAGCAGAGTCGATTTGCCAGCACCCGAGGGGCCCGCCACATAAACGAACTCCCCGGCTGACACCCTGAAGCTCAGGTCAGCCAAAATGTTACGGCCTTGGCCGTAGGATTTGAAAACGTGCTGAAATTCGATCATGGCCCACCGCGTATAGACCTGAATAGTAACTCTGCTCGGATGCCTGGGGATTGACGCCGAGGGATTTCCCTCATACAGTAAATCTAAGCGTGCGGCTACTATCGATAGCTCGCAAGTATCCATCCCCGCAGCGCGCGCATTTAGCTGCTGCCCTCTTTTTGTGATTCGGAGATTTATCCATGAAATTTCTTAAATTAGCTGCTTTTGGCGCCGCGCTTCTCGCGGCTAGCACCGTCGCCCAAGCGGGTACCACCTATGATAGCGTCAAAAAGAAAGGCTTTGTGCAGTGCGGCACCAATACCGGTTTGGCCGGCTTTGGTGCACCCGACAGCAAAGGCGTTTGGTCAGGCTTAGATATCGACATGTGCAAGGCCTTTGCGGCCGCAATGTTTGGCGATCCAACCAAATTTAAAGTCACACCTCTGACCGCGCAGCAACGCTTTACGGCCTTGCAGTCTGGTGAGGTTGATGTGTTGGTGCGTAACACCACACAAACCATGACGCGCGATACGTCACTAGGCTTGCTTGGCGTAGGCGTCAATTTTTATGACAGCCAAGGCATTATGGTGCGCAAAGACAGCGGGATCAAAAGTGCCAAAGAACTGAACGGCGCCACGATTTGTGTTCAGCCTGGCACCACAACTGAACTCAATTTGGCTGATTGGTTTCGAGCAAACAAGCTGTCGTTTAAACCTGTAGTGATTGAAAAGCTCGACGAGGTGGTCGGTACGTTTGTTGCTGGCCGTTGTGATGCGTACACGACCGACAAATCCGGCTTAGCATCTTCGCGCTCATCGCAGGCGAAGCCCGATCTGTATGTGATCTTGCCCGAAGATTTCTCTAAAGAGCCGCTTGGTCCTTTAGTGCGTCAAGGCGACGAGCAATGGCTTAACGTGGTGCGCTGGAGTTTTTTCGCAATGGTCGAGGCTGAAGAGTATGGTGTGACTCAAAAAAATCTTGATGAGATGCTCAAAAGCACCAATCCGAACATTCAGCGCATTTTGGGTGTGACACCGGGTATGGGTAAGAATCTCGGCCTTGACGAAAAGTGGGCTTACAACATCATCAAAGCAGTCGGTAATTACGGCGAAAGCTTCGAGCGTAACATCGGCAAAGATACTCCCCTGAAACTTGAGCGTGGTCTGAATCAACAGTGGACGAAGGGCGGCATCCTTTACGCTTGGCCAATCCGTTAAGCGTATCGTTTCAATCTTGAACGGTAATTACCAAGCACTTGCTTGGTAATTACCTTTGCAGCTGATGAATATCAAAACTGTAGCATCGACTCAAGCGCCCAAAAAGCGCTTGAATTGGAATAATCCGACCCTTCGCTCTGTGGTTTATCAACTTATCGCGGTCGCGATTGTGGGTGGGGCAGGTTGGTATCTGGTGCACAACACGCTGCACAACTTGTCTGTGCGAAATATCTCGACTGGTTTTGGTTTTCTGTCCCGAGAAGCGGGTTTTGCCATCGGCGAGAGCGTCATCAGCTTTACCCCTGCCGATACCTATCAACGCGCGATCACCGTAGGCCTGCTAAACACGCTGCGCGTGGCTTTGGTCGGTATCGTTCTGGCCACGCTGTTGGGGACCATCATTGGAATCGCCAGGCTGTCAAAGAACTGGCTGATTCGCAAAGTCTCAAGCGTGTATGTCGAAGTAATGCGTAACATTCCTTTGCTATTGCAATTATTTTTTTGGTACACCATTATCATCGAAACGATGCCGGGCCCAAGGCGCGCCCATCATCCTTTGCCAGGTGTTTTTGTCTCGAATCGCGGCATCGAGATTCCGACGGTTCAGGGCGAGGGACTGCTGTGGTTGCTGGCGGGCTTGTTCATCGCTATTGTCGCGTCAATAGTGCTCGTAAAGTGGGCACGTCGCCGTCAAGAGCAAACTGGACAGCTTTTTGCAACGGGTCGGGCTGTGTTTGGTTTATTGCTTGTGGTGCCAGCGCTTGTTTGGTGGGTAAGTGGATCTTCCTTGAGCCTCGAAATCCCTGAACTCAAGGGGTTTAACTTTGCAGGCGGCATGACAATCAGCCCAGAATTCGCGGCCTTGTTGTTTGGTTTGGTGATTTACACCTCGGCTTTTATCGCCGAGGTGGTGCGCTCGGGTATCGAGTCGGTGCACCGTGGTCAATGGGAGGCTGCCGGCGCCTTAGGCATTAAAAGTGGCTTTGTACTACGTTTGGTCGTGTTGCCGCAGGCCTTGCGAGTGATTATTCCTCCAATGACGAGCCAGTATCTAAATATCACCAAAAATAGTTCGCTTGCTGTTGCGATTGGCTATCCTGATCTGGTGTCAGTGATCAACACGACATTGAACCAGACGGGTCAAGCGATTGAAGGTATCTTGATGATTATGGCTGCCTATTTGACGGTAAGCTTGTCGATCTCGTTATTGATGAACTGGTACAACAAGCGCATCGCACTGGTAGAAAGATAACGATGAGCGCTTCTCCTAACGTTGTCAAGCAAGCTTCAGCCCCGAGCGTTTGGTCGCTAAGCGCCATCACATCTTGGCTGCGCACCCAATTATTTTCTTCGCCGTTTAATATCCTGCTCACGCTGCTCTCAGTTTGGCTGTTGTTCGCAACGCTTCCTGGGATGATTGACTGGTTTTTCCTGAACTCCACCATCTCGGCCAAGAGCGCCCAAGAGTGCCGCAATGTGACGGGTGCTTGTTGGGCCTTCGTCGTAGAAAAACACCGTTTGATATTGTTTGGCGTCTATCCTTACGAAGAACAATGGCGCCCTTTGTTGGCAACGTTGCTGCTGTTGGGCGTCATTGTTTTGAGCGGCGTGCGCCGGTTTTGGAACCTTTCGTTGCTGCTGTTCTGGCTCGTGGCGCTTGGTGGTGCTGCCGTGTTGATGTGGGGAGGTATTTTAGGGTTGACCCACGTAGAAAACAGTCGCTGGGGTGGTTTGCCGCTGACGCTGATGTTGTCAACTTTTGGTATCGCCTTTGCGTTTCCGCTGGGTATCGTCTTGGCTTTGGGACGTCGCTCTGAGATGCCTGCGATTCGAACGCTTTGTGTCGTTTATATTGAACTGATTCGAGGCGTGCCTTTGATCAGCCTGTTGTTTATGTCGGCCGTCATGCTACCGCTGTTTTTGCCTGAAGGCCTGACAATCGATAAGTTGTTGCGTGCGCAAGTCGCGATTATCTTATTTGCCGCAGCCTACATGGCAGAAACTATCCGAGGCGGGCTGCAGGCGATCCCTAAAGGCCAGTTCGAAGGGGCTGACTCGCTGGGCCTGACCTACTGGCAGCAGATGCGGCTGATTGTTTTGCCCCAGGCGCTTAAGATCGTGATTCCACCGCTCGTTGGTCTGTTTATTGCGCTGTTTAAAGATACCTCGCTGGTGGTCATTATTGGTCTCTTTGACCTAACACAGGCGGCTAAGGCGTCGCTGGTTGATCAGGCGTGGCGCGGTTTCAGTATCGAAATTTACGTATTTATTTCTGCAATTTATTTTATCTTTTGCTATTCGATGTCTAAATACAGCCAGTCGCTTGAAACGCGATTAAGCACCGAGCATCAGCGCTAGAGATTTGTCGCCAGTCGCCTGCCCTCAGGCGCGTCTTATTGGAGATCGTGTATGGCTGACGCCATCATTCGCATGACAGCTGTCAACAAGTGGTTTGGAAAATTTCACGTGTTACGCAACATTGACTTAGAGGTTGCGCGAGGCGAACGCATTGTGATCTGCGGGCCGTCGGGCTCAGGCAAATCGACGCTGATCCGGTGTATTAATCGCCTTGAAGAGCACCAGCAGGGGCAAATCGTAATTGATGGTACTGAAATCACTAACGATATTCGCCAGGTTGAGGCAATTCGTCGCGATGTCGGCATGGTGTTTCAGCATTTCAATTTGTTTCCTCACTTAACAGTGCTCGAAAACTTAACGCTTGGGCCGATTTGGGTGCTAAAGACACCCAAGGCKCAGGCTGAGGCGCGTGCGATGCAATACCTCGAACGCGTGCGAATCGCCGAGCAGGCGGCCAAATTTCCGGGGCAATTATCTGGAGGTCAACAGCAGCGCGTGGCGATCGCGCGTTCGCTGTGTATGGATCCGAAAGTGATGTTGTTTGATGAGCCCACTTCAGCACTTGATCCTGAAATGGTCAAAGAGGTGCTTGAGGTGATGGTGAATTTGGCGGAAGATACCGGGATGACCATGGTGGTGGTGTCGCACGAGATGGGCTTCGCCCGCAGGGTGGCCGACCGTGTGATCTTTATGGATCAAGGTGAAATCATTGAACAAAATACACCTGACGCCTTCTTTGATCACCCGCAAAACGATCGTACCAAACTATTTTTGAGTCAAATTATTCACTGAGTCCTTGATACCGAAGGTTCCGTGCGCGCCTGCCTGCTGCTCGTTGAGTCCCTCTGGCACAGTTGGGCAAACCTGAATGTGAGAAAACTATGCTGACCTTGACTTGCCTGACGCAGTTGCTTCGCTTCACCGGTTTAATTCATGCCGCGCGCGTGCGCTCTAGTTTGCTGAGTGCCGTGCTTTTAATAGGGTTGTCTGGCCTTGCGGGGACTGACGGTTTGGCACAAACAGGGTCTACTGCGAGCAGCCCGCCGTCAAATGAGTTTCCGACTAAACCCTTGCGGTTTATCGTCCCCTATCCGCCCGGCGGGCCACTTGATGTGATGGCGCGCGTCTTAGCTGAAAAAGTGAAAACCAGCTTGGGTCAGCCTGTTGTGGTTGAAAACAAACCGGGTGCGGGCGGCAATATTGGCGCAGATTTAATCGCGAAGGCGCAACCCGATGGCTACACGTTGGTGATGGGGGCGGTGGCAACGCATGCGATCAACCCATGGCTTTTTGCCTCGATTGCGTATGACTCGGTTAAAGATTTTGCGCCAATCGCTCTGGTGGGCTCGGTGCCCAATGTGTTGCTGCTGAATCTTGATTTTGCAACAAAAAATAATATTCAAACTGTGCAGGAATTGATCGCGTACGTGAAAAAAAATCCGGGTCAGTTGAATTACGGCTCGGGTGGCTCGGGAAGTGCCGGTCACTTGGCCGGGGCTCTGCTTAGCGTTCGCGCCGGAGCCGAGATGGTGCATATCCCGTATCAGGGCGCGGCACCCGCGCAGTTAGCCTTGCTCTCGGGGCAATCGGCGCTCATGTTTGATAATCTGGCCGCGGCGGCTAATTTGATTCGAGAGAAAAAAGTGAAAGCGCTTGCTGTGACAACGCCCGTGCGTTCGGGGCTTTTACCYGAGCTGCCCACGATGCAAGAGGCGGGGGTTCAAGCTTTTGATCTGGGTACGTGGTTTGGTGTGTTCGCCACGGCGGGCACGCCTGCCGCGACGATTGCCAAACTGCATGCTGCTTACGCGACGGCGCTGCTCGAGCCCGAGGTCAAAGAGCGTTTAAAAACGATGGGCTCCGAGGCCACGGTGCTTTCGCCTGCACAATTTGCCGCCTTTGTTGCGCAAGAGCGGCTTAAGTATCAAGAGCTGGTCAAGCTCTCGGGCGCGAAGGCAAACTGAACACTAACCCGCTGGCGACTGAGCCGAACGGCTTTGGCGCAAGGTTTCGCCCGCCTGTGGCGATAGACGCCAAAAAGAAAAGCTCGGTAACGCGCACAACGCGCCAATGACCAAAAATCCCACGACAACATCGGCGGCGATCAGGGTGTCTGAGCCTCTCCAGAGCATGCTCAGGTGAAGCGTCTCTGCGGCGACGCCCACACCTAAACTGACTCCTAGCTGTTGGCCCATCGCCGCAAAGCTGCTGGCGCGGCTCATACTGGCCTGAGAAATATCTGCATAGGCCAGCGTGTTGATCGCTGTAAATTGCAGCGACCTAAAAAATCCACCAAATAGCAGCACAGCGATCATTACCACCRCTGGCGTAGAGGCTGTAAAAAAAGCGCAGCTTGCAAGGCTTAGACCGGTAAAAACGGCATTGACGGTTAAGACGCGGCGATAGCCCCATCGGTCAAGAATACGCGGCGCCGCGATTTTCATGGCCATCGCACCCACTGCACCGGCAAAGGTAATGAGCCCGGCTGACAGCGCGCTGAGCCCAAAGCCAATCTGCAGCATCAACGCCAGCAAGTAGGGCACCGCACCCACGCCAAAGCGGCAAAGATTGCCGGCAACYGTTGACACTCTGAAGGTTTGAATTTTAAGTAAGGATAAATCTAGAATTGGCTCGGGGTGGTGCTGCGAGTGCCAGTAGTACAGCACGCCCGACAGTAGCCCCGTCGCGATGAACGCGGCGGACACCCAAAGTGGGGGTCCACCTTGGCCCAGGGATTCAAAGCCGCCCACCAAGGTCGCCATACACAGGGCGCTGAGCAAAAAACCAAGCCAGTCAAGCGGGTGCGCTTGCTGATCTTTTGGCAACTCAGGCACGAACCGCAGAACCATCCAGATACCCAAGATGCCAATGGGTAAATTGATCAAAAAAATCCAGTGCCACGAGGCGTAAGTCACTAAAAAGCCACCTAGCGGCGGACCCGCCATGGGGCCGATCAAAGCGGGCATTGATAAAAAAGCCATGGCTTTGAGTAATTCGTTTTTTGGAATCGTGCGCAGCAGAATAATGCGTCCAACGGGTACCATCATGGCCCCGCCAATCCCTTGCACGATACGCGACCAGACCAGTTCGGTGAGCGTGCCAGACAGCGCACAGGTCAGCGAACTGAGGGTAAATAAGGCAATCGCTGCAATAAAGACGCGTCTGGCACCATACCGGTCGGCGGCCCAGCCGCTAATCGGCACAAACACTGCAACAGCGAGCAAGTAGGCGGTGATGGCAATATTCAAGCGCACAGGGTCGGCGCCCAGATCGACGGCCATTGTGGGTAAGGCAGTGGTAACCACGGTTGAGTCGAGCATTTGCATCAGCAGGGCGCAACCCACAATAAAAGGCAGCATCCGTTCGGGTTTGGCCGGCTTTGGTGGGGGCGCGCAGGCGTTTTCTGGGTGGTTCAACCCAGGCGGGGTCATCGACATCTTGGCAGTTTGGGCGGCGGGCGAGGGGGTTAAAAGCACTTAGAGTCACAGGTCAGGCTCTACAGTACACTAAGCGTTCGTTCAATTATTTATCAAAACGCCATGGCCGAGAACTACACCTCAGAAATCACCCAGTTTCTTCAGGCTTATAAAGCGACGCACAAAGACGTCGAGCAACGCCAGCGCGATGGGCGCGCTCGCCTTTGGGATAAACCACAAGATCCTGAGCTTGCAGAGGGCTTTAAACAAGCACGCGTACGTCAAAGCCCTTACGTATACCAAAATAATTAGTTTTTATGGCCGCGACTCAAGTTTCGAGCGCTAGCCTGAAGGCGCTGGTAACGCCCTCGATCGACACGACGCCTGATGTGCTCGATGCGGTGGCGCTCGCCCGTCTGTATGGCGAACCCCTGTTTTCGTTGCCAACCGATCTTTATATTCCACCCGATGCGCTCGAGGTGTTTCTCGAAACCTTCCAGGGTCCGCTCGATCTCTTGCTGTATTTGATACGCAAGCAAAACTTCAACGTGCTTGATATTCCGATGGCCGAGGTGACGCGACAGTATTTGTCTTACGTTGACCAGATCCGGATGCACAACCTTGAACTTGCAGCCGAATATCTGCTGATGGCAGCGATGCTTATTGAGATCAAAGCGCGCATGCTGCTGCCGGTTAAAAAGACCGATACCGGACAAGAGGCCCAAGACCCGCGCGCCGAACTCGTGCGGCGCCTGCTTGAATACGAGCGCATGAAGCTCGCGGCTCAAAATCTTAATGCCTTGCCACAGCTTGGGCGCGATTTTCAGCGTGCGCAGGGGTTTGCAGATTTGCGCCTCGAGCGCGCCTTGCCCGAGGTCAGTGTGGAAGACTTGCGCCAGGCCTGGATCGATATCCTGAAACGCGCAAAACTAAACGCGCACCATCACATCACGCGCGAGCAGTTGTCAGTGCGCGATCATATGACCCATATTTTGCGCAGGCTGAATGGTGTACGCTTCATCGAATTCAGCGCCTTATTCATGGAACGTATCTCTGAAGGTGCCCCGATTGCAGTCGTAGTTGTGCATTTTTTGGCGTTACTCGAACTCGCGCGTGAGAATCTTCTAGAGATCACGCAAGCTGAGCCYTACGCCCCGATTTATGTCAGACTGGCGTATACAAGCGCTGCCGTTTAGGCAACCACTGCCCGGTCTCGGAGACTAAGAGTTGAAGGTTGTCCACACTATCCAAGAACTGCGTGACCAATTGCGCGGCCAGTTACGCGTTGCCTTTGTGCCCACCATGGGCAATTTGCACGAAGGCCATTTGGCGTTAATGAAATTAGCGCGTCAGCACGGCGACCCCGTTGTCGCCAGTATTTTCGTTAACCGCTTGCAGTTTGCACCGGGCGAAGACTTTGAAAGGTATCCTCGAACATTGCAAGACGACATTAAAAAACTGCAACGTGACCGGGATGTGTATGTCTTGTTTGCCCCCGACGAGCGTGAACTCTACCCCGAGCCTCAAAACTATCGCGTGCAGCCCCCACAAGAGCTTGGCGACATCCTTGAGGGGGAATACCGTCCTGGTTTTTTTGGCGGCGTCAGTACGGTCGTTTTAAAACTATTTTCCTGTGTGCAGCCCGGTGTGGCGGTCTTTGGAAAAAAAGATTATCAGCAACTCATGGTCATACGCAATATGTGCCGTCAGTTTCAGTTACCTGTCGAAATCCTGGCACACGAAACCGTGCGCGCTGATGACGGTTTGGCGCTGTCTTCTCGCAACGTGTATCTGCAGCCTCACGAACGCGCCGAGGCGCCACAACTTTATGCAGCCTTACAGACGGTGCAGCGCCAGTTGCAGGCGGGCGAGCTCGATGCCCTCAAGCTTGGGCAAGAGTCTTCAAACCTGCTGCAAGCGCGTGGCTGGGAGGTCGATTACATCGCGATTCGTCGTCAACGCGATTTGAACAAACCCACGCCCGACGATCTGGCGGCTGGCGAACCACTTGTGGTGCTAGCGGCTGCCAAGTTAGGCGCCACGCGCCTGATCGACAATCTCGAGTTGTGAGTCGCGCGCGACCTAGGGTTAATCCGCCTGTCAGATTTGACAGCTAGCTGTGTGGATTCAGGCATGACAGACTGCGCTTCGTGTTGACACGGAGGCAGTATGAAATATTCAGAAAACAGAGCAGGCGCTGGCTGGAAGGTGCTTACGGCGCGTGAGCGCGATGTCATTCATCCGGTCGCCGAGGGCAAGTCCAATAAGCTGATCGCAAGTGAGCTTGGTATTTCGATGCGCACGGTCGAGGCGCACCGGGCGCGAATCTTTCACAAGATGGGTGTACGTAACGCCGTACAGTTAGCGCGGACTGTTTGCACAAGCCCTGAACCCGAGCCGATCGCTACGTCGCTACAGCGTAATGAGTCAAAGTCAGAAGAGCCTCCCGATCTTGGATGGCTTCCCCAAAAAAAACCTTGAGCCCCTCAGCACCCAGGTTTTAAAGCACTCGAGACTGTCAGCAGCTAAGACGCTCAGCGAACAAGACGCTTAGCACCTAAGACGGTCAGCGCTTGAAGGCTGTGGCCGGGTAGCCGCTGAGGACTGAAGCTTAGGGGCAGCTTGGTGCGGGCTTGCCTTTGAGTTCGTCAATCGGGTCGAGGTCAGGCTGACGCGTGAGGTTATAGGTCAAGTTGGCCGCTGCGCCGTTCATTGAAACCAGACGTAACGCATTGCCTGAGGTCATCGCAAGTTCGGCACGCACGTTGCCTTGGTTGTTGAGCAAAATTACGCGCGGAACAGTCTGCGAAGAGGCGCGCCAGCAACCCTGATCAGTTTGCACGGCGCCGCTTTTGCTGGTTTGTTCAAGGTAGGCCGCGCGAGCGCGCCAGCGCCCGTTCGGGGCAAGCGTAATGGTGATCCGTTGAGCCGAACATTTCATTTCGGGGTGAAAGCAGGGCAAGGTGCCGGCAAAGCTTTGTGGTTCTGGGATGAGCATGGCTTGCAGAGTTTCGGTGGGCCCCGCTGCGCTTGCCGCATTGGCATCGGCACCCAAGACTGGGGGCGCGTCAGGTGCAGCGTTGCTGTTGGCGACGGCTGAAGCACCTGTGCTGACATTGGTGCCAGCAACCAGCGCCGGATTAGCCGAAACGGGCTGTGCGGCGGCCACGACCGGGCTTGGGGTTGGCGAGGCGGCAGGACGGCTTTGAACGCCGGGTTGTTGCAGGCCAATTTGGATTTGATTTGGGGCCCGCAGGGTTTGGTTGTTATAGATGCCTTCGCCTTGCGCAACCGCATCGGTTGTGGTGCTGGCAGGCGGGGGATTGTAGTAGCCAGCCTGCTGCATTTGCGCACAGCCGCCGAGCCCAAACGCTAACAAAAGCACCCAAGAAGACTGAAACTTTAACGTGTGCTGGGCGCAGCGCCCTGTATTTAGAAACATGATAGGAACTTCCTAATTCAAGAGACTTCGAGACTTGTATGCATTCTACGCATTTGGCTTGTTCCCTGCACAGCTTCTTTTAAGGCAGATCATATGAGTGAAAGATTGCTGCTGGCCCTGACAGTGGGCTTGCCCGCAGGTGCCTTGAGTGCTTTGGTTTTGCTGGCTTGGGCGCGCAGGCTGCGCTGCCGCCTGCTTAAACAATGGGGGGTAGCCGGCCGCTTAGCGTCCAACCGGCCAGCCTGCTCAGCTGCAGTCAAGCGACGCTTAGACCGCCTCTTGGTGGGTGGCCTGTGCCTAAGCCCTGCTCTGGTGCTTCTAAATTGGGGGCTTGGGTGGTTTGCCCTGGCAGCGGCGATTTATTGCGCTGGTTTGCAGGTTTTGGCGCGCATCGATGCGCAAACGCATCTTTTACCCGATGCACTGACCCTGCCCCTCTTGTGGGCCGGCTTGTTGTTTCAGTGGTTGGGTGGCTGGATTGCTCTGCACGACTCGGTGGCTGGGGCCGCCGCCGGCTATGCATTGCTGTGGTTGATCTGGGCTGCGTTTCGAGGGTGCACCGGGCGCGATGGGATCGGCTTTGGCGACTTCAAGCTGGCGGCCGCAACCGGAGCCTGGCTGGGGATCGAGGCGCTGCCCTGGGCGCTTTTGGTCGCCTCCTGCATGGCGTGCTTGGTGACATGCGTGGTGGCATGTTCGGGCAACCTTAGCGGCCGTCGCCCGTGCTCTGAATCCTTAGCGTTTGGGCCTTACTTAGCCTTGGGCGGTATCGTCATGCTATTTTGTACGCAAAATAGTCTTTGAGGTGCGTATGCTGAAGTCGACATTTAAATTAGGCCTCACAGGGGGGATTGGTTCAGGCAAAACCCAAGTGGCCAATCTGCTGGCTGGCTGGGGGGCTGCGGTGATCGATACTGACCTGATTGCGCACAGCCTGACGGCCCCGGGCGGGCAGGCGATTGAGCCGATTCGCCAAGCCTTCGGCTCAGCAGTTCTTGAGCCCTCGGGTGCACTGAACCGCGCGCAAATGCGTGAGTTAGTGTTTGCAGACCCTGCGAGACGGGTCGAACTCGAGGGCATTTTGCATCCCTTGATTGCCCAGGCCGTGCGCCAAGAGGCTGCCAATGTCACAGGCCTATATGTCGTATTCGTGGTGCCGCTTTTGGTTGAATCGGGTCGTTGGCGCCAGCAAATCGACCGTCTGTGCGTGGTGGATTGTGATCAGGCGACTCAGCTTGAACGCGTACAGTCGCGCAGTGGTCTCGCCCCAGAGACCGTTCAGCGCATCCTGAAGGCTCAGGCGACCCGCGAGCAGCGCTTAGCGGYTGCCGACGACGTGATTGATAATTCAAGGTCTGTCTCGTTAGCCGCGCTTGAAAAACAAGTATTGGTGTTGCATCAAGGCTGGTGTAACCTTGTACCCTAACGCTCAGTGCGTCTACTTAGGTAACAGACGGCAGCTTAACTTTACTTAATGTGACTTCAACTCAATAACGTGATTCTCTTTGAATATCCTTTCAATGAACGTGTACGGACGCTTTTGCGTCTTGAGTCGTTATTTGATCGAATGATATTTTTTGCCGGCTTGAGTGATCCGCGGCACCATCAGGTTGCATTGACTTCGTTATTTGATTTACTAGACGCGACAGAACGCACTGACATCAAAGGCAGCGTCATACAAGACCTTGAAAGACAGCGCACGGCGCTCAACGGGCTGAAAGATCACCCCGGGGTGAATGCAAAAACCCTTGCCGATATGCTGGCAGAAATTGAAAAAGCAGTCCGTAACTTAAATGCGGGCGGCCGCACGGGTCAGGCGTTGCGTGAAAACGAATGGCTCACGAGTTTGCGGGGTCGGCTTGTGGTGCCTGGCGGTGGCACGCAGGTTGATATGCCTTCGTTTTATGCCTGGCAAAATTCGCCCAATGAGGTTCGCCAGACAGATCTTCAAAGTTGGATCTCAACACTGATGCCAGTGCATATTGGCATCGCAATTGTCCTGCGCCTCTTACGCGAGTCTGGCGAGGCGGTACAGGCCGTCGCGCCTCAAGGTGCTTACCAGCAAATGCTGGCGGGTAAAACCTATCAGATGTTACGTGTCTGGGTCGATGAGTCAGCAAAGGTGTTTCCTGAAATCAGTGCCAACAGATACATGGTGTGGATCCGTTACTCGGCGCAGCAGGGCACTCAGCGACCCCAAGCCGTGACAAAAGATGTCGCTTTTAAAATGACCCTTTGCGCCCTTTAGGGTCGCCTGGAACCCCTGAATGCCTGAAAGCTTGTCAACKCGTCCCTTGTTSCGGTCGCCGCTTGTTTGGATCCTTAGCGCGTTCCTGTTGGCGCTTGTRGTGTGGTGGCTGATGCCTGGTTTCACCACGACCGAGAAAAAAGGACCCCCTGCCGGCTTTGCACCTGCGGTGCCGGTTAAGACCGAGGTCGCGCGCGTGCAAGATCTGGATCTCTATCTACGTGGGCTTGGTACGGTGACGGCGTTTAATACCGTCACGGTGCGCAGCCGAGTGCAGGGCGAATTGATCCAAGTACTGTTTAAAGAGGGTGAGCAAGTCACCGAAGATCAGCTCCTGGCCAAGATCGATCCGCGTTCGTTTGAGGTGGCGCTTGACCAGGCACTGGGTCAGCAGCAACAAAACGAAGCCCAATACCAAAACGCTAAGCGTGACTTACAGCGTTATCAAATCTTGCGCAAGCAAGACTCGATTGCGCCGCAAATGCTTGATACGCAGTTGGCGTTAGTCAGTAAATTTGAAGGTCAGCTTAAAAGCGATCAGGCTGCCGTGAACAACGCCCGCTTGCAACTCGATTACACGCGCATCACGGCGCCGATCGCGGGCCGTCTGGGCTTGCGGCGAGTCGATGCGGGCAATTTGATCAACGCCAACGACCCGCTTGGTTTGGTGGTGATCACCCAAACTCAGCCCATCGCCGTGTTGTTTACGCTGGCCGAAAACGATTTGCCGGCTGTGCGCGAGCCCTTGGCTACGGGCAAAACACTCTCGGTCGAGGCCTATGACCGGTCTGATCAGCTTCGCCTTGCGCAAGGCGAGCTCGTGACCATCGACAATCAAATCGACGTYACAACTGGGACAGTCAAGTTAAAGGCGCGCTTTACGAACGCAACCGATGCGTTGTTTCCAAATCAGTTTGTGAATATCCGCATGAAGGTTAGAACTGTAAAAGACGCGCTAACGATACCGGCAGGGGCCTTGCAACAGGGCAATCAGGGTGCTTTTGTGTATGTGATCTTGCCCGACGACACCGCCGCGCTGCGCGCGGTAAAAGTTGGCGCACGCAGCGGCGATCGCGTGGCAATTACTGAAGGCGTAAAAGTTGACGAGCGGGTTGTGCTCGAGGGTACCGACCGCTTGCGCGCGGGCGCGAAAGTCCGAGTCATTGGCGCGCCTCCCGCGGGCGCTACGGGTGCCTCAGGTGTATCAGGTGCCTCAGGCACACCGGGCGCGGGCCCTGCTGGCGCGGGTCGGTCGGGCACTTCGGCTGCGCCGCCCCGGCCGTGAATTTGTCGCGCGCGTTCATCGTTCGACCAGTGGCCACCACGCTGGCCATGGTGGCGCTGCTTTTGTCTGGGTTGATCGCGTATCGCTGGCTGCCGGTTTCGTCGCTGCCCGAGGTGGATTACCCAACGATTCAAACGACAACCTTTTATCCCGGTGCAAGCCCTGACGTCATCGCTGCGCTGGTGACTTCTCCGCTTGAACGACAATTTGGGCAGATGCCAGGCTTGCGGCAAATGTCTTCAAGTAGCTCGACGGGATCCTCGACGATTACCCTGCAGTTTGCGTTATCTCTGCCGCTTGTGGTGGCCGAGCAACAGGTGCAGGCTGCGATCAACGCCGCCAGCAATTTGCTGCCGCGCGATTTGCCGGCGCCGCCGATCTATAACAAGGTCAACCCTGCTGACGCTGCGGTGTTGACGCTGGCGATCACTTCGCCCACGGTGCCTCTGCCGCTCATCCGCGATCTGGTGGACACACGCATGGCGCAAAAGATTTCGCAAGTTGCTGGGGTTGGGTTGGTAACAGTGGCGGGCGGTCAGCGCCCGTCGTTACGTATTCAGGTTAACCCGCAAGCCTTGGCCGCCTATGGGCTGACGCTCGCCGATGTGCGAACGACCGTTGTCGGCGCAAATGTCAACCAGCCTAAGGGGACATTAGATGGCTTGGTGCGTTCGACCACGATTAACGCCAATGACCAGTTAAAAACGCCGCTTGAATATATGAATTTAGTCGTAGCGTATCGCAACGAAGCACCACTGAGACTCTCGGATGTCGCGGTCGCGGTCACCGAAGCCGAAGACGCCCGCTTGGCGGCGTGGGCCGATACCGACCCCGCCATCTTGCTGAACGTGCAGCGCCAGCCGGGTGCGAACGTGATCGAAGTGGTCGATCGTATCCAAAAATTACTTCCACAGCTGCGTGTGGCCTTGCCGGCAAACCTCGACGTTAAGGTGATGTCGGATCGCACGCAAACGATCCGCGAGTCGGTGCATGATGTTCAGGTTGAACTGTTGGTCGCAATTGGCTTGGTGGTTTTGGTGACCTTTGTATTTTTGCGTACGCTGACGGCGACCTTAATCCCTAGCATTGTGGTGCCGCTGTCGCTGGTAGGGACGTTTGGTGTCATGTATTTAATCGGGTTTAGCATTAACAACCTGACGCTGATGGCCTTGACGATCGCGACTGGCTTTGTAGTCGACGACGCCATCGTGATGATTGAAAATATCGCACGCTATCTTGAGCGCGGTGATTCCCCGCTGCAGGCGGCGCTCAAGGGCGCGGCGCAAATCGGCTTTACTTTGGTTTCGCTGACGATCTCGTTGATCGCCGTGTTGATTCCGCTGCTGTTTATGACCGAGGTAGTGGGCCGTCTTTTTAGAGAATTTGCGGTGACACTGGCCGTGGCAATTTTGTTGTCGCTCTTGATCTCTTTGACACTGACGCCGATGATGTGCGCGCGACTGCTGCGCGCGGGTGATCCGCAAAGTGGTGGCGCGTTTGCCCGCTATACCAGTCAAAAAATTGAGGCTTTGATTGCAAGCTATGCCCGCTTTTTACAGGTGGTGTTTAAGCATCAGACGCTCACCTTGTTTGTGGCGCTTGGCACGTTTTTACTGACGGCAGCTTTGTATGTGGCGATCCCGAAGGGATTTTTTCCGGCACAAGATACGGGCCTGTTGCAGATTGTGACGCAAGCCCCGCAAAATCTTGCGTTTGCAGCGATGGCGCAACGCCAGCAAGAGGCTGTAAAAGTTATCTTACAAGATCCCGCCGTCGCGACGGTCGCTTCGTTTATCGGAGTCGATGGTGTGAATGAATCTGTGAATACGGGTCGAATGCAGGTGGCGTTACGCCCGCACGACCTGCGCGCCGAACAGGCGTCTGTGGTAATGCGACGCCTACAAGAGCGGTTAAGCGTCGTAACTGGTTTGCAGTTTTATCTGCAAYCTGTCCAAGACTTAACGGTTGAAGACCGGGTCAGTCGCACTCAATACCAACTCACTCTCGAGAGCGTAGACCCGGCGCTATTGGCGCAGTGGGTACCTGTGCTCGTTGAACGCTTACGTGCGCAAAAAGTATTGGTCGATGTGACCGATGATATGCAAAACGATGGCCTCAATGTCTTGATAAACATTGATCGCGATGCTGCCGCTCGGGTGGGGGTATCGGCCGCAGCCATCGACGAGGCTTTATACGATGCCTTCGGCCAGCGACAAATTTCAACCATCTTTACGCAGTCAAATCAGTACCGCGTCGTACTCGAAACGGCGCCTCAGTTTCGTCGCGATCCGTCCGCGTTAGGTTCGATCTACGTTAAGACCGCTGAGGGTAAGCCTATTGCTTTGACAAGTTTGGTCAAGGTCAGCGAGGGGCGCACAGCGCTCGTACTCAATCGCCTTGACCAGTTTCCTTCGGTGACGGTGTCGTTTAATCTCGCACCCGGGGCTTCGCTTTCAGCAGCGGTGAAGACTGTTACCCAAGCCAGGCGCGATATCGGAATGCCTCTTGGCATTCAGGTCGAATTTCAAGGGGCGGCGCGCGCCTTTGAGGCATCGCTCTCGAGCACGCTCTTTTTAATTTTGGCCGCGATCATCACGATGTACATTGTGCTGGGTATTTTGTATGAAAGCTTCATCCACCCGATCACCATTCTTTCGACCTTGCCCTCGGCTGCGATCGGTGCTTTGCTGGCACTCACGCTCACCGGTCGTGATCTGGATATGATCGGTATTATCGGCATCATTCTATTAATCGGCATCGTGAAAAAAAATGCAATCATGATGATCGACTTTGCTCTCGAGGCCGAGCGCAAACACAAAATGCCCGCGCGTCAGGCGATTGAACAGGCTGCCCTATTACGATTCAGACCGATTTTGATGACCACGCTGGCGGCTTTGTTTGGTGCGGTTCCGTTAATGCTGTCAAGTGGGACCGGCGCCGAGTTGCGCCAGCCTCTTGGTTTAGTGATGGTGGGCGGCTTATTGGTCAGTCAAGTGTTGACGTTGTTTACGACGCCAGTGATTTATTTGTTTTTTGACCGACTGTTAAGCAAGTGGCGAGGCGGTGTCAACAGTCAGGATCACCGCTCATGAGTTTATCTGGCCCGTTTATTGTCCGCCCGGTGGCAACGGTCTTACTGTGGCTAGGCGTGGTGTTGGCGGGTTGGCTTGCGCATAGTTTGCTGCCGATTGCGCCGTTACCTCAAATCGAGTTTCCGGTGATTGGCGTGCGTGCGCAGATGCCGGGCGCAAGCCCCGAAGTCATGGCGGCAACTGTTGCGACGCCGCTTGAGCGCTCGCTTGGCACGATTGCCGGCGTGTCTGAAATGACCTCGCGTAGCACCACAGGTCAAACGCGGATCACGCTGCAGTTTGATTTGAGTCGCGACATTAATAGCGCGGCCACTGACGTGCAGGGTGCGATCAACGCGGCACGCGCGCTGATGCCTAGTGGTTTGMRCAGCAACCCGTCTTACAATAAAGCCAATCCCGCCTCAGCGCCGATTATGACGCTCGCGCTCACATCTGATTCGTTGTCTCAGGGGCAGTTGTATGACATTGCCTCAACGACTGTGCAGCAAAAGCTCTCGCAAGTCGAAGGCGTGGGCGAGGTGCAAATTGGCGGCAGTTCGTTGCCGGCGGTACGCATTGATATCAATCCAGATGCGTTAACGCAGGCGGGCGTATCCCTAGAGGCCGTGCGTCTGGCGATCGCCTCGGCTAACTCAACCCGTCCAAAAGGCCTGCTCGAAAACGAACACGATCGCTGGCAAATTACGGCTAACGATCAACTTTGGAAGGCCGAGCAGTATCGCCCACTTATCGTTGCCTGGCGTAATGGTGCGCCACTGCGATTGTCTGACGTGGCGCAAGTGGAAGACGCGGTTGAAGACGCGTTCAACATCGGATACTTTAATACTAAGCAGGCGATTTTGGTATTGGTGCGCAGTCAAGCCAAGGCCAATATTATCCAGACCGTGGATCAGATTCGAGCAGACCTGCCTGTGCTGCGCGCGATGTTACCAGCCGATGTGACGGTTTCGGTCGCGCAAGATCGAACGCCAAGCATCCGCGCGTCTGTGTACGAAGCTGAAAAAACATTACTGATTGCTATTGGGCTGGTCATGATGGTGGTGTTGGTGTTTTTGCGCAACCTGCGTGCGGCCGTGATCCCGACAGTTGCCGTACCAGTGTCCTTGATCGGCACCTTTGGCGTGATGTACCTATGCGACTATTCGTTAAATACGATGTCGTTGATGGCGCTGATTGTCGCGACCGGCTTTGTGGTCGATGACGCGATCGTTGTGGTTGAAAACATTATGCGTCATATCGAACGTGGCGAGTCGGTGCAACGTGCCGCCTTTCGCGGAACCCGTGAGGTCGGCTTTACTGTGTTGTCGATGAGTATTTCTCTGATCGCGGTGTTTATTCCAATTCTACTGATGGGGGGCTTGCCGGGGCGCTTATTTCGTGAATTCGCGGTCACGCTTTCGGCGGCGATACTAATCTCAATGTTGGTCTCGCTTACGCTGACGCCCATGATGGCTGCGCACTTGTTGCGTCGCCCGCGCACAACGAACGYAGCGGCTGCCGCTTCTACGACCGCTGCAACGGGTGGCTTTCTTGGTGCGTTCGGACGTCACGTGAGTGGGTGGCTAAAGTTCTTTGCGCGGGGCGTTCAGGCCGGCGTTGAGCTGACCGTAAAGGGGTATGGAAGCTCTTTGTCCTGGGCGCTGCGCCATGGCCGTTTGATGATGTTGTTATTGGCAGCAACGGTCGGGTTGAATTTTTATTTGTACAGCATCGTGCCAAAGGGATTTTTCCCGCAACAAGATACTGGCATGATGTTAGGTTTTTTTTCGACCGATGATGGCACCTCGTTTGAATCGATGAAGCCAAAGCTTGATCGATTCAGGCAGGTGTTGTTGCGCGATCCTGCGATCAATACGGTGACAGCGTACGCGAGCGGAAGAGGTGGCAGCAACAGTAGTTTTTTGGCCGTTCAACTTAAGCCTTTCGCAGAAAGAAAACTCTCTGTCAGAGAAGTGATTGCGCGGTTGCGTCCGCAACTGTCAGGCATACCTGGCGCACGTTTGTTTTTAGTGGCGCAACAAGATATTAGGATTGGCGGACGTCAAAGTAATTCTGCCTTTCAGTACACGCTCATGGCCAGCGATCTTGAAGATCTTAAAGAGTGGATGCCTCGGGTGCAGAAGGCTCTTGCTGAGTTGCCCGAGTTAATTGATGTCGATACCGATGTTGAGGATCGTGGACGTCAGGTGACCTTGAGCATTGACCGCGATGCGGCACAGCGGCTAGGTGTGCCGATGGCGAGCATTTCGAATGTCCTGAACAATTCGTTTAGTCAACGTCAGGTATCGATTATGTACGGCGAACGCAATCAGTACCGGGTGGTGATGAATGTGGCGCCGCGCTACGCACAAGACCCTGAGTCGTTGCGCGACGTGTATGTGCTCAGCCAAACGGGTCAGCGCGTGCCCTTGATGGCAGTCGCCAAATTTGAGATCAATAATGCGCCGCTTAGCGTCAGGCATCAAGGCTTGTCAGCAGCCGATACGATTTCGTTTGATGTCGCGCCCGGCGTATCGCTTGGGCAAGCCAATGCCGCAATCGATCAGGCGATTGCTGGGATCAATTTGCCAAGCGAAAAAATTCAGGCCGGCTTTCAGGGCACGGCTAAGGCTTTACAAAGTGCCCTCGCTAATCAACCGTGGTTGATTTTAGGAGCGTTAGTCACCATGTATATTGTGTTGGGTATTTTGTACGAGAGTACGATTCATCCCATCACAATTTTATCGACCTTGCCCTCAGCAGGCGTAGGCGCGTTATTGGCGCTGTTACTGCTAAAAACGGAGTTCACGCTGATTGCGTTAATTGGTGTTTTTTTGTTGATCGGTATCGTCAAAAAGAACGCGATCATGATGGTGGATTTTGCGCTCGAGGCGCAGCGTAGACTGGGGCTGCCGGCGGCGCAGGCGATACACCAAGCCTGTATGACGCGCTTTAGACCGATTTTAATGACGACCTGTGCGGCAATTTTTGGTGCCATGCCTTTAGTTTTCGCTTCTGGGGCAGGTGTTGAAATGCGCCAGCCGCTTGGCATCACAATTTTAGGTGGCTTGCTTGTTAGCCAGTTACTGACGCTGTATACGACTCCTGTGGTTTACTTGTACCTTGATCGGTTGCGGGCATGGTTGGCGAGCAGGCCTTGGTCTGGTTCAAAACCGGTCGTGTTGCCTACTGGTACTCAAACGTGATGACTTGTTTTCGTTCTGTTCAGGTGTGGTGTGCACGCTTGGTGCGTGCTGCGGCAGGTCTAGGTTGCGCAAGCCTGCTGAGCGCCTGTATGGTCGGGCCCGACTACGTGCGTCCGGCGATTGAGGTCGGCGTACAGTTTAAAGAGACCCCTGGCTGGAAGCTTGCCCAGCCCCAGCTTGCCGCCGCGCCGCGCACCGACTGGTGGCTGATGTACGAAGACGCCACGCTGAATCAACTGATGCAACAACTCAACGTTGCCAACCAAAACATCGCGCAGGCAGAGGCGCGGTTTCGTCAGGCCGTCGCACTTACGCAGGGTGCGCGTGCGCCATTGTTACCAACGCTGTCAGCCACGGGTGGCGCCACGTGGGCCGGCGGTTCGGYCACGGGTCCCGGTGGGGTGGTGAACAGTACGTCGATCAGCACCTACAGCGCTAACGCGCTGGCCATCTGGCAGCTCGACATTTGGGGCAGCGTGCGCCGAAACATCGAATCGACCGACGCGACTGAACTCGCGCTTGCGGCAGACGTCTCGGGTGCGAGGTTGACGGCACAAACTGCGATGGCGTTAAGCTACTTGCAGGTGCGCGTCTTAGACGAACAAAGGCGCTTGCTCGCGGCAACTGTTCAGACGTATGAGCGCGCCTGGAAGCTGACGCAAAATCGTTATCAGGCGGGTATTTCGGGGCAGTCGGATGTGGCGGTGGCGCGCACGCAGTTCGAAAGCACACGTGCGCAGTTAATTGATCTGGAGCAACAGCGCGCGATTTCTGAAAATGCAGTGGCTGTTTTGCTAGGTCGCGCGCCCTCGACGTTTTCGATTGCTGCTCAGGCGGTGCCGCTGCTACCACCTCAGGTGCCGGTCGGTTTGCCCTCAGAGCTGCTCGAGCGGCGCCCCGATGTGGCGGGGGCTGAGCGGCGCACGGCCTCAGCCAATGCGTTAATCGGCGTTGCCACGGCGGCCTGGTTTCCGAGTTTGACGTTGAACGCGAATACGGGTTTTCGCAGCAACGATTTTACGCAGTGGTTTAGCGCGCCCACGCAGTTTTGGTCGCTCGGGCCGCAGCTTGCGGCGTTGATTTTTGATGGTGGTGCGCGTCAGGCGCAAATCGCTCAGGCGCGCGCACAGTTTGATGTGCAAACTGCGATCTACCGGCAAACGGTATTGACGGCCTTGCAAGAGGTTGAAAATGCCATGGTGCAATTGCGAGTCTTTGAACAGGAAGAAGTGGTGCAACGGCTTGCGGTCGAGTCGGCGAGATTGTCGCTCAGGCTGGCTCGCAACCAATACGATCAAGGCTTAATCGATTACTTAAGCGTCGCGGTGCTTGAAACGACAGCGCTGAATAATGAACGTACCTACATTACTCTGGTGGGCAATCGGTTTGGCGCAAGTTTGCGTTTAATTGCGGCCTTGGGTGGCGGCTGGTCGGCGCAAGATCTTAAACGCTTAGACGATTCAGGCAACCCAACTGCGAATCCCAGCGAAACCGTGCCCACCAACTGCCTGCGCTTGGGCAAGGGTTGCGACTGATTGTCCGCCTACGGCATAGACGGGCAGACCTGCCTGTGCGTTGAGTTCGGCAAAGCCGGCCCAACCCAAGCCTGGTTCGTGTGGGTGCGAGGGGGTTGGCAAGACGGGGCCCACGACGGCAAAATCCGCCTCTAGCAGGCGAGCTTGGGTAAGCTCTGCGCGGTTGTGGGCAGAGACTCCGACCAGTGAATCTTGAGCCAGAGCTGGGCGAGCCGTTAAGTTTGCGGCATCGCTCGCACGTAAATGCACACCGTCGGTCTGTGCCCACCAGTGTGCAGGGTGAACGCTGTTGACCACCAGACGCGCGCCTGCTGCGCGACAGCGTGCCAACACGACCAGTAAGGCCTCGTGCAGATCGTTGGCATGCGCGCCGCCGGGCCAACCGGGCTCGCGCCATTGCAGCAAGCGCAAGCCTTTGTCTAAGCCTTGATCCAGGCGTTGTAAAAATGCGCTTAAGTGCTCTGGCGCTCCGACCGATGAAATTGCATACACCTCAGGCAACTGCAGCCAGCGCAAAGGCGGATAGGTAGCCGGCAGCAGTTGTGCGACCTCGTGCGCCTTTTGCAAAGTCACCCAGCGTAGTGCTTGCCCTTCTAGGCCTTTGGGCTCGCCTCGCCAGTCTGTGACGCGGCAGAACGCAAGGCGCACGATCGTGGTGGGATATTTGTGGACATAAGTGACCCAAGGGGTTGCCGCTGTGACTTGTATGCCCAGTTCTTCGTGCAACTCGCGCGTGAGTGCTTGCAAGACGGTTTCGCCCGGTTCGAGTTTGCCACCCGGAAGCTCCCACCAGCCCGGCCAGGGTTTGTCTGCGGGCCGATTACCCAGTAACACGGTGCCGTCGGCGCGCAGCAACACGCCTACTGCGACGTCGATGATTTTGTCAGGCATAGCGCGCAGACCAGTCGCGCGCAAAGTGCCAGGCCACGCGACCAGAACGCGAGCCGCGTTCAAGCGCCCATTGCAAAGCTTCGGTGCGTGCCTCAGTGATGCTGGATTCTGAGCAGCCCAGCGTGCGCAACCAGTGCGCCACAATGTCAAGATAATCGTCTTGCTTAAAAGGATAGAAAGACAGCCATAGACCAAAGCGTTCAGACAAAGAGATTTTCTCTTCGACGGTTTCGCCGGGATGGACTTCGCCGTCGGCCTGATGCTTAGCCTGTAGGTTTTCGCTCATGTATTCAGGCATCAGATGACGACGGTTTGACGTGGCGTAAATCAGTATGTTTGTACCGGCCGAGGCGGCCGAACCATCGAGCACCGACTTCAGGGCTTTATAGCCGGATTCGCCTTCTTCAAACGATAAGTCATCGCAGAACACGATAAATTTTTCGGGGCGATCGGCGACCAGATCAACGATATCAGCCAAGTCGGCCAAGTCGCTTTTATCGACTTCGATTAAACGCAGACCCTGCGAGCCATAACTTGCCAGCATGGCTTTAACCAGCGAGCTTTTGCCGGTGCCTCGGGCGCCTGTCATTAGCACGTTGTTGGCGGGTTTGCCTTCAATAAAATGACGGGTATTACGAGCAATAATGTTTTTTTGACGTTCAATATGTTGCAGGTCGGCCGCATTGACTAGCGACACGTGAGCGATCGCATCTAGCCAGCCATGTGAGGCGCCACGCTTGCGCCAACGAAACGCCAGCGCCTTCCAGTCGGTTGCTGGCGGGGTGGGTGGTAGCCAGGCTTCAAGTTGCGCTAAAACACGCAAAGCGCGTGTGAGTAGTTCGGCGCTTGCCGCGCCGTCTGTCGAGGTTGAGTGGTTCATTAGGATCTGTAATCTGCGTTGATGCTGACGTATTCGTGCGAGAAGTCGCAGGTATAAACGGTTTGTGTGACGGTGCCCCGACCAAGCGCGATGCGCACGAGGATTTCGGGCTCTTTCATGACGCGCTGGCCGTCGGCCTCTTGGTAGTCAGGATTGCGCTCGCCTTTGTCGGCAACCAACACGTCGCCTAGCCAGAGTTTGACGCCCCGCACATCTAAATCCAAAATGCCGGCATAGCCAATCGCAGCCAGAATACGGCCCAGGTTTGGATCGCTGGCAAAGAAAGCCGTTTTGACTAAAGGTGAGTGCGCGACTGCATAGGCAACTAGCAACGCCTCGTCGACGGTTTTGGCTTGTTCAACTTGAATGGTCATAAACTTAGTGGCGCCTTCGGCGTCGCGCACGATTTTCTGAGCCAGGTCAAGTGCAGCAACAGCTAAGGCAACCTTGAGAGCCGCATAGTGCGGATGCGCCGCGCTGTCGATCAACAGGCCACTTTTGCCGGTGGCCATRACAATAAARGAATCATTGGTCGAGGTGTCGCCATCGACGGTGATGCGGTTAAACGACAGCTCGGCGAGTTCGCGCGACAGTTGTGTCATCAGCGGTTGGGCAAGGCCCGCGTCGGTCGCCAGATAGCTCAGCATGGTGGCCATGTTGGGCCTTATCATTCCGGCGCCTTTGCTAATGCCTGTGATGGTGATTGTTTTGCCACCCAGGCTCAGGCGCTGCGAGTGAATCTTTGGCAGCGTGTCGGTCGTCATGATGCCGTGCGCCGCCGACACCCAGTTGTTGGCCTTTAAATCTTTCAGCGCGCCCGGGAGTCCGGCTTTGAGGCGGTCTACGGGCAAGGGTTCAAGAATGACGCCGGTTGAAAAGGGCAAAATCTGAGCGCTGTTCAGGTTGAGTAAGGCCGCAAGCGCCTCACAGGTTTGCTGCGCGGCTTTTAAGCCAGGCTCGCCGGTGCCTGCGTTCGCGTTACCCGTGTTGATGACCAACGCGCGAATGCCCAGATCTCTTTTTAAATGTGCTTGACAGACCAGCACAGGGGCGGCGCAGAAACGATTGCGGGTGAATACGCCCCCGACGCTGGTGCCTTCGCTTAAGCGAAACACAGTGAGATCACGTCGGTCGGCTTTGCGAATGCCGGCCTGCGTGACGCCGACTTCAATACCGGCTACAGGGTAAACAGCGTCGTCAGACGGGATATGGAGATTAACGGCCATGGAGTGTGTGGGTTAAAAAGTAAAAGATGCGTGATTATCGCTTTTTTTGGGTCTAGGCAGGGGCAACAGGCCGCTGCGCGAGGTTGCGGTGGGGTCGGTGCTTAGGCGTCGGTACCCGACGCACCGTTCAAGCCCGCCAAGCGCAGCAAGGCGTGCACCAATGGGCTCTCAGGTTGGTTTAAGTGCAACACCAAGTCAAAGTGATTCGTGCCCGGCATGGCAAGGTATTCGCCTTCAAACCCTTTTGCCCGCCAAGCGGCTAAAAAATCTTGTGTTTGCTGCTTGAAAGCGGCGGTTTCGTTGCTGCCATAGCTCATCAAGAGTGGCGTTCCGCTGTCGGGTAGCGCAAACAGGGGGCTATTGCGCCGCGCTTGGTCTGGGCTCAGGTGCATCCAGTCGTTGATGTGGGTGTGCACCAAAGGGGTCAGGTCGAACAAGCCACTCAGCAAGACGGCAGCTTTGAGGCCTTGAGCGTCAAAACCATATTGTTCTTGCCAGCCACGGGCCAAGATCATTGCTGCAAGATGCCCGCCGGCCGAGCTGCCGGCAACAATCAAGTTTTGACCGTCGCCGTGGGTTTGCGCGTTGTGGCGTTGCACCCAAGTGACTGCCCGGCGCGTTTGATCCACGATGCGGCTCAGGCTGGCACCCGGGGCCAGCGAGTAATTGACAGCGACCACCGTCATGCCCGCAGCGCACAGAGCAGGAGCCATAAAGCTTGAGTCGTCTTTAGAGAGCAGCCTCCAGTAGCCGCCGTGCAGGTAGATCAAGACGGGCGCCTGCGCCCGGCCCTCCGCAAAAAAAATATCCAGAGTTTCGTCGGCGTGCTCACCGTAAGGCACATTGAGTGCGCAGGGCAGGGTCGCCCGCGCCGTGGCACTAAGCTCAGCATAGTCGCGCAACATCGGTGCAATGTCAGGCACAGTCGCCCGGGCGTTGTATTGCAGGTCTAACTCGGCCCGCTCGGCCGCAGAGGGGGGTGAGGCATTTGGAAGAGGCATTTGGCATTGGGCCTATAACGAGTGGTGCCTTTAACGAAAGGTGCCTTTGACGACAGGTGCCTTTGACGCGAGACTCTCGCCGGTGATTCGTACCTAGCACCGGAAAGAGGTCTATTTTGACCGTAAAACCCGCAGGTGGCAAAATAGCAGTTACCTGCTACCATCCATCATTGTTTGTCAATCTGCCAAGGAGGCTTCTCATGCGTCTGTTTAAACACCTATTAGCAGCGGCTTTGCTGCTGCCGGCGATCGTGCTTGCGCAAACCCCTATTAAGGTCGGAATCGCCAATGATTTGTCGGGTCCGTTCGCCGCATTAGGCGCCGAGGCGCGCGACGGCTTTAATCTTGCGATTAAGCAACTCGGTGGCAAGCTTGGCGGTCAACCGGCCGAGTTTCTTCAGACCGATATGGGCGGCAACCCCGACCAGGCGCGGCAGTTGGTCACTCGCTATCTTCAGCGCGACAAAATTGATTTTTTTACAGGCCCGATCGGTTCAAACGTTGCGTTAGCCGTTGGCCCAGCGGTCTTTGCTGCCAAAGTGCCCTACCTGTCAAATAATCCGGGCCCTAGTCAGTTTGCGGGCGCTCAGTGCAACGAGTATTGGTTTGGCGTGTCTTATCAGAACGACGCTTTTCACGAGGCGGCAGGCAAAGTCGCGGCTGACAGTGGCTTTAAAAAAATGGTCATCCTGGCGCCTGATTATCCGGCTGGCAAAGATGCCCTGAATGGGTTTAAGCGTGGTTACAAACTTGCGCCAAATCAAGAGGTGTACACCAAGCTCGGTCAAATCGACTATGCCGCTGAACTCGCGCAAATTCGCGATACCAAGCCCGACGCGATCTACATTTTTTTGCCGGGTGGCATGGGGATTAACTTTATTAAGCAGTTTGTGTCTGCTGGCCTAAACAAAAGCATCAAGCTTGTGGGCCCTGGGTTTTCGGCCGATGAAGATGTGATTCAGGCGGTGGGCGAGCCCATGATTGGTATGCTCAACACCTCGCAGTGGGCGCACGACTTAGACAACGCTCAGAACAAACAATTTGTCCAAGCGTTTCGTAAAGAGTACCCCAACCGAAATCCTACCGTGTACGCGGCGCAGGCTTACGACACAATCATGTCGATTGACGCAGCGGTCAAAGCCGTCGGTGGCAAAGTGGCTGATCGTGCTGCGGTGATCGCAGCGCTGCAAAAGGCCGATTTTTCGTCGGTGCGTGGCGCATTTAAGTATGGCGTGAATAATTTTCCGATTCAGGCTTTGTATGTTCGCGTGGTCGAGAAAGGTGCCGATGGCCGTTTGACCAACAAGCTAGTGGGTAAAGTGTTTGACTCGTATCAAGACGTCTACGTGGGCGAATGCAAGAAGTAAGTCGCGCGGCTGAGCAAGCGGTGCTTCGATGAGCGGCACGCTGATTGCCGAGCAACTGCTCAACGGGCTGCAGTTTGGCTTGATGCTGTTTTTGATTGCAGCAGGCCTGACGCTGGTCTTTGGTATTTTAGATATTTTGAACGTGGCGCACGGCTCGCTCTATATGGCAGGGGCCTATGTGGCTGCGCAAACGATGCAAGTGACGGGGTCCTTTGTGGCCGCGGTGCTCACGGCGGCGGTCGTGACCGGGCTGGTAGGCCTTGTGCTTGAACGGGTGCTGGTGCGCAAACTCGTCACGCGCGATCACCTAGCGCAAGTGCTTGGTACTTTTGCGGTCATTCTGATCGCCAATGACGTGGTCAAAATGCTCTGGGGTCCGGCCCCTCTCATGATGAATATGCCGGCAGGCTTGGTAGGCCCCGTGCGACTGTTCCCTGACCTGCTCTACCCGGCCTATCGTTTACTAATCATTGCAGTCGGGCTGGCTGTTGCGCTTGGCCTATATTTGTTCGTGACCCGCACGCGCGCGGGTGTCCTGGTGCGCGCGGGTGCCTCGAATCGCCAGATGGCAACCTTGATGGGCGTACGTGTGCCGCTTTTATTTTTAGGGGTGTTCGTCTTAGGCGCGGTCTTGGCGGCTTTGGCGGGGGCGCTGCTGGGGCCGTTAACGGCCATTCAGGCGGGCATGGGCGAGCAAATTTTGATTTTAGTTTTAGTGTGTATCGTCATTGGCGGCATTGGCTCGATACGAGGCGCATTTGTTGCCGCCTTGCTGGTAGGTTTTGTCGATACGGCTGGCAGAGCCTTCTTACCGACGCTGTTGAAAATGTTTTTTTCACCCGCGGTGGCCTCAAGCGTAGGCCCAACGCTGGCTGCGATCGCGATTTATCTGTTGATGGCGATCGTTTTGGTATTTAGACCGGCGGGTCTGTTTCCGGCGCGTGGCTAATGACAGAACCTTTAAACGACTCGCGCAGGTTGCTGTCTTGGTTGCCTCTTTTGTGTCTGGTTTTGCTTGTGCTCTTTCCTATGTTTGCCCCGGCGCTAGATCTTGAGTTTTACGTATCGTTTGTACGACGCGTGTTGATTTATGCTCTTGCCGCCAGTAGTTTGAATTTCATTTTGGGCTATGGCGGGATGGTTGCCCTGGGTCATGCGGCTTTTTTTGGCGCGGGTGCTTATGTGGTGGCGATTTTGTCGGCGCAGGGCGTGAACTCAGCGTTGCTTGCCTGGCCCGCAGCTATCTTAGTGGCGGGCACGTTGGCGTTGCTGATCGGCGCAATCTCGCTGCGTACGCGCGGCGTGTACTTCATTATGATCACGCTTGCCTTTGCGCAAATGGTCTTTTATATTTTTATTTCCTTGCGTCAATACGGTGGAGAAGACGGCATCAATCTGTCTGCTCCCTCAACGCTGCCTGGTTTGAGTTTGGCCAACGATACTCAGTTTTATTATTTGGTCTTGGGCCTTGTCGCCGCTTGCTTATGGCTCATGCATCGCCTGACAGAGGCCCGCTTTGGTCAGGCCTTACAAGGTATCCGCGAGAACGAAACGCGCATGCACGCGCTGGGATATCCGGTGCTGCGTATTAAGTTGGTGGCTTTTGTGTTTGCGGGGGCGTTGGCGGGTCTGGCAGGTGCTTTGCTGGCCAACCATAACTTGTTTGTGTCTCCGAGTTTGATGCATTGGACGGCGTCGGCCAACTTCATCATCATGGTGATTGTGGGCGGTATCGGCCTGCGGTTTGGCGGCGTGATGGGCGCCGCGGTCATGCTTGTGCTTGAAGAGTTTTTGCGACTGTATACCGACTATTGGCATTTGCCGCTCGGTGTTTTGTTGCTGGTGATTGTCTTGTTTGCGCCCCGCGGGCTGGCGGGCGTTTTCGCTGGGCAAACCTCAACAGACAAGGCCCGGATACCGAGCGAGGCTACAGGATGACGTCGTCTGAGCGGGTTCCGGCGTTGATGGCAAAAGAACTCTCCAAGCGCTATGGCGCCCTGCAGGCTTGCGATCAGGTGTCGTTAACCGTACGACCCGGTGAGATTCATGCGTTGATTGGCCCTAACGGCGCGGGTAAATCTACCCTGATTAATGTCTTGTCGGGTGCGGTACGCGCCGACAGCGGAAGCCTGTCGATTAATGGACGCACGGTCACGCGAGCGTCCTTGCAGCAACGCGTGGCGGCGGGTCTGTCTCGCTCTTATCAAGTGACGAATATTTTCCAAACGAGCTCGGTATTTGAAAACTTGCTTTTGGCGGTGCAAGCTCGTCAAGGGGGGCATTTCAGTTTTCTGCGCGCACGCGCACGCGACTGCGCTTTGCGCGAAGCGGCACAAGCACTGGCGCAAGAGTGCTCAATCGAAGCTTCGCTTTGGGCGTTGCCCGCAGGCACGTTACCTCATGGCGAGCAACGCAAGCTTGAATTTGCCCTAGCCTGGGCGGCAGGCCCTTCGGTACTGCTTTTGGATGAGCCGATGGCGGGTATGGGGCCAGATGAGACCTTGCGCTTGATTGAATTGATTGAGTCGTTGCGCGGCCGTGCGGCGATGCTTCTGGTCGAGCACGACATGCAAGCGGTCTTTCGCTTAGCTGATCGAATTTCAGTCTTGGTCTCTGGCCGAATAATCGCCACGGGCACGCCCCTCGAGATTCGTGAAAACAAGACCGTCAGGCAAGCCTATTTGGGTGATGAGGGTGCCGAATGCTAAGCATCAAAAACATTCAAAGCGGCTATGGCTTGAGTCAGGTACTTTTTGATGTTTCGCTAGAGATTGCCGCCGGTGAAGTGGTGGCGCTGTTAGGTCGCAACGGCATGGGAAAATCCACCTTGGTGCGCACCCTGTTTGGCCAAGTGCCGCTAAGAGCGGGCTCGTTACAGGTCGATGGGCAAGAGATCAGCGCCTGGTCAACCGATCGTATCGCGCGCCTAGGGTTGGCGATTGTGCCCGAGGGGCGCCAGTGCTTTCCGAATTTGACGGTGCGTGAGCACCTGACGGCTTTTGCCGCGCAACGTAACGCGGCTGGCGTGCGGCAATGGGATGCCGAGCGCGTGTTCGAGATATTTCCGCGTTTGCGCGAGCGAGCGGGTAATATGGGCAATCAGTTGTCGGGCGGCGAGCAGCAGATGCTGGCGATTGGCCGCGCCTTGGTCACTAACCCTCGCTTGTTGGTGCTTGATGAAGCGACCGAGGGCCTGGCTCCTTTGGTACGCGAAGAAATCTGGCGGTGTCTGGCGCGTTTACGCCAGGAAGGCCAAACGATTTTGGTGATTGATAAGTATCTTGAACGTTTACTTAAACTTGCGGATCGCCACGTGATTCTTGAGCGAGGTCGGGTGGTCTGGCAAGGCAACTCAGCCGAGCTAAACGCCGACCGCGCCGTTTGGGCACGTTACCTTGGGGTGTAAGCGTTTGGGTGTGTGCCGGTCGGCAGATCTTTTCACGCGAGTTTGGCAAACACCCGCTGCGCTGCTGCGACCGTGTCCGCAATCACCTCATCGGTATGCGTGGCCGAAACGAAGCCCGCCTCGTAAGCCGAGGGCGCGAAGTACACGCCTTCGTCAAGCATGGCGTGAAAAAAAACTTTAAACATTTCGATATTGCTGGCAGAAACTTCTTCGAGCGTAGTTGGTACGGTATTTGAAAAATAGATGCCAAACATACCGCCTACTGCATCTGCACAAAAGGGGATACCGTGCATGCGTGCCGCGGCGGTCAAGCCCTCGGTCAGTGCATGCGTACGGGCGCCAAGGCCCTCATAGAAGCCAGGTTTGGCCAACAGCTTAAGTGTTGTGATACCAGCCGCCACGGCGACAGGGTTGCCTGACAAGGTGCCCGCCTGATACACCCCCCCCAGAGGAGCGATGTTTTTCATGATCTCGGCGCTCGCGCCGAAGGCGCCAATTGGCATGCCCCCGCCAATGACCTTGGCCAGTGTTGTGATGTCAGGCGTGACGCCAGTCAAGCCTTGTACCCCTTGCGGGCCCACGCGAAAGCCTGTCATAACCTCATCAAAAATTAGCAACGCACCATGCGCGGTACATTCACTGCGCAGCGTTTCAAGAAACCCCGCGATCGGTTTGATCAGATTCATATTCCCAGCGATCGGTTCGACAATGACGCAGGCAATGTCTTTGCCGTGGGTGGCGAACGCAGCTTTCACGCCGGCGCTATCGTTGTAATCGAGCACGAGGGTGTACGCGACAAATTCGGGTGGTACGCCAGCCGAAGTTGGGTTACCAAAAGTGAGTAGTCCAGAACCCGCTTTGACCAGCAAACTGTCGGCGTGACCGTGATAACAACCTTCGAATTTGATGATTTTGTTGCGACCTGTTGCGCCACGTGCCAGGCGAATTGCCGTCATGGTGGCTTCTGTACCTGAGCTGACCAGACGCACCTGTTCAAGCGAAGGCAGTCGTGCAATCAGCATTTCGGCGATTTCAATTTCAGCCTCGGTCGGCGCGCCAAACGACAGGCCATGCACAGCGGCCTCTTGCACGGCCTTGACGACTTCGGGGTGAGCGTGACCCAAGATGGCGGGGCCCCAAGAGCCGATGTAATCAATGTAACGTTTGTCATCAGCATCCCAAAAATAAGGGCCGAGGGCGCGCGCCACAAAACGCGGCGTGCCACCCACCGAGCGAAACGCGCGTACAGGTGAGTTCACGCCACCCGGGATGCTAAGACAGGCGCGTTCAAAGAGTTCAGCGTTGCGAGACATGAGAAAAGATCCGCTTAAAAAAGTGAAGAAAAAGGTTCAGACAGTTCGCGCGCCGCGGCTTCGATGTCGGGGGCCATAAACAAACTGCCGATGACAGCGATCGAGTCGGCGCCGGCTTGCGCTAAGGTTTGCGCGTGTTGCCGGCCGATACCGCCAATCGCGACGACAGCCGGGCGCGGGGCGGCATAGCGCTCGCACAATAAACGCCCGTCGCGCAAAACCGTTAGTGCTGCGGGCGGTGCCAGAGGCTTGGTCTGCGACGAATACATCGCGCCAAACGCTACGTAAGCGACATCGTATTGCAGCAATTGTTGCGCGAGTTGCGGGCTGGCGTAACACGAGACGCCTAACAGCATGACGGGGCCAATCTCGGCGCGCACCCGCTCGGGTGAGTCGTCGTGCTGCCCCAGGTGAACGCCATCCGTACGCAACTCAAGCGCCAGACGCCAGTCATCATTGATAAAAAACGTGACGCCTAGTTCGCGACAGAGCGTGGCCAGGCCCTGCGCTAATTCTTTGCGCAGGCCGCGATCAGTGGATTTGTGCCGAAATTGCAGCGCACGCATACCGCCCCGCGCCGCCGCACGTACCGCGGCTTCAAGTTTGCTGGCGTCGTTCCATTCGGGTGTGACGCCGTAGAGCCCTGGAGTGAATCGGAGCGCTGGGGGACGGACGTTTTTTTCAGTCATGGGTCAAGCCCCCACAACCAGGCGGCGGGCAATTTTGTTGCCCATGCCGGGTTGAAAAGATTGCGACAACGCACGTTCTGCGTGCGAACAGGCTTGCTGCGCTGCGTCGGGCACTTCAAGGCCTTGCGCCAATAGGCTCGCCAGAGCGGCTGCAATCAGACCGCCAGAGTCTCGCAAGCGCTCAGGCGGGGCGACCCAGGGCCATGAAATGGTTTCATTTTTTGGACCCACCAAAATATTGACCTGGTGCCCGGGGCGCTGCTGATTGCCGATCACCAACACCCAGTTTGCACCCAGGGCGCGTAAGGCCTGTGGCTCGGCAGACTGCCCCGAGGCCTCGAGCACATCCTCGTTGACCCATTGCGCCAGACGTTTGCCATCAACGACTACCACGTGCGCCTGGGGCACTAARAGCTCGACCACGGCCTGAATCAGGTCCTGAACATCGTCTTCGTCTTCGGAGGGTTCTTCAGTATCGATCTCTTGTTGGCCCAGATGCAGTACGAGTGGCACTTGGCTGTAGTCGGCAGCGATCTGCGCCACGGCGCTGGCAGACTCGATGGAGGATAATTGCCCAACTTTGATCGCCAGCACGGGAATATCTTCAAGCAAGCAACGCGCCTGATCATCGATTTGCTCGGGCGGACAGGGCAAAACCGTCTCGGTCTGGGCACTGTCTTGAATCGTGATGGCGGTGAGGGTGCTTAAGGCATGGCCACCGAGTGCAGCACAGGTGATCGCATCGGCGGGCAGCCCGTCAGAGCCGGTCGGGTCAAAAGGGCCAAAAATTAGAACAATCGGAGTCGAATTTGATGGGTTCATGTCAAATGGGCAGGTAATAAACAGACACCGAGTGGTTGGTTTCGGTAAGATTGACCCCATTGTATGAGAACAACCGTTTTTGCTCGGCGATTGTCGCCAAGTCATCGGGCCTTACCCAAGAGAGAGCTATGCGTACCTGGATGTGTTTAATTTGTGGTTGGATTTATGATGAAGAAACTGGTTTGCCCGAAGAGGGTATTGCCGCAGGAACCAAGTGGGAAGACGTGCCCCCAAATTGGGTTTGTCCAGAGTGCGGTGCACGCAAAGAAGATTTTGAAATGATGGAAGTCTAAGTATTACTTTCCAAAAAGGTGCCGCGCAATGACGCAAGACTTCAAAAATTCTGCAGTGAGCCCGCCAGACTTCGCGCTTGACCTGTCAAATCAGTTTTTGATGGCGATGCCGGGGATGGTTGGCGGCGAATTGGCCGGAACCGTGATTTATGTCTGTGAACACGGCCCCAAAGGTGCGTTAGGACTTGTGATCAACCGTCCGACTGATCTGTCGTTGAATAGTCTGTTCGAAAAAATCGATCTCAAGCTCGAAATCGATCCCTTTCAGACCAACCCCGTGTTTTTTGGCGGCCCGGTGCAAACCGACCGAGGTTTTGTATTGCACACGCCGCGAGGCGAGTACAGCTCAAGCATTAAGCTCGGTGGGCTGGCACTCACCACCTCGCGCGATGTCTTGCAAGACGTGGCGGCGGGCAAGGGCCCCGAAAAAATACTGGTGACGCTTGGGTATGCGGGTTGGGGCGCCGGGCAGCTTGAAAACGAACTGGCGCAAAACGCCTGGCTCAACGTCGCGGCTGACACCGAGATCATCTTTGCTACGCTCCCCGAATTGCGCTACCCAGCAGCTTTAAAGTTGCTGGGCATCGATCCCATTATGCTTACGGGTGCGGCGGGGCATGCCTGAAGAGACCCTTCTGGCCTTTGATTATGGCGCCAAAAAATTAGGCGTTGCCCTCGGAAACACTCTTTTAAAGCAGGCTCGCGCGCTCGATTTAATCCTTGAACCGACCCGAGTCGGTCGTTTTGCCCGCATTACAGCCTTGATCGACACCTGGCGGCCTGAACGCATTGTTGTCGGTCTGGCGTTAGCGACTGACGGCTCTGAGCAATATGCGTCACAACACTGCCGCCGCTTCGCCCGGCAACTCGAAGGGCGCTATGGGATCCCGGTCGTGTTGATTGACGAGCGAGGTTCAAGTGTCGAAGCCCAAGAAATAACGGGTCATGCACCCGACGATGCCGTCGCAGCGGCTATTATTCTGCAACGCTATTTCGATGCGCACCCCTGAGGCCCGCCCCATGTCACAACAGCCGCCAGCCTATACCCCCGCGACACTGCCAGACGCAGAAACTCTTTACGCTACGCTCTTGGGCGCAGTCAGACAAGTCGTGCAAACGCTGCCAGCTCAGCAAGTGCATCTTGTCGGCATTCATTCTGGCGGGGCCTGGCTGGCTGCCCGGCTGCATCGCGATCTCAAGTTGGTGCAGCCTTACGGCACGCTTGATATCAGTTTTTATCGCGATGACTTTGACAAGATTGGCTTGCATAGCCAGGTCTTACCGTCTGATATTTCGTTTCCGGTCACTGATAAGCACTTGATTCTGGTCGACGATGTGCTTTATACCGGCCGTACGATTCGCGCCGCGATGCACGAACTATTTGACTACGGCCGCCCCGCCTCAATTTGTCTGGCGGTTTTGATTGATCGTGGCGGGCGCGAACTGCCGATCGCCGCGGCGGCTATCGGGGGCGTGGTTGACCCCGCGCCCGTGGGTACGCTGGTACTCGCGCAAACAGACGACGACCGGCTGGTCTTGACGATCGAACCCAAGGAGATCTGATGCGCAATCCTCAACTGAATCGCCATGGTGAACTCACCCATCTAATTACAACCGAAGGGTTGCCGCGCGCGATTCTGACGCACATTCTTGATACGGCGCAAACATTTGTGCCGCTGGCCGATCGCGATGTCAAAAAAGTACCGCTGTTGCGCGGCAAAAGTGTCTTCAACCTGTTTTTTGAAAACTCAACACGTACCCGTACGACTTTTGAAATCGCGGCTAAGCGTCTGTCGGCCGATGTTTTTAATTTAAATATCAATGTGTCGTCAGCTGCAAAGGGCGAGACGCTGCTCGATACGATCGCGAACTTATCGGCTATGCAGGCTGATC
Organism: Alcaligenaceae bacterium; assembly: GCA_002737415.1. GTDB lineage: Bacteria > Pseudomonadota > Gammaproteobacteria > Burkholderiales > Burkholderiaceae_B > Zwartia. Next base: position 74,417 of record NSIQ01000011.1, on the reverse strand, counting down.
TGTTTGTCGTGCGTCACGAGGCCAGCGGCGCACCTTATCTGATTGCGCAACACGTGGCGCCGCATGTACACGTGATCAATGCGGGCGACGGGCGCCACGCGCATCCGACTCAAGCGCTGCTAGACATGTATACGATCAGGCACTTTAAAAAAGATTTTTCTAATCTGACGGTTGCGGTGGTGGGCGATGTGCTGCATTCGCGCGTGGCACGTTCGAATATTCATGCCTTGACGACGCTTGGTGTGGCCGAAGTGCGGGCAATCGCGCCGTTGACGTTGCTGCCAAGTGGCTTAGATCAGATGGGCGTGCGGGTGTTTACGGACATGTGCGAGGGCTTAAAAGGCGTCGATGTCGTCATCATGTTGCGCTTACAAAGTGAGCGCATGCGCGGCGCGTTGTTGCCCTCGTCGCACGAGTACTTCAAACATTATGGTCTTACTGAAGAAAAACTCGCCCTGGCAAAGCCAGACTGCATCGTGATGCACCCAGGTCCGATGAATCGTGGCGTTGAAATCGACTCAGCAGTGGCGGATGGCAAGCAGTCTGTCATCTTAAGTCAGGTCACCTTCGGCATCGCAGTGCGAATGGCGGTGATGAGTATTGTCGCAGGAGCCTCGGCATGAACCTACAGTTCAAAAATGGTCGGGTAATCGACCCAGCAAATGGTGTAGATCGCGTGGCGGATGTTTTTATCAGTCAGGGAAAAATCGCCGCGTTTGATTTGGCGCCGGCTGGCTTTAAGGCCGAGCGTGTCATCGACGCAAAAAACAAACTGGTCATTCCGGGTTTGGTCGATTTGGCAGCACGTCTGCGCGAACCTGGGTTCGAATATCGTGGCACTCTCGAGGCCGAAATGCGTGCAGCGCTTGCCGGAGGCATTACGAGCTTAGTCTTGCCGCCAGACACCGACCCCACGCTTGACGAACCGGGCCTGGTCGAAATGCTCAAGCATCGCGCGCGTCAACTCGATCAGGTCAATTTGTATCCGTTGGGTGCGATGACCGTCGGTCTAAAGGGCGAGGTCATCACCGAGATGGCTGAGTTAACTGAAGCCGGTTGTGTGGCGTTTTCGCAGGCCGATGCTCCCTTGGTCGACACGAACGTCTTGTTACGCGCGATGCAATACGCGCGCACCTTTGATTTTATGTTGTGGCTACGTGCACAAGACCCGTGGTTATCGGGCTCTGGTGTGGCCGCAAGTGGCGCCTATGCCTCGCGTCTTGGCTTGCCGGGTATTCCAGTACAGGCTGAAACCGTGGCGTTAAACACCTTGTTTGAGTTGCAGCGAACTTGCGCAGTACGCTTGCATATTTGCCGCTTGTCTTCTGCTGCCGGCATTGAGTTGGTGCGTGCGGCTAAGCGTGAAGGCTTGCCTGTGACCTGTGACGTGTCTGCCAATCAGGTGCACTTAATCGATGTCGACATTGGTTATTACGACAGTAATTTTCGCTTAGACCCGCCTTTGCGCGGTCAACGCGATCGCGAGGCGATTCGCGCTGCGCTGGCCGATGGCACGATTGACGTCGTGTGCTCAGATCACACGCCCGTGGATGATGATGGCAAGATGCTGCCGTTTGCCGAAGCTGAACCCGGAGCAACTGGGCTCGAGTTATTGCTGTCGCTCACGCTCAAGTGGGCGGTCGACGCGAAGGTGCCGCTGTCCCAAGCGCTTGCTCGTGTGACCAGTGGTCCGGGGCGGGTCCTAGCAGGAGCTTGCGCACAAGCCGCGCAGGCTGGCCAGTTGAGTGTTGGTGCACCGGCAGATTTATGTGTGGTCGATCAAAACGCTTTCTGGCAGGTGACGCGCGAAGCGCTTTTGAGTCAAAGTCAGCACACGCCCTTTTTGGGCATCGAACTGCCGGGGCGGGTTTGCATGACGGTTGTGCGCGGTCAAGTCGCCTGGGAGCTTGCTGGTTGAAGTTCTGGCGGTTTGCGTTYCGGGCGACGTTGGTCAGCCTGTGGATATTGTGCGGTCTGTTGATGACCGGTGTGGTTTACTTGTTCGTGAGCCTGTCGGTTCGACTCTGGTTAAAAAAACACTGGTCAAGAATCTTGCTGGCGCTGTGCGGCGTGCGTTTGGTGCTTCGAGGCGCCCCCGCACTGTCGCAGCCCGTATTGTGGGTATCCAATCACATTTCATGGCTGGATATTTTTGCTTTGAATGCGGTCCGGGCAACAGCTTTTATTGCTAAAAGCGAGATCCGTAACTGGCCTGTTTTAGGTTGGTTGGTGGCCGGGGCCGGTACGATTTTTATTGAACGTACGTCGCGTCAAGCGGTGCACCATGTGGGTCTGTCGGTACAGGCGCATTTTGCGCGCGGCCAGGTGGTTGGCTTGTTTCCTGAGGGCACCACGTCGACCGGGTTTGATTTGCTGCCATTTTATGCAAATCTGTTTGAACCCGCGCGCAAAGCGGCGGTGCAGATTCAACCCTTAGCGTTATTGTATTTTCAGCATGGTGCACGTAGCGACGTGGCCGCCTTCGTGGGTGAGCAGACTTTGCTAAATAGTTTGTGGAAAGTGCTAAGCAACAGTGGGCTGTCGATCGAAGTCCATTTTCTCTCACCTATCCTTGAGGCCGCTGCCCAAACTGCACCATCGCGCGCCGAACTAGGTCGTTCGGCGCGCCTTGCGATCGGTAAGGTGGTGGGACAAAAAAATATTTGACGCGCACCTGACGCGTGTTGATTTTGCGTCGCCTGAGTAGGTTGTTAAACGCAGGTTTGACAGCTTGGATGTGCGCGCAAACGAGGATACACCCCAAGCGCGTTGTTAGAAAAAATATGCTGTTTTTGCTTCAGATCGGCGCAAGGCGAAGCATCGATGTAGCGCTTGGTATCATCAAAATGAAAATTGGTCAGCGGATCAATGCCCTGTACGGCACCAACCGTTTCAGAGGCAAACAAAATATTTTTTGTAGGGATCACTTTTAACAACAGGTCGATACCGGGCTGGTGGTACACGCAGGTATCAAAGAACACATTATTTAAAACTTTTTGCTCAAGGGGTGGTAAGCCCATGTCTTGCGCACGTCCGCGATAGCGACCCCAATGATAGGGTACCGCGCCACCGCCATGCGGGATAATAAATTTAAGGGTCGGAAAATCTTTAAAAATATCCGAGGTCATGAACTGTACGAACGCCGTGGTGTCGCCATTGATGTAGTGTGTTGCCACTGCGTCAAAGTGCGGATTACACGAGCCGCTGACATGAATCATGGCCGGAATATTGAGCGCCACCATCTTTTCGTAAAGCGGGTACCACCATTTTTTATCCCAGAGCGGCGGGTCGCTCCAGTGTCCGCCGGTGGGATCGGGGTTGATGTTTGCGCCAATAAACCCATGCTCGTTGATGCAGCGGTCAAGCTCTTCAAAGACGCGTGCCCCTGGTGCGACGCCGGGCGCCTGAGGAAGCTGACAGACGCCGACAAAATCCGTCGGGTACAGGGTGCAAACTCGATGAATAATCTCGTTGTTGTAGCGCGCCCAGATCACGTTGGTCGCTTCGTTACCGCGGTGGTGATCCATGCCTACTGCGCGTGGTGAAAAAATCGTCAGATCAATGCCACGCTCGCGCATGATGCGAAGTTGATTGTTATCAATGCCGTCACGAATCTCGGCGTCAGTGACTGCGGGCGGGGGCATGGTGGGCGCCCGTCCGGTACGGTCAAATTCGGCGATTTGCTCAGTGCGAAACTGTGCGACTTGCGGCGGCGTGGTTGTGAAATGACCGTGAACATCAATAATCATGGTGAAGGGGATCTTCTAAAGTTAAGTGGCTGGCAGCTATTATCTTGCTTTAAGATTTATTTTTATTTTATGCGACTTAGCGGCTGGCTGGCGAGAGCAGAGGTTTGAGGTGAGCGGTTTTTTCGTTCGAGGTGTTATTTTCACTGGCTGGACCCTAAACCGACAAAATCGCTTGGCGTCACCCCGCTCGGTGGGCTAAAACGATAGCAAAACAACGGAGGCCAACGACATGACACAATGGAACGATCCCAATACGCAGGCTTGGATTGAGCAGTACGAGCAACGTGCGGTTCTCCACTCGGTTGACGTGGACGCTCATCAGGTCAGTTGGCGGCAGTTTGGAGACGCCTCGGGCGAACCTCTGCTGTTGATTCATGGCGGCCATGGCAGTTGGATGCATTGGGCGCGTAATATTGATGCGTTGGCGCAAAAATTCTCGGTGTTTGTGGTCGACTTGCCTGGGTATGGCGATTCGAGCGATCCGCATTTTGGCGAGTTTGGAGACATGATCGCCGTCACGGCACAAAGTATCAGCCAGTTGCTGGGTGCCGATACGCCGTTCCAGCTTGCGGGCTTTTCGTTTGGTGGTTTGGTGTCGGCGAACCTGGCCGCGCAAGGGGCGCCAGTTAAAAGTTTAGCCCTGCTCGGGCCCGGCGGTCACGGCGGGCCAAGACGCGAACGCGGCGAGTTAGTGAACTGGAAGCGCGCGGTGACCGACGAAGAGTTACGCGAGGCGATGCGTTTTAATTTATGGGCGCACATGCTGTATGCCGACGAGGCGATTGATGCGTTTGCGCTCGACATCCATACTTATTCGTGCGTGCAAACACGGTTTCGTAGCCGCGGGATTTCTGGCCGTGGCTTGCTTGGACCCGCGCTGGATGATTACAACGGTAAAACTTTGATTCTGTGGGGGGCTCACGATATTACGTGCGACCCCGAATATATGATGACAAACATGATTGAGCCTCACGCCAATCGCAAAGGAATCATTCTGCCTGAGATCGGTCACTGGGTGCAGTATGAGGCGGCTGAGCAAACGAATTCGATTATGCTGGAGTGGTTTAGTTGAAACTAATTGCCACCCGGCACCAGGCTTTGCGGGCAGACAATTTGTACGAGACGACGGTCTTGCAGGCGAACCGCGGTGAGTTCGCCACCCCAGACGCAACCGGTATCTAAGCAAATCGCGTTCTCGCGCAACATGAGCTTCAGTGTCGACCAATGACCAAAGACGACGGTCACGTCTTGCGTGGCACGTTTAGGAATTTCAAACCAGGGCATCAAGCCCTCGCCGCGCTGTTCAGGCGTAGTTTTAAGCGCGAGCAGCATATGCCCGTTGGTCGTGCACAAGCGCATACGAGTGAGGGCGTTGATGATGACGCGCAGACGCTTGCTTCCGGTATGGCCTTCTTTCCAGTGATCGGGGTCGTTGCCATACATTTTCTGTAAGGTTTTTTTCCAGTTCGGGCTGCGCAAGGCTTGCTCGACCTCGTTGGCCAGCGAAAGCGTTTTAGACACATCCCACTTAGGAAGTACGCCAGCGTGCACCAAGAGGTGACCAAACTCGAAGTGGGCCATCGGACGCCAACGCAACCAGTTGATCAAATCCTCGACATCCGGGGCTTCAAGCACCTCATGTAAGGTGTCGTTTTTACCTAATTGCCGCACGCCTGCAGCTACCGCCAGCAAATGTAGATCGTGATTACCTAAGACGGCGATGCTACGATTTTCAAGTGCCATTAAGCGTCGCAAGGTCTTCAGCGACTGTGAACCCCGGTTTACCAGATCGCCTGCGAACCAAAAGCGCGCCAGCGGTTCTTGGTCGATTTCTGGGTGCGCTAAAAGTTCGTCAAGAGAAGAGCAACAGCCCTGTATATCGCCAACCATCCAGATGCTGTGCATACTCATACGGCAGATTTTCGTCCTAGCCAGACACCGAAGGTTTTGCTGATGATGGCGTTACGGTGTTCCATCGCGAAAATTGCAGTCAGCGCCAGTAGTATCGCCATGATATTTGGCAGCAAAGCGGTGACAATCGGCGGCCACTTATAAAGCAAGCCAACATTGAGCGCCAGTTGGTTGATCATAAAGAAGCCAGTGCCAATCAGAATGCCTAAAAAAACTTTTGCGCCTACCCCGCCGCGCCGTGTTTGCATAAACCCAATAGGTGCTGCGATCGTTAGCATCACAACCAAGGTAAACGGGTAAGCCAGTTTACGCCAGACCGCAACCACTTGACGATCAGATTGCAATTGATTGCGTTCAAGGTATTGGATGTAGTCGTGTAAGGCTTTAAGCGTCATGCGTTCGGGCGTCAGGATGCGGGCAACCAAGCGCTCGGCGGTGAGCGTGGTTTGGACCTGGCGAGACGCGATTTTTTCTTTGACTACGACCGGACGTTCAGAAACCTTGGCGTCGGCGAGTACTGCTCTGGTTTCAGGCGAGATGCGTGTCTCGGTAACGTTTTGCATCAGTAATTGCCCGTCAACAAACCGTCCTGACTCTGCCGTTGACATCAAGGACAGTGCTGTGCCGTCAGGGAACTCATACAGCCGCAGGTCTGCGGCATTACCCGAGGTGAGCAGGCGACCGATATTAATGACGCGTGTGCCACCTCCTTCGGTTGGTTCTTTAAACCAATAGCCACTTGCCAGGCGTCCGCCCTCGACACGACCGCGCATCAGCAAATTAGCCTCACTACTTTTGATCTCGGCAATCGGGGTGATGAGCTCTGAAAGGATCGTAGCCCCCAACACGAGGGGGATCGAGATGAGCCACAGCATTTTTAACAAACCCATGCCGCTAACGCCAGACACCCGCAAAATCACGAGTTCGTTGCGTTGTGCCAGGCCAGCAAGCGCTAAGATCGCACCAATCAGCAAGCCAATGGGGAGTAGGTCGTAGAGTCGGGTGGGAATGGAAAGCGCCTGTAAATAAAACAGGGCGGTCAGCGGAAATTTGCTGCTGACACTATCGAGCTCGTCGACTAGTGTAAAAAACATGAATAAGCCAAGCAAGGCAAGCAGTACCACCGAGGTGGACCGATAAATTTCGCGGGCGAGGTAACGACGGGCGGTGCGCATGATACTAGTGTAATGCCTCGCGCGAGGCATCAAGCTCTGCGCGAATCAAGCGTAACACTGGAGTGGTTTCGGGTCGTACGCCATGCCAGAGATAAAAGCTTTCGGCGGCTTGCTCGACTAGCATCCCCAACCCGTCGTGCGTATGTTGCGCCTGGTCGGCCTGAGCTTGAACCATGAAAGTGGTAGGCCGAGCGGCATACATCAAGTCGTAGGCGCATCCGCCCGCCGCGTAGAGCCCAGAGGGCACCTCAGGCGCCGCCTCGCTCAGGCTGCTGGCGCTCGCATTCAAAACTAAATCCCAACCCTGCTTGCTGGCGGCCTCGCTCAGACTGCCAGCCGACAGTCGTTTGGTTTGCACTGCGTGGAGATCTGGCCACTGGTTCACGAGCGCGTGCGCGCGCGCAGGCGTGCGGTTAACAATGTGCAACTGCGCGCAGCCTGCCTCAAGCAAAGGCCCTAGCACGCCGCGCGCCGCGCCCCCCGCACCGATCATTAAGATGCGGGCGTCTTTTAAGGGCAAGGCCAAGCGTTGCAAGTCTGTGACCAGACCAATACCGTCGGTGTTGCAACCATGCAGGGCGCCACCTTCGAGCCAAAGCGTATTCACAGCTTGCGCTAATTGCGCCCGCACACTTAAGTTCGCCCGCGCAAGCTGCCAGGCTTCGAGTTTGAAGGGTACGGTGACGTTCAACCCTCTGCCGCCCGCGTTAAAAAAAGCAGTGACGGTCGGTTCGAACTGATCCACGGCGGGAGCGATGCGCTCGTAGAGCAAGGCAATTTTTGTTTGCAGCGCGAACTGTTGGTGAATGGCCGGCGACCGGCTGTGTGACACCGGGTTGCCAAGCACCGCGCAGCGCGCGGGGTGGCTGATCGCGCCAGAAACAGCGGCGGGTGTGGACGAGGTTGTGGTCATGGTTGACGCGCCTGTAGGGTTCCGTCGACAAAATGCCAGGTGCGGGTCAGCACGATCTGATCGACTTGTTTAGCCATCTCGCCAGGAAACGGCGCGAAGGGTGAGGCGAGTTGCGCGATGCGCCGCACCGCCTGATTCAGCAGGGCCTTGTCTGACGGCCGGTCAATATTGATATCGGTGAGTACGCCGTCTGAACGAATCGTCAGACTGGCTTGCACTGAGCCGTAGGCCTTGCCGTCGGTGCCGGTTGGATACTGTTGGGTGCCGATTTGCTCGACGCGCTGGCGCCACTGGTTGATATATTCGGCGAAGCGTGCCTGTTGTGCGGACGGCGCATCAAAGAGCTTACGGGGGCGTTGATTGTACTGTTGTACCTGCTCTGCTAATGCAGTCAGCGAGTTGTTTAGCAGGACTTGCTCTTGATCGCGTTCGTCTTGTCCGGGTTGTTGAGCGTCTTTTAAAAACTGCTCGGTTGGACGACCGTCGGCGGCCTGTTGCGCGGCTTTTAATTGCATCAGTAATTGTTGTTGCGCAGCTTCGAGCTGCAAGCGCTGCTTGACCAGACGTTCAAGCACAACCGCTTCGGGTGCCTCGCCGACGTATGGCAGTTCGCTTGAGGCCACCCCGCGGGTTGCCTGGCCGCCACCATCAACGTTGACTTGCGCCAGCACCTGCGCTTTGACGGGGATGCTTTCCGTGCTGGCGTTCATCATTACGATTTCAAGCTCTGAGACAGGCGCTTGCGGGGGCGCGACCGTTTGCCGCTGCCAGGCCAGTAGCGCAACGTGAAAAAAGAGCGACAGAAAAATTGCCCAGCGCAAAAACTGAGGCGAACCGACTCCCGCGCGTAAGGGCTCAAGGGATGTCAGTGCATCGTGTCGTAGCGGCAAAGTATTCAACGCAGACCTTACGCAAGAGGAGGCGGGTGGGTCGTCACGGTATTAGAACTCTCGGCGACGGGCATTGCAACGGTGTCTGGCAGGGCACTGTCGACTGTCACGCTCAAGAGTTCGGGCTCGTCAGCCACGTCAGAGGCCTCGACGACGGCATCCAGTACGCTAAGGTAGCGAGCTTCGAGCTCAAGCGCAAGTTCGTCCGCACCGGTAATTTGCAATTCGATTTGTTGACCGCGCCCAAGTTGGGGCAGACCGGCCAGTCGCGTCACCAGGGGTGCGTCATTGAGTCGGATCAAGTCTTCTTTTATGACCGTTGCTGTGCAAGTCGTGATCTGCTGTTGTTGCAGCCAACGCAAGCACCAGAAACCTTCCATGTCGTTCTGAAAATCGTTCCAGGCTAAATACTGTGCCTCAAACGCCCCGATGATGGCAAACAGATCAGCATCACGAGGTTTAAATGGTGCAATCAGGGGCGCCGAGACGCCATGCTCAATTGCTGCAATCAATTGCCATTGATTCACCAAATCCACATAGCGGCGCAGCGGCGAAGTGCACCAGGCGTACTGCGGCACGCCAATGGCTTCGTGCGGCAAGGCCTGCGTGCTCATGCGCACGCGTCCGGTCTGCTGTGAGCGATAAATGCCTGGTAGCCCGCAGGTGGCCAGCAGRCCGCCCCAGGTGCTGTTCGCCAGAATCATGTATTCAGCGACTAACCGGTCAAGCGGCGCGTTGCGCTGGCGAGGCAAAATACGGACAGGCGTAGCGGGATCGTTGGCGTCGCCATCGATATAAAAACTGTACTCGATGCGATTATTGTTTTCGGGTTTGCCGCGCGCCTGTTCGCGATGTTTGGCCAGTTGCAACGCCAGTTGCCATAACGGACGCATCCAGTCGTTGTAGGGCAACACTTGGGTCGAGTCGGCCAGTGCGTCTTCAGTAAATATCTCGTCAAGCTGGTTGTGGCGCAGGTTTTCGCGCACGGCAACACGCTCAAGTCGGCTCTCGTGGGCGAGAATCTCGCCGGTGAGTGGGTTGGCGGTGACGTATAACGACAACGCGGGCACGGCACGACCAGCATCGAGCGAGAACGCTTCGATCACGGCGTCGGGCTGCATGGGTATTTTTTCGCCGGGCGTGTACACCGTAGACATCCGCGCCCGTGCCAGCAAGTCAAGGGCACTGCCGCGGGTGACCGCCAGACCCGGCGCAGCAATGTGGATGCCCACGCGAAGGTTGCCATCGGGCAGGATGCTGACCGACAGCGCGTCGTCAATTTCAGTCGTGGTGCTGTCATCCACCGAGTAAGCGTCGACTTGAGCCAGGGGGAGGTCTTGTCCAACGGCCGGCAAGGTCACAGGGGCAAAACTTGTGCCGCGCGGAAAATGCGTGGCCAGAAAGCGCCCCTTGTGCAGCGCAAGCGCATGGGGCCAGGCGCCCAAGCTTAGCAATAAGCGTTCGGGAGTTTGCCGTTTACTCGCGCAAGCGGCTTCCAGCGCTTTCCAGACTTGCGAGTTTTTGTCGGGGCGGGTAATTAGGCTGACAGCAATTTCGGCGACTTCGGCGGGTAGCGTGCCAGCGACCATCTGGTCTGCCCACTCTTGCGTGAGCGAAGCCTGCCGTTGTTTTTTTTCGAGAGCGGCCAAGGCTACGGTCAGGATTTCAGTTGGCGCCGCCTTGTAACGTCCGCGGCCGCGTCGATGAAAATAAACCGGCGCGCTGTGTAAGCGCAGCAGCAGCGTGGTTTTTTCGAGCGTAGTGGGGGCGTGACCAAAGTAATCCAGGCTAAGCGCTTCTACGTCAAACTCTTCTTGTGGCGCGCACTCCCAAAGAAACTGCAAGTCAATTTCGTGAGAGAGCGCGTCGGCCTGCGCGAGCAATTCTTCGGGGGCAGGAGTCGCAAAGTTATATAGGCAATGACTGCGCTTGATTTTGCTGCGTTTGCCTGTGCTGGATTCGACTTGCAGGGTGGCATCGGCCTCTGACAGGATATGGCCGGTTTTAAAAGACCCATCTTCTTCAAATAAAACGTACATGCAATGTTCCGATAAAAACTGAGAGGGCGCGATAAGCCTGAAACGCCAGATCAAAAAAGTGTGAGGCGGTCTAGGTCTGAATGGTCGCCAGCGCGCGAAGTAACTTGTTGTGAATGTCTGCAAAGCCACCGTTGCTCATGATGACGATATGATCCCCGGACCGAGCCTGGGCATTAAGCGCCGCGACTAAGACCTCGACTTGCTGGTGGGCGTGCAACCGCGGACCCAGAGCCGCCAGCACGACGGCAGGCTCCCAGCCAAGCCCTTGCTTGCCCTCGTTTTGGCCGAAGCAAAATACCAGATCGGCGGCCTGCAGCGCCTGCGGCAAACGCGCCGCCATTGTGCCCAGTTTCATGGTGTTAGAGCGAGGCTCAAGCACGGCCAGAATTCGTTGCGCGCCGACTTTGGCACGCAAGCCCTCAAGCGTCGTTTGAATCGCGGTGGGGTGATGAGCGAAGTCATCATAGACGCTAATCCCTCTGACGGTGCCGCGCAGCTCTAGGCGGCGTTTGACGCCAGCAAACTGGCAAAGCGCAGCGATGCTTTGTTTGGGCGTGACGCCGACGTGAGCCGCGGCAAGCAGCGCGACCASAGCGTTGTGCTGATTGTGACTGCCTGTCAGCGACCAGTGCACTTGCCCAAGCTTGAGCGCGCCGTTGAAGAGGTCAAACGAGCTGGCGTCAACCGTGCGCGTGTGCCATCCAGTGATTGCTCCTGTCGTCGTGACTTCGCTATAGCAGCCCCGCTCGAGCACACGGGCAAGCGCCTGATCTTGGGCCGGGGCAATCACGAGCCCCGTGCGGGGAACCGTGCGCAGCAGATGATGAAACTGAGTTTCGATCGCGGCGAGATCAGGAAAAATATCTGCGTGGTCGTACTCAAGATTATTCAGAATCGCTGTGCGCGCGCGATAGTGCAAAAACTTTGAGCGCTTATCAAAAAACGCGGTGTCGTATTCGTCAGCTTCGATCACAAAGAGCGACGAGTCGGCTTGGTAGCGGGCCGAGACTTCGAGCCCCGGTGCGACGCCACCAATTAAAAAGTTTGGTTTGAGCCCGGCTTGTTGCAAAATCCAGGCCAGCATTGAGCTGGTCGTGGTTTTGCCGTGCGTACCCGCAACGGCAAGCACGTGCTGGCCTTGCAGAATATGCTGACCGAGCCATTGGGGGCCCGAAATATAGGGCAGGCCAGCGTCCAGAATCGCCTCGATTAAGGGGTTGCCCCGCGATATGACATTACCAACGATAAACAAATCGGGTTTCAGGTTGAGTTGCTCGGGCTTAAAGCCCTCAAGCAAATCAATGCCCTGCTCACGCAGTTGAGTGCTCATGGGTGGGTAGACGCCCGCATCGCAGCCTGTTACACGGTGGCCGGCCGCACGTGCAATCAGCGCGAGCCCTCCCATGAAAGTGCCACAGATACCTAAAATATGCAGATGCATGAACATTCTCCCCGCAGCATTGTAGAGTGAGACGGTATGATGTCAGCATGAAACGACGAACTGTTCTGCTCGGTGCGGGTGGTCTGGCGGCGATGGCCGTCACAGGCTGGGCGGCTTGGCGCAGTTCTTCGCGTTCGGCGCCCGCGGCTAACCGTGCTGTGGGGGCTCTTGGCGCCCAAACGCCTGCAGCGCAACCGAATCCGCGCGCTTTATTCGACGCGCGCCTGCCTGGGCTTGATGGTCACGAGTTCGCCCTTCAGGCACTAACTGGCCAACCTCTGGTGGTTAATTTTTGGGCAACCTGGTGTGCGCCCTGTGTGCAAGAACTGCCATATCTGAACAGTATGGCTAAAGAGTTACCAAATATTAAATTTGTTGGCATTGGTATCGATACAGCGCAAAACATCGGTCAATTTGTTGCTAAAATACCGGTTTCATATCAACTGCTCGTGGCAGGGCATGCAGGTATCGCGCTGTTGCGAGAGTTGGGCAATAGTGCGGGTGGGTTGCCTTTTACCTTGCTGTTCGACGCAAATGGCAGTATTTTCGATTCAATTCTTGGTCAAATCGAACCCCTTGACTTGCGGCAGCGAATCGATCGTCTAGTTGCCAAATCGAAGACGTAGATAGACAAATCGCAGCAATTAGCTTAAAAAAGCGCTCTGTTGACTTGATTTGTCTCTTTCAGAGTCAAGCTTTGCCTTCTCTAATCTTTTTCATCCGAGCGTCACGTATGGCACAACGCCTTCTTGTCTTAAACGGTCCGAACCTAAACTTGCTGGGGCTGCGCGAACCGCATCTCTATGGTCACACTACGCTCGCGCAGATTGAGGCGGGACTCGTCGAATTGGCAAGCAGTTTAGGCGCAACGCTGACAGCGTATCAAAGCAATCACGAGGGTGAGCTGGTCGACCGGATTCAAGCGGCCTACACAGACGGCACCGACTTTATTGTGATCAACGCGGGTGCTTATACCCACACCAGTGTGGCGATTCGCGATGCTTTGGCTGCGGTCAAGATTTCCTTTATCGAAGTACACCTTTCAAACGTCTATCAGCGCGAGTCCTTTCGGCATCACTCTTTCTTATCTGACTTAGCGGTCGGGGTGGTGGTGGGCCTAGGCGCCCATGGCTACCACGCTGCTGTGCGTTATGCCGTGCAGTCTRGACAAACGGCTTAACGCCAGATTTGCTCGGGGCTGTTCAATTTAGACCTTTACGGAAACATCATGGACCTTAGAAAAATCAAAACTTTGATCGACCTCGTGTCAGAATCTGGCATCGCTGAGCTCGAAATCACCGAGGGCGAGGGCAAGGTTCGCATTGTTAAATTTTCGCAAGCGCAGCAGCCAGTCGCGTATGCGGCGGCACCTGCGGGCTACGCACCTTCGGCGCCTGTTGCGCTCGAAGGTGGGGCGGCCCCGGTTGCGCCCGTGGTTGTGGGCCATACCGTAAAAGCACCTATGGTGGGCACCTTTTATCGCGCCGCCAATCCGGGCTCAGCCGCCTTTATTGAAGTTGGGCAAACGGTCAAAGAGGGCGAGCCTTTGTGCATCATCGAGGCCATGAAGTTGCTCAATGAAATCGAAGCCGATAAATCCGGAGTCATCACCGAGATCTTGGTCGAAAACGGTGAGCCCGTTGAATACGGCCAACCGCTTTTTGTGATCGTCTGATATGTTTGAAAAGATTCTGATCGCCAATCGGGGCGAGATTGCCCTGCGCATTCAGCGTGCGTGCCGTGAAATGGGTATCAAAACCGTAGTCGTGCATTCTGAGGCCGACCGCGAAGCCAAGTATGTGCGCCTGGCCGATGAGTCGGTGTGTATCGGCCCGGCCGCTTCGCGCGATAGCTATTTAAATATGCCCGCTATTATTGCGGCTGCTGAAGTCACCGACGCCGAGGCGATTCATCCGGGCTATGGTTTTCTTTCCGAAAACGCTGACTTTGCCGATCGTGTCGAAAAAAGTGGTTTCGTGTTTATCGGACCGCGTCCCGAATCGATTCGCCTGATGGGTGACAAGGTCAGCGCCAAGCAAGCCATGATCGAGGCGGGCGTGCCAGTGGTGCCAGGCTCGCCTGGCGCCTTGCCCGAGGATCCGGCCGAAATCCTTCGCCTGGCCCAAGAAGTGGGCTACCCAGTCATTATTAAGGCAGCTGGTGGTGGCGGTGGTCGCGGCATGCGCGTGGTGCACACCGAGGCGGCCTTACTCAATTCGGTTGCGATGACAAAAACGGAAGCGGGTGCAGCGTTTAACAATCCTGAAGTGTATCTAGAAAAGTTTCTTGAAAATCCAAGGCATATCGAGATTCAAGTCTTAGCTGACGGCGGTCGTAACGCAGTCTGGTTAGGTGAACGTGATTGCTCGATGCAGCGGCGGCATCAAAAAGTCATCGAAGAGGCACCCGCGCCGGGTATCGCCCGTAAATTGATCGAACGTATCGGTGAGCGTTGTGCCGAGGCGTGCCGCAAAATCCAATATCGTGGTGCGGGCACCTTCGAATTTTTATACGAAAACGATGAGTTTTATTTTATTGAGATGAATACCCGGATTCAGGTCGAGCATCCCGTGACCGAACTCATCACCGGAATCGATCTGGTGCAACAGCAGATTCGTGTCGCCGCGGGCGAAAAATTTACGCTGCGCCAACGCGACATCCACTTCAAAGGTCACGCGCTTGAGTGCCGGATTAATGCTGAGGATCCGTTTACCTTTGTGCCTAGCCCGGGGCGCGTGACGAACTGGCACACGCCCGGCGGCCCGGGTGTGCGTATTGATTCACATGTATTCAATGGCTATTTTGTGCCACCCTATTACGATTCGATGATTGCCAAGGTGATCACCTACGGCGATACCCGTGAACAGGCGGTGGCGCGTATGACCATTGCCTTGTCTGAGATGGTTGTAGAAGGGATTAAAACCAATATCCCGTTGCACCGTGAGTTAATGGTTGACAGTCGTTTTATGGCGGGCGGCACCAACATTCATTATCTTGAACGCAAGCTTGCCGCGCGGCCTTGAGCCGGCTGTGCCTGCGCGCCATAGCCTGATGCCCTCAGCCATCGGAAGCCCCTATGCGTGAATTGGTGTTGTTGTGCCCTGGCGCGCTGGCCGAGTCGTTGTCTGACGCGCTTCTCGAGGTCGGAGCCCTGTCGGTGTCGGTTGAAGATGCAGACTCTGACACTGAAGACGAGCAGCCCTTGTTCGGGGAGCCTGGTAGCGAACCCAACACGCAAGCCTGGATCCGTAACCGCGTGATTGTGCTGTTAGCGGATGGCACCGACCCTGGGCAGTTGCTCGCCGCCGCTCGCCTTGATCTTGAGGACGACGCCGAGCTGACCTGGCATCTGCGCCCAGTGCCCGATGCTGACTGGGTCCGGTTGACACAGTCTCAGTTTGGTCCCATCACAGTCGGCTCGCGGATATTGATTGTTCCGAGTTGGCATGCTGATCAAATGCCGCTTGAGCCCGAACCCGGGCGCATTGCGATTCAACTCGACCCCGGGCTGGCGTTCGGGACGGGTAGTCATCCCACAACGCATTTGTGTTTAGAGTGGCTGGCCGCAGAGTTGCCCCCCGATGCGGCGGTTCTGGATTATGGCTGTGGGTCGGGTATTCTGGCGATCGCCGCAGCCCTGTTGGGCGCGCGCGAGATTACAGGGGTCGACATCGACGAGCAGGCGGTTCAGGCGACACGCGATAACGCGCTGGTGAATCGTGTCGTTTTGCACGCGTTGTTGCCCGATGACCTGAACGAGGGTCTGTTTGACGTGGTCGTTGCAAACATTTTGTCAAATCCTTTAAAAGTTCTGGCGCCGATGCTTGCCGGGCGAGTGCGTTCCGGAGGACAATTGATTTTGTCAGGTGTGCTCGAGCGGCAAGCGCAGGAGGTTGTTGCTGCGTATGCGCCCTGGCTTGCGTTGTCGGTTTGGCAAGCCCGTGACGGCTGGGTTTGTTTGGCTGGTTGTAAGGCCTAGCCGCCCGAGGACTGCCTCGAACTTTGCTGCCCACTCCTGAGGTCGCTTCAATGAGTCTTGTCACGCGTTGCCCAAAGTGTCAAAGCGATTTTATGGTTTCGCTTGAGCAACTGCGCGTGCACGACGGCTTGGTCCGGTGCGGTAACTGTACCCACATCTTTGACGGCCATGTGGCGCTTAAAAGTCAGTTACCCACCTTGACGCAACGAGCCGCTACGCAGCCTGCGACAGTACCAACGACGCCGCCACCGCCACAGCAACCGCTGTCCACGCAAGCGCCGGGTTGGCAGGGTGGCCGTGAACCGCTTCGCGTACCCGCGCAAGAACTCGGTGCCCCCTCGGTGTTGCGTCGTCGGGCACAGACCGGTGCAGAGCCCAAGTACACGGCACCCGAACCTTTTGCCGCAGTCTCTGCCGAGCCCTACTATCAAGATCCTAACGACGAAACCGGACCGCAGCTACGTGTGCGCGGCGATGCGCGTTTGCGGGGCGAGGCACCCGCTTCGGTTGGGCGCAGTCCCCCCGATTTTTTAATCGACGAAACTCCCTTAGACGGCCTGCGTAAGGGACTTTGGCTGCTACTGATCACCGCGGCGGGCCTGGTGTTGCTCGCACAGTTGGCGTATGTCTACCGCAACGAGTTAGTGACGCGGGTACCGAGCCTTCTGCCGGTGGCGCGCGCAGCCTGCGAGCCACTAAAATGCGCAGTCTCTTTTGTGAGGCATCTTGAGCGCATCACGATTGAAACAACCTCGCTCGAGCAAGCGTCGGGTGGCCAGGGAGAGGGTCAGCCAAGCACCATGGCGCTTAAGTTTTCGATGCGAAACCGTTACGATAAGATTCAGCCCTGGCCACATCTCTCGCTTGAACTGAGAGATGCCTCTGGTACCGCTGTTATCCGRAAAGTCGTGCCGCCAGAGCAGTATTTACCTCAACACTTGGTTGGCCGCCCTTTTGGGGCGAATCAAGAGATTCATATTCATTTGCCAGTCACGTTAAGCGGCTTGCAGATTAGCGGTTTTCAGCTGTATTCATTTTTTCCTTAAGAGACCAGTATGACCCAGCCCGTATTAATTTGTGGTTCTGTCGCGTTTGATACCATTGCCGTGTTTGAAGGCCAATTTAAAGACCATATCCTGCCTGACCGCATTCACGCGTTAAGCGTATCGTTTTTGGTTCCTATAATGCGGCGTGAGTTTGGTGGCTGTGCGGGCAATATCGCTTATAACTTGAAGCTTCTTGGCGGCAATCCAGTGCCCGTGGCAACCGTTGGTGAAGACGCCACGGATTACCTGCAGCGTTTTGAGCAGTTCGGGATCAATACCCGCATGATTCGCAGCTTGCCCGACACGCTGACCGCGCAGTGTTTTATCACCACCGATTTAGACGACAATCAGATTGCTGCGTTTCATCCGGGTGCGATGGAGCGTTCTGCCGAGAACGATTTGACGGGCGAACAGGCCGCCTGGGCAATTGTGGCGCCTGACTCAAAGGCGGGCATGATGGCTCACGCTAAACGCTTGCATGCGCAAGGCACACCCTTTATCTTTGACTTAGGTCAGGCGATGCCCTTGTATGACGGCAAAGATATTCTTGAGATGGTATCGCTTGCACAGGCACTCACGTTGAACGACTACGAGGCCAGCGTAGTTGAACAGCGCACTGGCAAAACAATTGCACAATTGGCGCAGGGTTTGCAGGCTGTGGTGGTGACGCGTGGTGCGAGTGGTGCAAGCCTTTATACTGACGGTCAAGAGCATGATATTGCGCCAGTCATTCCAGACGCCGTGCTCGATCCAACCGGTTGTGGTGATGCGCACCGTGGTGGCTTGCTCTATGCGCTGACGCTTGGCTGGACTTGGCTCGAAGCCTGTAAGCTTGGCAACCTGATGGGCTCAATTAAAATTGCTTCTCGGGGTCCGCAAAATCATGCACCCACGCGCGCCGAAATCGACGCGCAACTGCATGCTCATTACGGCAGTCGGCTGCCTGGCTAGATGATAGTTTTTTTTGGAGTCTGAAGATGAGTCTACCTACACGGCCATTGCGTACGAACGGGGTGCGCGTCGTGGCGGGCGTTGCACTGCTGGCAAGTGTTGCGCTGGTGTCTGGGTGCGCTAAACCAAGCGCCTCGGCAAACGTTTATACCTATGGGCAAGCGCAACGCGACCAAGTCGTGCGCAATGGCACCGTGATTAATGTACGACCGATCACTATTCAAAATGAACGCACCTCGGGTGCTGGTGTTGTGGCAGGCGGTGCAGTGGGTGGCGTCGTCGGCAGCACGATTGGCGGCGGTACGGGTCGCACGTTGGCGGTTTTAGGCGGGGCAATCTTAGGAGCCTTGGCGGGCGACGCCGTTGAAGACCGCGCAGGTAAAAAAGACGGCCTTGAGATCACTGTGCGATTAGACAACGGCGAGACCCGCGTGATTGCGCAAGAGACCGACGTGCCTTTGGTGTTAAATCAACGGGTGCAGGTTGTTAGCGGTGCAG
Source organism: Alcaligenaceae bacterium (assembly GCA_002737415.1). Lineage (GTDB taxonomy): Bacteria > Pseudomonadota > Gammaproteobacteria > Burkholderiales > Burkholderiaceae_B > Zwartia. The sequence continues at coordinate 55,825 of NSIQ01000011.1, read as the reverse complement.
GCCCCACGCGCGTTGTGCCCATCGGTCAAAATAACTAAGTCCTCTTTTTGCTTTTCAGCACAAACGCCCCTTGAGAGGTCCTGGGCTCTCTTGGGCGTGGGCAACAGCTTCACTACACACCCAATAACGAAAAACTGATGCGATTCAGAACCATCATAGCGATTTGCGCCAACACTAAAAGAACAAGTGCCGATAGATCCAGTCCGCCTAAGTTCGGCATAATGCGCTTGATGGGCTCAAGCAAAGGCGCGGTTAAGGTGCGCAGAACTGGCATGATAGGCGATAGCGGATTGATCCACGACAGCACGGCTTGAATTAGCGTGAGCCAGACGATTAGGTTTAAGGCCCAGCGCGCAACGGTTACCAGCGCCGCTCCAAGCAAGCCTGGAATCTGCTTTGGGCTAAGCATGACGCCAGTTGAAGTCAGCCAAAGCAGCGAAAGAAACACGACAGCGATTAGAAAAGTACCGACCAGGCTGGCACCGTCAAAGCCCTTGGCAGACGGAACAAGCGTTCGTAAAGGCTGCACAAGCCAGTTGGTGGCCTGCATAATCGCTTGCGACATTGGGTTAGAGGGATGTAGTTTGACCGCGTAGATCCAGGCGCGTGCTAAGAGCGCAGCACCTAACAAAGAAAAAACAATTTCAAGCAAAAAGCGCAAGATTTCACCAAGCATGCGGCAACTCCGATAAAAAACTGTGGTGGGCACGAGTGGGTGGCGAGCCTTCAAGAAGCAGCGCCTCTATGGCATTATCGCAGTTTCTGAGCACGACTGAGCATGCGGGGCTTGGCGCGTACACACCATCTTTGTTGGCAGTCCGTGGGTTAGACAAGTTGAAAAAAAACCACCCGGCGAACCGGGCGGTTTGAACTTACAAACCTTAGCTATTAAGCTCAGGGACGGCCACCCGTAGGAAACGGCCACGAGGCTGCAGGATTCAGGGCTGTCTTAGCACCTGGTGCAGCTGCGGTCGAGGGGGCAGCGGCTGCCGGCTTTTTAGCGGCTGGCTTTTTAACTATTTTTTTTTTGCTGCTGGCTTTTTTGCTGCTGCCTTTTTAGGAGCGGCTTTTTTAGCGACTTTCTTAACAGCTTTTTTTGCTACTTTTTTAACAGCTTTTTTTGCCGCAGGCTTTCTAGCTGCTGCCTTTTTTGCTGCTGGCTTTTTAGCTGCAGCTTTTTTAGCTGCGGGCTTCTTAGCCGCGACTTTCTTTGCTGCCTTTTTAACGACTTTCTTAGCTGCTACTTTCTTGACTACCTTTTTGGCCGCTGGCTTTTTAGCTGCGGCTTTCTTGGCAGGGGCTTTCTTTGCTGCTTTTTTGGCTGTTGCCATGGTAATACTCCTTGGTTCAGGGTCCCAAACGTTAAACCCGTGCTTGACGCATCCCACCATGGGATTTTGTGTCGCCCGAGTTATTCATCGGCACAAGCCGCTACCAGATTTCGGTAGCAAAGCGGTTTGTGCTAATGAATCCGGCACAGCCATTTGAACTGCCTCTCACAATAAGGCGCGAACCAGTTCAAATGGCACCAGAGGACGGGCCTGACCGCCTTCTGGCATGTACTGCAGCGTCTTGAGTCACAAAGCGGTGGATTTATTCCCAGTTAAGGGCACCGCCGGTTTGGTATTCAATGACGCGTGTTTCGAAAAAGTTACGTTCTTTCTTTAAGTCAATCATTTCTGCCATCCACGGGAAGGGGTTCTCTTCTTGTGCGAACAGCGGTTCGATGCCGATTTGCTGGCAGCGACGATTAGCAATGAATCTAAGATATGACTTGAACATCGGTGCATTCAGACCCAGCACGCCGCGTGGCATGGTGTCTTCAGCATAGGCGTACTCAAGATCGACCGCTTTGGCAAAAAGCGCGCGAATTTCTTCACGAAAAGCGGGGGTCCAAAGCTGGGGATTTTCGAGTTTGATGGTATTGATCAGATCAATACCAAAATTGCAGTGCATTGATTCATCACGCAGGATGTACATATACTGCTCTGCAGCACCCGTCATTTTATTTTGGCGACCGAGCGCAAGAATTTGCGTAAACCCGACATAAAAGAACAGACCTTCCATCAGGCAAGCAAAAACAATCAGCGACTTCAGCAGAGTTTGATCGTTTTCAAGTGTGCCTGTCTTAAAGTGGGGGTCGGCAATCGCATCGATAAACGGAATCAGAAACTGATCTTTAGCCCGAATCGAGGGCACTTCGTTGTACGCATTGAAGATTTCTGATTCATCTAAATCGAGGCTTTCAACGATATATTGATAAGCGTGCGTGTGAATGGCTTCTTCAAAGGCTTGGCGTAATAAAAACTGCCGACATTCAGGAGCAGTGATGTGGCGATAGGTGCCCAACACGATGTTGTTAGCAGCCAAAGAATCGGCCGTGACAAAAAAGCCAAGATTGCGCTTGATGATGCGACGCTCGTCTTCGGTTAACCCTGTTGGGTTTTTCCAGAGGGCGATGTCACGAGACATATTGATCTCTTGGGGCATCCAGTGATTTGCGCAAGTGGCGATGTATTTCTCCCAGGCCCATTTGTATTTAAAGGGAACCAGTTGATTAACATCGGTCTGACCGTTAATGATGCGCTTGTCAACAGCATTCACGCGGGTGGCGGCGTGAGCCGTCACTGGCACTTGTTTGAGGCCGAGTGTGGGCAAGGCAGCGTCGCCAAACACGCCGCTTGCAGCGCGAGAAGGCAAAGAGGCAGCCATCGCTTGTGCGAGGGCTGATGGCGTCAGACCAGCACCTGCGAGAGGTGTTGTCTGTGTAGTGGGTTCGTCGTTCCAGGTCAGCATTATTTTCTCAGTCGCATTATTGGCAGGCTTCGCACTCTTCAAAACCTGGATCGCCAGGTCTCATGGTGCAGGCCGCGCCCAAGGTTTCGGGTTCGGGTAGCGCTTGTGTGGCCGCCATCGCAAACGTACCGCTCGTTGTGCTGGCGCCCGCTGCATTGACCGCATTCAGTTCGCCGCCTCGACCAGTTGATTTTTCGGCGCTAGTGGCACCGAGTGTGCGTAGGTAGTAAGTCGTTTTCAAACCACGCAACCAAGCCAGCTTATAGGTGTCGTCAAGCTTCTTGCCTGAGGCACCAGCCATATAAATATTCAAAGATTGCGCCTGATCGATCCACTTTTGACGACGTGCGGCGCACTCGACAATCCAGGTGGGTTCAACTTCAAAGGCGGTGGCGTATAGAGCACGCAGTTCGGCAGGAACGCGATCGATGCGGGACAAGCTGCCGTCGAAGTACTTCAAGTCGGCGACCATCACTTCATCCCAGAGGCCTAGTTTCTTGAGGTCACGAACAAGATGTTCGTTCACCACAGTGAACTCGCCGGAGAGGTTCGATTTAACGTACAAGTTTTGATATGTTGGTTCTATACATGCAGACACACCAATAATATTCGAAATTGTTGCGGTTGGGGCAATTGCAACGCAATTAGAGTTACGCATACCGTGTATTTTGATGCGTGCACGCAACGAATCCCAATCGAGCGTGCTGGATTCATCGACTTCAACATAGCCACCCCGATGCTCGCGTAACAACGCGATCGAGTCATGAGGCAAGATGCCGCGTGACCAAAGCGAGCCATCAAAACTTGCGTAACGACCGCGCTCTTGTGCGAGTTCGCTTGAGGCGCTGTACGCGTAATAGCAAACCGCTTCCATTGAGCGATCAGCAAAGTCGATTGCTGCTTGTGTGGCATAGGGCACGCGCATCACGTGCAGACAATCTTGAAAGCCCATGATGCCAAGGCCGACTGGACGATGGCGAACGTTTGAATTGCGCGCCTTATCCACCGCGTAGTAATTAATATCGATCACGTTGTCTAGCATGCGCATCGCGATCTTGATCGTGCGTTGCAGCTTGTCTTGATCCAGCCCTTGCGTGCCATCGTCGTTGTGCTTGAGGTGCGCCATCAAGTTCACTGAGCCTAGGTTGCAGACCGCGATTTCAGAATCGTTGGTGTTGAGCGTGATCTCGGTGCACAGGTTCGAGCTGTGGACTACACCAATGTGTTGCTGAGGCGAGCGGATATTGCAAGGATCTTTGAAGGTGATCCAAGGGTGGCCTGTTTCAAACAGCATCGAGAGCATTTTGCGCCAGAGGTTTGTGGCGGGCATCGTTTTATGCAAAGGCAAATCACCGCGGGCGGCTTTCTCTTCGTAGCCAACGTAGGCTTTTTCAAAGGCGACGCCGACTTTGTCGTGTAGGTCTGGGCAGTCTGACGGAGAAAATAGTGTCCAGTTGCCGCCTTCGAGTACGCGCTTCATGAACAGGTCGGGAATCCAGTTGGCCGTGTTCATGTCGTGGGTGCGGCGACGCTCGTCACCGGTATTTTTACGAAGTTCGAGGAACTCTTCGATGTCGAGGTGCCACGTTTCGAGGTAGCAGCAGACGGCACCCTTGCGCTTGCCGCCTTGGTTCACCGCAACGGCGGTGTCGTTGACAACTTTTAAGAAGGGTACGACGCCCTGGCTTTCGCCGTTTGTACCTTTGATGTGACTGCGCATCGCACGCACGGGTGTCCAGTCGTTACCGAGGCCGCCTGCGTATTTAGCCAGCAGGGCGTTTTCTTTGATGGCTTCGTAGATACCATCAAGGTTGTCTGCTACGGTCGTGAGATAGCAAGAAGACAGTTGCGAGTGCAAGGTGCCAGCGTTAAAGAGCGTTGGCGTCGAACTCATGAAATCAAATGACGACAAAATTTGATAGAACTCGATCGCTCGGGCTTCGCGATCGATCTCGGCAATGGCTAAGCCCATGGCCACGCGCATAAAAAACACCTGGGGCAGCTCGATGCGTTGGCCACGCAGGTGCAAGAAGTAGCGGTCATAAAGTGTTTGCAGGCCAAGGTAGTCGAACTGCAAGTCGCGACTGGCGTCCAACGCCGCCGCCAAGCGCGGCAGGTCATAGCGCGAGAGTTCTGAATTTAACAAGCCGCCCTCAACCCCGCGCTTGATGAACTTCGGAAAGTAGGTCGCGTACTGGGTGGTCATGGCTTCTTGAGAGACTTCTTCGCTTAACACTTCTTTGCGAATGGTGTGCAAAAGTAAACGCGCCGTGACCTTGCTATAGGCTGGATCGTTTTCGACCATGGCGCGTGCGGCCAGAATCGCTGATTTGTAGACTTCGTCAACGGGTACGCCGTCGTACAGGTTTTTGAGTGTTTCTTTTTGAATCGTGGCGGTATCAACGAATTCGCCCAAGCCAAAACCTGCAGCTTCGATGGTGGCTTGTAGTTTTGCGAGGTCGAGCGGCTTGCGTATGCCGTTTTCGACCACGTTGAGGGTGGGTGCCTCGGTGGGGGCCTGTTCGGCTCTGTTTTTCGAGCGCTCTTGTGAGCGCCGCTCGCGGTAAAGTACGTAAGAACGGGCGACATCGTGTTCACCCGAGCGCATCAGCGATAGTTCGACAGCATCTTGGATGTCTTCGATGTGAAACGTGCCACCGTTGGGACGGCTGCGCATCAAGGCGGCAACTACCTGGAGTGTCAGTGAATCGACGAGTTCGCGCACGCGCGCCGAAGCGGCGCCTTGCCCGCCGTTGACCGCCAAAAAGGCCTTGGTCATGGCAATGCCAATTTTGCTAGGCTCAAAGTTCACCACTGCGCCGTTGCGCCGGATGATGTGATACGGCGCCCAGAGCGCTTCGTTGAGCGGCGAAGCTGTTGCCGCGAACGGTGGCGTGACGCCTTGGCGTTCGACGGGATTGGTAGTGGTTTGCATAAAATAGGGCTCCTGCGATACGAGCGTGGCACACGCCACGCTAAAAATTCTGTGTGAGTCTCTTGGTACTGCTGCCTGGCTGACTGTCGTTGTCACTCAGCTGTCATATTCGCCTCAGACAGGATCATTTAGTCTTGAGGCGGAGTCGGAGAGTAACACTACATATGGTGTTTTTATTAACGAGCTACACTAATTCTAGTGGTTCAGGTAGAGATACGCAATACTCATCCTTTAAATTTATTTATTAGTATTAACCCTTGAATTTATTCAAAAAAAGCGCTAAACGATCAGCTGTAGTCAGCACGTCTCCATACACCTTTGCGGTAATTGGCCTTGTTAAAAAAGCGTGTGGGTTAAATTTATTTTTTTTATAAAAAAGTGTGGTGAAAATACAAAACTAAACGTCTCACAGAGGCTTTGCTTCGTTAAATAATTCGCTGACGGTTTCGTTTTGCTGCAATATATCGTTATCTCCTGATTTTTTTTGACAAGGTTCGCTGATGCGGCATTAACCGACGGGCACGGCGAGGCAGTGTATCGATAAAGTGTTTCACGGTATTTCAATCGAGTGACAACAACAGGGTTGGGGCGGGAATGTTTGAATGGGGTGCGGGCAGGTGGTGGGTGCTTGGGTGCTTGGGCTTGCTTTCGGCCTGTGGAATTCCCCGCCCCCCTGACGCTGCCCTAATTTTGGCTCCCGACGGTTTAAGCGAACCCGTTTGCGTCGTACCGCCCGCGCAGCACCCTTTGATTGGTAGCTGGTATGTCGTGCGAAAGCAAAGCGGAGTAGCGGGCGAAATCCAGACGCTTTTGACGCTGTCCGCCGACGGCAAAATGCGCCAGCAGACGCGCGTCAAACAGGGGCGTAATATCCGCTCTGAATTACGCGAGACCGGCTGTTGGGATGCCCCGACAGGCAAGCTAGTGGCTCGGGTGAGTCGTTCTAACGGCGAACTGGTTGATTACCGCGATCCGGTCTATACCAATACATATCTTATTGAGCGCAACGATTCGACGCGACTGACTTATCGCGAAGAGCGGCCAAATAGTCGGCCCGAGGTGGCACAAAAAGTGCCGGCTAGTTTTCGGCTGATGTAAAGGCCGCCAGCCTAGCCAGCACTGTTTCTTTACCTAAAATTTCTAGCACCGCGTCGACGGCTGGGGTTTGGGTAGTGCCAGCAACGACTACGCGTAGTGGGATGGCGAGCTGAGGCATCTTGAGGCCGTGGGTGGCAAGCACAGTTTTAATCAGAGCGCCAAGGGCTTCGCGGCTCCAGGGGCTTGGTGCGGCCTGGGTTGCGAAATCTCGTAGTGCCACGCGTGCGGCTGCGGTGAGGTGTTGCGCAATCAGCTCCTTGGTGGCCGGCCTGAAGGGACCACAAAATAGCAGGGCGCCCTCGGCGAGTTGTTCTAAGGTTTCGGCGCGGTCTTTGAAGAGCCTGACCACAGCGAGCAAATCAACTTGAGCGGGGTTGCCACCGCGGGCGACAATTCGGGGGGCAACGGCTTCTGCCAGTGTGTTGTCGTCGGTTTGTTTAAGGTAATAGGCATTGACCCAGTTCAGTTTTTTGGGATCCCACTGGGCGGCCGATTTAGACAGGTGGCTTGGATCAAACCAGTCAACGAGTTGCTGGCGCGAAAAAAGTTCATCGTTGCCGTGACTCCAGCCCAGACGCGCCAGATAATTGACCATGGCTTCAGGCAGATAGCCCTCGCGGTCATACTCCATGACGCTGACGGCGCCGTGCCGTTTCGAAAGTTTTTCGCCGTCGGGACCTAAGATCATTGGGACATGTCCGTACTCGGGCACGGGGGCGCCTAACGCGCGCAGGATCGTGATTTGTCTGGGGGTGTTGTTGACGTGATCATCTCCGCGCAACACGTGAGTGATGCGCATATCCCAGTCGTCAACGACGACGCAAAAATTATAAGTGGGCGTGCCGTCGGGGCGAGCGATGACCAGATCGTCAAGCTCGGTGTTTTCAAAACTGATGGGGCCTTTGACCAGGTCGACCCAAGCGGTTGCACCGTCTTGGGGGCTTTTGAAGCGCACCACAGGTTTGCGCCCGGCCGGGATGGCGGGCAAGACTTTGCCGGCTTCGGGGCGCCACGTGCCGTCGTAGCGAGGTTTGAGGCCTTGGGCCCGCGCTAAATTGCGCATCGCTTCGACCTCTTCATTTGAGCTGTAACAAGGGTAGGCCGTACCGGCAGCCAGCATGCTCGCGACCACGGCCCGATAGCGGGTCATGTGTTGCATTTGATAAAAAGGACCCTCGTCTGGTGTCAGGCCCAGCCAGCGCATGCCTTGAAGAATCGCTTGTACAGCCTCGGGAGTTGAGCGTTCGAGGTCGGTGTCTTCAATGCGCAGAATAAACGTGCCACCAAAGTGCCGGGCGAATGCCCACGAAAAAAGCGCCGTACGCGCTCCACCCAAGTGAAGAAAACCCGTGGGCGAGGGTGCAAAGCGCGTGCGTACAGGGGGGCGAGCAGAAGTCATAAGATCAGGTCAACAATACGCTTTGTAAAAAGTTCGAAATATCCGCGATTTCGGTCGGGTGAACCGAGTGCGGCATAGGGTAAGTGTGCCATTGCACGCGATAGCCGAGCGCTTGAAGCTGGGCGTGTGCTGCCTCGGCGCGTTCCGGCGCTACCACCGGATCATGGGTGCCGTGCGCTAAAAAAATGGGGGTATCCAGATTGGCGCTGTGATGCTCTTTTTGGGCCAGCGCACTCAAGGGTAAATAACCCGACAAACCCATCAAGCCAGCAAGTTTATAGGGAACACGAAGGCCCGTGTGTAACGTCATGGCGCAGCCTTGCGAAAAACCGGCCAGCACGATTTTGGTGCTGGGTACGCCGCGCGTGTTTTCGCGCGCGATCAGCGCCAGAATCGCACGCTCTGACGCGCGAATGCCCGCCTCGTCTTCGTGCCTGATCAACTGTGGCGTCAAGATGTCGTACCACGAACGCATCGCCATGCCGCCGTTGATGGTGACGGGTTGAATCGTGGCGTGCGGAAACACAAAGCGGACCGCGAGTGAAGCGGGTAAGCGCAGTTCAGACACAATCGGTGCAAAGTCGTTGCCATCGGCTCCTAAGCCGTGAAGCCAAATGACGCTGTGGGTGGGGTTTGGAGCGGTTTCGTGTTCAACACAGTCAAGCAGGGTGTTCTCAGTCATAGCGATGCGTTAGGGTCTTATAAAGATTCGTTTGAAGGGTCTTGCGCAGTCTCTTGAAGCGTCTTGAGTGCCTGAAACAGCGCACGATAGTGCTTGCGCAAAGGGTCTTGCCCCTGTCGCAGGTTTTCGTTCGCTGCCATTTCTTTGCGCCCCTCTCTAATAAAGGTGCGTAGTTGTTGGGTATCAGCGTGCGGATATTTTTGTAGCAATACAGTGAAAGCGGCGTCGTCTTTGAGCAAGCGGTCGCGCAGCGCTTCGAGGCGGTGCATGGCCTGTGTTTGTTCACGCGAGCCGTTTTTCCAGGTTTCGAGCTGAGCACGGATTAAGTCAGCCTGGGCATCGCGCATAAGCTTGCCAACAAAATGCACCTGCCGGCGCAGGCCCTCGCGGCTAGTGGTGCGTTGCGCTAAGCGGATCGAGTCATAGAGCCGTTCAGATAAAGGGAGCTGTTTGAGGCGCTCGGGCGAGAGCTCGCACAGCTCTTTGCCTAAGTCGACTAAAGCAAGCATCTCACGCTTGACATGGGATTTGCTGGGGCCGTCATAAAGCGAGTCAGGGGAGTCTTCTGGGGTTTCAGGTAAATCAGTCATCATACGGCTATCATAAAGCCTCACGCGAATGGACCCCTAATGGCTACTTCAATTTCTTTTCTTCCTGTTGCCGAAAATCGCCCGATTTTCGAAGATTTAGTGACGCAAGCGCTTAATCACGCAAAAAAACTCGGGGCAAGCGACGCTGCCGCCGAGGTCTCTGAAGCCCAGGGGCTGGCAGTCTCGGTGCGCAAAGGGCAGGTCGAAACCGTCGAACAAACGCGTGACCGCTCAATGGACATTACCGTCTTTGCGGGGCAGCGCAGGGGTTCAGCGTCGACCTCAGATTTTTCACCCGCAGCGTTGCAACAGACCGTTGAAGCGGCTTGGCATATTGCCCGCTACACGGCGCAAGACCCCTCCGCCGGGTTGCCAGAGGCCGAGTTGCTTGCTGGCGACGTCAAGCATACGCTTGAGCTACACCACCCCTGGGCGCTTAGCGTGGCGCAGGCTACCGAGCTTGCGGTTGTCGCCGAGCGCGCCGCGCTTGATACGGACAAGCGCATCACCAACACCGAGGGTGCGGGGGTCGACACGCACGAGGGCCACTTCATACTGGGTAACACGCGCGGCTTTTTAGATGGTTATGCCTACTCGCGCCATGGCTTGTCGGTCGCGCCGATCGCTGGTCGTGGGCAGTCGATGCAGCGTGACTACTGGTACACCAGCGACCGTCGCGCCAAGCGTCTGGCCGAGCCCGCAGCAGTTGGGCGCTATGCCGCCGAGCGGGCCTTATCAAGGCTGTCGGCGCGTCGGATTCCAACGGGGCACTTCCCGGTGCTGTTTGAGGCACCCCTGGCACTTGGCCTGGTTGGCGCCTTGACGCAGGCCGTGAGCGGTGGTTCGCTTTATCGCAAGGTCAGCTTTTTAGTGGATTCGCTTGGCCACGAGATTTTTCCTAAGCATCTTTCTATTACCGAAGACCCCCACATCAAGGGCGCGATGGGTAGCTCGCCGTTTGATGAAGAAGGTGTGCGAACCCAGGCGCGCGATCTGGTGCGCGACGGCGTGCTGCAAGGTTATTTATTGTCAACCTATACCGCGCGTAAATTGGGGATGGTCACTACCGGCAATGCCGGAGGCTCGCACAACCTTGAACTGATCTCGAGCCTGACGCGGCGTCAAGATGACTTGCCCGCAATGCTAAAAAAAATGGGCACTGGCTTGCTGGTCACAGAGCTAATCGGACAGGGGGTCAATTACTTAACGGGCGACTATTCACGTGGCGCGTTTGGGTATTGGGTCAAAAATGGTCAAATTCAACACGCCGTGCAAGAGGTCACGATCGCGGGCAATCTAAAGGATATGTTTGCCCAAATCGTGGCGGTCGGAGCCGACACCATCACGCGTGGCAGCAAAACGACCGGATCGATTTTGCTTGAAAACATGGCAATTGCAGGCACCTAAGTGCCGCGGAAGTCAGGCAAGCTGAGAGGTATACTTCGGGTCAAATCAAGTGGTCAACACGGGCAAACACCTAGCTGTTTAAGGTGGTTTAAGCTCAAGGGGGCAGTGTAATATTTTCGATCTGGGGCCCCMACAAAGACTCAAATCAATTTAAGGAGACTTCGTATGCAACGTCGTTCGTTTTTAAGGAAAGCCAGCCTAGGGGCTGTCGCCGGGACTGCTGCTGTTGCGGCACCCGTATTTGCGCAAGACGCGCCCACGCTGAACTGGCGCCTGGCCTCGAGCTTTCCTAAAAGCCTCGATACGCTCTTTGGTACGGCCGAACTCTTTTCAAGGTACTTGTCAGAGGGCACAGGCGGTAAGCTTTCTGTGCGCACCTTTGCTGCGGGCGAAATCGTGCCTCCCCTGCAGGTGCTAGATGCGGTACAAAAAAATACAGTCGAAATGGGGCATTCGAGCGGGTACTACTACATCGGTAAAAATCCTGCCCTTGCCTTCGATACCGCTGTCCCGTTTGGGCTGAACTCACGCCAAACGAATGCCTGGATGTGGGAAGGCGACGGCATGAAGCTGACGCGCGAACTCTACAAAGAGTACAGTATCGTGAACTTTCCACTAGGCAACACGGGCACCCAAATGGGTGGCTGGTATCGCAAAGAGATCAAAACCGTTGAAGATATCAAGGGTTTAAAAATGCGAATCGCCGGCCTCGCTGGCGAAGTCATCACGCGCCTAGGCGGCTCACCCCAACAATTACCCGGCCCGGATATTTATCCAGCGCTCGAAAAAGGCACGATCGACGCTGTTGAATGGGTTGGCCCGTACGACGACGAAAAAATGGGATTTGCTAAGGTGGCCAAGTACTACTACTACCCCGGTTGGTGGGAAGGTGGTGCACAGGTTTCACTGTACGTCAATCAGGGTGAATGGGAAAAACTTCCTAAAGCCTATCAATCGATCATTGAGGCAGCCAGCCGCGCTTGCACGGCAACGATGCAGGCGCGTTACGACAACCTGAATGCCCAAGCCTTACGCCGGCTACTGTCGCAAGGCACTTTGCTGCGCGCCTTCCCTCGGGCTGTGATGGATGCGTGTTGGGATGTTTCACTCAAGGTTTTCGCCGACTACTCGGCTAAAAGCCCTCAATTCAAAACGATTCACGACAACTACATGGGCTATCGCGACCAAGTTGTACCTTGGTTCAGATTGGCTGAGGCCTCTTACGATCAGTACGTTGGGGCGGCGCTTTCGCGTCAAAAGTAAGTAAGCCGGTTTGGCCCCGTCAGCTACGCGTTGATGGGGTTTTAAACCAAACGGGTGCAAGCAATTTGGCTTGCACCCGTTTTTTATTGTAGAATCAAAGGCTTTCCTTGAATAACTGGGCTGGTGCACGGGCGGGTTACACGCTTTGGCAACAGTTAAAGGGTTATTTGAGGGCCCGTCTGGGATGGTCCCGGGCAGGTATTTTTAGGATCCAATCATGAAGACATTTGTGGCTAAGCCGCATGAAGTCCAACGTGGCTGGTTCGTGATTGACGCGAAGGGCAAAATCCTCGGTCGTGTGGCCAGCGAAGTCGCACACCGTTTGCGCGGTAAGCACAAACCAGAGTTCACGCCCCACGTTGATACAGGCGATTACATCGTCATTATTAACGCAGCAGATATCGTCGTAACCGGTAACAAGACGCAAGATAAAAAATATTTCCGTCACACGACGTACCCTGGTGGTATTCGCGAAACAAACTTCGCCAAACTACAAGAACGTTTTCCGGGTCGTGCGATTCAAAAGGCCGTTAAGGGTATGTTGCCCAAGGGCCCGCTGGGTTATGCGATGATCAAAAAGCTCAAGGTCTATGCGGGTGCAGAACATCCCCATTCGGCCCAACAGCCACAGACCCTCGAACTCAAAGGATAGGCCATGATCGGTAATTGGAATTACGGAACCGGCCGCCGCAAGACTTCGGTGGCTCGTGTCTTCATGAAAAAAGGTGCAGGTAAGATTGTTGTCAATGGCAAGCCCGTTGACGAATACTTTGCCCGTGAAACTGGCCGGATGGTCGTGCGTCAACCGCTCGAACTGACAGGTCATTTATCTTCATTTGATTTTCATATCAACGTGCATGGCGGCGGCGAAAGCGGTCAGGCCGGCGCGGTGCGTCACGGCATTACCCGTGCGTTGATTGATTACGATGCAACGTTAAAGCCATCACTGTCTAAAGCAGGATTGGTGACACGTGACGCACGTGAAGTCGAACGTAAGAAAGTCGGCTTTCACAAAGCACGTCGTCGTAAACAGTTCAGCAAGCGCTAAGCCCAGCGCCGAACCAAACGCCCAAGGCTGTACGTTGGCCTCAGTGCAAAAAGACCGCGCAAGCGGTCTTTTTTTGCTGCGGCGCTGCTGCTGTGCCTAACGACGTCGCACCAAGGCCAGCACCTCGGCTGACACCGAGGCTGTATTCAAGCACCAAGGCAACTCACGCACTTCTTTCAGTCAACGTATCACGTGGGTGTGGGATAATCATTATCAAAGTGTGTTGCAGGCGCAGCGCATTCGCAGCCATCGATTGAGGGGTCTGGGCATGACACAAGCTTTAGCAAAACGGATCAAGGTCGGTATCGTGGGTGGTACAGGTTACACGGGCGTCGAACTGTTGCGCATTTTGTCGCAGCATCCGAATGCCGAACTAACCGCGATCACCTCGCGTCAAGAAGACGGGCTGCCGGTGGCCAATATGTTTCCTAATTTACGTGGCCACGTAAAGCTCGCCTTTTCAGCGCCCGACAAAGCGCAGCTCACGGGTTGCGATGTTGTCTTTTTTGCAACCCCCCACGGCGTGGCGATGGCTCAGGCACCTGAGCTTCTGGCCGCTGGAGTTAAGCTCATTGACTTGGCGGCTGATTTTCGCTTGCAAGATATTCGGGCCTTCGAAAAGTGGTACAAAATCCCGCACACCTGCCCAGAGATCCTCAAAGAGTCGGTATACGGTGTGGTTGAATTGAACCGGGCAGCGGTTGCCAAGGCGCGCGTAGTGGGTAATCCGGGCTGCTATCCAACAACAGTGCTACTGGGTCTGGCGCCTTTGCTTGGTGGCAAACCGTTGATCGACACCACGGATCTGATTGCTGACTGCAAGTCAGGCGTGAGTGGGGCCGGCCGCAAAGCCGAGGTCGGTAGTTTGCTGTCTGAGGCAAGCGACAACTTTAAGGCCTATAGCGTGGCCGGGCACCGTCACCAGGCTGAAATTGATGAACAGTTACAACGTTTGGCAGGCGGGCCGGTTGGACTGACGTTTGTCCCCCACCTTGTGCCAATGATTCGCGGCATGTTCAGTACGATCTATGCGCGTATCTTGCCCGCAGCGCGCGGGGTCGATTTTCAGGCACTCTTTGAGGCACGTTACGCCAACGAAGCCTTCGTAGATGTCATGCCCTTTGGTAGCCAGCCTGATACCCGTTCGGTGCGTGCCTCAAACACCTTGCGCATCGCCCTGCAGCGCCCAGGCAACGGCGATCGGTTGATTATTTTGGTGGTGCAAGACAACTTAGTCAAAGGGGCCTCGGGCCAAGCCGTTCAAAATATGAATCTGATGTTTGGTCTGCCCGAACACACCGGTTTGAATCAAGTCGCGATTCTTCCTTAAACCCGTTTGCGCATGACAAAGGCAGCAGAGCGGTTACTTGTCTTGCAAGTCTGCGCGGCGTTGTTGCTGTTGTCGCTCGGTGCAGTCTTAGGGGCCTTTATTGTCGGGGGGCCTAGCACAGACGTTGTGGCCCTGCGCTTGCACAGCGAGCGCATCGCTTTGCTGCAGGGACGAGCGGAACTTCAGGCCGAGCGCACCGAGCTTGACTCGCAACTCAGTCGGGCCACGCTTGCGTGTCTAACCGAACGTGCAGCGCGCGCTGAACTTGAATACACACTGGCAGGCGTGCAGGCCGCGCTGGGTCAAAGCCAGGATCAACTGGCTTTCTTTGAAAACCTGCTGCCGCCGGGTCCTCAGGGTGCACTTGATATTCGTGCAATCGAAGTTCACAAACAAGCCGATAGTTTGCGGTATCGGGTTTTATTGACGCAAAGTGGCAAAGCGACGAAGCGGTTTTTGGGGGCGCTTCGGTTTATCGCAACAGTACGTTGCGAGGAAGAGGCGCCGGCCTGCGTGCAGCAACTGGTGTTGCTGCCACTGTTAGCCCAGATGCCTGAAGCCGCTGAGATTCTGCCTGAAATTTTGACGCAAGAGGTCACGCACCAAGCGCAAGACCAAGCGCAGGCACGCTTGGGGGAAGCGTCACGTGCACGCCCCGAGCCCGTGTCAGGCCCGCTTGCGCTTGATTTTGCGCAGTTTCAGCGAAGTCAGGGCTTACTCGAGATTCCTGCTCGCGTGGTGCTGAAATCAGTGACGGTCCAAGTGCTTGAGGGGGGGATTGTCCTTGCGTCTAAAGTGGTTGCTCTATGAGTGCGCCCCACACTTGCGGTATAGTTGACCAATGTACTCAAGTATCATGTTATTTAGTATCGTCCACTAGGACAGGAGGCACTCATGAGCATCGCTACACAAACCGTAGACCTTCAAGCCCCCCCTACGCCGATTTTGTTCACAGATTCGGCAGCGGCTAAAGTCAAAGATCTGCTGATCGAAGAGGGCAATGCAAATCTCAAGCTGCGTGTGTTCGTGCAGGGCGGAGGTTGCTCGGGTTTTCAATATGGCTTCACTTTTGATGAAGACGTCAACGAAGACGACACAACTCTTGAAAAAAATGGCGTGGCGTTGTTGGTCGACCCCATGAGTTTTCAGTATTTGGTTGGTGCCGAGATCGACTACAAAGAAGACATCGAAGGCTCGCAATTTGTGATCCGCAACCCAAATGCCGCGACCACCTGCGGCTGTGGCTCATCGTTCTCAGTCTAAGTCTCAGTCGACACCTACGTCGACAGCTACCCCGACCTCTGAAGCAACTACTTTGACGCAAGCATACTGAAGTCAGACTCGCCAAGTTGTTACGTGGCGCTGTGACTCACTCAGGCTGGCCAGGTCGCGCCCAAGATGCGGGCGCCACGCGCTCCAGTCACGTTTGGGTTGCCCACAGCAAGGTTGCGTTGTTGCGCCCAAGCAAGCCAGGCAAAAGCCAGCGCCTCAACATCCTGAGTGGCTACCCCAGCCTGCGCCGTTGTTTGAACCGCGCAGGGCAACGCCCTCTTCAAGCCTTCAACGATGGCGCTGTTGCGTGCGCCGCCGCCGCAGAGCAAGACGTCTTGTACCTCGGGGGCATAGGCTAAGATCGCGCGCGTGGCCGACGTAACAGTAAAAGCACAAAGCGTTGCCTGCACATCTTGTGGGGTAAGCGTCTGGCCGGGCGCCAGGCGCCCCGCGCAGTGCTGTACGCGAGGCGCGAGCCACTCAAGGTTAAACAGATCGCGTCCCGTCGACTTTGGCGKTGGCAGCGACAGCCAAGGCTCTGAGTCGTTGAGTCGCTTAAGCAAGGCCTCGTGCACTCGCCCTTGCGCGCCCCAAGCGCCGTCAGTATCAAAGGCTTGTCCGGTATGCAACTGACACCAGCTATCCATGAGCGCGTTCGCGGGGCCCGTATCAAAACCTAGCGGCTCGGCGCCTGGTCGTAAAATCGTGATGTTTGCGATGCCACCCAAGTTCAAAATAACGCGGGTATAGTTTGTCGAAAAAATACCGGCATGAAACATTGGTACCAGTGGGGCGCCTTGCCCGCCGGCTGCGACATCTCGGCTTCTAAAGTCGGCGACCACCGCGATACCGGTGAGCTCGGCCAATAGCGCAGGCGCATTCAGTTGAATCGTATAGCCAAGGTTTGGCTGGTGTCTGACCGTTTGGCCGTGCGCGCCGATGGCTGCAATCTGTCGAGCTGAAAGTTTGGCGTGGTTGAGTGTTTGTTCGACCAGGCTGGCATAGAGCTTTGCCAAACGGTTCGCTGCAAGTGCGGCGCGCGCAAGCTCATCGGGGCCCGAGGTATTCAGGGCAAAGAACGCGTCACGCAGCGACGGTTCAAACGCGCAGTCTGCGCGCGCAAGGACGGTGGGTTTGCCGTTTACATCAAAGCGGGCCAGCACGGCGTCGATCCCATCGAGGCTCGTGCCTGACATTAGACCGATGTAGTGTGAGGCGCTCAAGACCGACGTTCGCGCTAGCGCACGGCGACGCTGCTGATTTCGGGCACGACCTCTTGAAACTGAGCTAAGACTTGAAGCTGCTGCCGATAGGGGGCAATCGCATGCGCAAACTGAACGCGTTGCTCAGGTTCAAGCGGGGTCGCTGCAGGCATCGCGGCTGTGGCAGACAAAGGATCAATCGGTTTGTCAGCTACCCGGAACTCGTAGTGCAGGTGTGCACCCGTTGACCAGCCGGTCGAGCCCACATAGCCGATCAGCTGGCCCTGTGCGACCTTAGTGCCCACCGTAATGCCTTCTGCGAAGCGGCTTTGGTGTGCATACAAGGTCGTAATTTTGCTGTGATGCTTCAGAATAATGGTGTTGCCGTAGCCGGATTGCCAACCCACAAGTTGTACGACGCCATCAGCAGTTGCGTGAATCGGCGTGCCAGTCGGGGCGACGTAATCTACCCCAGGGTGGTGGCCTGACCAGGCTTGATTGGCAGTCAGCGTACGCATGCCGAAGGTTGAGCTCACCCGAGAGAACTTGATCGAATTACGCAGAAACGCCCCGCGCAGGCTTTCGCCTTCAAGGTCGTAATAGCTGCCGGTCTTGCCATCTGGGCTAAACCAAACCGCAGTGGCGGCTTTGCCCTTGTTGATGAACTCGACGGCTAACACCCGTCCAGAACCGGCTGGACGACCTTCAAACGTGCGGTTCTCGTAGACGACTCTGAACTGATCGCCGCGATGAATTCCTCGAAAAAAGTCGATTTTACTGCCTAAGACCTCAGCTATTTGCGTGGTGATGCCCTCGGGGATACGTGCGGCGTCAGCGGTCGCGAAAAGCGAACGTTCGATGGTACCCACGGCGACCTCAATGTGGACCTCGCTGGGCAGTTCGAGCTCTTCAGCGGTAAAGCCTGTGCTGCTGGCACTGATTTGCAAAAGTTTGACGGTTGGCTGGCCGTTGGAGTCACTGTTGGGCGTGTGAAAGTAGCGCACCCACTGTAGCTGAGCGTTGTGATCCATTGCTGCCTGCACCGACCGCCCAGGTACGAGCTTGCTGGCGAAGCGAACTTTTGGTTCTTTAGCCAAATAAGCCGACAGGCTTGGGTCGGTAATGTCTAAGCGTTTAAGAATCGTGGCAATCGTGTCACCCGAGCGAATACGTGCCTCGGTCACGTAGGGGGTGTTGGCTGCCGCTGCAGTGTGTTCAGTCGGCGTCGGGTATGCCTCAAGCGGAAACGGCAACACGTTTTGTACCAGACTTTGCTCGGGCGCGATTGGTTCTGTTGGCGCTGGCTGCACCGTGCCAACGGCTGCGGCGCCGACACAAAGCAAGAGGACCGTGCCGAGCAGCAGGCTGCGCAAAAAACGCGAACCGAGTGCGAGTTGGCCTGAAGTGCCTAGTCGGTTGGGGGCGAGTGCTCCTGCGTTGGCTAGGTCGTTTTGTTGAGTCATTAAGCGATAATCCTGTTTTGTTTGGTCGTGCGCGCCACCCCGCGCGATTACACTTGGGGGCGCCGAACGCGTTGCTGTGGGTTTGCGTATGATGTACGGCAAAGTCCATGCAAGAAAACAACAATCTTAGCCGATTTTGCTTTATCGGGTCTTTTTTTAATATGTTTAATACACCTAGCGGCTTATTTCTGATATGTCAATGCAAAAATATACGATCACCCAAGACACTGAAGCCCAACTGAGGGTAGCTCTGCGCGGCTGCGATGAATTGCTGGTGCAAGCCGAATTTGCTCAAAAACTGGCACGCAGTCAAGTGACTGGGATTCCGCTCAGAATTAAGCTTGGCTTAGACCCTACGGCACCGGATATCCACCTTGGTCACACCGTGGTGCTCAATAAGATGCGCCAGTTGCAAGACTTAGGGCATACCGTCATTTTTTTGATTGGCGATTTCACGTCAATGATTGGGGATCCCTCGGGTCGCAACACCACGCGGCCCCCGCTCACTCGCGAGCAAATCGCTGAAAACGCAAAAACTTATTACGCGCAGGCAAGCTTAGTACTCGATCCGTCTAAAACCGAGATTCGCTACAACTCTGAATGGTGCGATCCTTTGGGCGCGCGCGGCATTATTCAACTTGCTTCGCGTTACACCGTAGCTCGGATGATGGAGCGCGACGACTTTACCAAGAGGTTTAAGGGTGGTGTGCCGATCTCAGTGCATGAGTTTTTATACCCTCTGATGCAGGGCTATGACTCGGTCGCCCTGAAATCTGATCTTGAACTGGGCGGCACCGATCAAAAATTTAATCTACTGGTGGGGCGCGAGCTGCAAAAAGAGTATGGTCAAGAACCGCAATGCATTTTGACCATGCCGCTCTTAGAAGGCCTTGATGGCGTCGAAAAGATGTCTAAGTCCAAAAACAATTACATCGGGATTGGTGAGGCGCCCGACTCGATGTTTGGCAAACTGATGTCGATTTCTGACACCTTGATGTGGCGCTATTTTGAGCTACTGTCGTTTGACAGCCTTGAAGACATCGCCAAGCTGCGTGCCGAAACCGAAGCTGGGCGTAATCCTCGCGACGCTAAAGTCCAGTTGGCTCAAGAAATCATTACGCGCTTTCACTCAAAGCAGGCTGCGCAAGAGGCGCTGGCCAACTTCGAGGCAAGGTTTCGCGACGGTGCCGTGCCAGACGATATGCCCGAAATGACCTTGGCAGGCGCCCCGCTTGGGGTGCTTAAGGTGCTGCGTGAGGCCGGTCTGGTCGCCTCGGGTACTGAAGCGCAGCGCAACGTTGAACAAGGTGGTGTCAAGATCGATAGCGTTAAAGTTGAAGACAAAGGTTTGCAACTGCCGGCTGGCACCTATGTGATTCAGGTCGGCAAGCGTAAGTTTGCGCGCGTCACTCTAGCCTAGCCCTTGAGCCCTTGAACATGACGCCAGAACACAGGGGCTAGCAGGGGCATACGTGTTGCCCACGGGCGAGACCCCGCTAGGCGAAGTACACTAAAGACAACTAATTTTGAAGGCTCGCCAGGAACCCTTATGTTTGACCGTAAATTGACCCTTGATCGCGTTGACCCAGCTGTTTGGGCTGCGATCCAACAAGAAGACACTCGCCAAGAGCAGCACATCGAGCTGATCGCGTCTGAAAACTACGCCAGCCCTGCAGTCATGCAGGCGCAGGGTTCGCAGATGACGAACAAGTATGCAGAGGGCTATCCTGGCAAGCGTTATTACGGTGGCTGCGAGTATGTCGATATCGTCGAGCAGCTCGCCATTGATCGTCTGAAGGTTTTGTTTGGTGCAGAGGCGGCCAACGTTCAGCCTAACTCGGGCTCGCAGGCGAATCAGGCGGTGTATCTGGCGTATTTAAAGCCCGGTGATTCTGTGCTGGGCATGAGTTTGGCTGAGGGCGGCCATTTAACCCATGGTGCAAGCGTCAACTCCTCGGGCAAACTGTATAACTTTCATCAATATGGTTTAGACGCCAACGAAGTGCTCGATTACGATAAGGTTGAGCACTTGGCTAAAACACAAAAGCCCAAAATGATTGTCGCCGGTGCTTCAGCCTATTCATTGCGTATGGATTTTGAACGCTTGGCCCGCATTGCGAAAGACAACGGCGCCTTGTTGCTTGTTGATATCGCGCATTATTCAGGCTTGGTGGCCGGTGGCGCTTATCCTAACCCTGTGCCGTATGCGGATTTTGTTACCTCAACCACGCACAAGTCTTTGCGTGGCCCACGTGGCGGGGTCATCATGATGAAAGCCGAGTACGAAAAAGCAATTAATTCGGCAATTTTTCCGGGTATTCAGGGCGGCCCCTTGATGCATGTGATTGCAGCCAAGGCTGTGGCGTTTCACGAAGCGGCCACGCCAGAATTTAAAACCTACGCCGCGCAAGTTGTTAAAAATGCACAGGTGCTGGCGCAGACTTTGGTTAAGCGCGGCTTGCGCATTGTGTCGGGCCGCACCGAAAGCCATGTGATGCTTGTCGATCTGCGCGCTAAAGGCGTCAACGGCAAAGAGACAGAAGCTGCGTTGGGCCAGGCGCACATCACGGTCAATAAAAACGCCATCCCGAACGACCCCGAAAAACCCTTTGTTACAAGCGGTATTCGTTTAGGGACGCCAGCGATGACAACCCGTGGCTTCAAAGAAGCCGAGGCCGAACTCACCGGTAACTTGATTGCTGATGTGCTTGATCAGCCACGTGACGCAGCCAACATCGCAGCCGTGCGCGCACGTGTCAATGCGCTGACGGCAGGCTTCCCGGTTTATCGATAGCCAAGGGCGCCGATGAAGTGTCCATTCTGCGGGCATCCCGATACGCAAGTGGTCGACTCGCGCGGGGCGGATGAGGGTGATTTTATTCGCCGTCGAAGGCGCTGCGTCGAGTGCGATCGGCGCTTTACAACTTACGAGCGTCCCGAGCTTTCGATGCCTTCGGTGGTTAAGCGCAATGGGAGTCGTCACGATTATGAGGCAGGTAAGTTGCGCGCGAGCTTATCGCTTGCGTTACGCAAACGCCCGATCGGTACCGAAGATGTTGATGCAGTAGTGATGCGGATTGAAGACAAGTTACTGACAAGTGGTGAGCGCGAAGTGTCTACCGAATTTTTGGGTGAACTCGTGATGGCCGAACTTAAAAAACTTGATAAAGTGGCCTACGTGCGGTTTGCCTCGGTATATAAAAGCTTTGAAGACATTGGCGAATTTGTTGAGGCGATTCGCGAGATGCAGGGCCCACCTTTGCGACGTAAGACATGAACCGGCCTTATACCCGTGGTCTTGAGGCGCGCAATCCTGAGCAGGATGTTTTTTTCATGCGTCAGGCGCTTGCCTTAGCCGAGGGGGCGCTGTATGTGCCCTCGCCTAATCCGCGTGTCGGTTGCCTGATCGTGCGCGATGGCCAAGTATTGGGCCGAGGTGCGACGCAGGTGGTGGGCAGCCATCATGCCGAGATCATGGCGTTAAACGACATGAAGGCCAAAGGGTTTAATGCTCAGGGTGCAACGGTCTATATCACGCTCGAGCCGTGCAGCCATCATGGTCGCACGCCGCCTTGCGTGGATGCCTTAACCGCGGCGGGACCCAAGCGCGTGGTATTTGCCCACTTTGATCCGAACCCTAGTGTTGCTGGGCGCGGTATGCGCGGCTTGCGCGAGGCTGGCATTGAGGTCAACGTGGGTGTTTGCGCAGAACTGGCACTTGAGCTGAATCCGGGGTTTGTCTCGCGCATGACGCGTGGGTTGCCCTATGTCTGGATGAAAGCGGCTGCGTCGCTTGATGGGCGCACCGCCTTAAACAATGGCGTCTCGCAATGGATTACGGGCCCCGAGGCGCGTGCCGATGGACACCACTGGCGTGCACGTAGTTGCGTGGTGCTAACGGGCATTGGCACTGTGCGCGCCGATAATCCAAAAATGACTGTGCGACATGTCGTGACCCCACGGCAGCCCAGGCGTGCGGTGATTGATCCCGGCTTTGAAATTGATGAGGACGCCGCCGTGCTGACGGGCGGCGATGCGTTTGTTTTTGTCGGTGACAGCAACCCCGAAAAGGCTGCACGGTTCGCTGCACGTGGTGTGCAAGTGGTGTGTGTGCCAGAGGCTGGCGCACCGCCAGTCAGTCAAACACGCCGTCGCATTGATATGCGCGCGATGATGCGATGGTTGGCTGCGCAAGGGCATAACGAAGTGCATTGTGAAGCGGGTTCGGGCTTAAACGGTGCGCTGCTTGACGCGGGCTGTGTCGATGAGTTGCTGATGTACATGGCACCGATGCTGCTCGGCGAAGGTAGAAGCATGGCGCAGTTGCCGGTGCTGACGCAACTTGAGGGCGCTAAGCGCTTTGAGTTTATTGAGGTCAAGCGGTTGGGCGTAGATATTAGAGTGCGTGCGCGCCTGCCTGAGCGGTGGCGCGAACTGATGCAAAGCATTCACTTAATCGAAAGCAACACAGGTAAGGTGCAATAGGATGTTTACTGGAATCGTCGCAGCCGTTGGTCAAATTCAGAGTATCGAACCCTTTGCGGGCGACAAGGCTGAGACGGGCGTGCATATCAAGATTTACGCGGGCGGTTTACCGTTAGCTGACGTGGGCCTTGGGGATTCAATCGCGATTCAAGGCGCGTGCATGACGGTGGTGTCCAAACACGCTGATGGTTTCTCGGTTGATGTTTCGCGCGAAAGCCTGCGCCTGACGATGGGACTTGACGCGTTAGGCCCTGTGAACTTAGAAAAATCCTTGCGCATTGGCGATCAGATCGGTGGGCATTTGGTTTCGGGTCATGTGGATGGCTTGGGCGAAGTGGTGAAGTTTGAGCCCGTGGGTGAGTCGTGGGAGCTTGTCGTTCAAGCGCCCGCCGCGCTCGCAGCCTTTTTAGCCTACAAGGGATCGATCACCGTGAATGGCGTGAGCCTAACTGTGAATCGTGTAGACGATGTAGCGGGTGGCACCCGCTTTAGTATTAATTTGATCCCGCATACGATTGCCGTGACCACCTTGCAACATTTAAAGGTGGGTCAACGCGTTAATCTTGAAGTGGATACGATCGCGCGCTATGTGCAGCGGATGTTGTCGTTGTCGAAATAGTTAGGATAGGTTGCGAAACCGTTAATCACGAGACTTTATTTGTCGCTAAAGTTTATTGCGTCAGTTAAAACCATAATCGAGCAAGCACCAACACCAGTCCGCCCACGCAAAGCACGGGCAGTGGGTTGATTGTTTTAAAACGCCAAAATATCCCAGCAGATACAGCTGCGATTAACCAAGGCGTGACGCCACCCGAGGTTGAGCGCAGGATGATGATTGCGCTGGTCAGCAACAGCCCCGAAGCTAAGGGGGCGAGGGCGTTTTGCACGATTGTTGTCCAGGGTCTGTCATGACTTTTATGCCAGGCGCGCGTGACAAAATATGCCAAGATGGTTGAAGGCCCAAACAATGCAAAAGAGGCGACCAAGGCACCTTGCCAGCCGCTGACTTGCCAGCCAATTAAGGTTGCCAACAAGGCGCCTGGGCCAGGCGCCGCGCGCGAGATCGCAAACAAATCGATAAATTGAGCGTGCGTGAGCCAGTGATAGATGTCGACTGCCTGCAGATGCATATCGCCCACGACACTTTGCCCACCGCCTACCGAGATTAGGGATAGGGGCGCAAAGACAACAAACAAATCCAGATAAATGTTTGAGGTTTTCATCAGGCACGCGGCCTTGTCGGTTTAGAGCCGATACGCTTTTGATGAATATTGGCAAACACCAACCCAACAAGCGCCAGGCCCAAAATGACCGGTACCAGCGGGAGTTTTAATAAAAAAAGTGCGATAAAAACTGAAATACTAAGCGCGAGTGGCCATAAGCCTAAGCGATATGAGCGTTTGAGCCCGCGTATCCCAATTGACGCCGTGAGGCCCATCGCACTTGCGGCCAAGCCTTCAAGAAAATCGTGGATCCAAGTGATTGAACCCAAATCAAGCAAGACAATACTGAGCAGCACTGCCAAGATCATTGGGGGCACGATTAAAGCCATGACCGATACCAGTCCGCCCAGACCGCCACGCAGTTTGTGGCCGATATGCAGGGCTAAGTTGGCCACATTGGGCCCGGGCAAAATCTGACTGATCGTGAGCGCACTCATAAACTCGTCTTCGGTCAAAAAGTGATAGCGATCGACAAAGTCACGGTACATCCAGCCTGAGATGCCTCCACCAAAACTGGTTGCGCCAATTTTGGCGAACAGAATAAAAAGCAGCCCGAGAGTGGGGGTTGGCGTTGGCAAGGCCGGGGGCGTTGGGGTGAGCGGGCTGGTTGACATGGCCGATAGTATAGGCATCGGCGACCTTGATTGCAGAGGCATGGTTCAAGCGGGGTGGCGCAAGTGCCTCTGTTAGAATGCGGGGCTTGTTACAGCGGACAGGTGGCCGAGCGGTTGAAGGCGCACGCCTGGAAAGCGTGTATACGTTCATAGCGTATCGGGGGTTCGAATCCCCCTCTGTCCGCCAAGAAGTCAAGCAAATCAAGCACCTTCGGGTGCTTTTTGTTTTTTCCCCACGGTTTTCCCCACACACGTTACTTAGGCATCCGTAATCAAGCGATGCTGACTTGGCCGTAGGTTGGTGACTGTGGTGGTGTCGGGCCTCAGCGCAGAGGGGCACTTATCTGTACGAAGCATACGGACCGGCAGAGCTTAACCACCCTTATTTCTTTCCAGCGACACTCCACCCCTTGTGGATTTGAGCCAACCGGCACACCACCGTACACTCAACCCCGTAAATCGACGGCTTTATTGTTCAGACCTATGCACTGTATTTTGCTTATACGATGCTGCTCAGGCGTTAAAAAGCCACCCGAATGTGGCTAGAACCCAAGTGGCTATAGATCATACCGGTCCACAATCTTAGTATTCAGTGTATGCACACCACTGCCCACTAGCGGCAGCCAGTTCCAGTGCACCATCAAAGACATCCTGTACGACGACTTCATCAAGTCCAATATTCAGAGCAGACTCCAAGGTTGAGTACCCAAGCCAGGGCGGAATCGAACGGGGCCTGAGCGGACCAGATCTTAATTGATGTTTTTATCTTTAATCACCTGAAGAATTAACGGATGTGTGTTTTTGGCCCACAGCGTGCAACCCGTTTTGTTCATATGTCCAGAGGCGCTATTCACCCCGTCAAAGGTGTAATGCTCTTTATCCCTCGGAACGTCTCTGCCCCAATGCCCGTAATAGTAGGCTCCGTATTTTTGGGCAGTCATCTTGGCCTCTTCTCTTGTTTGAGCCGCTCCAGTCGAAGAGTAGATAGTTGGCATTTTTATGTCTTGAAGATAGGATAATATTTTTTCCGTATATTCCACGTTGAAGCGTTTTCTTTGCTCATTTGGCCCTGGCTCGAATAGAACCAATTTAATGTTTGGATAACTTTTCAAGGCCTGCTCAAGACGACTCAACATAAACGTTGGCTTATCGCCATTCACTCCCGCGTTGATCACGCTCGCCTTTATTCCTTGGGCAGACAATTGCTCATTCAAGGTATTTGTGTAGGCATGACCACCTGCTTGGCAATTGGTGTTGCTTGTGCCAAGAGCCAGTATTTCAAAGCTGTGGGCGTTCGCTACCATTAAAGCTGTCGATACGATCAGCAGAAACCATTTCATTAAAGCCCCCCCGAAATATGGTTAATACGCATCCTATTTAGTGTACGTGCAATAGTTTTAAAGAAGTGGTGCTTGCCACAAAAGCAAAAAACCCAGCGCGATGGCAGGGGCTTTTTCAGGTTCAGATGATGGTCCGGGGCAGGTCACCACCCCTTGTCGATTTCAGCCAACCGACACCCCACCGTACCCCCACCCCCGTAAATCGACGGCTTCGTTGCGCTGAGCTATGCACTGTATTTTGCTCAAACAGCGTCCCCACCGGGGACCTCGAAAGCGATCGCGGAACTGGTGGGGTAATCTATAGAAATACCCCCTTATGTTTTCCTAGAAGAATCGGGCGGGTATTTATTTTTTTTGTGCAGTCGCGCGGCTAAGTGGCGCCTTCGAGGGGTTATTTGGTGAGCCTTAGGATACATTCTGTTGACGCCACTCAGTCAGTGACTCATTAGGTGACACAGCGTCTTTATTTTTTGGTTTTTTAAATGAGGGGTTTGTTTCGCTTTTTAGACTGCGCACTGAGTCACACGTATAAACGTGCGGCAGTTTGTCGTGCTTTTCAGTCTGAGCATTGACCTGCTCGTGTGGTCCCATCACTCAGCGAAAAGTCCTTTGGAGTTATTTGTCTTTATTATTAAGCTGGGTATCGGCCGTGTTGACAGTCGTTGCGCGTGCGGAATGCCACAGCTACACGCCAATTATTGACACTGGCTTCAACAGGCTCCGATATGATTCTATTAATAGAACGATAAACGCGAAAACGACATGCAGCCTCAATCGTTACTTAGATATTTACCACGCAGTCTCTATGCTCTGCTCACGCTTGCTTTCGTCTTGTCATTTCTGTTGACGCTGTGGATAGTTTTTTATTTCCCGGTATACACAGATGAGATTTTTTGGAAGCTGATGATTGCTCGGCTTGAAACCGACCACGGCAAGCTCGTTTATATATTTGCGCAATGCAGTGAAGGTCAGTGGATCGATGCACCCTTGACTTGGTACCCTGCTATGTCAATTAATTCATGGCTTTATGAGGATGCCGGTCATCCTTGGCGTCTTCGTGTTCACGGCTGGTTCTTCTTTTTGGTTTTACTAACGCTCTGGACTTGTTTGCTGAAACACCGCACTGGCCTTAGAGTGATTGACGCATTCCTAGCAGTCAGTGCGTTTTTGTCAGTTGGCGTACTGCCGTTTCTTTTGGTTTACGCACGGCCCGAGCAGCCCCTTTTGCTTTTACTAACACTCAGTCTTTTGGTGACTTTGTATAGGGCACCTGCAAATCGTTTGAGTTGGCTAATTGGCCTTCTGGTGGTCTTAAGCTTTGCTCTGGTGGCAATGCTTTTAGCGGGGATTCACCCCAAGGGCATGTTTTTATTTCCCGTTTTACTGGTGCTGGCTTGGCGACAATTGAAATCATGGCCCTTGCTAGTCCTGCTAGGATTAGTTCTTGGGTGGACTGCCTACGACACCTCACAAGTCTGGCAGCTACGAACGACATGCCCAGAGTTTCCTGGATTGATGTCAACTCTTAGTGGGCTTACGCTCAAACCAGATGTTCTATTATCCAAGCCCTTAACATTTATTCAACAAGGCTGGAGTAACGCTCTTGATTTTGGTGCTTACGTCAGAAGTCTTAATTTTCAAGAGCAATACGTTGTGGATTGGCTACCTGCGAGGAAGGGTGGAGTGATTAGTACACAGGCTAGTTCAGTGGCGAACATTCTTTTATGGATACCCCTTTTAGTCGCTGTGCTGGTTATCGCTTCAAACTGGTTTTTTGACAGAAGACCAAGAGGACGCGTTGACCTCTTGCTGTTCTTCTCAATCTTGCTCTCACTAGCTTCTATCGTTGTGTTGCAAACGCAAAAGAACTTTTATGAAGTTTCAATCGTATGGCCGCTGGTGTTATTACTCGCAATTTTTAGTTTTGGTCGGCCGGTCAGTGAATCAAGCCGTGGGCGTGTTCGCATAATAATTGCCGTGCTGATGGTTGTGGCACTACTCTCGGGTATTTTGCGTGAAGAAAGGTTCGGTGAGTTTGTGCCGGGTTGGCGCCAAGCTCGTTTGCAGCAAGTGGAGATGGTTGACCGCCAAAACCAAGGCTTGCGCGACTTTGCCAGAAAGGAGTGTGGTATCGAAGGCAGCGCGCAACGCCTGGTATTGGATAAAGACACCTATCAAGCGTTTTGGGCCCATGAGCAGCCGATTTTTCTTGATTATGCGGCTGGTTGGTGGGCCGCGGAGTCTAATGTTCGCGAAACGTTTCGAAAGCGTCGCGTCCAGGGCCTAGTCGCCCTTTGCGCTAACATTCCAGAAGCGGACCGTTCGCGAGCAATAGAGTTTGGTCGCTATTGCTGCATGTCCGCAGACGCACTTCGTTGAGCAACACCGTTTGGTCGCAAATGATTCCGGCTCTCTAGTCATTAGGCACGATGAAGTTTATAAATAAAAATAAGAGCTTAATTTCTATCAATCATCAAAAATGCTGTGTACCGCTGTTCTGACCATTAAGTTCGCCGAAGGACAGTAAACAAAGAACTACCAAATGGTGTGTTTCTGGCTAAGCGTATTTCGAGTCTAATTAAGCGATAAAGCAGGGTGTTGAGCAAAACACTGTGAGATTTCAGGTCGGACAACGGTTTGATTAAACTGGCGGGGTCGTATTTGAGTCTTTGCCATGCCCGTACAACAAAAATAGCAGGCGATAGACTGAGGGGCCAGTAGCGCAGTGTTAGTGCTTCAAAACCAGCTGACTGAATAAGCTCCTTCACCTCGAGCCGATTAAAGCGATGAAGAATTCCAACAGCTCGGTCATGTGTACCGCGAAATGCCGCCAGTGCGGGCATATTCATCAGAATAAGCCCGCCCCTGTTCAAGCGCGTGTTGGCATTTTTAAGGAAGGCCAACTGTTGGTCGGCAGACAAATAGTAGAGCGTGTCATTGCTGATAATGACATCAAACTTTGAGGGAGCTTGTATCGTTGCAATGTCGTTCAGGCTACCTAATTGAACATCAAGCCCTTTCTTTTGACAAATGTCGACCGCAATTGGAGAAAGGTCAAATCCCTTGACCTGTCGATAGCCAGCCGCTTTGAGACTATGTATGAGTCCGCCAGTTCCACAACCTGCGTCTAATACATGGATGTTCGGTGACATTAGTTCGCGTTCGATGCTCTCCAAAACGAGGCTATGCAGAATGCGGTACCACCAGTGATTGGTCTCCACTTCAGCCATCACTTCATACTCACGACGATTATCGATCATGACTTAAACACCCAACTACGTTGAACCACAAAGTTTACCGTCGTCAAAAAAAATCATAGCAAAGGGTTGATGGTGCTTGAATGTACTTGTAAAGTTAATGCGCAGGTGGTTCTGGTGCCAATATCTTAAAATTTTAAGAGTTTCAATCCAGGATTTCATGCAGTGTATCGAGTACCCGATGAGCACTTTCTAAAGGTAATTCTGGATATAGAGGCAAAGAAACGATCTCGTTGGCAAGAGCCTCTGTAATGGGCAAGCTTTGGTCCTGATAGCCTAAAAATGTGTAGCCTCTCATTCGATGAATCGGGAACGGATAGTGAATGCCAGTCTGTATATTGTGACTGGCAAGCGCTGCCCTGAGGGCGTCACGTTCCTTTGAGCGCACCACAAACAGGTGATAAGCATGCTCAATATTCGATGGCGCTGCCATGTGTCTCAGAGAGGTGGGCAGGCCAGCCTTGTATACCTCAGCAAGTGCTCGTCGTTTTTGTAATTGTGCGGGCAGGTATCTGAGTTTAATATTTAGGATTGCCGCCTGTACTTCGTCGAGTCGACTGTTAATTCCCTCGCGTTCCGCGTAATACAGGTCATCAAAACCGTACTTACGAATCCGCCGCATTTCTTTGGCGAGCGATGCATCTGCAGTTGCGCACAGCCCACCATCACCGTAGGCACCAAGGTTCTTCGTTGGATAAAACGAAAATGCAGCCGCGTGACCAAACGTTCCAGCCGCGCGCCCATTGATCAGAGTACCGTGAGCTTGCGCGCAATCTTCTACAACAGAGATATTGTAGGGTCGCGCGATGTCTAAAAGTAATGGCATATTGACTGCATTGCCAAACAAATGGACAGGGATGATCGCGCGGGTTTTTGACGTGATGAGCTCTGGTACGAGCTTTAAGTCCATTAGAGAGGTTTCGGGGTCCACGTCGGCAAACACTGGCGTCGCCCTCACCATCCTTATCGCGCTGACAGTTGGTACAGCGGTATTCGCTACCGTGATGACCTCATCACCCGGCCCAACGCCTAGCGCCATCAGACAAATAACTAAGGCATCCGTGCCATTGGCTACGCCTAAACTGTGGGTGCCATGACCCAAAAATTCTGAAAAGCCTGACTCAAATTTCTCAACTTCTGATCCAAGAATCAATTCGCCCGAGCGCAGCACGCGTTGCACCGCACCGAGCACTTCCTTTTCAAGATCAAGATACTGATCCCGATAATCAAACATCTTGATGGTTTTTACAGTCACGGGGTTAAGTAATTGATGCGGTGGGCTTGGTAGTAAGCCAGCGTCTTAGCCAAGCCTTCGCGGAGATTTATTTGGGGCTGCCAACCAGTCACTTCAGAAAATGCAGAGTAGTCACCATAATAGTCGCCAATATCGATCAGTTTCTTGTCTGAGGGAAACGGTACAAGTTGGTAGGTTACATCAGTTAGGGTGGCCAGTGTTTGTACAAAATTTAAGAGATCGTATCGATCTGGGGACCCGAGATTAAAAACATGTCCAAAGCATTGGTCATGTAGTAGCGCAAGGACTAGCGCTTGCACCACATCATCCACGTAGTTGAAGTCGCGTACCTGCATCCCATCGCCAAATATATGAATCTCTCTTCCACTGAGACACCGCTTGAGAAATACACCGATAAACCCCTGTCGGTCGTTCTGGATTTGAAGCCTTGGTCCGTAAGTATTTGTTAGCCGTAAAACCGTTGACTTAACGTCGTAAACTTGGTGGTACAGCAGGTGGTAGTACTCAGCGGCGAGTTTGTTGATGCCGTTTACATCAATTGGTAATACTGGGTGGTCTTCCTTAACGGGAAGCTTCTGTGGAGTACCGTAGACTTGCCTTGTCGAGGTGTAGACAATCCGGGCGTTAGGGTTGTGTATCCTACAAGCCTCAACCAAATTCATGGTTGACACGCAATTCACCCCCAAGTCAGTCAAGGGCTCGAGCATGCTGTCGCCGTGACTGACCTGTCCTGCCAAATGAAATATTGCTTCTTGCCCTTTAACAATCTGAGATAAGGCTTGAAAGTTACGCATATCATCTTGGAAGACATGGACTTGCTCTCGGATGGGTTCGATATTTTTCCAGTTGCCGCCAAATTCCTTAATCATGGCGTCTAACAAAGTAACCTTAGCCCCAAGGGCCACCATGCGGATGGCAAGTGAGCTTCCGATGAATCCGAGCCCCCCTGTGATGAGCACTGATCGACCCGAATACCAGCTTTCGTCATAAACCAATTAGGCTTGCTCCTTGTTGCGGATGGTTCTGCGCACCACAAACTGAGGTATCTTATTTAGCTTCATCAGCACTCTCCCTAGATACTCGCCCATCAGACCGATCGCTAAAAGCTGCACGCTAGACATAAATAAGATTGCAACAAAAACTGATGCCCAACCCGTGGGGAGATCCGGGTTCATGATTTTTTCGATAATGACAACAACCCCTGCCAAGCCGCTAAGGGTTGCAAGCAGTAATCCAATGGCACTGGCAATGCGCAGCGGCAAGATCGAAAAGTTTGTGAACATATTGAGCCAAAGGCTCACAAGTTTGCGCAGCGAATAACCAGAGCGTCCGACCTCTCGACTGAAATGCTCTACCTCTAACCGACCGTAACGGGTGGTGCTTCTAAGGATCAGGCCATCAATATAGGGGTAAGGGCCATCATATTTAATGATCTGTTTAACCACCGACCGACGGATACACTTGAATGAGGAAAGGTAGAGATCTCTTGGTTTCTTTAGGACATAGCTTGCGATCAGGTTATTAAAAGAACTCCCTAAGTTTCTCGACAACCCATGTTTTTTTTTCTTGTAGCAAGAAAAAACCACGTCATAGCCCCCTCGGTCGAGCTCATCAACAAGTCGAATGGCTTCATGAGGCGGGTTTTGTAGATCATCATCCATGATCACGACATAGTCACCTGTGCAGTGGTTTAACCCCGCCATGACGGCGTTGTGTTCTCCGAAATTTGTTGAAAGTTCTATATAAACAATCCAGTCGTTTTGTTGCGCCGCAACCTCGCAAACCTCATCGGAATTGTCGCGTGTGCTGCCATCGTTGACCAAAATAAGCTCTAAAGAGTTTTGTGGTCTCAGGTGTTTGTCCAGCTGTTCGATGAGTTTGGGTACAGTCTCAGCGCCGTTATAAACCGGCACAACAACTGAAATGCGTCGCATGGGTGGCATAGTTTCAGGTCAACTTAGCATTATTGACGGTGTTAAATCTGGTATCACGTCTGGAAGAACCGCGGCACTCAAGGCGTCCAATTCGTGTGTTCGTTTTCAACCATCTAAAGCAGCTAAAAACCTCGATAGAGTGTAAAGCTGCACCCACAGGCAATCAAGTATCCTCATCATCTGTTGTTTTTAAGGAAATACTTAGAGCAGGTCAACACTCTTGCCACTAAGGCCCAGCACTGTTGGCATCGATTCAATATTTACCCCCTTGGATTATTCAGGAGCCTGACCAGCCTAGCTGTGAAAACTCCACATCAAACGGATGACTTCAGACGCTGGTTAGTATCCCTTCCGCAGACCAAAAGCAAAAAATCTGAGATTTCAGCATTTCAGGCGGTTTGTGATGTTGTTATTGCTGCCCCGCCAGTATGTCAATGAATATGCGCCTCTCGTGGCAATTTTTATTCCTACATACCCAAAAGCATACCCAAGAATATTCGCTTGATTTCAGATCAAGTATCACTCACCACGATTGTTGGTTGCTTGCAGTGCACAGTCCGGTCGCGCTTAGCCACCCTTGCTTGGGCCCAGCGACACCCAACCGTACCCCCCACCCCCCGAAATTCATTTGGGTCCCATCCGGCTACCTTTACACCTTGTTCTGAACGAACGACGATCGAGTTTTCGAAACACCCCCCCCGTCCATTTTTAAAA
Source organism: Alcaligenaceae bacterium (assembly GCA_002737415.1). Lineage (GTDB taxonomy): Bacteria > Pseudomonadota > Gammaproteobacteria > Burkholderiales > Burkholderiaceae_B > Zwartia. The sequence continues at coordinate 22,518 of NSIQ01000011.1, read as the reverse complement.
GTACCGGTAATTTTTTATTTTTTTATTTTTGCCAAACGTTAGGTCAATTGAACGCCTAGTCAAACGCCCAACCGTATATGTGGCTCGTTAAATACTCGACAATCCTTAAAAATTACAGGTAGCTTAGATTCTCGATAACATCTAAATGTAATTTATATATGTTTTTGACCATTTCCAGTAAATTTTCTTTTTCTTCCTTATTTAGTAGAAGACTCTTCTGCCTCAGACTTAAATCGAAATTTATGCGCTCCAGTTTTTTTACTATTTCCATGGAGCGCTTGACTACCTCTTTTGCATCTTTGTCGCCCAGTGCAAATAAATGCAAATAGATCGTATTTAAAGTTTGGCCAGATAGATCTTCATTTGTTTTAAATTTATTATGATACAAGCCTGATAAAGCAATCTGCGCATCACCAACAGTCAATGCGCTATCTAGGAAATACTTCATATTTTCAATACGCGCACTTATATCAAATTCATACTTTAAAGCCGACTCTTTATTAGCAGCTTCAATTTTATATTTGTTTTGAGTATATTGAAATAACGAAGCACCTCCAGAAATAAATATAGTAGATAAAATCCAAATACCTAGAGTTGAATTAAAAAAGCGAAAAAATACATGGTTCACACCATTTTCGTTCCTTTGTCTACTTGTGTTCTTTTGAACATTTTTTAACTGTTCAGATAATAAGAGCGTAGTTTTAAAATGTTCTTCCTCCAGCTTTGCTTTTAAAGCGTATCGAAAAGTCTCTTCAGCCTCAATGTTTTTTTTTGTTTTGTCGCTCAGCATAATTAATTAAGTTTATTAAAAATAGCGTGGGGTTCCATTATAAATCTTAACTTTTTAAATGTTCGAATCTAGGAGGCTAATTCATGTCAGTGTATGCCATTTAAAAGAGAAATGTTCCGCGGTACGAAATTAACTTTTCTTTGGTATCCCAACCGTAATGCTTATTTCGACTGGTCCCAGACTCGGATCCCGCTCGGTATAGCTTTTATAACCAACACAAGTACCCGCTGCTTCCAGGTGATCAAAATGTTCTCGGTCTTCGCATAAAACGACTTCTTTCTTGCACTCGCCGCATTTTCGCTTTCTCGGATCGGGCGTTGGGTAAAGGTTTTCCCATTTCTGGCCACAGATTTCAATTATGGGGCAATTGTGAACTGCGAAAACAACTGACATTGTCGTTCCTTGAGTTAAATTCTTGGATATAAATCGGTTACATATACATCCTTGACCCCGTACCTATCATTCCAGCGGCGTCTTATTTTCTGCCACCACGTTGGTTGTTCAAGGTAGGTATCAATCTCTACGCTTTTGGATATTCGACCCATGTTGATATATTCTTGAACTTGCTGTGACTCGCCGCAGCGCGCGCAGATTTTTAAGTCTGTTGATTTGAATGCGATGTCGACTGGTACGAAGATGCTGATTGACCCGTACTCAGCTTTGATATGGATCTGTCCGCAGCGATTGCACTGGTACTGGGTGTAGGCTGCGATGGTTAACATCGCGCATCCCGTCCACGGAGGAGCACTCGAATAGGCGGGTAAGAAAGAATCCCCTAAGGTTTCTGGGTGATCTGGCACGCTAAAACTGTTAAATTTTGTATAGGCGTATGACGCTAGTAATGATGCAAAGGTTATGTCAGTCAATGGCACGGTGCTCGGTGTAAGACTTCGACCTCAGTTTTAGTCCCTGAAAAGGAAAAGTATGAGAGACAGCGCGACCGTTTTGATGTTCTGTGTGTTGGTGCTGCTGCACGGGCTATTCGGTAGCCGCGCCGAGGCGCAGTGGTTGAGTATGCATGAGGACGCAACCCTCACTACCTATACCGAACGCAGTGAGCTTATTCAAATGGATAGGTTTGTAAATGTGGCAGAGATGCTTGACTACAAACGCAAGATGCGTAATGAAGAAGGGCATTTATTTCATTCGGTAGTCATCAAGGCGCAATATGACTGCCCTGATAATCGTGTGAGGACCTACACGATTGAGCTGTTTGAAGAGCGTATGGCCCGCGGCGCTGTGGTCAATACACAAAAGATTTATGGGCCGTGGAAAGCTATCAATCCGCGAAGCGTTGAGCAAGAGCTTAAAAATTTTTCCTGTACAGGGAAAAAATAGCAGCGATCCTAAACTTTACTCAAATCGGCTAGACCAAATGCAGTACCGAACACATAGTTTACGTTTTATATCGACAAGCGAGAAGACTAAGCCGTTCTTGAATTCGCGTTTGGTAAAGCGCAAAACTCTTGTGTTGTAGTTGGCTAGTATCCCTCTCGCAGATCAAAAGCAAAAAACCTGAGATTGCAGCACCTCAGGCGGTTTGTGATGTTGTCAACGCTGCCCCGCCAGAATCCCATCTCACGGGATTTTTTTACTCCTTAAATCCTCCCATAAATCACCCTCTCACGGAGCAGAATATGGAAACTGGCGGCGCAAGCCTTATACGATCATCCTTACTTGAAACGCAAGGGTACCAAGCCGCAAGGGGTCAAACTGTCAGAAGGCAAGCTAGTTATCCCGATTAGGATAAAAGGCGATATTTGCTCACTTCAATTTATCGCCCCCGATGGTGATAAGAGATTTTTATCTGGCGGACAGATTACGGGCGGATATTTCAGCATTGAAAAGCCGAACGACATAATTTGCATAACCGAGGGATTCGCTACGGGCGCATCGGTTTACGAGGCGACAGGTTATGCGGTATGCCATAAAAATTAGTCAATCTAGGCTCTTAAAACCGCCATGTTCAATTGAAAAGCCTTTTAACGTTGCGTATTCCTAATCTATCTGAATGAGGTAATCTAGTTTTTACATTCTCCCGACCATCGTGACACCTGTACTTGATATGTCCCATTGCTCGGTAGGTTCCTCGCACCGCAGGCAGGCGTACAAGGTTTTGCAGGGCTTTCTGCAGTGTTCGGAGTATCAAGGTACCAAAGTTCTGAGTTAGGGTACTCCCTGAGCACCATATTTCCGCAAAGTTTTCTCACGCCTTTTATCACATCATCTTTTTTATTTGATGATGCCAGTATGAGTTGAAAAGGTCTGTAAGTCTTAATCTCTGTTACCTTCAGGCCATAAAATTTACTATCGTTATTTATTCCTCCGTTAGAGCGATAGCTGTTGCACTCAGATGAGTCTCCATTGCCTGTTTTGAGACATTTTTCGAGTGACTGGCCAACAGCATTGTTCGATATAAGCAATGTGCTCGCTGTGAAAAAAAAACTTACCACCCCGTTTATATTTGTCATAGCTCAATCCAAGAAAAGGTCTTCACCGAAGCTGGTCAATATTGGATCGGCGCCAACAAGCCAAAGCCTTCGACGCCCCTCGACCAGTCACTTACTGACTTACCCAAGTGAAACACAAAAACTTAAAATTTGTTCGAGCTTTTCGCCTCGGCTTCATCACGTTTTCGAAGGTGATTACCGTCGAGAGCACGAACGTACCGCATCAATGCCGGAATTAAAGTCCCGAACGGCCTTCCTTATCTCGTCGTTGAATTCATCCACTGAGCTTGCATTACTTGCACGTCTTGCTCGACGCGCAGAGTCATCGAGCTCACTGTAGGCGTATACCTTAGTCTCTGCGGTTCTCAATCACCACGTTCGGGACAGCCCTATATGTTGGTCTCGAAAGATCAGAATCATTTTTACTTAAACATTGAAAAGTCACGGTGTGTGTATAAAATGTACCCTGACCTTCGCTACTGTTTGCCATGTTTTTTTACCAAGACCTCCTTACCCAAGGCCGTACAGTAATTATTAGCGGACTCTAAAGCGTTTTGTTGTGCGACATCACCACTCGATGTGAAGTGCTTGGATGCGGATACGGTATACCGACAAAGTCTCGCACTTACGGAATAAACCAGTCCAGGTTTTTATCTGCACCTCCTTTTTAGTTAAAGTGAATTTTAGATTAATTTTGAAAAGTGAGAGCCCAAATGAGCTACAAAGTAATAAACGTCCCTGAAGGTTCCAAAGTTCCTGCTCCTCCGCCGAAAACTTGGTCGAATTTTAAGGTTCATAAAAATGGACATTTTTATGTCGCTGGTATGGTCGCAGATGGTTCAAGTACTTACGAACAAGCAAGGAAAATTTTTACTGACATTCAAGATTTGATTGAGGCTGCTGGTGGAGCAATGAACGATATTATGGCCATGCAAATCTTCGTCATCGATCTAGACGAAAATCATGATATCTGGCGCGCACGACAAGAGTTTTTTTCTGGTGATTTTCCCTGTTCTACTTTGATACAGGTATCAAGAGTTGGTAGCCCTAAGGCTGTGCCACCAACACGTATTGAAATTAATTGCTGTGGATATTTGGGCGGTAGTGAAACTAATTAATATGTATTTTTTTAAAAAAATAGTCCGCCAATATCCCTAGGATCACGTAGTCCCTTAGAAAAGGTAGAGGTCTTTGACGACCGTCGATTGTTTGCAGCTGGGCGCATGACGGAGGGAATCGGTGGTGAGTCGTGATTGATTCTGGGGCCAAAGTAGACTAAATACCAAAACTGAATGGTGCGACTGACAAAAATGGTCCAAACTCTTGATGTGCAGGCTGCGGTTTGTCAGTCAATGGGATTTGCCCAAGGTAAATAGGGGAAATAGCATGAAAGGTGTTGTCGTGTGTCCGCAACCGCGTGCTGCTGAGGTGGGAGCAGAGGTGCTTGAGAAGGGCGGCAACGCCTTTGATGCCGCGTTGGCAACGGCTTTCTCGCAAATGGTCAATGACCCTTTTATGTGCGGCTTGGGCGGCATGGGGACCTTGCACTACTTTCATGCAGCGACGGGCACAAGCGGGATGATAGATTTCTATAACCGCGCGGGCTCTAAAGTGCGTCCTAATATGTGGGAAAAAGACTGCAAGGGTCGCACACCGATTTCTGGCTATAGCTTGTTTGATGATTTTCGAAGCGAGATCGGCTACACCGCGATCATGACGCCTGGTACGCCAGCGGGACTCGGTTTATTTCATGAAAAGCTAGGCTCGATGCCTTGGACCGATTTGATCGTACCGGCGATTGAGCAAGCCGACGAGGGCATCCTGATCACACCAAATTTGGCAACTGTCTGGAGCGGTTACGCTCAGCTTGGTATTCCGGATGGTCTCACACGCATTCGCAAAACCGCCGAATGCGCGCGTGTGTATTTGCATCCCAAAGGGCGTTTGTTTAAGGTTGGTGATGTGATGCACCTGCCTGACTATGCACGCACACTAGAGCGACTCGCCAAAGGGGGGTGGCGCGAGTTTCATCGAGGTGCGCTCGGCGATGAAATCGCCCGTGACCTAGAAGCGAATGGCGCCTTTGTCACCCGCCAAGACTTGGCCGACTATCAACCCGAAGAAAGTGCGCCCTTGGTGGGGTCTTATCGGGGCTATGAGGTGCGCTCTAATCCGCCACCAGGCAGTGGTGCAACCTTGATTGAAATGTTGCAGATCCTAGAGCATTTTGATTTGAGCGCACTCGACCATGGCTCGGCACAGCACATAGATTTAGTGGCGCGCGCAATGGCTGCCGCCCACGTTGATCGCAATGCATATTTAGGCGATCCACGTTTTGCAGACGTCCCCACCGAGATGCTGATTTCTAAAAAGCGTGCGGCGTATTGGGCTGAACGGATTCAGTCGGGTCGGTATGCAGGTGGCCAAGAAGAGGCGCCACCGGGATGCACCACGCATGTCTGCGTCATGGATAGCGAAGGTAATGCGGTATCGATGACCCATACGCTCGGTACAGCCGCGGGCGTCGTCAGCCCGGGCTTAGGTTTTAACTATAACAACTCGATGAAGCTGTTTGATCCAGTCCCGAATAAAAAGAATTCGATGGCCCCAGGTAAAGCGCGTACCACCGGGATGGTACCCACCATGTTGCTCAAGGACGGCAAGCCTGTGCTGTTAGCTGGCGCGCCAGGGGGGAGCGTGATCATCAGCGCTACGTTGCAAGCTATTTTGAACGTGGTGGATTTTGGGATGTCGCCGGTGGAAGCGGTCACTGTTCCGCGTATTCATTGCGAGGGTCTGGGGATACACACTGAGGCCACCGTGCCGCGCTCGGTTATTAAAGAGTTACGGGCGTTAGGTCATACGGTTCATCAGAGCGCGCATAGCTTTGAGCCCAGCATGTCGCGTGCGCACGTGATTTCAACCATTGGGGGCCGTATGCGGGGCGGTGCTGACCCAAGGGGTGGGGCAGGGGTTGTGTACGCACGGTAGGGTTGGGTGACCGTTTAGAATAAGCTTAACCGCTCACTAAGCAACCTAACCCCATCGGTTAAGCTTGAGTCAAATCACCGGACACGATTAGTAGAACATATATTAAACGCTTCGCTAAGGTCATGTCGCTGTTACGTCCGCGGGCCGCCCTTCGCTCGTCAGAAGAACGCCTTGTCCGCACAAAAATTAACGGCAAATCCTATAGCATCAGCTCAGACGATGATTACCTCAATGCATGTTGCAGCGTTGCCTATCGATAAACAACGGTCAGCGTCTCGGCGACTAGCGCTGGCTTCGCGACCCCTTCAATCTCGATGGTGTTGCTGTAAGTCAGCCGCGCACCGCCCTCGATCTCGTCATATTTCTCGAGTGTGCGGTGTAAGCGAATGCGAGCACCACACTGCACGGGGCTGACGAAGCGAACTTTGTTTTGGCCATAGTTGACCCCGCGCGAGCGTTGCTTAATACGAACAATTTGACTAGCCAAATAGGTCACGAGCGAAAGCGTGAGCATGCCATGGGCGATTGTTTTGCCATTTGGCATCTGTTGTTTTGCACGCTCGCGATCAATGTGAATCCAGTTATGGTCACCAGAGACCGCGGCAAAGTCATCGATCCGTTTTTGATCCACGGTCAGCCAGTCACTGCTGCCAACCTTTTGACCCACGTATTGCTTCATATCTGAAGGGAATTCGACTTCAAGCATGATGAGTTCCTGTGTCACGCGCCACGCCCGGCAGGTAGGGTGCGCATTGTGGGCTAAGTTGCAGTGGTGCACCGGTTATTTTTTGCAGTGTTTCGAAGTCGATGTCGTTGGCGATTCTTTCTACGACAAAACCAGTCGAGCAGATTTCGATTAAAGCGTAATTTGTATAAATTCTTGTCACGCATTTGTGACCGGTTAATGGATAAGTGCAGCGTTCGAGTAGGCGTGGTGTACCATCCTTTTGGCAATGCTCCATCAGCACCCAAACGTTTGCAGCGCCCGCGGCAAGATCCATCGCCCCGCCTACCCCTGGGGTTTCTGTCGACAAGCCCGTTGACCAGTTGGCGAGATCTCCATTTTCAGCGACTTGAAAGGCGCCAAGGCAGGCGATATCGATGTGGCCTCCGCGGATCATCAAGAAAGAATCGCTATGGCTAAAAATCGAGGCACCTTTTAGGAGCGTGACGGGCAACTTGCCTGCGTTGACGATATCGCTATCCTCTTGCCCTGCTGCTGGAGCCGGTCCGAGCCCCATTAGTCCTTGTTCGCTGTGCAGCAAAACCTCGCGACCAAGCGGGATGTAATCTGCGATCATGGTGGGCAAACCAATACCAAGATTGACGCACAAGCCTTCGGGAATATCTTCTGCCGCGATGCGGGCGATATCTTGCCTATTGAGCCCTTTCATTTTTTTATCTCAAATAAGCGGTCGATGAACAACCCAGGTGTGACGATATGCTCTGGATCGAGTTCTCCCAATTCGACAAACGCATCGACTTGCGCGACGACAAGCTTCGCTGCTCCCGCCATCGCGGGGTTATTCACGCGGGCGCCACGGTGATAAACCAAATTACCCCAGCGATCACCTTTTTTTGCTTTAATTAAGGCCACATCTCCAACTAAGGGTTTTTCAAAAACATACTCTTTGCCGTCAATGAGGCGTGTCTCTTTGCCGTGCGCTAAGTCGGTACCTGCGGCGGTGCGCGTAAAGAACCCGCCAATACCCGCGGCGCCCGCGCGAATGCGTTCGGCCAAAGTGCCCTGTGGGACAAGTTCAAGCTCGATCTTGCCGGCGCTGTAGAGTTCGTCAAAGATTGTCTTTCCAAGCAAGCCTCTCGGAAACGAGCATACGCATTTTCTCACGCGATTGGCTCGCATCAAGTCGGCCACAATATCATTACCCATGGTGGTATTGTTAGCGACTAAGGTCAGGTCTCTTGCCCCGAGTTCAAGAACACCCGCTAACAATTCTGTAGGTTGCCCCGACGTACCAAAACCGCCGATCAGCAGAACATCGCCATCCTTGATGCCTTGCAACGCTTGCGCCATTGAGTCAACACGCTTGTTGATCATGGCTAATCCAGATCGTTACCGCGCATGTCTGCATTGCGTCGCGCTCGACGCGCCAAGTCCAACATGACAGTGCCGATTGCATTTGGGTTGTCGATCGGTTCGGTTTGAGGCCCGCGATGCCAGCCTTCCATCGCTGCAAGAAACCCGCCACCCAATTCAAACACCCGCGCGGTGACTTCGGCGCTTTCAGCGCTGGCAAGCCAGGTTGCAGCAGCGGCGATCCAACGAGGGTGCCGCTGCGCGATTTCTTCGGGCGTGCGCTCGCGTAAGCTTTCTGTCATGCGCGTTTGTGCATGCGGGCTAATGGCATTGACCGTGATTCCATAACGTTTTAATTCACGCGCAGCGATGATGGTGAATGCAGCGATCCCGGCTTTGGCGGCGCCGTAATTGCTTTGCCCAATGTTGCCGAGCAAGCCCGAAAATGAAGTGGTATTGATGAGTCGTGCGTTCACAGATTCGCCGGTGAGTTTTTGCTGAGCTCGCCAGTACACGGCAGCGTGGTGGCAAGGTGCGAAGGTTCCTTTTAAATGAACCTTGATGACGGCATCCCACTCGCTTTCTTCCATGTTCACAAGCATTCGGTCACGAAGAATGCCTGCGTTATTGATCACGACGTCGAGCTTGCCAAAGTGCTCGACCGTGCTGTGGATCATATGCTCGGCTTCTTTCCATTCAGAAACGTCGTCACAGTTTGCGATGGCTTCACCGCCCGCTGCTTTGATTTCGTCAACTACTTGTTGCGCGGCAGTCGTGTCTTTGCCTAAACCTTCGCGTGACACGCCAAGGTCATTGACAACGACTTTGGCCCCACAGACGGCTAATTGCAAGGCATATTCGCGCCCAATTCCACGTGCAGCGCCGGTAACGATTGCGACGCGTCCTTCACATAAACGGCTCATGATTGACTAGGCTCCCTGTGTAGTTATCAGAATACTGGCTAATGGTTATCGTTCAAATTTGGGTGGTCGTTTTTCGATAAACGCTAGTGCAGCCTCTTTGTGATCGGCGGCAAGCGTTGCGGTCACATGATTAAAAGCTTCTTGATTCAGCACTTGATCTAGGGTGTTTTGCAAGGCTTGGTTTAAATTGTCTTTCATCAATGTGAGTGCTTGTCGAGGGCCTTTAGCAAGTTTCTGAGCAATTGCGATGACCTCTGATTCAAGATTTTCACGCGAGCAAAGGCCCGTCAGCAACCCCAAATCTTGCGCTTGCTGCGCACTGAGGGTGGGCGATAGCAAATACAGTTCGCGAGCCTTCGCAAAACCGACGATACGCGGTAAAAAATAATGCCCACCAAAATCACCGGGCAAGCCCACGTTGATAAACGCCGTTTTGAATTTTGCCGAATCATCTGCATAGCGAAAGTCGCAAGCCAGCGCCAAACACAGTCCGGCGCCCGCAGCTGGGCCGCGAATCATCGCGATGGTGGGGATGGGTAGGGTATGAAGCAATTCTGTAATTAGATTGCGCTGCCGTAAGCGCGCGACTTTTTGCTCAAAAGATATAGACTCTGCGGGTGAGTTCGCCATGCGGGCCACGTCGCCACCTGCGCAAAAGGCATTGCCCGCACCGGTCAGCACGATTGCGCCAATCTGCTTATTATCTTTAGCCTCAAGCAGGGTCTGGCCTAGCTGGTCGTACAGCTCGGGACTGAGCGCATTGAGGCGCTCTGGTCGATTCATGACGAGCGTCATGACGCCCTCGTGCACTGACCTGAGTAATGGTGATGACTGCTCTGGCATATTATCTCCGAGTGGTATCTAAGTACCTTAAGCACTAGCTTAGAGCAAATTATCCTTTTCGGTGAAAAAAGAAAAACCACTGCCTAAAGACGTGGTTTGAATGTTATAAAACTAAGACAAGGCTGACAGCGGACTCACTCTAATATTGGTTCAAACCAAAAGCTTCACAGGGACAACACAATGAGTATTAAAGGCAAGGCCTATATCGCCGGGATCTTCGAGCATCCGGCTCGCAAAATCACCAATATGTCGCTGGCGCACTTGCACGCTGAGTGTGCCAAAGGGGCGCTTGAAGACGCCGGCCTGACCATTCATGACGTCGACGGCTATTACTGCTCGACCGATGCGCCTGGCAGCCTGGGTGGCATCAACATGATTGACTACATGGGGTTGACGGTTAAACACTCTGACTCGACCAACACAGGCGGGTCGTCTTATATGTATTTAGTCGCGCATGCGGCTGAAGCCATTGCGGCGGGCAAGTGCAGTGTTGCCTTGATTACCTGTGCGGGTTTTGGACGCCCCGGCACGATCGCGCGTGATTTGGATACTGCTATCCCAGACACCCCTTTTGAAACGCCATATGGGCCTGTCACGGTCAACCTGTATGCGCTTGCTGCGATGCGGCATATGTATGAGTTTGGCACCACCAGTGAACAACTGGCTTGGGTCAAGGTTTCTGCATCGCACCATGCGCAACACAATCCCAACGCATACTTGAAAAAAGTGGTCACCGTTGAAGACGTCGTCAACTCCCCCTTGATTGCCGACCCGCTGCATCGGATGGATTGCTGCGTGGTCACCGATGGTGGTGGCGCGGTCATTGTGGTGAGCCCAGAGATTGCTAAGCGCTTGAAACGTCCGTTAGTAAAGTTAATTGGCGCTGGCGAATCACCCAAGGGGCAGATGGGCGGCAAGATTGATATTACGTATACCGGGGCTGTGCGCTCGGGGCCGATCGCGTTTGCTGAAGCAGGCGTTAAGCCCAGCGATATCAAGTACGCGTCAATTTACGACAGCTTCACGATCACTGTGGTGATGACGCTTGAGGATCTTGGCTTTTGTAAAAAGGGCGAGGGTGGCAAGTTTGTGATGGATGGGAACTTGATTTCGGGTGTTGGCAAACTTCCCTTCAACACAGATGGGGGTGGGATGTGTAACAACCATCCGGTGAACCGTGGCGGCATTACCAAGATCATTGAGGCCGTACGCCAATTACGCGGCGAAGCGCATCCCTTAGTGCAAGTTAAAAACTGCGATATTGCCTTGGCGCACGGAACCGGCGGCTCGCTGAGCACCCGTCACGGCAGTGCCACACTGATTATGGAAAGAGAGTAAAGCCATGACCACACCCTATCAAGACAGAAAAATCCCCGCCCCCAAGTTAAACTTCGGCGATGAGCCTTATTTTGACGCGGCCACGCAAGGCAAGTTGATGCTGAAGTTTTGCAACGACTGCAAACAATATCATCACTATCCTCGTGCGCTTTGCCCGTTTTGCTTCAGTGATAAAACTGAATTTAAACAAGTCCAAGGTACGGGTACGGTGTATAGCTATAGTGTTACGCGTACCTCGGGGCCTGTGCCTTATGCCATCGCTTATGTCACGCTTGACGAAGGCATTACGATGCTGACCAATATCGTTGATTGCGACTTGGATACGATTCGTTGTGGACAGAAGGTCGCGGTGACCTTCAAGCCCAGCGAAGAGGGTCCCGCGATTCCGATGTTTAAACTGGCTTGAGTCCAGAGGATAAAAAATGAGCGACGCGCTTTACACCTACTGGGTCGGGATGGATATCCCCGTCGACACCAGTGCTGCCGATGTTGCAGCGTTTAATGACTTTTACTCAAATGTGCACAAGCCTGAAGTGTTGGCGGGCAATCCAGGCTTTTTGCGTGGGCGCCGTTATGAGCTTGCGCAAGACGACACGCGTGGTGCGCGTGGGCCACGATTTATCGCTGCTTACGACATTGAAAGCAAAGAGACGGCACAACTTTATATCAGTCGCAATGATGGGCCAGCAAGCGGGCGGCCTGTGTATAGCGACGGCCCCGCAGCTTGGCAACAGCGCAACACCAAGTGGCGTTTGATGTGGCAGCACGTACTAAACAACCCTGCAGCCGCTAAAGTGTCTGCTTCGCCTTACATGTATCTGGTCGGGATGAATGAAGCGGCGGGTTCAGGCGAGGCTGAGTTGGCGCAATTCAATGAGTTTTACAATACGATCCATGTGCCAGAAGTGTTGGCAGGTTATGATTTTGTGACTGGCGCACGCTATAAAAATATGCGTACCTTTCTGCACCCCGAGCCCGGTGCGCCAAACTTTTTGGCGATGTATGGCATCAAGGATGAGGCAGCGGCCAAGTCGTTTATGAAAGATCGGTTGGCCGCCGTGCCTGGAGCGAGCCCTTTTTCTGATGGTCCACCCCCTTGGCAAAATCGCGACACGAAGTGGCGCTTGACGTATCGTTTGGTTGGTTAATTTTTTTAGCACCTCTCAGATGTCAAAGGTATCACCATGATCTACTCCCGTCACATCGGCGACGCAAAAATTTATAACGTGCTTGAATATAGCGGCCCGACCCACGCAGCTGATTTTGTGTTTCCTGCGTTAGATGTGCGCGACATCGTGCCGCATCTGTCGTGGCTGGCTCCGCATCACTACAACATCAAACTGCAGCGCTTTATCGTTGCCATGCAGTTGTGGGTGATGCACATGGGCGAGAACGTGATCGTGATTGACCTGGGGGTTGGTAATCATAAAAAGCGCGGCTCAGAGCGGATGAACATGCTCAACACCTTGACGCCACTTTGGCTTGACGCGGCCGGCGCGAGTGCAAGATCAGTGACGCACGTGATTGTCACGCACTTTCATCCGGACCACGTGGGTTGGGGCACGCGCATGGTGGATGGTCGCTGGGAGCCTATGTTTCCGAATGCCCGCCACTTGATGCCGAGGGTTGATTTTGAAGCTGCACACGCGGCGTATAAAAATGGTGACAAGGGTGTGATCAGTGGCTCGTTTGAAGATAGCGTGCTGCCGCTTTATGAACTGGGCTTGATTGATCTAATCGATGATGGCGATGTGGTGGCGGGTTGCTTGAAGGCTGAAGCCATGCCGGGTCATACGCCGGGTTCGTTGCACTTTCGACTGCAGTCAAAAGGGCAAGAAGCGATCTTTGCGGGGGATGTGATGCATAGCCCCTTGCAGATTGCGATGCCGCATATCAACACCTGGATTGATGCTCACGCCGAACAGGCGCGCGTATCGCGCGCCTTGTTTTTGAAACGTGCAGCTGAGCGTAATGCCATGATTTTTCCGGTGCATTTTGGCTGGCCACACTGTGGTTATATACGCGGCGACAGCACGAAAGGGTATCGCTTTGAGCCGGTTGAGCCTGAAGCGCGTGGCGAGTAACTCAGAAAGAGCGCGTTGCGCGTTATTTTAGTGCGGTTCGTGCAGAACGAAGAAAAGGATAAAAGGGAGATCACAATGAAAAAAATCTTACAGGCTGTTCTTTTGATAATGGCGCTTGCGCCTTTGCTCGCGACGGCGCAGACCTACCCAGACAAACCGGTCAAAATGATTGTGCCCTACCCCGCAGGCGGCCCTGCTGATCAGATCGCCCGTGAACTTGCAAACGGGTTGTCGCAGGCGCTGGGGCAAACCTTTGTGATCGAAACAAAAGGTGGGGGTAGTGGTTCGATTGGCACGGGCTATGTCGCCAAAGCCGCTCCTGATGGCTACACGCTGTTAGCCAGCGCCGGTGCACCTCATACCGCAGTGCCTGTCTTTAGCTCTAATCCACCTTATGACGGCATTAAAGAATTTTCGCCGATTTTGATGATGATCGATGTGCCAAACGTGATGGTGATTGGCCCCCACATCAAAGCGACCAACGTCAAAGAGTTCATCGAGTTAGCCAAAACAAAAGTCATGACCTATGGCTCAAGCGGAACAGGTAGCTCAACCCACATAGCAGGCGAGATTTTTCAAATTGAAGCGAAGATCAAAATGACCCATGTGCCCTATAAAGGGGCAACGCCTGTGGTCAACGACATGCTAGGTGGGCATGTTGACGTCTCGTTCTTAAATTTATCGGCCATGCTGCCACATATTAAGTCGGGCAAGCTTCGCGCCATTGGTCTGTCTTCTCAGACGCGTGCAAAGGCGTTGCCTGAGGTGCCGACCTTGGGTGAGCAAGGCGTGCCCAACGACACGGGCTCGTGGTACGGATTACTCGCCCCTGCCGGCACACCCGCGAATGTTGTACGGGTGTTGTACGATGCGAGCGTGAAGTATTTTTCACAGCCTGAAGTGCGTGCCAGGGTCGAAGCGACGGGGTCAGAGTTCAAAATGCTCAACCCGCAACAGTTTTTGGCCGCGATGACTAAAGAAAAACGTCAACTGGCCGAGCTAAACAAGATTTTGAATATTAAGATGGATTAAGTCGTTACGCTTAATTCTTGTATGCGAACTTTATGAACAAAGGATCAGTATGGATAAGGTAGTTGCCTCAGCCGCACAGGCAATCGCAGATATTCAAGCGGGCGCAAGTGTCGCGATCGCTGGATTTGGTTTGGCACATCGTTTTCCGAACAATTTGATCTTTGCTTTGCGAGACAAAGGCACAACAGACTTGACCTTGGTTTGTAACTCATTGGGCGCCGCTGGTGAAAAAGGCCAACTTTTGGTTGAAAACAATCAGGTTAAAAAACTGGTGGCTGCGTTTTCAATCAGGGCCGGTATGCAAACCGAAGGCGAAAAAAGAATCGCCGCAGGCACACTTGACGTCGAACTCGTACCTCAAGGCATTTTGGTTGAACGCTGTCGTGCAGGGGGCGCTGGTATCCCAGCTTTCTACTCGCCAACCGGGGTCGATACCGACCTAGCTGAGGGTAAAGACGTTCGTTATTTCAATGGCAAGCCTCACGTGCTTGAGCATGCCATTCAGGTTGACTATGCTTTTTTGAGCGCCTATCGCGCTGATCGTGCAGGCAATGTCCAATTTCGTGGTGGTAGCGCTAACTTCAATTCAGCCTTTGCTAAAGCGGCAAGGATTGCGATCGTTGAGGTCGAAGAAATTGTTGAGGTGGGTGAGTTGCCCCCCGAGTTAATCGATCTGCCTGGCATTTTTATTACGCGCGTCTTGAAGATCACTGACATGATTGATGTCAAAACCCTAACGCGCGCTGAAAAACGCGCGGCCGATAGCGCCCGCACCTATAACGGCAAGCAAGCATTGACCCGCAACGGCATTGCCAAAAATGCAGCGAAGATCGTTAAAGACAATACCTATGTGAATCTGGGCGTTGGTATCCCCACGCAAGTCTCAAACTTTCTAGGTGGTCGCGGCGTGTGGCTACACGCTGAAAACGGTGTACTTGGCTACGGTGGCATCGTGTCTGGCGATGCAGTCGACCCCGATGTCTTTAATGCGGGTGGTCAATTCGTTGAGGCCGTGCCTGGCACTTCATTCTTTGAGAGTGTGATGTCTTTTGAAATGGCCCGCGGTGGTCATATCGATACCGTCATCTTGGGCGCCTATGAGGTCGATCAAGACGGTAACGTGGCGAACTGGAGCATCACGGATGCGCGTCGTGGCGGGATCGGTGGCGCGATGGATTTGATCTCTGGTGAAGTCGAACTCATCATTGTCATGGAACACGCTGACAGCAAGGGCAGAACTAAATTGCCCCGTCGCTGCAAGTATCCACTGACAGGTCGCGAGTGCGTGGATTGGTTGGTCACCGATTTGGCGGTTTTGCATTGGGTTAACGATCGCTTCGTACTTGAGGCAATTGCTCCTGGCTTTACACCTGAAGAAGTCAAAGCGCTGGGCGAGATTGACTTTGCGGTGTCGCCCGACCTTGAGGTGATGGAGCAAAGTTAATTCACAGAACATGCTCATGAAATTACCTCTTGAAGGCCTCAAAATTCTAGACCTTAGCCATGCTTTGGCGGGGCCTTTTTGTTCGACGATGCTGGCTGACTATGGTGCGCAGGTCATTAAAATCGAGCCCCCAGGCAAAGGTGATATTGCGCGTGCTTGGGGCACAAAATTGCCTGGTGGTGAAACCGATTATTTTGTTGGGCTTCATCGCAATAAACAAGGTATCGTGCTCGACTTAAAAAACGCCGAGGGCAAAGAGACATTTTTACGAATGGTCGAGCGCTGCGATGTGGTACTTGAAAACTTTCGTCCCGGTACGCTCGCTAAGCTAGGGGTTGATTATGAAGTTGCGCGCAAGCGTAGCCCCGGCATTATTTATTGTTCGATCTCAGGCTTTGGGCAAGATGGTCCTTACCGAGATCGTCCGGCCCTCGATTTAATCGTACAGGCCGAGAGCGGCATGATCAGCGCAACAGGCGATGAGGGTGGGCATGGTGCGCGTGCGGGCGTGTCGATCGCGGATCTCACTGCGGGCATGAATGCTACTTTAGGCATCATGATGGCTTTGCGCGTCAAAGACGCAACGGGTGTCGGGCAATCGATCGATATCTCGATGTTAGAGGGCCAGCTCTCGCTGCTGAGCACGATGATCGGTGATTATTTTTCGACGGGTACGATTGCGGGCCCGATGGGCACAGCTTATAAGGCCTTGTTGCCGTATCAAACCTTTCGTACAAAAACACAAGACCTTGCGTTGGCGGTGGGTAGCGATAAGTTATGGCTCGAGTTTTGCCCGCTGATCGGTTGCTCTGACATGACACATGATCCACGGTTTGCGACGAATAGCGTGCGGATGCAAAATCGCAAAGCGTTGATTGACAGGCTGCAAGAGGTCTTTTTGACGCGTAGCTTTGCTGAATGGGAAACCATCCTCGTTGGTGCAGGCATCCCGATGGGCTCGATCAATAACGTCAAGCAAGTCGTTGAGCACCCGCAGGTTGTTGCGCGTGGTGCAATTGTCAAGATGGATCATCCGCGTGCAGGCAAAGTGCATGTAGTGGGTGTACCCATTCGAATGTCAGCAACGCCTGGATCGGTGCGTACACCATCACCATCGTTGGGAGAGCATACCGAGGTGGTATTGGGCGACGTGCTTGGCATGACAGCAGACGAAATCGAAACGCTGCGCGCCACGGGCGGGTTAGGCTAAGGTAGTCTGTCTTTAGGATCGATCCTCTCATGAAAAAAATTATTCAATCAATATTGATTGCAACGCTTCTGTTTGCAGTCTTAAGCGTCCAGGCGCAACCGTATCCAAGCAAGCCTATTCGCTTAATTGTTCCCTTCGCCCCCGGTGGTGTCACCGACGTCAGCGGGCGTATTGTTGCAACCGCCTTAGCCAAACGGCTGAATCAACAGGTGATCGTTGAGAACAAACCTGGGGCCTCGGGCAATATCGGAGCTCAACTCGTTGCCAAAGCAGCACCTGACGGCTATACGCTTTTGCTGGCGTTAGACGGCACGTTGGTGATTAATCCTCACGTCTACGAGCGCACTGGCTTTGATGCGTTAAATGATTTTGCGCCTATCGCTAAGGTGGGTGACTCGATCATCATTATCGTGGCGCATCCTTCGGTTGGAGTCAAAACCTTGGCAGAGGTTATTGCCTTATCTAAGACAAATGGCAAAGGCCTTGAATTTGGTACCTCTGGTAGTGGCAGCATCACGCATGTGGCCGGAGAGCTGCTCAAGCAACGGTCAGGAGCAAATCTGGTGCATGTGCCCTATAAGGGTGGTGGCCCAGCAGCTGCCGATGTGGTGGCTGGGCATATTCCCTTGGCCTTTGCTTCGGCGTCCTCTGTCACGCAATTTATCGGAGCCGGTCGCCTGATCCCAATTGGTGTCCCTAGTCCAAAGCGTTCGGTAGTCTTTCCAAATGTCGCGACCTTCGCTGAGTCAGGAGTGCAAGGCGTCGAGTTAAATTCGTGGGTTGGCGTACTTGCCCCCGCAAACACGCCCGATGCAATCATCCGGCAACTAAACGTCGAAATCAATGCAGTGTTGGGTGAGTCTGAAGTCAAGGCACAATTACAAGGCTATGGCATCATCGCCGCCTCGGGGTCTGCGACTGATTTTGCTTCTGAAATTAAGCGCGACTTTGACTTGTATGGCCCCGTTACGAAGCAAGCCGGTATCAAAGCAAACTAAATATCATGCCCGTAGCAAATAAATCCGCAGTACAAGACTCTACCTTTACCACCCGTCCCGAGATTGTCGGCACCTTTGGGGTTGTGGCATCAACCCATTGGTTGGCTTCGCAAACCGCAATGGGTATTCTTGAAAAAGGTGGTAACGCGTTTGATGCGGCAGTCGCCGGAGGCTTTGTCTTGCAAATTGTCGAGCCGCATTTAAATGGGCCCGGTGGTGAAGTGCCGATCATGCTTTGGTCTGAAAAAGAGCAGCGCATGCGGGTACTTTGCGGGCAAGGACCTGCACCAAAATTGGCAACCTGCGCCTACTTTAAAGCACTTGGCCTAGAGCTCGTGCCGGGAATCGGTTTGCTGCCGGCTACCGTGCCAGGGGCGTTTGGTGCCTGGCTGACGATGCTGCGTGATTACGGCAAGATGACCTTGGCTGAGGTCATGGCACCGGCGATTGCTTATGCGCGCGAGGGCTTCCCGATACTTCCGCGCACGGTACAAGCGATTTTGGCGGTGCAAAGTTTATTTGTCAGTGAATGGAAATCTTCAGCTGAAGTGTGGATCCCAAAGGGGCAGGTCCCTCAGCCAGGTGAATTATTTCAATGCCCGGTGATTGCGCAGACCTACACACGCTTATTGACCGAGGCTGCAACAGTGGGAGCGGGCGATCGCGTACGGACAATTGAGGCTGCGCTTGAGATTTTTTATCGCGGCTTCATCGCGCAAGAAATCGATCAGTTTTATACCGACCAACCGATACGCGACACGACGGGTGAACGCAACACCGGCTTGTTACGTGTCGACGATCTGGCAAATTGGACACCGGCTTATGAAGAGCCATACACCGTTGACTTTGGTCGCTACACGGTGGCTAAGTGTGGCCCATGGTCGCAGGGCCCGGTCATGTTGCAGCAGCTATCCATTCTTAAGCACGCGGGTCTTGAACGCTTTGCGCCTGATTCTGTTGAGTTTGTACATCGAGTGGCTGAGGCTGCAAAACTTGCCATGGCCGATCGCCTGGCTTGGTATGGGGATCCTTTGTTTGCGAAGATCCCAATGGCAGAGCTGCTGTCAGACGAATATGGAAAAGCACGTTATGAGCGTATCGGCGAATTGAGCGCAAAACTGTTTGAAGCGGGCCAGCCTGGCGGGCTTCAAGCAAAGCTACCCGATCTTGAAGTGGCAGCGCGCACGCTTAAAGTGTCAGACACACGCTTCGGTGTGGGCGAGCCAACTTTTGCAGCGTTGCCGCCCGTCAGCGAATGGGCAAAGCGAGAAGTATTTATTGGTGATACCTGCCATATTGATGTGATCGATGCGCAAGGTAACATGGTCTCTGCCACCCCGTCGGGCGGTTGGTTATCTTCTAGCCCAGCGATTCCTGCTCTTGGGTTTTCGCTCGGTACGCGTCTGCAAATGACGTGGTTTGATGACGACGTACCAGGGCAGCTTATGCCCGGTAAGCGACCCAACACGACCTTGTCGCCTTCGATGGCGCTGCGAGATGGGATTCCGTACATGGTGTTTGGTACGCCGGGCGGCGATCAACAAGATCAATGGAGTACTGAATTCTTTTTGCGTCATGCGGTGTACGGCATGAATCTTCAAGAGGCGATCGAATACCCGGCGTGGCACGTTGATCATTTTCCGATTTCGTTTTGGCCGCGTTCATTGCGCTACAACCAAATCGTCTTAGAGTCACGTTTCCCAGAGGCAACGCTAAAAGCGTTGCGCGACGCTGGGCACGAGGTGAAGGTGGGTGCAGAGTGGTCTGAAGGACGCATGTCTGCCTGCACGCGCGAGTCGAGTTTGAATGGTAGATTATTATTACGCGCAGCTGCGAATCCCCGCGGCATGCAAGGTTATGCGGTAGGACGTTAACGATGTTTAAAAAAATCCTTTTTACTTTGTGTGTAGCTCTCGTTKGCATCGCCCCTGCCCAGGCTGCTTGGCCCGAACGCACTGTCACGCTGATTGTGCCTTGGGCGCCTGGGGGCTCAACTGATATTCTGGCCCGTATGTTGTCAGATTACCTGACGCGCTCGCTTGGTCAAACAGTGATTGTCGACAATAAGGCCGGTGCCTCGGGCAATATTGGCTCAAATCTTGTCGCCAAGGCCAAGCCAGACGGTTACACGCTGCTTGTAGGCTCAATGAGCACGCATGCGATGAATCAAGCGTTGTTCTCATCCATGCCCTTTGAACCAGTCGACGATTTCACACCGATTTCTTTAGTGGCTTTTGTCACGAACACGTTCGTGATCAATCCTAAAATACCAGTCAATAGCGTGGCTGAACTTATTGCTTATGCCAAAGCTAATCCTAAAAAATTAAATTTTGCTTCCGCCGGAGCGGGCTCAACGAATCACATCAGTGCGGTGTTATTTGAACTTGCCGCTGGCATACAGATGACGCATATCCCCTACAAGGGTGGTGCGCCCGCGGTGCTTGATACTGTGGCGGGCCAGACTGAAGTGTTGTTCGGTGCCGGCACGCAAACCCTGTCGCATGTGAAATCAGGCAAGCTTAAATTACTGGCAGTGACTGAAAGCGCTCGATCGCCGCAATTACCTGACACTCCAACGGTTGCCGAGACTCTACCTGGTTATGAGTTGGTGGTTTGGTATGGYGCGTTTGGTCCGAAGGATCTGCCCAAAGAGATCACTGAGCGTCTGAGCACCGAAATCAATCGCATTGTCGCGTTGCCAGAAGTGCGCTCAAAGATGGCTGCGATCGGCGTAGAAGTGGTGCCTTCGACACCAGCAAGCTTTGCCAAGACTTTGCAGCAAGATGCCGCCAAGTACACCAAACTGATTCGTGATTTGAAAATTACGGCAGAGTGAGCGCGAGCAACGGGTATTAAGCCCCTTACGCAGAGCTGCGAACTTCGTCCGATGGCGTGGCGAGCGTTTGGGCAGGACGCGGCGGCAAGCGGATCGCAAGGACGATACCGGCCACATTCACGATAGCCGCGATCCAGATCGACGAGTGGTAGGTGTTGCTCCAGTCAAAGAGCCAGCCTGCTAAGACCGGCAGGCAAACCGCAGCCACGCACCAGCCAATGTACAGCCTGCTTGCCACCGTACCGAATTGCGCGGCTGGCCAGTGCATGGCAATGCCCCCAGCGGCTGAGCCCGAGACAAAGCCGTAGCCCATGCCCACCATTGCCAACGCAAATAAGGCGACCTCTGGACTAGGCCAGAGCGTTAGCATCAGAGCCCCGGTCAGCGACCAGATATGGGCTGCCGTCATGACCTGTCTGAGACTGAAGCGATCCATCAGCCAACCGCCGGTAATACGCGCACTGGCAATCATGCCGGTGATGAAAGAGGTTGCCCCGATTGAGAACTGAGTGCCGCCACCGTAAGACTGAATGATGCCGGCGGCCTGGCTCATGACCATTAAACCTGCAGAGGCAGCTAAGAAAAATACGATGGCGATTCTTAAAAACAGTGGCCATTGGGTGATTCCCCAATAAGATCGCCGCCTGTTTGTCTCAAGGTTAGTCGCAGTGGTAGCGTTGGCATTCGCTTTTGGGATGTGGCTGTGCAAGCCGGTAAGCCAAACTGCGATGAGACCGCTAATCAGCACGACTAGCCCCAAATTCAATAAGGTCTGCCGCAAGCCCATCAGTTCGACCGACCAGCCCAGCAAGGGTGCACCAAGCATCGCCCCAAGTGGATACAAACCCACAACGTAGCCATTGACCAAACCACGGCGCTTGGTAGGCACGAGGTTGACGATTTGTTGGGCAGTGGTGAATGCGACGCCTCCCCCTAAACCGAAAAGGATGGCGTAGCCAAAGAGCAGCGACCAAAATCCTTGAGCCTGCGAGGCCAGCGCCAAGCCTAGAGCCCCGGTGACACAGGTGATCAGCAGAACGGCCCCGGTCGCGAGCCGGGTGTACACCACAGGCGCGATGTTCATACCCGTTGCGAACATGACCGTACAGAGTCCAAAGATCACGCCCATATCCGAGCGTGTCAGTGACAGCATGGCTTCCATCGACTTCAGAAACACGCTGAAGGCGTAAATCGTACCGAAGGGAAGGTTGGCAAAGGTCGCAGCTAGGATGAGGCGCATGAGCGGATTCGTATTCTTATCGAGTCAGAGAATCTTTGGTCGTTTCAATATAAACTAAATTTTCGATACCATTGACTTAGGTCGTCTAGAAAAAGGATTCAAGTTGAAGTTATATATCGCAAATAAAAACTACTCGTCTTGGTCGCTGAGGCCGTGGGCCCTCTTGCAAGCGCGCGGCATTGAGTTCGAAGAGGTTTTGGTGCCTTTTGCAACCGGATCACAACCTTCAGCGTTTAAAGCGTTCTCGCCAACAAGTAAAGTGCCGTGTCTTGAGGATAATGGTTTATTGATTTGGGATTCG
>NSIQ01000010.1 GCA_002737415.1 Alcaligenaceae bacterium | reverse complement strand
CTGAAATGCATTCGGGGTTTCAGACGCTTCGTAGCCTTTGCCCAATGAATTGCGGTATCCGTGTGGCGCTCGAGAAAATCGACGAAGGCTTGCGGGCAGACGTTGAGCGTATTGATGCTTTATGGCTTGAAGGGTTTGCAAAATTTGGTGGCCCTTATCTTGCCGGCAAAGAATATGGCATTGTTGACGCATTTTTTGCCCCTGTCATTTTCAGAGTGCAAAGCTATGGCTTGCAGTTAAGTCAACCGGCACAGTCATATGTTGAAAGGATGCTGAGCCTGCCAAGTATGCAGCGCTGGTACGCTGAGGCTTTGGTTGAAATTTGGCGCAAACCAGAGTACGAACAGGCTGCTGTGGCGCACGGAAAAATCGTTCGCGATTTTCGAAAATAAAGTTTAGTCGTGGGGCGGCGCTCAAGCCGCCAAATCAAAAATCAGCACTTTAGCATTTTGCTGGTTAGGCAAAATCCAAATTTGTAAAAAGTGAGTCTGTTGACCTTTGACGTTACCCAAACTGTCGCGATGCGCCAGTTCACCCGAGAGCACGTAGCTGATGATCTCCATATTTTGGTGACTGTGTTCGCCCAAACCTTTGCCAGCCTCAATACGGTCTTCATTGATGACCCGCAGATTACCCCAGCCCATAAACTCGGCATCGCGGTACCCGGCAAACAAAAACGAGTGAAAGCTTTTCAGCCAGCCGTGATCKACATAACCCCGGTCTTGAGATTTTCTGAGGGTGAGCATGACAATCCTTCATTGTGACACTAAAGAGCACACGCTCATGGTGAACACAACCATCATAGACGGTCTGCTTATCCCCGCGGTATTAACCCTTCTTCGATCGCTTTAATCTGCATGGCTACGTAGCGTGAATAGATTCTGCAGTTGGTGAAGCTGCCGCCCACAAACCATAAGCCCTCTTGCGGGGTGCGGCGCCACATGTTGTTCATTTCGCCATCTGGTGCGATGCCCCAAACCGGGCCGATTTTTTCAGCAATGTCAGTACCGAGTAGTTCTTTGACGACCACTTCTTGGGGCACGTAACCTGTTCCCATAATCAGTAAATCCGCTGGCTTGAGCGAGCCATCTTTCATGAGCGCGCCTTCAGGTGCGAAGCGCTCGATCTCGTCAAATTGTAATAAGCCAATATCGCCACTGACAATCAACTCTGAGCAGCCAGCGTTCAGATAATAGCCACCGTAACGCGTGCGAATTTTTAACTGGTAGCCTGTATCATCATCGCCTTTGTCCCACTTAAAGCCGCGAGCAATTAGACCTTCAATAATTTTTTTATCTAAATCAACCATACGCGCGGTGACTTGCTTGAAGTTTCGTTTGGCGACTGGCAGCGTGTTGATGCTTGAAAGCAAATCACCATCATCAATCGTGATGCCGTCATACAAACCGTAGGTGAGTGTCAAGCTTGGGTCAATGCTGACAACTGTCGTTGAACCACGCTGAATGATCGTTGTGTCTGCACCGTTGCTGTGTAAGTCTTGTGCGACGTCGTGGGCGCTTGTGCCTGTGCCAAGTACGAGCGCTCTTTTGCCTTGCCAGTTTGCGCCGCTACTAAAGGCGCTAGTGTGCATCACCTCGCCTTTAAAGTCTTTAAGGCCAGGCAAATCAGGCATGCGTGGCTGACCCACCAAGCCATTTGCAAAAATCAAATGACGGGGTCGGACAGTGCGCTCAGTGCCATCATTGTTGCGTAGGACGGCTGTCCAGCGGCCTTCGTTGTCATCGTACGYGGCGCTGCCAAGCTCGGTGTTCGTCCAGTTATTAATTTCCATCGTTTGCGCATAGACTTCAAGCCAGTTACCCAGCATGTCTTTGGGCAAGTACGAAGGCCAGTGCGGTGGAAACGGTAAATGGGGCAGGTTGTTGAGGTCGGTGATGTTGTGTAAAGCGAGCGAGTGATAGCGTTTGCGCCAGCTATCACCAATGCGTGGATATTTGTCGATCAGTAAGGTATCGATACCAAGTAATACCAGCGAGGCCGCTACGCTTAAGCCAGCCTGACCACCACCCACGATCAAAACCATCGGTTCGCGGTCTGCATAGGCTTGGCTTTCCACGCGTTGATCTTGCCAGTTGGTGCCGCCAAAGTTACGTGAATAGGCCGCACCTGTCGGGCGACGCTTGCCGGTTTGCTCTTCAAAGCCTGTCAACTCATTTAGGCTGGTGAGCAGCTGAAAGGCCCTCGACGGATCGCTTGCTAACAAGCGCAATACACCAAAACAATGGCCGATGTCGGTTTCAAACTGAAACAAGACTTCGAGTACGTCGACCCCAATCCGTCTGAGTCGTCGAGGCCCTTGACGACCTTCAGCCAGCTTAAAGTCGCGTGCCTTGACGCTTGGTTGCTTGCTCAAGATCAAGTTTGCGATATTGTCGACGCCTTCGCTTGGTGTGATCGACCAGGTAAAAGCAAACAAGTCGCGCCAGTGGCAGTCAACGGCAAATAAGTCTGCTATTACTGGTTTGTCGAGACGCGCGAGCGCGGCCCCAAACTGACTGAGCCATTGAGTGGCAAGGGCGTGATCCGGCGTGTTCGGCGCGGCAACAAAGGCGGGTTGACCAAGGTTCATAAAAGCTGTCTCGTTAATTTTTGTTTGATGCTGAAAGAGTATTACATTTGCTTACCATTTTCTACTTGTTCGCTGGTCTGTGGCTCAGTAGAGTGCTCACTATGCGAAACTTATTGAGGTAAAAATGGCTTTTCGAACGGTGAATACGGTGTTGAATGCAAGATGCGAGGCGATTGAAGCGCGCACGGACGCTCGCGCGGCTAATCTTAAAGGGGCAATGGCTGGCCTCAAAGGGGAAATGACTGGTCTGGGCGCCCGCATAGATGAGCGTGCCGCATAAACCAAAGAAGAGTTTTCCAGAATAAGGCAAGATTTGGGTGACTTCAAAGTGCAATTCACTAAGCAGATAACAAACTTAAAATATATTGYTGTCACCACGGGTGTGGCGTCTGTGATCGGGCTGTACGCAGCAAACGTAGCGACGATGCAAGCCCTATTAGCAGCCTATGACTCGGGTAAAGCCATGGCCACCCAATTTGCTAAAACAGCTGATCGACTCGATCGAATCTCAGAGCGCCTGGATGCCCAAGAGCAAAAAATTAGCCAAAAGGTTAACTCTCAGTAATTAAGCGATCAAGGCAAAGTAAAGATCATGAGCTTACCGATGTTTCGGATCAAGCGCATCGCGCAGGCCATCGCCTAACAAATTAAACGACAGCACCAATACAAAAATTGCCAGGCCTGGCCACACCGCCATCCAGGGTGCAGTCTCCATAAAGTTTTTCGCAGTATTGAGCATACTGCCCCAGCTCGGATCCGGCGGTTGTTGGCCTAGACCTAAAAATGACAAACTGGCTTCTGCGATCACTGCTGAGGCGATTGCGAGCGACGCTTGCACGATCAAGGGGGCGGTCACGTTAGGCAAGATGTGAGACACGGCAATTCGAAATGGATGGCAACCCACCGCGCGGGCCGCCTCAACATAATCCTCAACCTTAATTTGTAAAACTTGCGCGCGGGTTAAGCGTACAAATATGGGTGAGGCAGAGACCCCAATGGCAATCATGGCGTTGGTGAGGCTGGGCCCTAAAAACGCGGCAAGTGCGATCGCAAGAATCAAAAAAGGGCAGGCTAAAAACGCATCGGTTGCGCGCGAGATGAGGCTATCCACAGTGCCGCCTAAAAACCCAGCCAACATGCCAATGGTGACGCCAGTGAGCAGCGAAATCGCTACAGACACCACGCCCGCCAAAAGCGACGCGCGTGCACCCCAGATGACACGCGCCAGCACATCGCGGCCGAGCTCATCGGTGCCAAACCAATGCGTACCAGTAGGCGCCTTGCGAATCGCACTCCAGCTCGCCTCGATCGGATCAAAAGGTGAAATCAAGGGCGCAAAAATTGCCATCGCAACAAAAAGTAGCACCACGTAAAGCCCAAACATTCCTTTACGATTACGTCTGAGCTTGCGCCACGCACGCAGCCAAGGACCCGGCTCTTTTTTAATGGCTGTGAGCGCAAGAGCCGTATTTGAGGTGGTGGCGTGATTCATCATTTGCGCAGGCGAGGATTCAACATAAAGTAGGCCATGTCTGCAAACAAGTTGAGCATGATATAGGTGGTTGCGGTCACTAACACGACTCCTTGCACCACTGCATAATCGCGATTAAAAACGGCATCAATAATGAGCTTGCCGAAGCCAGGAATCGTAAACACCTGTTCAGTCAGTACGGCACCTGATAACAAGGTGCCAAGTTCAAGCGCGCCTAAGGTAATCACGGGTGTCAGCGCATTACGCAGAGCGTGTTTGAGTACGACAACACGCTCGCTTAAACCTTTGGCACGTGCCGTGCGTACGTAATCTGCACTGAGTTCTTGCAGCATCGAGCTGCGCATGTGGCGCATCAGTGAGGCGGCAATCGCATTGCCCAAGACAAAGGCAGGCATGATCATCGAGGCGAGGTTGGCGCGCAAGTTTTCGAAAGGGCTGACATAGCCTGAGGCGGGTAGCCAACCGAGCTCAACTGAAAATAGCAAGATCAGCATAATCCCCAGCCAAAAGTTTGGTGTGGATAAGCCGGTGAGAGCAAAGACGGTTGCCCCTGTGTCTACAGCACTGCCTTTGTAGACGGCCGACACAATGCCTGCGGGGATACTAATCACTAACGCAATCAGCAAAGCCAAAAGAGCCAACTCGATCGTGACCGGAAGCTTTTGCAAAATCAGCTCAAGCACCGGTTGATGGGTACGCGCCGACTCACCCAGATCGCCCTGCAGGACACCTGCGATCCAGTACCCGTAGCGTACAGGTAGCGGATCATCAAGGTGTAGTTTGGCGCGKATATGTGCGATCGCTTCAGGGCTAGGATCTTCTCCGGCGAGCACTAACGCCGGGTCGCCAGGCAGCAATTGCTGCAGGCTAAAAATCAGCATGGATACGAACACGAGTGTTGGTATCAAAGTGAAGAGGCGACGCACGAAGAAGGTGAACATGAAGCGGTCTTATCGGCGGTTTTAGTTGAGCTTTAAGCCGGTTACGCGCAGCAACCCGTCTGGTACTTCGCGAAGACCAGAAAGCTTGTTTGAGTAGGCCCATAACCAATCACGGTGATACAAATAAATCAAAGGCCGATCTTTATTCAGTTGCGCAGCAATGCCTTGATAGGCGGCTAAGCGCTCGGCAGGTTGCAGCTTGCTGCGTGAGTCGTTCAGCAAAGCGTCAACTTCAGGTACGCAGTAGCCCGAGTAGTTGTTAGGCTGTTTACAACCAATAAAGTTATAAATATTGCCATCTGGGTCGGCACGACCACTCCAGCTTAGGACATAGGCGTCAAAGTCTCCTTTGTCCGCGAGGCTCAAGGAAGTTGCAAACTCAGTGGATTGAATCTTGATATTGAATCCTGCCTCTTTGGCCATGGCTTGCACCACCTGCGCGATCTTTTGCGCATCAGAGGTGGTGGGCGTCATGAGTGTAAAGGTTGGGTTCGTGACACCAGCTTCTTTGAGTAATGCGCGTGCACGCGCCAGGTCACGTTTTGGCATAGGCACATTTTTTGCGTAAAAGCTATTGCTTGGAGCCACCCATTGATTGCCGGGCGTTGCTTGCCCATCCATCGCCACTTGTACGATGCCTGCCCGATCAAGCGATAGTTCAAACGCTTCGCGTACCTTGGCCAATTGGCCAAGCGGTTGACTTTGCGCGCGCTCGCTCTTGGCAGTGTTGATGGTGATGCCTTGATAGCCGATTTCAGTGATTTTGCTAAATTTTAGTTTTGGGTCTTTTTGAATCGATGCAATATCACTTGACGCTGCGCGCTCAATAAAATCAAATTGTCCTGAACGCAAGTTCGCTAAACGTACCGTGGCGTCGGTGATTGGTGTGTAAATCACCTTATCAAAATGTACCGCGCCTTTGTTCCAGTAAGCGCCAAAGCGCTCGAGTGTGATGCGGTCTTGTGCCACGCGGTCAACAAACTTGAAGGGACCCGAGCACACCGGGCTGCTGCTGAACTTCTCGCCCAGGGCTTTTCCGGCTTTGGGCGATATGATCATGCCTGCCCGATCGGCTAGCACTGAGAGCAGAGGGGAGAATGGCGCGCTTAAGTTTAAGCGCACCGTGTTGGCGTCGAGCACGTCGATTGAGGTCACAGGGCGTAGTTCGCCCGAGCGACTCGAACCCTTGAGTGTCTTGTGGCGCTCGAGATTGTATTTGACAGCCTCGGCATCCATTTTTTCGCCATCATGAAACGTGACGCCTTCACGCAGCTTAAGCGTCAACGCTTTGCTGTCGCCTGACCACTCATAGCTAGTTGCCAGTTGCGGCACGATGTTGAGCTTTTCATCGATGTCAAACAGCTTGTCGCATAACGACATAAATACCAGCCGTCCGACAAACGAGCGTGCGAGCGTTGGATCAAGCAGGTCAGGGTCTTCGGCTAGGCCAATGCGTAAGGTCTGGGCGCTTGCGACAAGCGGCAAGCACGCGATCAACGTGGTGGCAAGTAGGTTTCGGTATCTTAATTTCATGAGATTTCCTTTCAAAATATATTGGTGGTGAGTCGCTGTTATATCCAATCCAAGGCGTTTGGTATTTACAGCCTTATTTGCAATATCAACTTTTAATTAGACACTATTCAATCATTCGACTTTGACTTCAAAAAATTCAGCTAAGACTTTAACGTTGCTTGACCGGTGTGTGATGCCTTGGCAATTTTCTGCCACTTAATCGACATCGGTTTTAACCTTTGTCTGAAAAGCAGATTGCAAGCGTTGCAAACGCAGTCGCGAGGGTGTTAACGCGGGCTGTGAGTGTTGCGCTGTGGTGGTCATGTTTAACGGAAAATGACAAGCGACTGCATGTTCGCGCGTGCCAGTCAGTGCTGGCGTCACCTGACGACATTTGTCTTGCGCATAGAGGCAACGCGTGTGCAAGTGACAGCCTGAGGGTGGCTTGAGCGGGCTGGGCACRTCGCCTGTTAATAGAACGCCCTGCCGTGTGATGGTTGGATCAGGCAACGGGATGGCTTGCATCAGGGCGTGCGTATAAGGGTGTTCGGGCGCGGCGAATAAACGCTTTTTATCGCCGATCTCGACGATGCGCCCTAAATACATGACGGCCACGCGGGTCGCGATATGCTTCACAACGGCTAAATCGTGTGCGATGAATAGATACGATAAGCCGAACTGTTGTTGCAAGTCTTGCAACAGGTTAATGACTTGTGCTTGCACCGAGACATCAAGCGCTGAGACCGCCTCGTCGCAGACGATCAGTTTGGGTTCAACAGCCAGAGCGCGTGCGATCCCAACGCGCTGACGTTGTCCGCCCGAAAATTCATGGGCATAACGCTGCGCGTGTTCGGGTCTTAAACCGACGGTACGCAGCAATTCAGCAACTCGGGTGGCTTCATTACCCGCATGCAGGGCGTGCACCTTAAGCGGCTCGGTCAGCATTTGGCCAATCGTCATACGCGGATTTAACGACGAATAGGGATCTTGAAAGATCAATTGCATCTTGCGCCGTTCAGCGCGTAGGGCTTTTGTACTTAGGCCACGCAGATCTTGCTGGTCAAAGTGCACGCTGCCGCCGGTTGGCTCAAGCAGGCGCAGCAGTACGCGACCAAGCGTTGATTTGCCGCACCCCGACTCACCGACAAGGCCAAGGATTTCACCATGTTCTAGCGTGAGGTCAACGCCATCGACCGCGCGAACATAATCCTGAATTCGGCCAAAAAATCCGCGCCGCACCGGAAAATGTTTTTCTAAACCTTTAGCTTGCAACAACGGCGCCGACCGTGACAGTGCTGAGGTTGTCATAGGCTGGCCTCATCGACTACGCCGCTCAAAAGTTCGTCAGCCTCAAGCGGCGCGCGCAGACAGGCTGAAAAATGTGCATTGCCCACCTCGCGCAGTGCAGGAACTTGGTTTGAGCACGCAGGTTGCGCGAACGGGCAGCGTGGTGCAAAGCTGCAGCCCGAGAGTGGCTGTGCTGGGCTCGGTACTTGGCCCTCAATCGACACCAAACGCGTTTGCTCTAGGTCTAGGCGTGGAATCGCTCCGAGCAAGCCGATGGTGTAAGGATGCTGAGGCATGTCAAACAGGGCGTGCACGGGCGCGCGTTCGACCACACGGCCGGCATACATGACAAGGACTTCGTCGGCAACCTCAGCCACCACGCCTAGATCGTGGGTGATTAGTACAATCGCCGTTCCTGTCTCTTGCTGTAGCGTACGCATCAATTCAAGGATTTGCGCTTGAATAGTGACATCGAGAGCAGTAGTGGGCTCATCGGCAATCAAGACGCGAGGTTCGCACACAAGGGCCATCGCGATCATGACACGCTGGCGCATGCCGCCGCTCAGTTTGTGTGGAAACTCATCGAGGCGTTGTTCGGGTGACGGGATGCGGACCTTGTGCAAAATGTCGATGGCCTTTTCGCGCGCTTGTGTTCGACTCAGTTTGCGGTGCTTGATCAAGCCTTCGATAATTTGCTCGCCCACGGTATAGCTTGGATTGAGCGAAGTCATGGGCTCTTGAAAGATCATTGACATGCCGTTGCCGCGCAAATCTTGCAGCACCCGTTCAGACGCACCGACGAGTTCTTGCCCTTCAAAGCGAATCGAGCCCTCGGCAATGCGCCCGGCAGGCTTGGCTAACAGACCCATGATTGATAGCGCGGTGACGCTTTTGCCGCAGCCTGATTCGCCTACGATGGCGAGTGTGCGCGAGGCTTGCACATTAAAGCTGACGCCATTGACGACGGTCACCTCACCGTCATCGGTGAGAAAGCTTGTCTTTAAATTCGAGACCTCAAGTAGCGCAGTCACCTAGGTACCCTTGTTGCGAGCAAGATGCTGCTCAATGTGCGCGTCGATCTCAGCGCGCTCAGTGATACCAGAGGGTCGATGGCGACTTGGCAAACATTCAAGAAACGGTTGAAAGCGCTCAAGGCTTTTGTTGTAAAGACGCCTGAGTTCAACGAAAGGTTCTTCGTGATCGTCAACACGTAAATCTAGTTGCAAGTAATCTTCATCCCTATGAATTTTGAGCGCAGCGGCTTGTTTGCCACGCTTATCACCGCCGGCAGCCTGACCAGCGTCGAGTGCTGCGAGCAGGCGTTCGCCCATCGTCCTGCCGCGCGTATCTTTGAAGGCCTGTGCGGTGTGCTCAAGAACCTTTGGTCCGGCAAGCATATTGCCCGCGATACTTAAGCCGTCTTCAAGCAGATGCCCACACCAATCAACGCAAGCCGATCCGGTATGCGCGGCTGGCAATCCCTTGAAAGGCAAAATATGTAGCTGTCTTTGGTCGCGCCCTTGATCTTTAGCAATCAGGGCTGCAATCGTTTGTTCGGGTGAAAACCCTTGTGCGAGCAGATCTAAACCGACTTGTCCATAAAGGGGGTTAAGCAGCGCCTGACTAGAGAGTGCACCCACCTTCCTTCGGCTGTGCACGCACAGGGAGCCTACCGCAAAGAACCGACTCGCGATCGCCATGCCAAAGTACCCCGATTCGTCACGAGCTAAGATCGACCAGGTCATTGAAATTTTCTTTTGTTCATACAGGTAAGGCTATCACGAGAGGCCACAAAGATGGCGGAGCTACTCAATCCCAAAGCAATTTGTGTGCCAGACTGAGTCGAACTATAGCTAATATTGTGTAGGTTCGTATGGATCGCTTAACCCGTTGCACACGCATTCTTTCGCGATCGTACCTTTGTCAGCGCCCCAGCAAAAGTAATCGACGGTGCTATGGGTGTGCATGTTCGAGGTGCAAAACAAGGACGCAGAAAAAGTCCCGTTTCAGCCCTCGAAGTACTAAGATCAACTGTTCATAGGGTGTGCACCGAACAAACGCTATTTTTTGAGGCTTGTATGACGGATTCAATTGATACCTCCAGGCGCGCCATGACGCTAGGCTTGGCAACGGCGTTGTTAACCCCCGCGGCAGCGATGGCCCAGACCACTGCTCTCGGTAAAACCGGGGTYACCGCGCCTGTTTCGGGTGCACTGACTGCAGAGGCAAAAGCGTATTTCACTGAGCAAGAGCCTTTTTTTAAACAATTCGCGCAAGAGTTCACCCTTGATCCCAATATTGTGTATTTCATGGCGGCGCAGAAAGGGTCGATGCCCAAAAGCGTCGTTGCGCACTACAAAGACGGGCTTGACCAAGGCGCGCGCGATCCGTTTCCGGTCTATGTTGAGCCCTCGGCAAAGACGCGTGCAAAAATTGCCAAATGCTATGGCACAACGCCTGATCAGATCGCCATCACTCGCAACACGACTGATGCACTATCGCTGATCTTCAATGGTATCGACTGGAAGCCCGGTGACGAGTTGCTGATGACGCCACTCGAACACCCCACGGGGATCACCCTGGCGTTGCGCACTGCTGCACGGTACGGCGTTGTGATTAAGCAGTGGGGCGTGCCCGTGCACGCTCACGCAACGGTTGATGAGGTTGTGGCTGCGCTCGAGAGGCAAGTGGTGCCAGGCAAAACGAAAGCGATTTTCTTTTCGTCACCATTGTGGCCGATCGGCCAACGCCTGCCCGAGCGCCGTATCGCTGCGTTAGCGCAAAAAGCCGGTGCCATCACGATTGTTGATGGTGCGCATTACAACGGTATGTTTGATCCGCAGTTAGACGAAACCGGAATCGACTTTTTTGCCTTATGCGGACATAAGTGGCAGTGTGGCCCCGGTGGGACCGGAGCACTTTACATTCGTAACAAGAAACTTGCCTCAAACGGCACCGATCTGCCCAAGTTCTTTATTAGCCGCTCGCAGTCTCGCATCGTACCGTTTGATGGCTCGCGCGGCGATTGGGATATCGGCGAAGCGTTGTCCATGTACGGATTTCCTGAGTCTGCAGACTGGCGCGCGTTGGGCGAGGCCTGTGAGTTATGGGATCAGGTGGGTCGTCAACGGATTGAAACGTGGCACTTGCGCTTGGGTGACTATTTTCGTGATCAGCTTGTCGCGGCTTTTGGCGAGTCTGCAGTGTTGGGCGCTCAGCGCGATCCTGCGTTGAAATCAGGAATCATCGCCTTTAATCCTTTTCCAACACAGCAGCAACGTCGGGATGAAAAGTTGAATATCGAGTTTCGCGCGCGTATTTTGAAAGAATATGGTTTTAGGATTTCGGGCCTCGGGGTGGGCAATAACGGGTTGACTCGCAAGCCTGACCCAGAAGCAGCCAAGTTTGCGTCCGGAACAATTCCAAATCGCGACCCGCTAACGTTGGCGCCCGCGCCGATGGATCACCCACAACGGGTAAACGCCTGCGTTTGGAATAATCGTGAGCAGATCGATCGTTTCGTTGCCGCAACCCAGGATTTAGTCAAGAAAATGATTTAGGCCGGTCGGTGACATTTGATCGTCAACGAGCGGCCTAGATTAACTGCTCAACAGCCTTGCAAGACCTGTTGTGTTCAGCCCCCAAAGCTGAGGGGTTTTGAAGACAGGTGTGGGCGGTTAGGGCAGTGACTTAGTCGGGCTTAATGTTGTTTTCTTTAATCACTTTCGCCCAACGCTGAAGCTCTGATTCTGTCCATTTTTGCAGGTCAGCTGGGCTGCTAGCCCTGATGTCCATACCCATCGTTTCGGTGAGCTGCTTGTTTGTGTCTGGTGAGCGCAAAACTTTTGCGACCTCGGCATTCAGCTTATCAATAATGGGTTGTGGCGTGCCGGCTGGCGCGAAAATACCCCACCAGGCAAGTGCCGAAAAGCC
This sequence comes from Alcaligenaceae bacterium, assembly GCA_002737415.1. Lineage (GTDB taxonomy): Bacteria > Pseudomonadota > Gammaproteobacteria > Burkholderiales > Burkholderiaceae_B > Zwartia. Next base: position 30,445 of record NSIQ01000010.1, on the reverse strand, counting down.
TTTATAGCCCTGTTCTGCAAGAGTAGGCACGTCAGGCATCGCAGCCGAACGCGTTTCGCCAGTGACCGCGAGTGGGCGCATTTTGCCGCTTTTGATGTGCGCGCTCATGACAGCAACCGAGCCGATGCCCGAATCGATTTGACCACCTAAAACGTCAGTGACCATAGGGCCGCCGCCCTTGTATGGGATGTGAATAACTTTAAACTTGCCCGCATCTTGCACCAACATCATGGTTAAGTGGCCAAGGCTGCCGCTACCGATTGAACCGTAACTCACGCTGTCTGGTTTAGCTTTAGCTGCTGCAACAAAATCAGCAAAGGTTTTGTAAGGCTTGCCAGGCGCTGTTGCCAGGGCCATTGGCGCGGTACCAATCAGCATGACAGGTGCAAAATCTTTCAGTGTGTCGAAGGTCATCTTCGGCAATAAAGAGGGGTTCACAGCATGCGTGTCAAAGACAAAGACAAAGGTGTAGCCATCAGGTGCAGACTTTGCTACATAGCCAGTGCCGATTGAACCCGAGGCGCCGACGCGATTCTCAACGATGAACTGTTGACCCAAGGCGTCGGTCAATTTGGCAGCGATCAAGCGAGCAATTGGGTCTACCGATCCGCCGGGAGGAAACGGTGAAACAAATGTGACAGCCTTGGTTGGCCAGGATTGTGCGAAGCTAGTTGGAGCGAGCGTTGCGCCAAGTAGGGCTAACAAGAGGGGCAAACCTCGTAACAGATTTTCGATCATAGTAGGGATTCCGCGCTAAGATTTAGTCAGTCCAGAATCTCTAATGTAGCGTAAATCGCCTTGGGCCGGTTACTATCCTCGAATTGTTGACGCCGATCGAAAATTGACCAGTTGGGGGTGGCGAGTTTTTGTGAAGGGCGCTTGGCAACCTATCCCTTTTGGTTAGATCTTGATCGCCAGTCGGCGCTAGCCTATGGTGCTATTGGGCCGGAAGCTGCGTGGATGCGATCGGCCGTGATTGATGAAGCATTGGCCTTTGTTACACGTTTGCCAGGTATCGAACGACTGACTTTTTCGGATGGCACGCCCTTTGCCGACGAGGCGACGCAGGCGTGGCTTGCAACCTGCCAGGCCGAGCGTATGGGTGGCGGTACGACAGACAAATTTTCTGCAGCAAAAAAACAGGCGAACGAAAGTTTAGGTTCTGGCGATTCTGACGCGGCCGTTGCAGCGCTGCAAGATTTTCTTTCGAATACACGCTCGGGGCGAGATCAGTTTCGCGCACGGGTCGCTTTGGCTGAACTGGCATTAGGTCTGAAAAAAGACTTAGACGTGCAGCCCTTGATTAATCCGTTGTTGGATGAGTGCGAGCGCTTAAACCTGATGTACTGGGAGCCAGAGCTTGCTTTACTGGCCTGGCGTTTGAAGCTGCGCGCCGCGCGCGCGATTGCCAAACAATTAGAAGATACTCAAGATCTTGAAAAAATAGCGGCGAGCCAACGCGTTGTGCAACTCGCGCTGAAACAAGTCTCTGTGCTTGATTTCGGTGAGGCGATGCGCCAAGTTTAGATCGCTTGCGCCAAGTGCCTTTGGCCGCTCAAATACCAGCACCAAGTCAACCATTTCGTTACGCACCCTTGTTAAAGACGTACTGCGCGCCTAAACTGTTTGTGTGCGTTGGCTAAAGCGTATTGGTCGTGCAAACGGCTTCAACGCGGTATTGCCCATGTGCGGTGCAACAATTCAACGGGAGACTAATAATAATGATTGACACCATCATTCGCAGCAATCAGGTTGTGACACCGCAAGGTGTTGGCGCGTATGACATCGCGATCTCAGGTCAAACAATCGCCGCGGTCGCAGCGATCGGGGCGCTCCCCCTTGCCCCCCACACGCGGCTGATCGATGCCACAAATAAATTGGTGATACCCGGCGGTATTGACCCACACGTCCATTGCGCTTGGCACATTCCGGGGCCCGAAGGCACGTCTGAAATGACGGCTGCGCCCGAAGTTGTAAGCTGCGCTGCACTCTTTGGTGGTACGACGACCTTACTTGATTTTGCGCGTTGGACGCATGGCAACACGGTGCAGGGTACGATCGAGGCGCGCGATAAAGACTGGATTGGGCGTTGCTTTACTGATTTTGCGTATCACGTAATGGTTGAAGGTTTATTTCCTGTTGGTTTGACTAATCAGGTTGCTGAAGCGATTCAAGCAGGGTACGCGACGGTTAAAATTTTCACGACAGACATCACGCCGAGCCGCAAGGGCCGTATGGTTGGGTATGGTGATATCTGGGAGATGTTCAAAGTGCTGAGCAAAAACGGTGGTTTAGGCGTGATTCATGCCGAAGACAATGACATCGTGATGCACATGTACGACAAACTGATCCGCGAGGGACGCGTTGGGTTTGAGCACATGTCAGAGGTGCACAACACACTCTCTGAAGACCTCTCGTTTCGTCGCGTGATTCGTTTAGCAGAGCAAATGAATACCGCTATTTATATGATGCACGTGAGCGCGGGTACCGGTGTTCAAGCGATTCGCGAAGCACGCTCGCGAGGCAAACCGGTGTATGGCGAAACCCTGCATCAATATATTCTTCATACTGAAGACGATTACAAATTGCCAAACGGTCAGGTTTTTCATACCTATCCTTCGCTGAAAAGCAAAGAAGATACTGAGGCGCTCTGGAAGGGCGTAAGCGACAACGTGATTCACTCGATTGCGACCGACGAGTTGTGTTGTTCGCTGGCGGTTAAAACCCAGGGCAAACGCATTGATGACACCACGGGTGGCAATACCGGCGTCGAACCACGGGTATCGTTGATGTACACCGAGATGGTCGAAAAACGTGGCTATTCACTCATGCAGTTCGTTGATTTGATCTCGTCAAACGCTGCGCGTATTCTTGGGATGTATCCGCGCAAAGGTGCGATTGCAGCAGGCAGCGATGCTGATCTCGTGATCTTGGATCCGGGCCTTGCCCGTACGATTCAAAACAAAGATCTGCACGAATCAGACTACACGCCCTGGGAAGGGCATCAGGTAGGGCTTTGGCCTTGCCTGACCATGTTGCGCGGCAAGATCATGGTTGAAGATGGAAAATTCTTTGGTCAATTAAGCGATGGCCAGTACTTAAAGCGCAAAATTGCCCCCGAAATTCTTGCCGGGATCAGACTGTAATGTTTGAGGGGCAGTGCAGCGCACAGCTTGCTGCGCTTGCGTCTTTATTGCAAGAGAGTGTGCGGCATTGGGGATTCGCCAGGCAAGTCGAGGTTGTCACTCTTGCTGCGGCACATGATGAGCCCACTCAGCGGATTGTCTTGCTCGATACGACAAGTAACTTTGCTACCCAAGTGCTCACCGTTGAGCATTTAGGTGAGCAAGCGCCCGAGCAAGCGCCGATGCGGTGGTTAGTCCTCACGGCGCAGGCGCAGCCAGAGACGCTGCGCACACACCACTACTGCAGTTCGGTGCTGCATGTATTGCGTACGATCAGAGAAGTATCAGACCCTGCGTTCAGGCCGGGTAAGCGCCTGCGCATGGGCGTAGCCTCGCTTCGCTTATGACGCCGCTGATTTTACTAACCGGGTTTTTAGGAAGCGGCAAAACCACTTTACTAGCGGGTTTGCTGCGTCGCCCCACGTTTGCACGCACTGCTGTCATTATTAATGAGTTTGGCGCGGTCGGCTTGGATCACGAGTTGTTAGAGGCGGGCGACGACAACATCATCGAGTTAACGAATGGTTGTTTATGTTGTCGGGTGCAAACCGATCTCGCAAAGACCCTAGCTCAGCTAGACCGGCGGCGCGCGTTAGGCGAGGTTGCGTTCGAACGCGTGATCATCGAGACCTCGGGTTTGGCTGACCCGGTGCCCATTGTTCATGCCTTGACAAGCGATCTGTCAATCGGTGGAACCTTTGAGCTTGAGCATGTGGTCACTGTGGTCGACGAATTGTGTGCTGTACAAACGGCCGAGCAATACCCTGAGGCACGCCGTCAAATCGCGTTGGCCGACGTGCTTGTGCTGAGCAAGCAAGATTTGGCTAGCCCCGAAGATCACGCGCATACCAGTGCATACCTTGACCGCCTAAATCAGACGGCCCTCAGGGTCGCAAGCCGCGAACTTGAGCAGGCCTTGTTGCAAGCGACGTCAGCTGTCCCCGTAGCGGCGGCGGGCACGTATCAACGCCTAGGTCTAAAAGCTAGCGACCATGCCGGGCATACCCATGGCTCGCCCACGCAGCGCACGGCCGAACAGGTCTACACCACGYTAGAAGTGATCCGAGACAAGCCTCTTGCCGCAAATGTGATTCCGCTCTTTCTTGAGGCCTTGGCGACACACGAAGGCGCGAGCCTGTTGCGTTTGAAGGGCCTGGTACAGATCGCCGAGATGCCCGGGCAACCCTTAGTGCTTCATGGCGTGCAGCACGTGTTTTACCAGCCAGTCTGGCTAGAGCGCTGGCCAAGCCAAGACCATCGCACGCGCATTGTCTTGATTGGGCACGGTTTGTCGAAGGTCTGGGTGCAGCGCTTGCTAGAGGCGCTTGAGGCCGAAGTGGCCACGCTCACTATCGGGTAGACTGATTTTTATCTTTAATCGCCATACGGAGCGCTTAGCCATGAGTACTACCCTTTCTAAACCGCGTGTTGCCTTAATCGGCACCGGCGGAACCATCTCATCGATCGCTGTTGACAGCCTAGATGTGCTTGATTATCCCGATGTCAGTCGAAAAATGAAACCGGCCGAAATCCTTGACCGCACGCCAGAGCTTGCGCGTTTTGCCGACATTGTGCCAATTAACTTTCGTGAAGTGGGCAGCACCGCAATAGGCCCCGCCGATTGGCTTGAATTACTAAAGCTGATTCATGCCACCGAGGCTCAAGATGGTGGCTTTGATGGCTATGTCATTTTGCACGGCACCTCAACGCTCGAAGAGACCGCGTATTTTCTGAATTTGACGTTGAAAATCAAGCCGACCGTTGTGCTGGTCGGTGCGCAACGCCCACCTAGCGCTGTCAGTTCAGAGGGCCCCATGAATCTGCTTGCTGCTGTGCGCACGGCGATCGATCCAAAAACGCGAGGGTTGGGTGTGTTGGTGGTGTTGAATGACGAAATTCAAGCCGCACGCGAAGTGACCAAGGTGTCAACTTATCGCGTCAACACCTTCAGAACACCAGACTTTGGCGTGCTGGGGCAGGTCGATGGAGATCAAGTCGTGATCTACCGACATCCAGTGCGCAAGCATACGGTTGACACGGTATTTGATGTTGCAGGGCTCAAGGCGCTGCCGCGCGTTGACATTGCTTATGCCTACGCTGGTGCTGACGATGTGGCCATTGAGGCATACGTGGGTGCGGGTGCGCGTGGTTTAGTTTCGGCAGGGTTGCCACCGGGCATCCCGCCACCATTGCAAAGCGCTGCCTTTGTGCGTGCGGTGGCTAAGGGCGTTGTTGTGGTGCAGGCAAGCCGAGGCGGTGCTGGCAGAGTCGCTCGCAGAAAATACCTGCGCGACAAGCATATCGTCGCTTCTGATAATTTAAATGCTCAAAAATGCCGTATCTTGCTGATGCTAGCCCTGACTGTGACGCAAGATCCCGAAGTGGTGCAGTCTTATTTTGATTTGTATTGACCCAGGAACAGAAGTCAAATTTTTCGTAACATCAGGCTGCTAACGCAAAATTATTTTCTAAAACGTTACCTAAAATACGCGATGTGGCGTAGCACCTCACTCACTGCAAGCTGAAGTCAGGCCGGTGTGACAACGGGTGGTTTGGGCTCTTTGACGCGTAAGCGATGCCAAAGCAAGATCACTGTAAACGTCCCAAAAATGGCGTGTATTAACCAGACTCCAATGACAAAGCGCAATTTGCCATGAATGATCCAGCCTTGAGTGATGTTGATGAGGTTCATGTACAGCATAGCGACGAGCCCTGCGATCAATAAATCCCCAGAGCGACCAATACGCGGGTTCACTGCGCCCAGTGGGATCGCCATCAAGGCAAGATTTAAAGCGGCGAGCGGCAGCGCCATTCGCCACATGATTTGGCCGTATGAACTATTTTCTTTGTCGCTGATTAACAGAGAAGTCGGTCGTGATCTTCGACTTTCAAGCGTGGTGGCTCGGGCTTTCTCAAGCGATTCTTCAGCATTTTTACTCTCAATACGTACCCCAAAAGCGTCAAACTCGGCAAAGCGCATTTCAGAGGTTTCTGGTTTGAGGTCGTAGCGATGGCCTGCGCCTAAAACTAAAAACCGATCGCCATTGGCTTCGGTTTCAATTCTGGCCGAGGCAGACGTAACCAAGGTTAACCAGTCGGGGTCAATCAGACGCATGAAAACCTGACCGAGCGGGTTGTCGTTAACGCTAGTGGTCCCTTCAACAAAAAAGACACGGGCACCCTTTTCAGTTTCTAAAAACTGACCAGGGGTGATTTTTGAAAGATCAGAGCGCATTTCAAAGCGTGCACGATATTCGCCGATCTGGCGGTTTGCCCAGGGCGTTGCGTAAAGCGTTAAAAATGAAATGAGCGCCGCAATGGGTAGCGCGATGCGCAACACCGGGTTGACCCAATTGACGAGCGACAAGCCGCTTGAAAACCACACGACCATTTCGGACTCGCGGTAATTACGCGTGACGGTGGTCAGCACACCGATAAAGATCGATACGGTCAAAATGATGGGTAGCGCAGCGATGAGTGTAAAGGTGGCTAAACCGACCACGACATCTGCCCCGATCCGTCCCGCAGCCGCTTCGCCAAGCAAGCGCACCAAGACAACACTTAACCACACCACAATAAGTGTCGATAGTACGACGCTAAAGTGATTGGCGATTTCGGAGACAACCGAACGTTTAAATAAAGACATTTGGGTTTGGCATAAAAGACGAAATTTAGCACACTGACACCCATAATCTGCTCGAGAGCCCCGAAACTTGCGTATCGGGGCGGCAGCGTGGCAGGCGGTTGGGTTGGCCCGTTTGAGACTGAGCGACTAAGATAGCGTATGCGCCACGGTTATGTGCCCGTGGCTATCTAAAATTCAGCGCGACAGTCGTCGATTTTTTTACACCCTACCGTCTAAAAGAGAACCACCGTGCCCTTGCCAGCAAGTATTGAACGCGAAGAAATTCACAAACGTCAGATCACCATGCGGGCCTACCGACGAGTCGATGGGCTCTACGACATTGAGGCGCGAGTGGTCGATAACAAGCCGATTGAGTTTGTGGCGCCGCTGACTAATCGGGTGCTTCCGGCGGGTCAATCCATCCATGACTTATGGATCAGACTAGTCATCGATGACGAGTTTTTAATACATGATGTATTTTCCTCATCAGATTCCACCCCATTTGCCGTCTGCAAGCAAGCACCACCGACGCTTTCTGTGTTGAAGGGCGAGCGTATTGGGGGCGGTTGGGCAAAGTTAGTGCGCTCAAAATTAAAGGGCGCTGCAAGCTGTACGCATTTGATGGAGTTGCTGGGTCCCATGGCGACTGCGGCCTATCAGGCATTGTGGCCGGTGGTACGCAATCGGCCTGAGGCGTTAGACGCAAACGGCCGCCCAGTCAAAATTGATAGCTGCTACGCCTATGCTAGCAACCGCGAAGTCACGCTGCAGCTTTGGCCTCAGTTTTATGACGGCCCCAAGCCATAGAATTTGCCACGCTATACTCAGACCATAATATTGACTCTAAGCGGCGCGCGAGTTTGACAGTCGCGCCGCATTGCATCAAAAACGGAGACACTCCATGCGTTCCTTATTGTTTGTACCTGCAGACAGCCCACGCAAACTTGAAAAATCACTGCAAAGTGGCGCCGATGTTTTGATTTTTGATCTAGAAGATGCCGTGTCGCCCGCCCGCAAAGCAGACGGTCGTATCGAAGTTGTTAAATTTCTGACCCAGGTCAAAGCCTCTGGGGTCAAAACGCCAAAGCTTTATGTACGCGTCAATGCCTTGACGACGGGTATGACCTTGGCCGACTTGGGTGCGGTGATGCGCTGCCGCCCGGACGGGATCGCGTTGCCTAAGTCAGGGGGTGCGGCTGATGTGGCCTTGTTGGCCGCGTATCTTGAAGCGTTTGAGCAGATGTTTCCGGTGAGTGGCGGCGACGCTTTTCACACTTCTATTCTGCCAATCGTGACAGAAACCGCAGAGGCCCTCGCGGGTCTGAACAGTTATCGCGGCGCTTCGCCGCGGTTGGCCGGTTTGATGTGGGGCGCTGAGGACTTGGCTGGCGATATCGGCGCATTGACAAACAAAGATGAAGAGGCGCCCGAGCAGTGGACCTCGCCCTTTGGTTTGGTTCGTAACCTTTGTCTGTTTGCAGCGGCGGCTGCCGGCGTGCCTGCGATCGACACGGTGCCGACTGACATCAATAACCCTGAAGCACTGCTGCGAGAGACACGTCGTGCCTACCGCGATGGTTTTTCAGCTAAGGCGGCGATTCACCCAATGCAGGTTCCGGTGATCAACCAGGCGATGACACCCGACGCTCAGGCGCAAGAGTGGGCTCGACGAGTGATTGCCGCCTTTGCCGCGAACACCAGTGTGGGCGTTGCCACGCTCGATGGCAAGATGCTCGATACACCGCATTTGCGCTTAGCCAAAAAAATTGCTGCTGCGACGCAGCTGAGTTAGGCAACCGAGGCAACCGAGGCAAACGCTATGTCAGGCCCTCTTGCAGGAATTCATGTGGTTGACCTGACTTCGGTCGGGATGGGTCCTTACGCGACCCAGACCTTGGGTGACATGGGCGCTGAGGTCATTAAAGTTGAAACCGCAGCTGGTGATATTTTTCGTTATACAACGCCGTCTGTGCATGTGGGAATGAGCGCCGCGTTTGTTCAACTGAATCGCAATAAACGCAGTATCGTGCTGGACTTAAAAACAGCAGATGATTTAGACGTCTTGAAAAAGCTCATCGATCGAGCGGATGTGTTGGTCTATAGCATTCGGCCTCAGGCGATGCGTCGCCTAGGCCTGGATTATGAAACGTTAAAACAAACGAACGCACGTTTGATTTACTGCGGCGCCTACGGGTTTTCAGAAAAAGGCCCCTATGCTGGACGACCGGCTTTTGATGACATCATTCAAGCAATGAGTGGGTTGGCGGACGTTCAAGGACGAGGCGCAGCTCAGGCGCCGGCCTATGTCAACGCAATCGTAGCCGACAAGGTGTCCGGGTTAACCACTGTCAATGCCATCGCCATGGCTCTTTACGAACGTGAGCAATCCAAGCAAGGCCAGGCAATTGAAGTGCCAATGTTTGAAACGATGGTGGCCTTCAATCTTGTTGAACATATGGCGGGTGCCAGCTTCACAGAGAGCACAGCGCCTATGGGTTATGCGCGCATTTTGTCAAAGTTGCGAAAACCTTACCGTACAGCCGATGGTTACATTGGTTTGCTGCCTTACACGACAGAACAATGGCGTCGATTTTTTGAGCTATCCGGTTGTGCAGCCTATGCACGCGAGCCTCGCTTTATGGAGCCCTCGCAACGCGCGGTCAATATCGAAGAGATGTATGAAATTCTTGAAAAAATAGTTGCCCAGCACCCAACCGAGTATTGGGTCACCACACTCCAAGCCGCTGATGTTCCTGTGACGGCGGTGCAGTCGCTCGAAGACCTATTAAAAGATCCTCATTTGGAAGAGATCGGTTTTTTTCAGACAGCCATGCATCCAACCGAAGGCGCAATCAAAATGCCCGGGATAGCAGTGCAGTTCTCACGCACTCCGGGGTCGATTCGTCGCTTGGCGCCGCAGTTGGGCGAGCATAGTGTCGAGATCCGCGGCGAACTCAATTTAGACAGGAGAGCATCGTAATGAGTGGCCCCTTAGTTGGTGTACGCGTTGTCGATATGACGACGGTCTTGATGGGGCCGTACGCGGCTCAGCTAATGGGGGATATGGGAGCCGACGTGATCAAGGTCGAGTCGCCGCAAGGTGACTTAGTGCGCGATCTCGGACCGATGCTGCATCCCCGCATGGGTGCCCTCTATTTGCATGTTAATCGCAGCAAGCGGGGAGTGGTGCTGGATGCAAAAAATCCAGCGGGCCTAGAGGCAACACTAAAACTAATCGCAACGGCCGACGTACTTTTGTATAACGTGCGCCCTCAAGCGATGAGTCGACTTGGCTTAGGCTATGAAGACGTACAAAAACTTAACCCTAAGATCCTGTATGTTGGCACGTTTGGCTTTGGTCAAAATGGTCAATATGGCAATAAGCCTGCCTTTGATGATTTGATACAGGGTGCGATCGGCTTACCCTCGTTAATACAGCAGGCGGGCTCAGATGTTCCTCGCTATGTCCCCTCAAATATCGTCGATCGCACAGTTGGCCTCTATGCGGTCACCTCGATCTGTGCCGCCTTATTTCATCGCGAAAAAACGGGTAAGGGCCAACGTATCGATATTCCAATGTTTGAGACGATGATTAGTCATTTATTAAGCGATCACATCGCCGGACAAACCTTTGATCCACCGAATGGCCCGGCGGGGTACCCGCGTCTGTTGGCGTCAGAGCGTCGCCCTTATAAAACCTCGAACGGTTATGTGTGTGCCGTGATTTATACCAACAAACAGTGGGAGTCTTTCTTTACGGCGATTGACCGATTGACGATCTTTCAAAATGACCCAAGATTTGTCGATCTCAACACACGTACTCAGCATATCAATGCCTTGCAGGGGTTGGCGGCGAAGATATTTTTAGAGCGCAGTACAGAGCAATGGCTAGAGCTGCTGACCAAGGCAGACGTTCCCTGCATGCCCTTGCATACGCTTGAGACGATATTTGAAGATCCGCATCTTAAAGAAGTTGGTTTATTTAAGTGGGAGGATCACCCCACCGAGGGGCGTGTGCGTCGGGTCGATGTCCCCACTCAGTGGTCTGAGTCGCAACCTGTTGCGGGGCGACCTGCTCCGCAATTTGGTCAGCACAGCCACGAGGTTTTGAGWAGTCTAGGCTATAGCGATGCCGAAATTTCGAGCTTAATTGCGCAAGGCGCAACGGTATGCGCAACATCAACGTGAGCTCCGATATTGAGGCTTATTGTCGCCTGCGCCATGGATAAGTCGATCGGCTCGGTAGACTTGTCTCGCTGGATTCAGCCGGGCGATACGGTTTGGTGGAATCAATGTACGGCTGAGCCTCTAACATTGACCGAAGCGCTAGTAGCACAGCGGCAAGCCATTGGCCGAATCTCCGTATTTATTGGTCCGACATACAGCTCGACCTTACAGCCAGAGCATTGCGATTATCTGAACATCTTAAGTTACTGCGGAATCGGCGAGAACCGACGTTTGTTCGCGGCGGGTGCGCTTGAGATTGCCCCGAGCCATTGTTCGCAAGTGCACGGCTTGCTTGAATGCGGCACCTTACCCGTTGACGTAGTTTTTTTGCATCTGAGCCCCCCCGGTCCAAATGGTAAACATAGTCTTGGTATCGCCAATGATTACCTGATCGCAGCGGCCAAGCGCGCTCGAGTGGTGCTTGCCGAGGTCAATCAGCAGATGCCCTGGACCTACACCAGTGATGAATTAACCGGCATTCGCATCGACGCTTTCGTGCCTTCGGATCGCTCGCTGATTGAACTGCAACTCGGACGCGTGCAGGATACAGAGGAAAAGATTGCCCACAATGCCTCGGCGTTTATTCATGACCGCAGCGTGCTTGAGATGGGAGTCGGTGCGATCCCCGAGGCAATCTTGCAGTCGCTTAAAGACCGACGTGACTTAGGCATTCATACTGGAATGTTGGGCGATGCTGGTGCAGACCTTGTGCAGTGTGGCGCTGTCACAAATGCCTTTAAAAATATTGATCGCGGTCAAACCACTGCGGGGGTGTTGATGGGCACCCAACGGTTATATCAATACGCGCATCAAAACCGACAGCTTAATCTGCGCCCGTATTCTTACACGCATGCGGTGTCAGTCATTGCTCAGCTTGATAACTTTGTGGCCGTGAATTCTGCGATAGAAGTTGATTTGACTGGTCAAGTGAACGCCGAAATCGTAAATGGACAATATGTTGGCGCAACGGGGGGTCAGGTTGACTTTACGCGTGGCGCGCAATTGGCAAAAAACGGACGATCTATTGTTGCGTTACCTTCAACCACTAAAAATTGGCAGCAAAGTCGCATTGTCGCGCGCATAGCATCGGGCAACGTCACCTGTCTGCGCACAGATGCCGATGTGATTGTGACCGAATGGGGCGCTGCACAGCTAAAAGGCCAAACACTAAAAGAACGGATGCGAAGGATGATTGCCATCGCCCATCCAAATCACCGCGAGAGCCTTGCTCGGCAAGCGCACGAACAATGATTGAACGAATCCACCAAGTGCTCAGTAGCTGTGAGCGATTTTTAAACAAAGTTGCAGCAGTGATGCTCTTTGCAATTATGCTCGTGGTCGTGTGCGACGTCTTTTTGCGCTACTTTTTTAACGCACCTCTGGCTTGGTCGTATGAGTTGATTTCACTTTATTTGATGGTGGGATTATTCTTTTTTGCGCTATCTGATACCTTGAATCATAACGGGCATGTCAGTGTCGATATTCTTCATAATTACATGCCTTCGCCCCTTCGTCATTTGGCCGAATGCGTGGCCTATGGCTGTGCCAGTCTGGTATTTATCGGCATTTTTTATGTGTCGCTCATCCGAACGTACGAAAGCTTTATCGGCGGCGATGTCATGGCAGGGGGCATTGCTTGGCCGACATGGGTGTCTTATGCGGCCGTTCCCCTTGGTTGTGGGTTGATGCTCTTACGAATGCTTTTTAGATTCATTGGACATGGCTTTTCGTTGGTCCAAGGTCGTTCAGTGATTGCGTTGCCTCCCGTCGCTGGCGCCGAGGAGACTCTGTCATGATGACAATATTTATTGTGCTGCTCCTGTTGGCCTTGCTCGCCTTAGGCTGTCCGGTGGCACTTTCTCTTGCGGTGGCGGGGGCGGTCGGGCTATGGTCGATTGGTGGCCTGAGTATGGTGCTGGGCGTGTTGCAGACCACACCATTTTCGGCTGCCAGTTCTTATGAACTCATCTCAGTACCGATGTTTGTGTTGATGGCCGAATTTGTCATTTTAAGTGGTGTCGCTGATAGCTTATTTAAGGCAGCGACAACGTGGGTGGGCCGCGTGCCCGGGGGGCTTGGCATGGCCACGGCGATCGCCGGCGCAGGGTTCGGTGCGATTTCGGGTTCAAGTACAGCGTCTGCTGCGACGCTGTCGGCGACGACGATTCCAGCAATGTTAAAGCAGGGCTATGAGCCTCAATTGGCCTGTGGTGTCGTTGCGATTTCTGGCACGCTCGCCATGTTGATTCCACCCAGTATTGCGCTGGTACTTTACGGCATTATTGCCGACGTGAGCATCGGTCAATTGTTGGTGGGCGGCGTCATTCCAGGAATCGTTGTCACGTTTGCGATTATGGCGACGGTCTACTATCTCGTGTGGCGTGACCCGAGTCGCGCCCCTCTGGGTCAGTCATATAGTTTCAAAGAAAAGCTGCTATCACTAAAAGTTGTGTGGCCAATGTTGATTTTATTTATGGCCGTGACTGGGTTTATCTACACAGGTATCGCAACGCCCACGGAGGCTTCAGGCTTAGGTGCCTTTGGTGCATTTTTATTGGCGTGGCAAGCAAAAAGAATTAATCTGCAAAGTGCAACCGATGCCTTGACGCGCTCTGCGCATACAAGCTGCATGATTGTCCTGATCATTTTAGGCGCACATATTTTCGGCTATTTCTTTACGTTGACGCAGACTACGCAAGAGCTTGTGAAATGGATCGGTGCGTTGGATGTCTCGCGTTGGTTCGTGATGGCGATGATCCTATTTGGCTATCTCATACTTGGTTGCTTGATGGACCAGATCGCGATCCTGATTTTGACTGTGCCAATCGTATTGCCTTTAGTTAAAGCACTAGGTTTTGATCCAATTTGGTTTGGCGTGATTGTGATTGTGACCGCAGAGGTTGGAATGGTGACCCCGCCAGTTGGGCTCAATGTGTTCGTGGTCTCGAGGTATACGGGTCGACCGTTAGGTGAAATTTTTCAAGGAGTGATGCCCCATGTGATAGCGCATATACTCGTGATTGCATTATTTTTGGTTTTTCCTGAAATTATTTTGTGGTTGCCATCTACGATGCAGTGATTGTTTTGTCTAAAAATAATAACCATTGACGGAGTCATGATATGAAACAGACGAGATTTTATTTTTTGAGTCACAAACGACTTTATGCCATATTGGCCAGCTTACTGACGCTTGGTTTGAGCGCTTCTGTTCAGGCTCAGGCCCAAGAAAAGTTGCGCGTGGCAGACTCTCTGCCAGTGGGTCATTTCTTTGCAGAAACTGGCACTAAGTTTTGGATGAGTGAGGTGGCACGCATTTCAGGGATGCCGATACAGTTTGAATACTATCCGGCCGAACAACTCGGGAAAGCAAAGGATTTGTTGGCCTTGACTCAGTCTGGGGTGGTAGATGTCGGGTACGTTGTGCCCTCGTATGCTTCAGACAAAATGCCCTTAAGTGCAGCCGCCGAACTGCCAGGTGGGTTTTCGACCTCGTGTCAAGCGAGCCTAGCGTATTGGAAACTATCGCGAAATGATGGCATTTTGGCTAAACAAGAGTACGCACCAAACGGCGTGCGTCTGATGTTTGTGATTGTGTTGCCGCCTTATCAAATCTTTTCTGGAAAGAAAGTAATTGATACCTATAAAAACTTAGAAGGTATGAAATTGCGTACCGCTGGCGGGGCGATGGATGCGACGGTGCGCAGTTTTTCGGCGGTGCCTGTTCGGATGTCGGCGCCTGAAGTCTATGAATCTTTGTCCCGTGGCACCATCGACGGCATGTTGTTTCCGTTTGGTAGTTTGTTATCGTACGATTTAGCAGGAATCAGCAAGTACGGCACTTCGGATGAAAATTTTGGTAGTGCAGTGCTTGCGTATATGATGAGTGAGGCTCGCTTTAAAAAACTACCGGTCAAAATTCAACAGGCAATGGATGAGGCGGGTGAGGCAACGACCCGACGCGCCTGCGCGATCGCAGATAAAGACGTAGCCACAGACATTGAAAAAATTCGACAAAAGGGCGTCACGTTTGTCACGCTTTCAGCTGTGGATA
Source organism: Alcaligenaceae bacterium (assembly GCA_002737415.1). Classification (GTDB taxonomy): domain Bacteria; phylum Pseudomonadota; class Gammaproteobacteria; order Burkholderiales; family Burkholderiaceae_B; genus Zwartia. Next base: position 15,357 of record NSIQ01000010.1, on the reverse strand, counting down.
AAAAAGTGTTAACTGAAAGTATGCAAGTCGTGGCGGCGAAATGGGCGCAAGGCCTTGATCAGCGAGGCAAGCCGGGTACCGCAGTTCTAAAGGCCTTTCAGTCAGCAGTGAAAGAAAAATAAGTCATAGATAGACGAACAAGCGTTAAAAAAAATTAATATTTATTTTTGGATGATTCAACATGGATTTTTCCTTTACACCCGAACAAGAAAGTATCCGCGAAGCAATTAGCAAAATTTGTGAACGGTTTGACGATCACTATTGGCTTGAAAAAGACCGGCAGGGCGGGTTTCCGGTTGATTTTCATCAGGCGATGGCCAAGGATGGCTGGCTGGGGATTTGTATTCCCGAGCAATATGGCGGCTCTGGACTCGGCATCACCGAAGCCACGATCATGATGCAAACCATTAGTGAGTCTGGCGCGGGCATGAGCGGTGCCTCGGCTGTGCATATGAATATTTTTGGTTTGAATCCTGTGGTTCAGTTTGGCACCGAGGAACAAAAGCAGCGCATGTTGCCCCCTTTAATCTCAGGCAAAGAGCGCGCTTGCTTTGCCGTGACTGAACCCAACACTGGCTTGAACACCACGCAGTTAAAAGTTAAAGCCGAGCGTGTGGGCGATCACTACGTGTTGAGTGGGACTAAGGTTTGGATCTCAACAGCACAAGTCGCTGAAAAAATGTTGATCCTCGCCCGCACCACGCCGCTTGAGCAGGTGGCTAAACACTCAGACGGCCTGAGTCTGTTCTACACAAAATTCGATCGTGATTTTATTCGTGTCCACGAGATTGAAAAAATGGGACGCAAAGCCGTTGATTCAAACGAGTTGTTTATCGATGGTTTGAAGGTGCCTGTCGAAGATCGTATCGGCGAAGAAGGCAAGGGCTTTCATTACATTATGCATGGCATGAATGCCGAGCGTATTTTGATTGGTGCCGAGGGTGTAGGCCTAGGGCGTGTCGCACTCAAAAAAGCCACTGAGTATGCCAAGGAGCGGGTAGTGTTTAATCGCCCGATCGGTATGAATCAAGGGATTCAACACCCGCTGGCCGCCAACTGGATGGAACTTGAGGCTGCAAACCTGATGGTATTTCAGGCGGCCTCAATGTTTGACAAGGGTGAGTCGTGCGGGGCACAGGCAAACGCGGCGAAGTACTTGGGCGGTGAGGCCGGCTTTAATGCCTGCCAGCAAGCCGTCATGACGCATGGCGGCTTTGGTTACGCCAAGGAATATCATGTCGAGCGCTATCTACGTGAAGTCCTGATTACACGCATCGCGCCCGTCAGTCCGCAATTGATTCTGTGCTTTATCGCTGAGCGTGTGCTTGGCTTACCGAAATCCTACTAGGAGACCATCATGGCAGGTTTGTATTTTGAAGAGTTTGAGGTTGGSCAATTGTTCAAGCATTCGATGACGCGCACCGTGACTGAAATGGATAATGTTTTATTCTCAACACTCACCATGAACCCGCAGCCCTTGCACCTCGATAAAGAGTTCGCGTCCAAAACAGAGTTTGGACAGATCCTAGTCAATAGCTTGTTTACCTTAGGTTTGGTGATTGGGATCACGGTAGGCGAAACCACGCTGGGCACGACCATCGCCAATCTTGGCATGACAGATACCCGGTTTCCGCACCCCGTGTTTTATGGCGATACGATCCATGTCGAGACAAAAATTCTTTCTAAACGTTTAAGTAAGTCGCGTAAAGATGCCGGCATTGTTGAGTTTGAGCATCATGGTATGAATCAGCGCGGAGAAATCGTTTGTRTCTGTGTTCGCTCGGGTTTTATGAAGTGTCGCCCCGCCTAAGGTGAAGCAGTCTTTTAGCAACACCCGGCCCACAGATGCCACCATGGCCTTTGCGGTGTTGGTGATCTGTTTTATGTTCAACCTGTTAGGYCGTGGTATCGGTGACGCCTATGTCACCTTTTTGTTGCCACTCGAAACGCAATTTGGCTGGAGTCGCTCAGAGATCTCGAGCGTGTACTCGGTTTATATGCTGGCCAATGGCTTTTCTGCGCCGTTGATCGGCATTATGTTTGACCGTTTGGGGCCACGGATCGTCTGTGCCGTAGGTTTTGCAAGCTTGGGCTTGGGCTATCTTGTCGCGGGCAGTTTGACGCAGCTCTGGCAGTTTCATTTGTGTGTGGGCGTAGCCGGCGGAATCGGAGTGACCTCTTTAGGGATGGTGCCTTCGCAAAGTCTAATTAGTCGCTGGTTTCCAACCAATACGAGTACGGCCATCGGGATTGCTTATGCAGGGTTTGGCGCTGGCACCTTGGTGATGGTGCCGTTCGCGCAGTACTTAAATGATACGGTTGGCTGGAGTAACGCCTACCATATCTTAGGCGGCCTGATGTTGGTGCTCTTGCCGCTGGTGATGCTGCTGCCTTGGCGCATCATTCGCGCAGGGCACGCTGATTACGCAAGGTCGCTTGGATCGGCACCCTTGTCTAAAAATATTTTTGCACCCTTGCGGCTTGCAATGCGCTCGTCAGGATTTTGGGCCTTAGGGCAGGCATTTTTCTTTACGTCATTGGTGATTTATACGGTGACGGTACAGGCCATTGCCTTTTTAGTGGAGTCGGGTTTCTCTGCGTTTGAGGCGGCCACTGCCTTTGGCATTGCAGGTATGCTCTCTGTGCTTGGCGTGGGCTCTTCGGGCAAGCTCGCTGATAAGTTTGGTCATCGCTTGATTGTGACCATCACGTTTAGCTGTACATTTTTAGGCCTCGCTAACTTGCTCGCGATGGCGTTTTACCCTTCACCGTGGTTTTTGTTTGGGTTTGTTACCTTTTTTGGAATTGCGCAAGGTGCGCGCGGGCCGATTATTTCGGGGCTTTGCTCAAAGCTATTTCCAGGCCCTGGCTTAGCCACCGTTTACGGTGCGCTGTACGCTTTTATGTCGGTTGGCGCCGCTGGTGGGGCCTTATTGTCGGGTTGGTTCCACGATCAGACGGGTGGTTACGCGAGCAGCATTATTTTTTCGATGGTAAGTGTCGCGTTGGCCGTATCACCCTTTTGGGTGTCGAAGGCTTTGCGTAAATTTGGCTAAAACATGCTGCATAATTTCCTGCAGTGGTGTGGTTTTTCTTGATTTTTTTTGTGTTGTGCGATGATTGCCACGCAGCGTTACATTCATTATTCGTGATGAAACCCCTCACTGAAGACCATCCAACCCGAGAGCTTGTCATGCAGCGCACCCTCACACTATTGCGACAGTCCCTAAGCAAAAAAATCTTTGTTGTGCCGACGTGGTTAAGAGCGAGCCACCTTGTGTTGCTATGCCTGAGCCTGCTGGCAACAGGGGCTCAACCTGCGCTCGCTGGATTGCTGGATGACCTGACCGATGGGCAGCATGTTTTGTTGATGCGCCATGCCGATGCGCCGGGGTTTGGCGATCCACCGGGTTACAGGCTTGACCAGTGTTCCACGCAACGTAATTTGGGCGAAGTGGGGCGGCAACAGTCGGCGTTAGTCGGGCGGTGGTTGGTGGGGCAGGGCGTGAGCAGTGCAAAAATTTTTAGTAGTGCCTGGTGTCGTTGCACGGATACCGCGCGGTTACTTTCGCTGGGTGCAGCAACGGTCGAACCTTCGCTAAACTCTTTTTTTGACAATATGAGTTTGGCTAAACCGCAAACGCTTGCGCTACAAGCGTTTGTTGCAACAAGCTTAAAGACCTATCCGAAACAGCCTTTGATTCTGGTGACGCATCATGTCAATATCGAAGCGTTCACAGGGCGAGTCGTGGCTGTAGGCGATATGGTGTTGGTGCGGGTCAATCCTGCGGGCAGCCATCTCTCGCATCAAGTGTTTCCTAGCCCGCGGCCGTAGCGCTTTTTGGGCGTATGCTGCGCTCCGTCGCTTAGTTGAAGTGCGCTTTGATTGAATGCAAAATCCGGCCTTGAGCGCTGGCCATTTCATCCAAAATCGTATAGTGATTGAGTTCGGATAAATTTTCAAATAGCCCTGGCCCATTGACGGCGGTACGGTACTGGGCAAACTCAGTCGTTTGCGCTTGCATCGCGGGTAGCTCAGCACCCCCCACAAATAGGTCAAGGATCTTGCCGTTTGGAACTGGTAATTTAATGGGTGAGAATTTTGTCGCGCTCGCCTCGTCTAAGCTCAGTTTTTCGTTGAGATAGCAATGGCGCATCGGCTCAAGATCAAAGATGCCGCTAATGGCCGTGCCACCGATCACGCAGGGCTCGTCAAGCGCCATGGCGGTCAAGTGACCCCCCGCAGACCAACCACTTAACCAGATGCCAGGGTTGCTTGCGCGACGGGCTTCGATTTTTTGACTGACTGCTCGCAGGCCCAAGCGGATATCTTGCACGATCTGAGCCATTTTGGCTTCGGGCGCTAGCGTGTAGCCCATCATGGCAACACTGATCCCTGCTTCTATGAAAGCCGGGACGATAAAGGTGAAATCGGTCTTCGCGCGGTTTTGCCAAAAGCCGCCATGAATAAAGGCAACGACAGGGCTTTGATCKCCTGCCGAAAAATAGTCGTACGTTTGGCGCGCGTTGCTGCCGTACGAAATATCTAGATGCGAAGCGTGTGCGGCTCTAAACTCTTGACTGCGGTGCGCCCAAGCGGCGAGGATCTCGGCGCTGTTCGCCACTGCCTTTGAATTGTTGTAGGCGTCATCGCGCTGTTCGCGGGTAAGATTCGTTGACATGCTTGTGCTCGCGTAAGGTGTCGATAATCGAAACTAGTATAGTTGGCATCGCAAGTCTTTTTTGCTAAAGACGCCATTCATTGCATGATTTCAGGGTCTATCGCGTGACTGAACCAACGATTTATCTACTCAAAGCGTTCTTCTTAGGCATTGTCGAGGGCCTGACTGAATTTTTGCCTATCTCAAGTACAGGACACTTAATCCTATTTGGGCACTTGATCGAGTTTTCTTCAAATGAGGCCAAAGTCTTTGAGGTTGTGATCCAGTTAGGTTCGATCTTGGCTGTGATCTGGATCTTCAGAGCGCGTTTGATTCAATTGATCGTGGGTACGGTGCGACTCGAGCCTGTTGAGGTCGCTTTCACGCGCAATTTGCTCATCGCCTTTTTACCGTCTGCGATCGTCGGGTTAATTTTTATCAAGGCCATCAAGGCTTTGTTTTTTCACCCAGGTGTTGTTGTGGTGACCTTGATCGTTGGGGGGTTGATTATGCTTTGGGTGGAGCGCAACCGGCCAGCTTCGGGCATTGACCCACGTGCGAGTGCGCTCACCCTCGAGCAGATCACTTGGCGGCAAGCACTTGTGGTGGGCTTGTGTCAGTGCTTGGCCATGGTGCCGGGTACCTCTCGCTCGGGTTCAACGATTATTGGTGGCATGTTGTCTGGTATTCAACGCAAAACCGCGACAGAGTTTTCGTTTTTTCTTGCGATGCCAACAATGTTAGCCGCGGCGCTTTATGATACCTATAAGCACGCCAGCCTGCTGAGTCAGCAAGATATGCTTGCGATCGGAGTGGGGTTCATTAGCGCCTTTTTCAGCGCGCTGTTTGTGGTGCGTGCAGTCCTGGCCTTTGTATCGCGCCACACCTACCGGGTGTTTGCGGTGTACCGCATCGTGTTGGGCGCGGTGGTGGGGACTTGGTTGCTCTTAGGACGCTAGTTACTCAGCAGTAACCCCTGAGCCCTGAATGATTTTTTTCCATTTTTCGCTATCGCGCTTAATAAATTCGGCAAATTCTTCTGGCGTGTTCGACATCGGGACGAGCCCAATTTCTTGAAAGCGCAAGCGCAATGCAGGGTCTTGGATCGCTTGCTGCAGCGCGCGACTCATACGCTCGATAATTTGGGCTGGAGTACCGGCGGGCGCTGACAACCCATACCAATTATGGATCTCAAAATCTTTCATACCTGCTTCAGTCATAGTGGGGACGTCTGGAAACAAAGGGAAGCGTTTGCTTGATGCTAAGGCAATCGCTTTGAGCCTACCCGCGCGGATATGGCTTAGCCCGCCGGGAATAGTCAAAAATTCCATCTGAGTGCGACCGGCCACTAAATCTACAACAGCTTGAGCACCGCCCTTGAAGGGAATGTGGTTGATCCGCACGTCTGCTTGTAATCTGAAGAGTTCACCCGCCAAGTGATCAGCGCCACCGGTACCCGACGAACCAAAAAACACCTTATCAGGATTGGCCTTCAAATAGGCGATTAACTCAGCTAAATTGTTGGCTGGCACCGAGGGGTGCACTGCCAAGATTAGGGGGGCATCGGCCATGAGCGAGACAGGTGCAAAATCTTTTTGTGCGTTGAACGCAAGATTTTTGTACAGGTGCGGATTAATCGCGATCGGGCCTGCGTAGGCCATTAAAAAGGTATAGCCGTCAGGTGCAGCCTTGGCAACAAAGTCTGTGCCGATGTTGCCGCCACCGCCCGCTTTGTTTTCAACCATCATGGTTTGACCCAGAGAAGTTGTTAACAGTTGCGCGATGCTGCGTACCGTGATGTCTGAGGCACCACCTGCAACGTAAGGAACAACGAAGCGAATTGGCTTGGTTGGCCAAGCTTCGCTGACTTGGGCAGCAGCGGGCTGACTCAGCAGGGCAAGTCCACCAAAAACAAGAGTGACAAGGCGTGAGCAAAAATAGTGAGCGATATGCATATTTTCTTGGTTATCTTTTTAGTGATTCAAGGGGTTCTAGGATCTAAACAGGGGGCACCTGCGCGCCTAAATGCGCGCGTATGCTTTATGCGACTTTAGCAGGCGGCTTGACCTTCGTCTACAGACTCACCGATGAGCTGACTGCCGGCTGTGAGCCCGAGTCTATGAGCGGATGATGCAGAAGGGTATCCGAGGCATGGTGGCGTGCCGCCGCTTTGCGATTCAACCGATTTAGGAGTAACTTCTTGCAAGTTTAAAAAAGTTTCTGCCTAAGGCCTGAGCGCACTAAGTAGATCAACATCCAAGGAAATCGAATGCGTTTATTTAGTTATCAAGACCAAAGCCAGCAAAAGCGCGTGGGCTTATTGCGCGCCAAAGACTCAAGCGAGTTTATCGATCTTGCGGCAACGGACGCTACTTTGCCCAAAACGCTACTCGAAGTGATCTCAACGGCTGGTGCAATGACTCGTATTGCTGAGCTGGCAAAAAGCTCAACCGCTTCGATCAAATCTGTACAGGGCATCAAGTTCATCCCGCTCGTAGACAATCCCACCAAAATTATCTGCCTTGGCCTGAACTATGCCGATCACGCCGCTGAGGGTGGGCACGCTCGCCCAGAGTACCCAAGTTTCTTTATGCGCGGCCCAAGCTCAATGGTGGGTCATCTGCAGCCGATGATTCGCCCCAAGGTGTCTGATAAGTTTGACTATGAGGCTGAACTCGCCTTCGTGGTGGGTAAGCGCGCAAAGTATTTGACCCCCGCAAACGCGCTTGATTGTTTAGCCGGCTACAGCGTCTTTAATGACGGTAGTTTGCGCGATTATCAGCGTAAGTCAACGCAATGGACGATCGGCAAAAACTTTGATGCCACCGGTGGCTTTGGCCCCTGGCTAGTCACGCCTGACGAGTTACCGCGTGGGGCAGATGGGCTGCGGATTCAGTCGCGCCTGAATGGCCAGATCATGCAAGATGCCAACACCAAAAACTTTTTGTGGGGCATCGTTGAAACACTGGTGTTGATTACTGAGTGCATGACCCTAGAGCCGGGTGATGTGGTGATCACAGGTACGCCAGCCGGCGTTGGTTATGCCAGAAAACCACCCGTATTTATGAAAGCAGGCGATACGATTGAGATCGATATTGAGGGTGTGGGTGTGTTGAGCAACCCGATTGCTGTTGAGGCGGCTTAGACAGCCCCTTTTTGGCGGGATAATAGTCGCGCTGCCACCATAAAGGGCAGCGAGGCACTGACCATCAAGATGCCGTAGGCGGCCACGTGGCCCATTTTTCCGGCGTCCCATTCTTGAAAGAGCATGATGGTAAGCACTTGCGAACCGGGCGACGACAACATAATTGGCAAACTAAATTGCCGGACAAAAACGATAAATAATAACGACCAGGCGGCAATCAGCCCAGGGATCACTAGCGGCAGTACGATACGCCGAATCGTGGTCAACATGGTGCCACCCGAAACGTGTGAGGCCTCTTCCATTTCGCGGTGAACTTGCATGATGCTTGAATTGATATTTCGGATGCTGTAGGGCATGAACTTAATACAAAAGGCTAACAGCATGATCCAGATTGTGTTGTAAAGCGGTGAGTCGATAAAGGTTGAAATGATCCCGATCGCCAGCACCGACCCCGGAAACGCAAAAGGTAAAAAGGCGATGTAATCCAAGGCGCCACGCCCTTTGACGTCGGTACGTGTGCAGACATACGAAATGACAAAACCAATGGTGACAGCAATCGTGGCACCACCCAGTGCGATCATTGCAGTATTGGTGATTGCGCGCAGTGATTCTGAGTCACTAAAGATCCATTTATAGTTATCAAACCTAGCTGTACCACTGAGACTGAACGGCCAAGTGACTGCATCCAGAGAGATCGCCCCTAAAAGAAAAATAGGGATGACGCCGATGACGATGATAAGCGCATAAAAACTCAAACAGGCGACCCAGCGATAACGACCAATGTCTAAGGTGCCTAAGCGATAGCCTTTTCCTGTAATGGCAACAAACTTACGATCATCTGCTGTGACATGACGGTAGAGCTGTACGAGCGCCGCGGCCGCGATCAGTGCGAGCACGCCGTAAACCGCTGCGCCACCAATATCAGAAGGGTAGTTAAAGCGAGTGAGTAAAAAAACCTCGATACTTAAAATATAGATCTTTGCGGGATAGCCTAAAAACCAGGCGACATCGAAGCTTTCAAGCCCAATGATAAATAAAATGGTGGCGACCGAAATCAACGTGGGCAGCATGCGCGGTAGCGTGATTTTCCAGAAGGTCTGCAAGGGGCCTGCCCCAGCAGCCGCTGAGGCCTCTTCCAAGACTGGATCGATTGCGGATAAGGAGGCGTAGAAAAAAATAAAGGCCAGAGGAAACGTATACAGCGCTTCGACAAACACCATCCCTGAAAAGGAGTAGATGTTGAAGAAGCCATCCACAAAAATCGGCGAAAGTAATTGATTGATAATGCCGTTGCGCGGCGATAACAGTAGGATCCAGCAGACGGCGCCAAGCGTGGGCGGGATCAAATACGGTAGCAATACCGCGATCGGCATCAGACGCCGACCTGGCGTGTTGGTGCGCACCGCAAGCCAGGCAAACAAAAAGCCGCAGCTGCCAGCGCAGACGGTCATGACGGCGCTAAACAGAACCGTTCGCCCCAAGAGTTCGAAGCTGCGGACTTCAGACAAGATATTGGCGTAGTTTTGCAGGGTGGCGTGTCGCACACCCTTATCTAAGACAGTGAGGCTTTCGTAAACCAACATGAGGCAGGGCACCAGTACGGTCGCGCTGACAATCAATAGGCCCAAGAGTAAGAGAGACTTTGGCGTGAGCCAAACGGCCTCTAGACCGCGATTCAAGCGATCACCTTACCCGCAAAGGCCCAGCAGGTGGTTTGTTTGAGAGTGAGGGTCACCATATCGCTTACGGGGGGCTGGGCGCTGTTGCTTTTGAACCGCAGTCGGTGTTCGCCCACGACTGCGTCGGCTTCATAGTGCTCACCAAAATACATCACATTGTGCACGCGCGCCGGTATGGCGAGCGGCTTGTGATCGAGGTCACTGCCGTGCGTTGAGGCAGGCACGGTGCTGAAGTCTTCTGGGCGAATCAATAGTTGGATTGCCTCGCCTAGCGCGGGCACACTGAGCATATTGATTGAAATTGATCCAAAGGCAGTTTGTGCGATGCCCGAACCGTTGTCGTGACGAGTGCGAACGGTGCCCTCTATAAAATTACAATGCCCTAAAAACTGCGCGACAAACATCGTGGCCGGTTTGGTATAAATCTCGTTTGGTGTGCCGGTCATTTCGATTCGGCCCGCGTTCATCACGGCAATGTAATCAGACATTGACAGCGCCTCGGCGCGGTCGTGCGTGACATAGACAGAGGTGACGCCGAGTCGACGTTGTAGTTGTGTGAGTTCGCCGCGCATGCGTTCACGCAACAAGGCATCAAGATTGCTTAAAGGTTCATCAAGTAGCAGGACTTTGGGTTGGGCGACAAGCGCGCGCGCCAGTGCCACGCGTTGTTGTTGGCCACCACTGAGCGCTGTGGAAGGCGCATGCAAGAGTGCCCCTAAGCCAACGAGTTCAATGGTCTCGGTGACGCGTTGAGTGATGGTGCTTTTATCAACGCGATGTCGGCCAGTTGAGAGTGGGTAGGCGACGTTATCAAACACATCCATGTGTGGCCAGATGGCATAAGACTGAAATACCATCCCAATATCGCGTGCACTGGTCGGTGTGAATATTTTTTTCTCGGGGGCGGAGATAAGTGAATCATCGAACCATACTTCGCCCGCATCGTGACGCTCTAAGCCCGCGATGACGCGCAAGGTCGTGGTTTTGCCACAACCGCTCGGGCCCAGTAGGGTAAAGAACGAGCCATCTGGGATGGCTTGCGTGATGTCGTCAATGACGTGTACAGTGCGACCGCGCGAGCGAAAGGTTTTATGGATGTGTTCTAGGCGGATCATGGATGCCTGAGTTTGAGGATAGAAACGCGTCAGGCCCTTAAAGCCAGCTCACTTACGCAATTAACCTCCAAACAGATCTTTTAGTTTTTTTCTCAATTTGTCGGCCTCTGCACCCGTGGGCACTGGCGCCAGTGACATATTTGCCGCGTCGAGCTCAGGCAGACCTTTGGCCTCGCGATTATTGCTACGGTATCCCATCTTTGCGTGCTTTTCTTGAACGGGTGCCGAAAGCATGAAATCGATTGCGAGCTTGGCGGCGTTAGGGTGCGGCGCGGTTTTGACTAAGGCAAAACCTGGTCCGCCGACCGCATACAGGGGATCGGTTTTGGCGATCGCCATGTTATAGCCAGTCTCAAGACCTACGCTGTAGGTGTGACCGATAAAGCCGATTCCAACCGGAAACTCGCCCGTGCCAATCCCTTGAGAGACGCGAATGCCGCCTGGCCCGAACACTAAAGGTTTTTGTGCGGCGAGTGCGTCAAAAAACTTGTAGGCTTTTTCTTCTCCCATGTCACGCACGAGACCTGCATACAGAGCGAAAATCAAATCATTCGTCACGGGGCTGACCAGAGCGATCTTGCCTTTCCATTTGGGATTGAGCAAGTCTTCATAGGTTTTGGGCGCATCAGCGGGTGCGACTATCTTTGGGTTATAAAAAATTCCACCTAAATACATGTGGTTGCGAACCCACAGATGCGGTGGGTTGTTAGAGTGCCACTTGGAGTCGTAATTATTTTCATTCACAGACTTGTAGGGAACCAGATAACCCTTTTCAGTTAATACGGGCATGCGAATGGTATCGACTGCAATGACATCCGCAAGGTAGCGCTTCGCATCTTGCTCTGACACGATGCGGTTCATCAATGGCGCACCTGATAAATAGATGAACTCCATCGTGATGCCGGGATACTTGGCTTCGAAGCCTTCTTTGATGCTGCGCATCGTGGGGGTGATCATCTCGCCATAGATCATCACCTTGCCTTCTTTTTTTGCGGCGGCGAGTAGTTCGTCTGATTGCGCTGAGGCGCTAGTGGGCGCGAGCGCAAAAAGTGAAATGACTGCGGCCAGCATTGCACTGCCTAGAGTTTGCCAAGTACGTTGGATCATTGTCATTTCCTTAAGCCTCGCGGCAGGGGGTGCCATCGTGTTCAGAGCAGAAATACAAAACATGCTTTGCGCAAGAAGCGGGCTCCATGGTTTGCACCATGTGGTACCGCGTATCAAGGTGAACGATTTTTAGATCACGAATATGCGCGCGCAACTTGGTGAACTGTTCGTTCGAAGTGATCGTTCCGCCCTGGCTTGGATACAGCCCCAGGACCGGCGCTTCAATTTGATTCAGTACCGGGGTGGGGTCGACCTTACCCGCTAGGCGTGACATCGCAATCACGACTTCAAGTTTTGATTTGCTCATCTCTTGAGAAAACCACTCAAGCATGGCTGGATCGGTTCCGGGTGGGAAGCGCGTCAGGCTGTTGACCTTGTCAGACCACCCTTTGACACCTAGTGTTTTTAAGGCGTCTTGCCAAGTCGGGAAACCGCAGGTAAAGGTCTGTTGCGTGGCTGTGCTGATAATTAAGGGTGCCGCAAACATCGAGAGCGTACGCACGCGCTTTGGGTGCATGCCTGACAGATACATCCCGATAATGCCCCCGAGCGATTCGCCGGCGTAATGCACTCGTTCAAGCCCTAAGTGATCCAGGATGGTGATCAAGTCTTTAATATAGTTTTCAGCGGTGATGCTCTGTTCTGGGTCGGGCATGTCGTAATGCGTGCCCAAGCCACGAAGCGTTGGGCACAACACTTTATAAAAGCGCGACAGGTACGGGATCATGTTGTACCAGAAGCGCCCTGAGCGCCCAAACCCGTGTTGCAGAATTAAGGTGGATGCGTTTTTCCAGGGATCGGTGTAATCGTGGATTTCATAGAAAAGCGGAATCCCATCGTGCGATGTCACTGTGGGCATGTTGTCTCTCGTTAGAATTTTTGTATGCCGAGTTGGTCGCGATAAAAAAATATCGCGACCGTTTGAATAATTTACARTACGCCTTGCTCGTAAAACTTGGCGATTTCTTCAGCTGAATAGCCGACTTCGCCCAGGACTTCAGCTGTGTGCTCGCCCCATTGAGGTGCAGTGGTCACGACGTCAGCAGGTGTGCGGCTCAAGATGGTTGGCAGCGTAATAAAGCCTTTTTCTTTGCCATTTTTATCTTTTACCATTTTAGAAATGTGCGACTGCTTGATGTGCTTATCGGCAAACATTTCTGGCACGTTGTAGACCGGGCCGGCAGGTACGCCCGCCTTGTTCAGATTATCGACCCAGTAGTCAACCGTTTGGGTGCGAAACACTTCGTTGAGTGCTTGATTGCATTTAGTGCGATTCACTGCACGGGTTTTTTCGTTCGCAAAGTCAGGGTCTGCCATCCAGTCGGGGCGCTTGGCGAGTTCGCACAAGCGCACCCAATTGCCCTGGCCCGAGGCGCCGAGGTTGAACACCCCGTCGCTGGCTTCAAATAAGCCCATTGGGCTCGAAGTAGGATGGTCGTTACCAGCCTGGCCTGCGACGTCACCTTCGTTGAGGTAGCGTGCCGCCTGAAAATCCATCATCGCAATTTGCGCGTGTAGCAGTGAGGCGTGTACCCATTGCCCCTTACCTGAACGCTCACGCTCAAGCAGGGCGGTCAGAATACCAATGCCGGCATATAAGCCTGCGCTCATGTCGGCAACGGCCAAGCCAGCACGAACCGGGCCTTGGCCAGGAATGCCAGTGACGGACATCAAGCCGCCCATGCCTTGCATGATCTGGTCAAAGCCAGGGCGTGACGCGTAGGGGCCTTCTTGGCCATAACCAGAGATACTGGCCAAAATAATACGGGGGTTCACTTTAGCCAGTGACTCGTAGTCAACACCCAAGCGATTTTTAATATCTGGACGCCAGTTTTCAACCACGACGTCGGCGGTTTTTACCAAGCGCATCATGATCTCGAGTGCGCCAGGTTTTTTGAGGTTCAACGTCATCGCCCGTTTGTTGCGGTTCAGGTTTTGAAAGTCGCCACCCTCGCGGTTGGCCGCAAACATGGCTTCGTTGGGATCAATGCCTTTGGGCGGCTCAATCCGGATCACATCTGCGCCGAAGTCGGCGAGCAAGCGGACACAGTTTGGACCCGCGCGCACGCGAGACATATCGAGAACTTTAAGATTTGAAAGTGCTGAAGAAGCCTGAATTTTTGACATGATTTTCGATTTAGATTGAAAGGCAAAGGCGGTCGGGCAGATTATTCTGTAAATTCGAGTGTACTGCCCGACTTTCGAAGTCTTTTATATGTTGCTTTGGGTGTTTTTGCAAGTGATACTGCTAGACTAAGAGCAATTAACAATGTCTAAAAAGGGGAATTTACGTGGCAGACTCAAGCACAGAGAAAAAAATCATCGTCGGCAGCATCATTGCCGAGAAAAAGGGCGCGATCGGGACGATCCTGATCTCGAACCCCAATAAAATGAATGCCATGTCCGTGCAGATGTGGACAGACTTGCCTAAAGCGATTCGCGCGTTTGACGCCGATCCTGAGGTTCGGGTCATCGTAATTGTCGGGCAGGGCGAAAAAGCCTTTGTCTCGGGTGCTGATATTTCTCAGTTTGACACCTTGCGCAGCTCGCCAGAAACTCAACTCGCTTACGAAGACGCGGTATCAGATTCAATGAGCGCGCCGGTCGAGTGTTCAAAACCTGTGATTGCGCAAATCCGTGGTTTCTGTTTTGGCGGCGGCTTGGGCCTTGCCGCAGCTTGCGATATTCGCATTTGCACTGAAGACGCAACCTTCAGAATGCCTGCCGCGCGCTTAGGCTTGGGCTATGGACACAAAGGTATCAATCGTTTTACCAATATCATCGGCTTGGCCAATGCGACCGATATTTTTGTGACGGCACGCCGCTTTGATGCGCACGATGCGTTGCGCATGGGCTTTGTATCACGCGTGTGCAAGGGTGACGAGATTGATGCCGTGATCGCTGAATACACCAAGCTGATTGCTGAAAACGCACCGTTAACCATGGCTGCCAGCAAATTTAATATTCGTCAGGTGTGTGCTCAGCCGGAAGAGCAAGACCTTAAGCGCGCCGTTGAAATGGTGAAGGCGTGTTTTGCAAGTGACGATTTCAAAGAAGGCCGTACTGCGTTCTTAGAAAAACGCCCCGCGCAGTTTAAGGGTCGTTAAAGAACGGCGCAGGTCAGATTTGCTGTCTGTCACCCAGCGCGCTAGCTGCTTTTGCTGTTTACGTCAGGCCTGCTTGCAGGCCTGTTGTTTGTAAAATCGYCAAACCTAGCGATTGCCTCGAACTTTGTATTACTGTTCGCGCCTAGGAAACTGCATCAGCAAGACCGAAGCACCGCCTTTGCCCGCGGTGATCACGGGCGCTTGCTCGGTGGGGTCGACAAATAACAAAGCCTGCCTGCCACCCACGTGCTCGTTGAGTTGGCACTCGCCGCTCATTACCATCCAATATTGCCCACGCCCCTGAATCGGTGCAGGGCCAGTGATGCGCTGTCCTGGCGCCGCTTGGTAGAGCGTTGCACCCAAGCCATCTGCCTCAAAAGGCACAACCGCCTGCTCAAGTACCCCTGAGAGGTTTTTGGGGCCATTTGCGTCACCCAGCAACGCTGGAACGAGGCCTAAGCCATGGCGATAGTCTTTTGTACGGCCTTTGAGCCCCTCTTTGTAGTCGGGCATCCAGCGCGCACCCGGATCCCAGCCATTGCG
>NSIQ01000009.1 GCA_002737415.1 Alcaligenaceae bacterium | reverse complement strand
CCGAACTTGCCACCGCCGGCGACAAAGACTTGAAACTGATCGGCCTGATGGTAATGCCCGGGGATCGACATATTGGCCGCTTGCTCGACCAAAAAAGCGATCGGTTCAAGCGGGGGGGGAAACCCTAGGGCAGGGCGCGCCGGCAAGCCGGTGGCTTTACGCGCAACCGAGTTAATGCCAATACAAGATGACACATGCGTGATCGTGCCATTAGGTAGTTTGTTGTAGTGGCGGTTTGCAAGTGCGTGCTCGCGGGTGGCGAAGGATGGCATGTCGAACAATCCCTAAAAATACTCGTGAATAGTTTTATTTAGCAGAATCTTACCCGTCTGGTGCGCCTGCTGTCGACTGAGACGGCAATTTTTAGCGTGAAACAGGCGGTTTCGCGTTAGACTTTATCCAAATATCGATGATAAACCCACGGAGACTGACCCTATGAAACTGCTTCGATCCTTTGCGCTCACCAGCGCCTGTCTCTTGGCACTATCGTTCTCGACCCTGACTCAGGCACAGGGTGCCTATCCTGACAAACCGATTTCGATTTGGGTTGGGTTTCCTCCTGGGACGTCAACCGATTCTGTCGGTCGAATTTTGGCCGACAAGATGAGTAAAGATCTTGGTCAGCCCATTATCATCAAAAATAAGCCAGGCGTAGGCGGTACCTTAGCCCCCGCTGAGGTCGCTAAGTCGCAACCTGATGGGTACACCCTGCTGTTGAGCGCGACCGCGCCGATGGGCACGGCTGCGCACYTGATGAAAAACCTACCTTATTCGCCCTTGACGGATTTTGCACCGATTGGTCAAACGTCATGGTTGCCTTTTTTGCTGGTGAGTAACAAAACTAAAGGGCTCGATACCTTTGAAAAATATATTGCTTATGCCAAGGCCAAGCCAGAGGCGCTGACTTATGCCTCCATTGGTAACGGYACCACCAGTCACTTGGTGATGTTGACGTTACTCAACAAAGCCGGTGTGAAGATGGTGCATGTGCCTTATCAGGGCAGCACCCAGTCTCAGGCCGATGTAATTGGAGGTAATGTCGACGCCACCTTCGACACGATGGTGACGGTGTACCCCCATGTAGTGTCAGGTCGGTTAAATGCGTTGGCGGTGAGCACGAAGGGCCGCACAGTGATGGACCCGTCAGTGCCCACAGTCGAAGAAAAAGGTATCCCGGATTTCAACTTAGGCGCCTGGATTGGCCTGTTTGCGGTCAAAGGTACGCCCAAGCCTATTGTCGAAAAGCTCTTTGTCTCGCTTAACCGCGCGTTGGCCGACCCGGAAATCAGTCGTAAATTAGTGAGTTTAGGAACCGAGGTCGTGGTGAGCGAAAGCCCCGCGGCGTTTGGTCAATTCGTCGCGCTTAATTACAAGCTATGGGGCGAAATGGTTGAACTTTCGGGACTTGAAAAGAAGTGATCAAGGCCGACTCACCGTACAGCACGCGCAGTCTGGCCCAGTGGGTCGAGCAGCTTGAGCGCTTTTGCGCTCAGGCGATGAGCCCAGATTCTTTGATAGGGCCCTATGACGCTGCCCGCGAGCGTAAGCGCTTGGTTGTTGCGGCAGGCTTTGGGCTGACTGGRATACAAGTCGCACCTGAGCATGGTGGCTTTGGTTCGCCTTATTCGATCAAGGCACTGGTTGCCCAACGTCTGGCAAGTTTGGATTTTGGTGTGTCAATGGCCGTGATCAACTCACAAAACGTGGCCGATGATTTGTCACAGTGGTTACCTATCGCTGTCTCGCAGCGTTGGGTGCCAGGGCTGTTGACGGGCGACTTGGTCGGTTGTACGGCCTTGACTGAGCCCGCGGCGGGTTCTGACTTTTCAGCAATCACGACCCACGCTGTTAAGACAGCAGACGGGTGGCGCTTGCAAGGTGAAAAAACTTGGATTATTAATGCATATGTTGCGGATCTATTTTTAGTCTACGCACAGACAGAACCTGGCTCGGGTGCCGCCGGAATCGCTGCGTTTGTGGTTGAGGCAAAGCGAGAAGGTTTTGAGCGTTCTGCTGACACGTTTACCTCAGCTGCGGCATTGAGCAGCACGGGCGGGTTTCGTTTGCAGGGCTATGTGGCGCAGACTGACGAAATATTGCATCCCCCGGGTCTGGCCTTTAAGCGAGCGCTCGAATCCATCAATGGTGCGCGCGTCTATGTCGCAGCGATGTGTGTGGGTATGTTGCAAGAAAGCCTGCGTATCGCACAAGCGTATGGTCAGCGCCGCACAACCTTTGGACAGGCTCTCGCTCAACATCAAGGCTGGCGGTGGGCGCTCGCAGAGGCCGCGGTTGATCTTGAAGCGGCAAGCGCGCTTGTGCAGCGCGCTGCGCACGCGATAGACGAGGGTATGCAGTCGCAAGATCTCGCGGCCAAAGCTAAGGTGTTCGCGACGCGCGCCGCGCAGCGGCATCTTCCGGTTCTGTTGCACGCGATGGGCGCCGAGGGCTTGCGCGATCGTTATCCTCTGCTGCSTCATGTTGCAGCAGCACAAGTCGCGACCTTGGTTGATGGCTCAACCGAAATGTTGCTCGAAAGAATTAGTAAAAACTTAAAAATATAGGTTGAATGTCATGCGCGTATTTCAAATTGAGGGCGAATGGGGGCTTGCACACTTAAAGATTGGCGTGCGCCCGATCCCGACGCCGGCTACCGGGCAAGTTTTGCTGAAAATGAAAGCATCGTCAGTGAACTATCGTGACCCGATCGTCCCCGAGCGCGGGTATGGCGCGGCGACGGGCACCTTGCCTTTGATACCCGTTTCGGATGGGATGGGTGAGGTCGTTGAAATTGGCGCAGGAGTGACGCGCTTTAAAGTGGGTGACCGTGCCTGTCCGGCGTATTTTCAAAAGTGGATTTCGGGTGAGCCGAATCAAGAACGACTGACCCATTCGTTAGGTGGGCCCATTGATGGCACGATGGCTGAGTACATGTGTTTGTCCGAAGAGGGGTTGGTTAAGATCCCGGCGTATTTATCGGACCTTGAGGCTGCAACGTTGCCCTGCGCAGCCGTGACGGCCTGGAGCGCCCTAGTGCAATGCGGGCAGGTCAAGCCTGGCGATCGCGTGTTGTTACAAGGTTCGGGAGGCGTAGCCTTATTCGGCTTACAGTTTGCAAAAATGTTGGGTGCGCAGGTAACGGTGATCTCGTCAAGCGATACCAAAATTGAGCGTTTAAAAAAGATGGGCGCTGACCACACTATCAATTACGTGTCCACGCCTGAGTGGGCGAAAGCTTCGCGTGAATTCACCGAAGGTAATGGCTATGATCACATCGTTGAGTTGGGTGGTGAGAAAACCTTGCCGCAGTCCTTACGCTGCATTCGGCCAGGTGGCACTTTATCGATGATTGGGATTTTATCTGGTATYGCGATGTCTGCTTCGTTAGGTTTGATYATTACGCGTCAGGTGCGCTTACAAGGTATTACGGTGGGCCATCGCGATTCGTTTGAGGCGATGTTACGTGCGATGACGCAACAGCAACTTAGGCCAGTGATTGATCGAGTGTTTAACTTTACAGAATTGAAAGACGCCTTTACGTACCTTAAGAGTGGCGCGCAATTCGGAAAAATCTGTATTTCGCACGAGCTGAAATGAGACTGCTTTACCCTATCGGAGTCACCGATCAAGATCCAGAGGCAATCGCTTTTAGGGTGTGTGGTGAGCCCGAAGTTGTAACGGTTGGTCAGCTTGAGCAGCGGGCGAATCAGGCCGCTCACGTATTTAGGGCATGCGGCGCGCAATTAGGTGACCATGTTGCGATTTTGCTCAAAAATCAGCGTGAATTTTTTGAAATATGTTTTGGTGCAGAGCGCGCAGGGCTCTACTACACAACAATTAGCACCCGTCTGACTGTTGCCGAGATCGCGTACATTGTGCAAGATTGTGGTGCCAAGGTATTGATCGTTGGCGAAGATTTACTTGAGCTTGGCGCAAAAGTGAGTCAAGCACTCGCCGCGCCCATTCAGCAATTTGTCGTCGGCCGGGCGCAAGCGAATTGGCCCAGTTGGCAAGCGAGGGCTAGGACGTTTTCAACGACTCCAATTTCAGACGAAGCACAGGGTTTGGATATGCTTTATTCCTCGGGTACAACCGGTCGACCAAAAGGGGTGAAGTGGCCTTTACCCGACGGCCCTTCAGGTATGCGCACCTTCTTGGTAGATTTATTAGAGGGCCTTTACGGCTATGGGCAGGGTTGCCGCTATCTGTCACCGGCGCCTCTGTATCATGCAGCACCGTTGCGTCACAGCATGACTAACATCAAGCTTGGGGGCGAGGTCTTTGTGATGAGTCAGTTCGACGCTCAGATCGCTTTATCCTTACATCAACAACACCAGATTACGCACAGTCAATGGGTGCCGACGATGTTCGTACGCATGCTCAAATTACCTGAGGCGACGCGTTTGAGTTTTGACCTAAGCTCAATGAAGCGTGCGATTCATGCGGCCGCACCTTGTCCTGTTGATGTTAAGTTGCAGATGCTTCRGTGGTGGGGGCCTGTGATCGATGAATATTACGCAGGCACTGAGAATAATGGCTTTTGTTCAATTACGAGTGCCGAGTGGTTGCAGCACCAGGGCTCGGTCGGGAAGGCCGCCCTCGGCATCGCACATATCTGCGATGAAGAGGGCCAGGCACTAGAGGTTGGCGCAACCGGACTCGTCTATTTTTCTGAGGGGCCAAAGTTTGAATACCACAGTGACGCAGTAAAAACTGCTGAGGCCCGTAACGCTTTGGGCTGGACCACGCTCGGTGATATTGGGCGCCTCGACGCTGAGGGCTATTTGTATCTAGTTGATCGCAAGGCCTTCATGATTATCTCTGGGGGGATCAATATTTATCCTCAAGAAATCGAGGCGGTGCTGATTGGTCATCCGCTCGTTGCAGATGTGGCTGTTTTCGGGATTCCGAATCTGGATTTTGGCGAAGAAGTCAAAGCGGTTGTTCAGCTTATTGAGGGCGTCACGCCTAGCGAGGCGCTAGGGGTTGAGTTGACCGTCTACTGCCGAGACCGCTTGGCTGATTTCAAATGTCCGCGAAGTGTTGACTTCGAGCTTGAACTCCCCCGCCATCCCACTGGCAAGCTTTATAAAAAAATCTTGCGCGATCGCTATTGGCCCGTAACAAGCGCTTGAAGCGCTGTACGAAAAGTTTCGGGCGTTTCGGTTGGGCGTTGGCTTTGTTTGTCGACACAAACATGCACAAACAAACCTTGTGCMGCCGCTTCGTTTGCGTCGTCTGTAAACACTGCCACTTCATAGGTTGTTGAGCTGCGGCCTRAGCGTCCGGGGCGCACGCCTACGCGGATGATGCCTGGAGCAGAAACTTGGCGTAAGTACCTGCATTCTGAGGCTACCACCAGGGTTTGATAGTCGCCTGAAATCAGGGGACGCAAGGCGTAGTGTAATAAAAAGCCATCCACCGCGGTATCAAAAAATGAATAGTAGTGTGCGTTGTTGACGTGGCCGTAGGCGTCGTTGTCAGCCCAGCGTAGCGTGATGGTCTCAAAGAAAGAAAAATCTTCTTTCAGCAAGGGTTGACTTTGCGGCTGCAAACGTGTGTTGGACATTTTATAAAGGTAGCCATTGGCATGAGCATTGTGATCGATGTCTGAGTCGACATTGCGCTTGTTTCTTAGTGGTTTTTATTGTGACGCAGTAGTCAGTCGTTATTTTGTGAGTTTCATTGCAGCAATTACCTTTGCCCACTTGTCTAAATCTTGCTTCATGAAAGCTCTAAATTCAGCGGGATTTTGATCGTAGACCTCAGCGCCTAAGTCTGACAATTGCTTGCGAAACTCGGGCATATTCATGATCGCCACGAGATGGTGACGTAAAAGCGTGACAAGTGGCTCAGGCAAACCTGCGGGAGCCAATACCCCGTACCAAATAATGGCCGAATAACTCGGAAAACCTAGTTCACTGATGGTGGGCAGCTTGGGCACGGTGTTGGAACGCTTGTTGGTCGTGAGGGCGTGAGCGTGTAGTCTGCCAGCATTTACCAGAGGCAAGGCCGTGGATAATCCTGCAAAATACATATCAATTTCGCCCGACATGACATCGTTCATCGCAGGGCCGCCACCCTTATAGGGCACATGTAGCAAATTGATATCGGCAATCTCGCGAAACAGTTCGCCAGCCAGATGGGTCGGGCTGCCGGTGCCCGCTGAAGCAAAGGTCAGTTTGCCTGGCTGGGCCTTGGCGCGTGCAATCAGATCAGACACGCTGGTAATGCCAGACTTGGGTGAGGTCACGAGCAACATGGGGTTGAGCGCAACCATCGAAATTGGCGTGAGATCTTTGAGAGGATCGTAAGGTAAGTTGCTGTTCAGACTTGGGCTGACTGCCAATGCACCGCTTGAACCGAATAACAGCGTGTAGCCGTCTGGCGTTGCCGCCGCAGTCTGCGTAGCGGCGATTTCGCCATTAGCGCCTGCTTTGTTCTCGATGACGATTGTCTGTTTGAGCTGTTCTGCCAGGCGCAAGCCTAACAGACGCGCCAATTGATCGTTGGGGCCGCCGGGCGGGAACCCGACTAGCATTTTGATTGCGCGTGTCGGGTATTGGCTGATTGCTGACTGTGGGTCTAAAGGCTGCCTCGTTTGAGCTTGTGTCGCTTGTGTAAAGGCAGCGAGCGACAGCAGTGTCGTCGTAATAAGACGCAGTACCTTGAAGAATCTGAATAGTTGGTTCATAGAGGCGCTCAAAAGTTATTAAAGGACAGAATCCCTTCGGTAGGATCCATGCCGTCCAGAATCCGCTTGGCGATTAAATCCTTGAGCGTTTCGGTGGCCCCGCCGCCCAAAGAACCATAGCGCGCACCGCGATACAGGCGTGATACCGGATACTCATCGGTAAAGCCGTAGCCGCCATGCAGTTGCAAGGCTTCATTAGTTACGCGCAACGCCATTTCATTGCAGGTGATTTTAGCGACCGCTGCTAAAAAGGGATCTGGAAACGGATTGGCCGAGGCGCAGGCGCGATACAACACGCTGCGGGCCGCTTCGATATCGCGATACATCTCGGCGAGTTTCCAGCGCAGACCTTGAAAATCAGTGAGCGTTTTGCCAAAGATTGGGCGATTGCGGGTGTAGTTGACCGCCTCTTCAAAAGCGCCTTCTGCCAAGCCCAATGAGATGCTGGGGTTTAGGCAACGCTGGGTATTAAAGGCGCTCATGAGCTTACGAAAGCCACCTTCTTTTAAGACAACATTTTCAAGCGGCACTTCGACGTTATCAAAACGTACTTCGTGCAAGTATTCGCCACCCATGGTGTGATAACTGGCAGTCACTTCAAGACCAGGTGTGCCGCCTTCGATCAAGACACAACCAATGCCTTCGCGCCCAGGCTGATCATCGACGCGTGTGAACACGACAAACATCGCGGCTTCTTGGGCGCGACTAATCAGAGTTTTGACGCCATTGACGGTTGCATGATTGAGATGCAAACGGGTATTGGTGCGATAGCTGCTGACATCGGTGCCCGCGTGAGGTTCTGTCATGCAGATCGATAAAATCGCATCGCCCGAACAAACTTTTGGCAGAATATTGTTTTTGATTGAGTCGGGTGCGTAAGTTTCGATGATGCGAGTTTGTACACCGGCTTCGCCCAGCACTGCCATGGCGGTGGGATAGCAAACTTTGGCGATCTCTTCGAGGATTAAGGCTGTTTCAAACACAGGCAAGCCTAAGCCACCGTATTGCTCAGAGACCGTCATGCCCAGCACGCCGATCTCAGCGAGCTGTTTCATGTTTTCCCACGGAAACGTGCCATCCATGTATTTTGCGGCGCGCGGTTTGAAATCGTTTTGCGCAAGTGCGCGAACCGCTTCAATATACTGCCGTTGACTGTCATTGAGTTTGAAATCCATGCTGCTCAATCCTTGATTGGTCTGTCTAAAAATAACTACGGTAGCGAGTCAAAGGCTAGTTTAATGCGCGGCGACCATGGCTTTGATTAAATCGTCAACGCTGGCAAACACGCGCGCCCCAGCACTTTCGAGTGCACGTTTTTTGGCTTCAAAGGTGCCCGTGTTGCCATGCACCACAGCGCCCGCATGCCCCATCACCACTCCCTCGCGGGCACCATGCCCGGCAATCACCGCATAGGTGGGCTTAGTGCATTTTGTGTCGATCAAGGCCTGTGCAAATTCTTCTTCTTCAGAGCCACCAATTTCGCCCACTAAAACGATTTGCTTGGTGCGGGGGTCTGCATTAAAAAAAGGCAGCACTTCAGCAAACCGCGTGCCCTTACAAGCGTCGCCACCTACACCGATCCAAACGCTTTGCCCAAGGCCGCAATCCACTAATCGATGATTCGTTTCGTAAGACAAGGTGCCGCTTTTGGCAATAACGCCTACCGAGCCGGGGTGCAAAGAGACTGACGGGATAAAACCAAGCTTGGTGCGACCAGGGACAGCGACGCCCGGGGTCGAGGCGCCCACCCAGCGTGCGCCAGCAGCCTGCACTAGTGAGCGAGCCCGTATCGCGTCAGCCACGGGCATGCCCTCGGTCACTGTCACAATCAGCTTGATGCCGCCCGCAACGGCTTCGCTGATGGCAGCGAGCACTTCAAAGGGTGGCACCATCGCCACACTGGCCACCGCACCGGTTGCTTTKACCGCTTCAGCGCAAGACCGAAAGACAGGCGCACCGTCTACGTCTTTTAAGTCAGCCGACTTGCTGCCTGCGGGGGCGGTGCCACCGACGATATCCGTGCCATAGGCGCGCATCAAGGCGGCATGCTTACGACCCATGCGGCCGGTAATGCCTTGCACGATGGTGGGTAAGGGTGCAGTCGGATCAAATAAAAGTGCTAAAGGATCATTGGGGAAGACGTGGGTTGTCATGCTGCTTGCCCTTTTGCGAGGGCGACGACTTGATCGATCGCTTTCTCTAAATCAGTTTCTACGACCAATGAGGCATTGGCGTTTGTGAGTGTTTGCATCGCGGCCTCAAGGCCATTGCCAATTAAGCGAATCACAATTGGGATTTTGATGTCTTGGGTTTGTTCGAGCGCGATCAGAATCAGACGCGAGAGCTCTGCTAAATCGGTGACGCCAGCAAAAAAATTCATCAAAATCACTTTGACATTTTTACCTTCGCCAATCCAGCGAAGCACTTGAATTAAGCGGGTAGGCTCACCACGAAATTGACCTGTGCGAATATCGACAAAATTAAAGGGTTTACAGCCGCGGCGGGTCAGTTCATCGACTAGTTGCATGCTGAGGCCCGCGCCAGTTGTGAGCATACCGACATCGCCATCTTCGTCGAGTCGCACAAAATCAAAACCATGATCGATTTTAAGAGAGGCCTCAGGATAGGCATGACCGCGCTCTTTTAATAAGGCGAGTAATAGCGGTTGCCGTTCAATGGCATTGTCGTCAGCGACAAGTTTTGCGTCACCGGCAATCCAGCTGCCGTCGGGTTGCACGAATAATGGGTTGATTTCAGTCAGCGTGAGTTCGAGTTTAAATAAAGCGTCGCACAGTTGATGCGCCGCCTGAGTTAAAGCGGCTTGTGCAAACGCAGGCAGCTGTTGAGCCAATTGTTGAGCGGCAAGTTTCACTGCGCTAATTTCAAAGTTGGCTTGCTGTTGCAGCATGGCACCACCGGCAGAATGCTGCTCAACTTCAACGCCACCTTCGGCCGACATCAAAATAATGACTTTGCCCGAAGAGGGATCAAGCATCAGGCTAACGTAGCACTCTTGCCCTGACGCGGGCTGCTCGATGCGGCACTCGTGCACGCGATGGCCGCGCACCGTAGCGCCCACCAGTTTGTGCACCGCCTGCTCAAGCTCTGACGCATTGTTGGCTTTGAGGATACCGCCTGCCTTGCCGCGTCCGCCAACGGGGATCTGTACTTTGACAAAGCATGGGTAGCTCACCGCGGGGTGAGCTGAGCGATTGGCGAGCACGCCAACCGGGATTGAAATACCAAATTGCGCCAGCAAAACCTTGGCGTCGTGTTCAAGCAGCATCATGGTGGCTGCGGTCTCCTGGTAAGGCGTTCTATTTGTTAAGGGCGTAGTGTGCCCAATTTATGTGATTGGTTCAAACGCGACAGCGTGGGGGGAAGCTCAAGGATTGTTTTTTGAGTATTTAGGTAGTGCCGATATCTCAAGTAAAGCTTGGCAAGAACAGTCCACCGTGAGAAGTCCGAATGTCGCAATGAATTGAAAGCGGTCAGAATTGACATCGTCTCTCAGCATAGTATCGCATTGCAATACTATCGATTTATGTTACTATCTTAACTCGTTACTAAATAAATAATTCAAAACTTTCGCTGCAAAGATACCCGAGACTTATTCGAGGGTAAAACCGTGCGCCGCTTTGTAAACATTCAAGCAGTAGCAATGCGCAAACTTGCGMTGCTGAACCGTTCGGCTACGGTCGATGACTTGAGGGTGCCTCCTGGTAATCGTCTTGGGCAACTGAGTGGTGATCGTACCGGGCAGTACAGCATCCGGATCAATGCTCAGTGGCGCTTGTGTTTTAGCTGGACGGGGCGCGATGCTCAAGACGTTGAACTGGTCGATTATCACTAAGAGAGTAAATATGCCAACGGTCGCCTATCCCACCCCTGGTGAAATTCTGGTTGAAGAGTTTTTAAAACCCTTGGGTATCACCCAATATCGTTTAGCAAAAGAGATCGGCGTGTCGCAGCGCCGCATTGGCGAAATCGTCTCCGGAACCCGCGCAGTGACGGCAGACAGCGGATTAAGATTTTCGCGCTATTTTGGAACCTCAGATGATTTTTGGACCGGCCTGCAGTTTGACCTTGACCAGCGAAAGGCAAAAAATGCATTGAAAGCGGTGTTAAAAAAAATTAAACCTCATGCGGCGGTTATGCAGACGGTTTAATTGCAATCAAGCAAAGCGCCGCAAAGCTGCACATGGCGAGTCCGAAGGTGAGCCAAAGTACCCCCGTGCCCCATTGCGTTAACGCTAAGCCAAAGGCGAAGGGGGCGATGGCTTGGGCGAATTTGGCGGGCATGGTGAGCCAACCCTGACGATGGCCAAAGCCTTGCGGGCCAAACAGGGCTAAGGGTAAGGTTCCTTTGGCAATGATTAATATGCCGTTGCCTAAGCCGTGCAAAATGACAAAGAGCGCTGCAAAGGGGGCGCCTAACACCACCAGGGCAGCGATACCCAGCGGGTGGGCGAGCGCTGCAATGCGCGTACCAATTAAGGGGTGTAGGCGTCTTAGAAACGTGAAGTCGAGGATTCGGCCTGTAATCTGAGCGGGGCCTACTAGCGCGCCAATCGAAAAGGCGATTACGAGAGGCACGCCAACCCCTTCTAACAAACGTGGCAGGTGTGACATCATGCCCATGCTGATAAAGCCGCTTGAAGCGAACACGAAGGCCAGTAGCACCGTGATGTATTTTTCAAGCTTGGGGTCGTGCACCACTGCGTTCGGCTGCGCGGTGTAATTGTGTGCCTCAGCTGGGGCCGCGGTGTCAGCGCTGTCAGAGGCCAGAGGGATCAAGGTGTTGAGGGGTAGCGCGACTAATACGTTCATCGCTGCCCAAAACCAACAGGCCCCACGCCAGCCGTAGCGAGCCTCGACGAACACAGAGATGGTCCACCCCGCAACGCTGGCAAACCCCGCCACCATTGTGACCCCAACGAGTGCGTTGTGTGATTTTTTTCCAAATATGCGTACGATCGCGGCAAAGGCGACCTCGAACATACCGGTGGCCATGCCTAGTCCTAGTACCGCATAGGCCAGCAACAGTAGACCGAGCCCTTGAGCGAGCGCCAGCATCGAAAGCCCAGCTGCCAGCAACAAGTTTGAGGCAATCAGTACTGGACGGCCGCCAAAGCGATCCACCAGCTTTCCGGCGGTGGGACCGGCAAGCCCCGAGACGGCTAGCGCAAGAGACAGGCCCGCATACACCGTGGCGCTTGAAATCGATAGCTCAATACTCGCGGGGACTGCCATCACTGCGGCTAAATAATAGGCGCCTGCATGCGAAATAATTTGGGCAGCACCCACGACAGTGACGATTCGGTAGACGCGGTTGGTCATTGGGTAAGGGCTTAAAGGTTGAACGGCCAGTCAGCCAACGCGATAGATCGTTTGAATTCTAATTCGGTCGGTTGGCCACAAAGGCTATTATTAACCAAGTTTGGTTCAAGCGTTTGTCGCCAGGACGTTGCTTTAAGGTTCTTGGTGTTTTTTCTTAAGCGAGTTTATGGAAATCTCTCAAATTCAGCTCAACTATGTCGATGTTGAAGACCGCATGGTGTTACGCATCAATATGGGCGTTGAGCAACACTTGACCTTAGTGCTCACGAGACGGATTGTGCGCTTTATGCTCGACAGTCTTTCGGTTTTGTTGCAGCGCATTTCGCCTGCAGCTACCCCAGGGCCAAAGGCTAGCGCCGCTGCTGCCACGCCAAGTGCGAGTGCCAGTGTGCGTGCAAATGAACCGCCGGCCGCGCTTGGACAAATTGGTAGAGACACGACGCCCTTTGAAGAACGTGCGCCTGAAGGCAATTTGCTAAATGTTGGTCGTGCTGCGGTCTTGGTGAACAACGCGGCTTGCCAACAAACCGATACCGGCTTGACCTTTACCTTTTTGATCGAACCCCTGCAACCCGTCAACTTGAACCTGTCAGCGCACTTGGGCTTGGGTGTTTCTCAACTTTTGACTGAGTTATCCAGTCGTGCCCAGTGGTTTGATGTGACGGCAATTGGTCAGCGCGAGACGAGTAAAGAAGCGTTAATGGAATTGATGCCGAATCAAGGTTCAGTGACGTATCATTAAGAACGTATGATTCATTAAAAGCAGATGATCCATTTACTACAGATGACTCATTCGCTACAGATGATTCATTCCCTACGAATACTTAGCAATATTTTCTAATCAGATAACGTTTACGCGAGCCTATCCATGAGCCGTCAACAATCCATCGATCTAGCTGCTGCCTACTTTGATCAAGGCCACTTTCAAGCGACGCTCGCGCGCCGCGTTGCGATGGCCACTGAGAGTCAAGAGCCGGGCAAGGTCGAGATCCTTACGTCGTATCTCGCGCAAGAGCTCACGCCCTATCTAAAGACGATGGGATTTATCTGCAAAATGATTCCGAATCCGGTTGAGGATCGCGGGCCTTTTTTAGTGGCAGAGCGCCTCGAACAAGGCGCTGATTTCACCGTGCTGAGCTACGGTCACGGGGATGTGGTGCGCGGCTACGCACCGCAATGGAACGACGGCTTAGCCCCTTGGTCCCTGAAAATACAAGGTGATCGTTGGTATGGCCGTGGCACTGCCGATAACAAAGGTCAGCACACGATTAACCTCGCGGCCTTAGAGCAAGTCATCAACGCGCGTGCTGGGCGCTTAGGCTACAACATCAAACTCTTAATCGAGATGGGCGAAGAAATGGGCTCTCCTGGTTTGCGCGAAGTGTGCGAACAATATGGTGACTTATTAAAGGCCGATTTGTTTTTAGCCTCAGATGGCCCGCGGGTCTCCGCCTCGCGCCCGACTTTATTTTTAGGTTCACGCGGTGCGTTTAATTTTGAGTTGAAATTAAATCTGCGCCAAGGTGCACACCATTCGGGTAATTGGGGCGGGTTGCTGCGTAACCCTGGCATTCGATTGGCCCATGCGATTGCTTCGATGGTCGATGCGAAGGGGCGCATTCTGGTTCCTAAACTGTTACCAAGTTCGTTGCCTGAAAACGTCAAACGGGCACTCGCCAATATTGAAGTCGGCGGTGGGCCTAATGACCCCGAAATCGATCCCGACTGGGCTGAACCTAGTCTGACACCGGCCGAGCGCGTGTTTGCCTGGAACACCTTTGAAACGCTTGCCTTTAAAACCGGCAATCCGGACGCGCCCGTGAATTCGATCCCTGGCTACGCCATCGCGTTTTGTCAGTTGCGTTATGTCGTGGGTAGCGATAACGAGAATTTTCTCAAGCATATTCGTGACCATCTCGATGCGCATGGCTTCACAGATGTCGAGGCAGCGGCTAGTCGTGGTGAGGCCGCTGAAGCGACACGCTTAGATCCCGATAATCCTTGGGTCAAAATGGCGGTGGCATCGATTACGCGCAGCACCGGTAAAACGGTTGATGTTTTACCAAACTTGGGCGGCACCTTGCCTAATGATGCCTTTTCAAAGATCTTAGGTTTACCGACCGTATGGGTGCCGCACTCTTACGCAGCCTGCTCGCAACACGCTCCAAACGAACACATGTTGGGCTCAGTGGCACGCGAGTCGTTGCAGCTCATGGCAGGCTTGTTTTGGGATCTTGGCGATGAGGGCGCGCAGATTGCCTCAGGTGGTGTAGCGTAGATTTGCGAATAGTCAGGGGTTGAAAGACCTGTTGAAATCTTCTTTTAACTGCCAGTTCGTGCCGCTTTTAATATGAGGCTCTTGCGCCTCATATTCATTTCTATTGCACTTGGTGGTATAGTTACGAAAGATTTACATGCAAGTATTTGTGACGAAAACCTTTTATCGGTGGATGCGTAAAAGCGGGCTCAGTGAAGACAGGATATTGTTAACTGCCTACGAAACTTTTTCAGGTTTGAGCGTGGTTGATCTGGGAGCAGGACTTATTAAAAAGCGTATCGCGACCCCTGGTCGTGGAAAGCGAAGCGCTGCGCGGGTCATTATCACCACGCGGAAGCACGGCCGATATTTTTTTCTTCACGGTTTTCATAAAAATGAGCGCACGAATCTAGGGGAACATGAATTAAATTATGTTCGTCGTATCGCGAAAGATCTTTTAGAGTTAACGCAACATGAACTTTATGTAGCGGTGCAAGCTGGTCAGATTATTGAGGTGAATCATGGCGTCTAAAAAAGCTAACAATCGACTGATTGAAGAATTACACGAGACAGCCGAAGGCTTGCACTCGCTGGGCCTTATTAATAAAAAACGCATGCTTGAATATGAATACTTAAGAAACCTGACCGTACAGCCGATGCCTGCGGCAAAGATCAAATCGCTTCGCGAACGGGTGCGCATCAGCCAAGCGGTGCTTGCGGCCGTGCTCAATACCAGCGTGTCAACAGTACAAAAGTGGGAGGTTGGCGATAAAAAACCAAGCGGACCCTCGCTTAAGCTGCTGTCGCTGATTGAGCGCAAGGGCCTCAACGCAGTACTCTGAGGTCGCGCGTGAGTCGGCGCATCAAACCACCTCAGTCTTAAACCATTCGCGCGCAAGGCGATCCCAGAATTGCGCGCCCACACCTAAGATTTCGTCGTTAAAGTCATAGCCTGCGTTATGAAGGCTGACGCCCGGTTTGCCGCCTTTGCCATTGCCGATAAAGCCATAGGCGCCTGGAACCTTAAGCAGCATGAAGCTGAAGTCTTCGGCCGTCATAGCAGGTGGCACGTTATCAAAAGCGTTTTCGACACCAACGGTCGCGGCCATCATTTTTGCCATAAACGCGGCTTCTTTTGGATGGTTGTCGGTGCTGGGGTAGCCTGGCTTGAGAATAAATTTTGCGGTCGCGCCATGTGCTGCAGCGATATGCTCACTGATTCGCTCAAGGCCAACAGTCAGGCGATGTAAGGTCTCTTGGGTTAACGCACGAGTGGTGCCATAAATGATGGCTTCGTTGGGGATGATGTTTTCAACGGTGCCTGACTCGATCTTACCAACGGTGACCACTGCGCTGTCTAACGGGTCGGTACCGCGCGACACGAGCGTTTGCAATTGACCGACGATGGTGCAGGCCACGGGGATCGGGTCAACACCAATGTGCGGTTGCGCGGCATGACCGCCTTTGCCGCTGATGCGAATTTCAAAGCGATTGGCCGCAGCCATGATCGGGCCGACGCGCACGCCCATTTGACCGGCAGGTAGTACGGGCCAGTTATGTAAAGCGAAGGCAGCCTTGGCAGGAAACTTATCAAACAAGCCGTCTTCGATCATTGCGCGAGCACCTGCACCGCCTTCTTCGCCCGGTTGAAAAATAAAATGGACGGTGCCGTTGAAGTCGGGGTTGGCCGCCAGTAGAGTGGCGCCGCCCAACAGCATGGCGGTATGACCGTCGTGGCCGCAGGCGTGCATGCGCCCGGCGTAGGTACTTGCATGTTCAAACTGGTTCAGTTCAGTGACGGGTAGGGCATCCATGTCGGCACGCAAAGCCAGGACGCGTGCGGGGTCACTAGCTTGTGCACCACGGCCACGCAAAGTGGCCACCACACCGGTTTTGCCAAGACCGCGATGCACTTCCAGGCCTAACTCTTGCAAGTAAGCGGCGACCTGGTCTGAGGTGCGCACTTCTTCGAAGCGCAATTCAGGATGGGCATGGAGATCACGTCTGAAACGAATCAGTTTGCCTAAGTAAGGGGTGATGTCGGCGACATCGATCGAAGCGGTGTCAGAAAAGGCTTGCATAAAAACCTCGGTACGCGTGAAGGCGTTGCGTGAAAGTCTGGCGGGTCGAGGGCAGACGGCTTTTACGCCTGAACCCTGATCTCTGTTGAAATCAGTATATAGTTTTAGCTTCGGATTGGCGATTGGTTCAAATACCTTTATAAATCAAAGGATTTCAGGCGCCGAAATCGCTCAAAATCACTAAAAAGGCCTTTTATGCAGAATTCTTTTGACCTGTTGATCCGTCATTCCACGATCGTCGATGGCACCGGAGCGATCCGCTATGCTGCAGATATCGGTATTAACGGCGATCGCATTGTCAAAATCGATGATCTTTCAGCATCTTCTGGCAAAACAGAGATTGATCTAAAGGGGCAGGTCGCGGCACCTGGTTTCATCGATGCGCACACGCACGACGATCGCCTGATGCTCTCGAATCCAGAAATGACCCCCAAGGTCAGCCAAGGTGTGACCACGATCATTGGTGGCAACTGTGGGGTCTCTTTGGCCCCCATGCCTCGGCCGATCCCTGACCCGGTGACTCCACCCTTGAATCTGCTTGATGACGAAGGCAAGTGGTTTAAATTCGCCACCTTCAAAGCCTATTTGGATGCCTTGCGGGCGCAACCCTCAACCACCAATCGCGCCATGCTGGTGGGTCACACCACGCTTCGTGTGGCCACGATGGATGATCTTGAGCAACCCGCCACGACTGCGCAAATTGCGGCAATGCGCGAGCTAGTGGTTGAAGCGATGCAGGCCGGTGCGATCGGTGTGTCGACGGGGCTTTTTTATGAGCCCGCCGTTGCCGCACCTACCGAAGAAGTCATTGAAATTTGTCGTCCGCTAAAAAAATATAATGGCCTGTATTGCACCCATATGCGCGATGAGGCCGATGGCGTGATTGACTCGCTTGAAGAGACCTTTAGGATTGGTCGTGAAACGGACGTACCGGTTGTGATTTCGCATCACAAGGTGATTGGCGCAAAAAACTATGGTCGCTCAGAAGAGACTCTCGCCTACATCCAAAAAAATATGGCTAAGCAACCGATTTGTTTGGATTGCTACCCCTACACCGCGGGCTCAACGGTGCTGTCTTATAGCCGCGCTGAAACGTCATCGCGTGTCATTGTGACCTGGTCCAAACCGTTTCCCCAGTACGCTGGGCAAGACCTCGACAAGATCGCCAAGCAAATGAGTATGTCAGAAAAAGATGCGGTCGCCAAACTGCTACCCGCCGGCGCAATTTATTTCAGGATGGATGAAGGCGATGTGCAAAAGATTTTGCAATTCGGCCCGACTATGATTGGTTCAGATGGGTTACCGCACGACGCTTCGCCGCATCCAAGATTATGGTCAACTTTTCCGCGCGTGTTGGGTCACTATCGGCGTTCGCTCAAACTTTTTTCGCTTGAAACAGCCGTGCATAAAATGACTGGCCTGACTGCAACGAATTTTGGTTTAACGGATCGCGGTGTAATCAAAGAAGGTGCGTTCGCTGACTTAACCTTGTTTGATGAGGCAACCATCGATGAAGTCGCGACTTACGATCATCCGATCGCGTTGGCCAAAGGCATTCACACGGTGATTGTCAATGGCGAAATCGTGTGGGCACAAGGAAAGGCAACCGGTGCGCGACCCGGGCGAGTGTTATCGCGCGCATTGAGTGAGTAAAGCTAACCAGCGGTCGGCAATCAGCGTGGTAACAAACTCAGTGCGACTGCTTCGGCCACTTTGATGCCGTCGACCCCGGCTGACAAAATGCCACCCGCGTAGCCTGCGCCTTCGCCTGCTGGGAACAGCCCTTTGACATTCAGACTTTGAAAATCTGCACCACGCGTCATACGCAAGGGCGACGATGTGCGGGTTTCAACACCGGTTAAGACGGCATCATGCATTGAAAAGCCTTTGATTTTTTTCTCAAAGGCGGGCAGGGCCTCGCGAATGGCCTCAATGGCATAAGCGGGCAGGCTACTGGCCAAGTCAGTGAGATGCACACCGGGCTTGTAAGAAGGCGTGACGCTACCAAACGCGGTTGACGCGCGCCCCATTAAAAAGTCACCTACCAATTGTCCTGGGGCTTCATAGGTGCCACCACCCAGTTCAAACGCTTTGGCTTCAATCGCGCGTTGAAAAGCGATACCGGCTAAAGGGCCGCCTGGGTAATCTTCAGGTGTGATCCCCACCACAATACCGGCGTTCGCGTTGCGCTCGTTGCGCGAATACTGACTCATGCCATTGGTGACCAAGCGCCCTGGCTCTGAGGCCGCGGCCACGACCGTGCCACCTGGGCACATACAAAAGCTATACACACTGCGGCCATTATTGGCGTGATGCACCAGTTTGTAGTCTGCCGCCCCGATTAACGGATTACCGGCATGTGGCCCCAGGCGTGCGCGATCAATCATCGATTGTGGATGCTCAATGCGAAAGCCGACTGAAAACGGTTTGGCCTCAAGATAGACGCCAGCGTGATGCAAGGCCTCAAAGGTGTCGCGCGCGCTATGGCCCAGCGCCAAAATGACATGATCGGCGGCAATGTGCTCGCCGTTTTCGAGTTGTACGCCGCGAATCTGCTGTGCCTCGATATCAAAAGCGGTGACCTTCTGTGAAAAACGAATTTCACCACCAAGCGCGATAATCTCTTGACGCATGGTCTCAACGATTCCGACTAACCTAAAGGTGCCAATGTGTGGCTTAGCTACGTACAAAATCTCTGCGGGTGCGCCCGCTTTGATGAACTCTTGAATCACCTTGCGCCCATAGAACTTTGGGTCTTTAATCTGACTGTAGAGTTTGCCATCTGAGAACGTCCCCGCACCGCCCTCGCCAAACTGCACGTTCGATTCAGGGTTTAAGACGTTTTTACGCCAAAGCTTCCAGGTGTCTTGTGTGCGTTCGCGCACCGCTTTGCCGCGTTCGAGCACCAGAGGTTTAAGCCCCATCTGCGCAAGCAACAGGGCCGCAAAAATCCCACAGGGTCCAAGGCCAATGACCACGGGTCGCAGCGCTGGGGGGTGTGTCTGACCGGTTACCTGCGCAACGTAGTGATAGCTGGTATCGGGCGTTAAGCGAACCTGCGGGTCGTCAACAAAGCGCTTAAGCACATCAGCCTCGTCTTTGACGGTGACATCAACGATGTAGGTAAACGACAGCGCAATATTTTTGCGTGCGTCGTAGCTTCGTTTAAAGATATCGATCTTTAAAAGATCGTTGGCAGGGATGCCCAGGCGCTTGACGATTGCCGTCGGCAGCGCCTCGGGGGCGTGATCAATGGGTAGGCGTAATTCGATAATGTGAATCATAGACCGCCACGATACACAAAAACTCAGACTTCAACACAAGGGGCTGCCTACTCCCTCAAACAATTCATCATTGCGGCTCGGTTTTACTGCTTTTCACGACAGCATCCCAGCGTTTGATCTCGCTGGCGAGGTAAGCGCCATATTGCTCGGGCGTCGAGCCTAAGACTTGTGCACCCTGAGAAAGCAACTTTTCTTTGGTGTCGGGGTTCATGAGGACTGCCATGATCTCTGTGTTTAGGCGCTTAATGATCGCTGGGGGTGTTTTGGCAGGTACCATGATTGCCTGCCAGGCGCCTAGCTCAAAGCCCTTCAGGCCACTTTCGTCAAGCGTTGGCACGTTAGGAAGTACCGGCGAGCGAACCAGCGTTGATACCGCAAGCGGTCGCACACGCCCCTCTTTTGCATAGGCTAAGCCGACTGAAATCGGTTGCATATCGAACTGAATCTCACCGCCCACCAAGCCAATCATGGCGGGGCCGCTGCCCTTATACGGCACGTGGTTTGCAACTAATCCTAACTGCTCTAAGACTAAAAAGGGCGCGAGATGAGTGATGTTACCAACCCCGGCCGAGCCGTACGAGAGCGAATCAGGCTTGGCTTTGAGCAGTGCGACGAATTCTTTGAAAGTGGTGACGGGCACCGAGCTGTTGACATTGAGCAACATCGGGACAACAGTGGTGAGAATCACTGGCGCCAAATCTTTTTGTACATCAAAGCTTAAGTTTTTATACAGCGCAGGGCTTAACGCCACAGATGAACTGTTGTAGATCAAGGTATAGCCATCAGGCTTTGAGCGCACCACATACTCAGCGGCGATGTTGCCATTTGCGCCCGCTTTGTTTTCAATGACGACGATGGCTTTCATGTGTTCAGCCAAACGTTGCCCGACGATGCGCGCGATGATGTCAGAGGCGCCGCCTGGCGGAAACGGCACCACTAGCTTGATGGGTTGCGTCGGGTAGCCATCAATCACCTGCGCTTGGGTACCGAAGGTGCTCAGGGCAGACAGTGTTAACAGGCTGGTGACAAAGAGTTTAATGAGGGGCATACGATGGGCCTTGTTATGAAATTGAGTTGGCATCAGATCGTTTGACGGATTCTCGAATATTATGGAGCTTAGCTCACTGTTCAGCAAGTGTTACACGAATAAGGACAAGAGATGGACTATCAATTGAAAGACAAAATCGCTATGGTAACGGGCGGTTCAAAAGGAATCGGTTTTGCCATCGCGAAGGCGTTAGCCGCCGAGGGCTGTGCACTCAGGCTTGTCGCACGAGACTTGGTCTCGTTAAAAGACGCCCGTCGTCAAATTCAGACTGAACATCCCGTTGAGATCTTGCTTGAGTCGGTGAATTTATCCGAGCCTGGCGCAGCCGAAGAAGTAGCGGCGGCTTACCCCGAGACCGAGATTTTGGTTAATTCAGCAGGTGCGATCGGGCGCGGCAGCTTGCTCAATATTGATCCGGTTGATTTTCGCAATAGCTTTGAAGGCAAGGTGATGTCGACGATTATGCTCAGCCGTAGCCTCTACCCCCACATGATCGCTCGGCAATCGGGTGTGATGATCAACATTATTGGCATTGCAGGTGAGCGACTGAATGCGAATTCAATCGGGACCTCTGTGGCAAACGCCGCCTTGATTGCGTTTACTAAGGCGTTTGGTTCAGAGACTGTCAATCATGGCGTTCGTGTGGTTGGCATCAATCCGGGCTTAATCCACACGCCTCGCACCGAGAGCTTGTTGCATCCTCGAAACGATACCGACCGACAGGCGTACGCTAAGGTCATGGCGAACCTGCCTTATGGTCGGATGGGGATGCCTGACGAGATTGCAAATCTTGCGGTCTTTTTTGCTTCAGATGCCATGTCAAAATACATCAGTGGCGATGTGATCTCGGTTGATGCAGGGACTCGGTTTAGGCAGTGATTCAAGCGCGCACTTGAGACCAACGCATGACGTATGTCTGTACGTTGGCTCAGGCGGTACTCAAGTTACTCTGGTTGAATCCCGATGGCTTTAACGAGGTCGCCCCACACTTTGTCTTCTTTAGCTAAAAACTGAGCGAACTGTTCGGGCGTATCTTTGCTGCCTTGCGCACCGATGTCTGCAATGCGCTTCACCATCTCGGGTGATGTCATCACTGTCATGACCTCTTTGTGCAACCGAGTCACGATCTCTTTGGGTGTGCCGGCTGGTAAAAACAAGGCATACCACTCATAGAGTTCAAAGCCAGGAAAACCCGATTCGGCAATGGTGGGCACATCCTTGAGTGCTGGAGGGCGCGTTGCACCTGTGGTGGCCAATGGCCGTAACTTTCCGCTGTTAACGTGCGGAATCGTTGAGGTCGGGCTATTGATCAGCATCTGGATATGCCCCGCCAACAAGTCGACTAAGGCAGGGCCCCCACCTTTGTAGGGGATTTCGACAATATTCACGCCTGCCAGTTTGATGAGGTACTGCATCGAGAGTTGACCTGAGGTCAAACCGCCCGGCGTGCCGTACGACAGGCTGCCTGGCTTGGCTTTTGCAAGCGCGATCAACTCTTGCACGGTGTTGGCTGGAACAGTCGGGTTAACGGTTAAGAAGCCTGGCATCAGCGCCAACATCGCCAAAGGAATGAAATCCTTTTTAGAGTCGTAGGGCAGGCTCTTGGCGATAAAAGGGTTGATGGCGTGCGCACTGATAAACAACCCAATGGTGTTGCCATCGGGTGCAGAGCGTGCAACTTCTTGGGTGGCGATAATGCTATTAGCGCCTGGCTTGTTGACCACAACGACCGGTACCCCAAGCGCAGCGGATAGAGGTGGTGCAATCGCACGACCCATTACATCTGAGGTGCCGCCAGGCGCAAAGGTCACGACGATGCGAATGGGTTTGCTTGGCCAGGGATCGGCACTAGCTGCGACGCCAGGAAGCAGTGCCACAATTGCAATCAGCCAAGACGATGTGATTTTTTTCATGAGAGGTCTCCGTGTATATTTTTTTACGTGGCGATTGTAAAGCGCTTCGTTTAGCTTATTTCAAAATTTCTTGCGTGTGTTGGCCTAAGTCAGGGCTGCTTTGTCTTTGCTGCGAGTCTAAGAATACCCCGCTAATGGGAGTTGGCAAGGCAGGTATGGTTTTCCCTGAGGCGGTTGCGATGGTTCGGTTAAAAACGCCACGCGCCTGAAAATGGGGGTCTTGCACTGCCTGCTCAAGTCCAATGACTTCACACACGCAGGTATCTTGCCCAGCAAAGCGCGCGTTCCAGTAAGCGACAGGCTGCTGGGCAATGATTCTGGCGATGCTGGCCTTAACTAAGGCGGGGTTGTTGACTTGCTGCAATTCAGTTGCACCCAACACCGTTAAAAAGTTACCCCAGAACTTGTCTTCTAGGGGCGCGACCGTTAAGAATTTTTGGTCCGAAGTTTGATAGATTTGATAGCGCGGGCTACCGCCTGTGACCAGTTCATCGCCACCGCGTGGCCATTGGCCGGCGGCCCAGCCGTTACCTAAGCCCCAATACATCAACGGGAATAAGTTGTCGGCCATTGAAATATCAAGATGGCAGCCTACGCCCTCGCGATCGCGTTTACGCAGGCCCAACAAAATATTCATCACAGCAGGGTAGGCCCCGCCGGCTAGGTCGGCCGTTAAGACAGGCGGCACGTTTGGAGTGCCGTTGGCGTCGCCACCGAGCCCAACCATGCCGGTTTGCGCCTGGTAATTCATATCGTGCGCGGCAACTTGCGCGTAGGGGCCGGTTTGGCCGTAGCCGGTAATCGAGCAATACACAAGGCGCGGATTGATTTTTGCAACAGCTTGGTAGCCAAG
The DNA here is from genome assembly GCA_002737415.1 of Alcaligenaceae bacterium. Classification (GTDB taxonomy): domain Bacteria; phylum Pseudomonadota; class Gammaproteobacteria; order Burkholderiales; family Burkholderiaceae_B; genus Zwartia. The sequence continues at coordinate 15,730 of NSIQ01000009.1, read as the reverse complement.
CCCTAGACGGTCCATGACGCCCGGACGAAATTGCTCGACCAATACATCGGCTTGCGCGATGAGGGCTTGAATCTGCTTAATCGTCGCTGGCGACTTCAGATCTGCGATGATTGATTTTTTACCGCGATTCAGCAACGCAAAGTTGACGCTGTCTGTGCCAAATTTTGGTGTGTACGCGCGCATCTCATCGCCGTCTTTACGTTCAATCTTGATGACCTCTGCACCCGCGTCAGCAAGCAGCAGCGTACACATCGGCCCCGGCAACAAGGTACTAAAGTCTAGTACCTTGACCCCTTCAAGAGGTTGCATCATCATGCGCTTGAAACTGTTTGAGCCACGCATTGCGCGCACGACGCGCAGGAGCGTAGGATTCTTGGCCGAGTTGTTCGTACAGGTCTTGCGTGACTTCAAAGTGATGATGCAGGCCCGAGCGGTTTAAAAGTGCAATCGGCCCCTCTGGGTAACCTAAGCCCAAGCGCAAGGTCATATCCATATCGTTGGCAGAGGCCAGGCCTTCATCTAAGCGGCGCAGTGCGGCGTTGTAGTAGGGCCGAATTAAGCGATTGAGGATCCGACCTGGAAAATCATTGCAGACCGCCGCTGTTAGATCCGCCCCTTCAAAGGCCGCCTTGGCTGCGGCAAGCGCATCGTTAGAGGTGTAGGGCATGCGTACCAGTTCAATCAGTTGCGTGGGGGCATCATCGCCTAATCTAAAGCGCGCAAAGCCGACTACGTTGCTTGGGCCAGCGTCATCAGCAAGGTGCACGCCCAAGCATTCATTGCCGAGTTCGATGGCGACAAAGCTTGCAGCCATGTGTTGTTCATGCGCTTCTTGGTAGGCTTCACCCGCATCTGCGCCGATGTACACCACGCCGGTGCCGTCTTTGCTCGCCTTCTCAAAAAACGCGTGCGCTTGAGGAAACGAGCGACTGTCTTCGGCCTGAATAATCTGATAGCTCATGCTCAGGCTCCAAAAATCTTGTTGTTGTCATAGGTGTGAAACCCTTGACCCGTTTTGCGACCCAGGCGACCTGCACCAATCATGCGTTTAACCAGCGGCGGGCAGGCGGCACGCGGCTCGTTGGTGAGCCCGTGCATAGCGTCGCACAGCAATAGCTGAGTGTCCATACCCACCATGTCAAGCAGCTCTAGCGGGCCGAGTGGATAACCGAGCGCGGTCTTGACGGCTAGGTCAATATTTGCAGCGTCGGCTACGCCCTGATCGATCAAGTTGATGACATCGTTATTAAAGGGGATTAAAAAGTAATTCAGGATAAAGCCGGGCGTGTCGCGCGTGCGCACGGGCTTTTGTCCGAGCGCCTCGCACAGTATCCAGGCCGCCTCAAAGGTTGCGTCAGAGGTGTTCATGCCTGGTGACATTTCAACTAGCTTCATCAGTTGTGCAGGAAGACAAAAGTGCATGCCGACAAAACGATCGGCACGCCCTGAGCCGCCCGCAATTTCGGTGATCGAGATGGTTGACGTGTTTGAGGCAAAGATCGTGTGCGCTGGGCAAATATCATTCAGTTGCTTGAAGATCGAATGCTTGATCTTGAGATCTTCAAACACAGCTTCAATCACCAGATCGCAATCCGCAAATTCCTTTGCGTCAGTCGTTGTTAAAAATTTAGACATGATCAGGGCATCTTCGCCAGCAGCGAGTCTGCCGCGTTCGACTGATTTTTTTAAAAATGCAGCGGCTTGTTTGCGAGCGTTCTCAAGCGGTTCGGGCTTGAGGTCGTAAATACGCGTTTTAAAGCCGGCGCGTGCTGCAACGATGGCGATGCCAGTGCCCATGGTGCCGCAGCCCACAATGCCGATTATTTTTGAAGCGTTCAATGTTTTTCCTTTTTCAAAAAACTGCGACCAATCAATTGGCGATGAATTTGATTGGTACCTTCCCAGATTTGAGTAATTTTTGCATCGCGCATGAGGCGCTCGACGCGATAGTCTTTGCAATAACCGTAGCCGCCTAAAAACTGCACGGCATCAGTGGCGATGCGCATGGCCAGATCAGTCGCTTTTAATTTTAAGATCGAAGCCTCGATTCCGACATTGGGGGCATTGGATTCAATCAGTGCAGCAACGCGCCACAACCAAGACTCAACCATCACAAGTTCAGCCGCTAAGTCAGCCACGTTAAATTGCAAGCCTTGAAACTCGAGCAGACGTTTGCCCGACTGGCGACGATCATTCATGTACGCGATCGAGTCGTTGAACGCGGCGCGTGCAATACCTAGCGCATGGGCTGCAACGCTTGGGCGTGATTTGTTCAGTGAGGCCAGTAATATTTTTAAGCCGTCACCGGGCTCGCATAATAAGTTTGCACGTGGGATGCGTACCTGATCAAACGCGAGCGAGGCTGTGCCTGAGGCGCGCGTTCCCATTTTGTCTTCGGTGCCAGTGATGCTAAAGCCTGACGTACCTTTTTCAAGTACGACTGCCGAAATGGATTCTTTATCACCCGCGATTTCACTCCATTTTCCAAATACGATATAAAGATCTGACACATCGCCGTTTGAAATAAAGATTTTGCTGCCATTCATGACGATTGAATCACCGTCGGGCGTGAAGGTCGTTTTCATCCCGGTGGCGTCTGAACCTGCGGTGGGTTCGGTAATCACTAGGGCAGCTAGGCCGCCCTCAGCCATGCGAGGCAGCAGCCGAAGCTTTTGCTCTTCGTTGCCAAAATCCATTAAAGGCTTGATGGCATGAAAGTTAGTGGCCCAAATAATGCCGGTTGAGGCACAGGCTTCGCTGATCTCGCGCACACACGCTAGRTAGCATGCGTACGATAAAGGTGCGCCACCGTAAGCTTCAGGGATGAACATGGCGTTTAAGCCCAAGTTGTTAATCTCTTTAACGTTGTCCCACGGAAACTCGGCAGTCTTATCGTAGTGGGCCGCGCGTGGTGCAATTTTTTCGGCTGCAAGTTGCTTGACTGAATCGAGCAGCATGGTTTCTTCTTGCGTCCAAGGCTGCGCAGCATCTAGTCGTTCTAATACGTTCATCTTTGACTCCGTGATCGATTACTGCAACATGCCGTGTGCGCCATCAATGTAGATGGTTTCGCCCGTCATGTAAGGTGAATTTAAGACAAAAAGAGAGGTCACGAGATTGCCGATATCTTGCGCTTCGCCAGCCACGCCCGAGGGAATCCGTTTTGCTAGATATTCAGCGAGAGGCCCTTTTTGAATCATCTCGCGGTTAAAGTCTGTCATGACATAGCCGGGCGCGACGTTGAGTACGCGAATGCCTTTGGGCGCCCATTCGACCGCCATGCAGCGTGTCATTGCGCCCACTGCGGCCTTGGTGGCGCAATAGGTCAGGTGTTGTTTGACACCGAGCTTGTCATAAAACGAACCGATGTTGACGATCAGGCCGCCTTTGTTTTCGAGCAGGTGAGGGTAAATTGATTGGCTCGAGGCCAAGACGGAGTAGGCGTTGACGTCCATCACGTTTTTGAACTCTTGTTCAGCAATGTCTTGCACGCGATCTTGCGAGTGGATGCCGGCGTTATTGACGAGGCCAACTAAGGGCTGGCCTGAACGTTGTGCGATGTCAGAAAATGCTGCTGTTAATTGTTCAGGACGACTGACATCGCACTTGGCGCTGAACCAGTGTTTGGCAAGCTCTGTGGTGGCACCAGCGATTTGAGGTGTTTCGCCCGAGCGTGACAGGCAGCCGACCGCATAGCCGGCTTGCGCCAGGCCGAGCGCGATGGCTGCGCCGATACCGCGGCTGGCGCCTGTGACGATAATGCAGCCTTTGTTGGATGAAGTGCTCATGTTTTGCCTGAAGAGGTCATAAATAGAAAGTCGGTTGTCATTAACAATTGGGTCGCGGCGCTGGCCAACGACTTAATGATCCTTAAATATAGCTGGACGCTTTTCTACAAAAGCGGTCATGCCCTCGTTTGCGTCGGTTGTTTGAAAAATCAAGGTTGATAAATCGCGTTCAATTTTTAGGCCGTCGGCAAGCGTTGTTTGCATGCCTCGCGAAATCGCCTGACGCGCCATCTCAAGTGCCAACAGGCCATGTTTGAGGTAGGGCGCTAAAAATTCGGCTCCCAAGGTGTAGGGATCACCGTCTTCGACCAAGCGCGCGACTAAACCGATGCGCTCGGCCTCGATCGCTTCAACGGTCCGCCCGGACAGGATGATATCAAGCGCGCGACCTTCGCCAATCAAACGAGGCAGGCGCTGTGTGCCGCCGTAGCCAGGGATCAGACCGAGTTTGATTTCTGGCAAACCCATCTTGGCGCGCGCGGTCGCGATGCGAAAGGTGCATGACAGCGCTAGCTCAAGGCCGCCACCAAACGCGTAGCCATGAATCACCGCTACAGAKGGGATGCGCAAGGCGGCGAGCCGATTAAAGACTTCTTGCCCGAGTCGTGCACCTTCGTGTTGTTGCAAGAGCGTGCGCCCAAGTAGCTCAGGGATATCGGCCCCGGCACAAAAAGATTTTTCGCTCGCGCCCGTGATCACCAAGCCGCGCACTTGCTGAAGGTCGATTGCTTGTTCAATTTGAGCAAGCGTGTTGTTGAGGTCTTGCAAGATCCCAAAGCTTAAGGCGTTTAACGCCTTGGGGCGATTGAGATACAGATGGGCCAAGCCCTGATCAATAGAAAGTTCTACCGCCATGTTCGACTGCCTTTAAGGTTGGATCAATGTGGTAATGATTCAGGCCGGTGCCTTCCAACGAACCGGCGAGGGCTTGATGTCTCCGCGCTTAGTCATTTCAATGAGTTCGCGTTTTAAAATTTTTCCGCTGGCCGTCAGTGGGAAGGCGGGCATCACGATAAAGTATTCGGGCATGTCGTATTTTGATAAACCGACCTCGTGCAAGTGCTGTAAAACTTGTTGAGGGTCAATGGTGGCGCCTGCCCGCTGCAAAATCGAGAGGCAGACACGCTCGCCTAAGCGATCGTCGGCAATCGGAAACACGGCAGCCTTCACGACATCAGGATGTCTGTGCGTTAAGTCTTCGATTCGTGCTGGGTGGATGTTGTGCCCGCCACGAATAATCAAATCTTTTTTACGCCCGACGATTTGTAGACATCCCTGTTCATCAAATACACCGAGATCGCCGCTCATAAACCAGCCCGAGCGATTAAAAGAATTTTCAGTGGCAGTTTGATCGTCAAAATAGCCAAGCATCAGCAGACCACCGCGCCCGCCAATTTCACCGACTTGGCCTTGCGCGACTTCATGGTCGGGATGCTCGGCATCAAAGATTCGAACTTCATAGCCTTGCGCAGCTCGCCCGCACGTGGCCACAATCGTGCTGGTGGGGTCGGTGGGTAAGGTGTACTGATGCGAGCCGTTTTCGGTCATGCCGTAGACGTTTTGTGGCGTGACGCCAATACGCAAAAATTGTTCGGCGACTTCGCGCGGGATCGGCGAGCCAGCCATATAAAACGATGTCACGTTGCCCATTGCGGTCAAACCACGACGGCGAACATCTTCAAGAATATCCATCGCGTGTGTCGGCACACCCATCACATAGGTGCCTTGGCTTTCAATGATCCAGTCAAGCGCAGGCTTGCCCGCAGCAAAGTTATGGATGACAAGTTGTAAGCCTGCCGCTAGCCATTGCTCGATGGAAACCGTACCAATGTGATGGCTTAAAGGGCTGAGCGCGACAAGAATAGAGTTTTGATCGTGATGCCAGTCACGCACCATCATACGGCCGTTAGCCAGTAAGGTGTTATCGCTGTGCATCACCCCTTTGGGTAAACCAGTTGTACCTGAGGTGAAGGCTAAGTAAACAATCTTGTCGGGGTTGGTGGCCGCAGGGGGTAAGACTTTTGTTGCCGCTGCATCGACCGTTGTTTGCTGCGCAGTCACGTGATTTTCAATTGTTTGATGGTCAATCGTTTGCGTGGCGTCGGCAAAGGTCGCACCATAGAAACAGGTACGTATTAATGTAGGCACCTCATCAAGGAAGGCCGAAATCGGTTGAGTCGCTGCATCCGAGCCATAGCCGGCTGTCGTAAAAAATGCTTTGCAACGAATGCGCTTAAGCAGAGTGATGATTTCGCCCGAGGTGTAGCTYTGGTGAAGTGACGGGCAGCATACGTAGCCGTTGCGCGAACAGGCCATAAACACAATCGCGCTTTCAACACGGCTAGGCAACCAGATCGCGACACGGTCACCAGCGCTTAAGCCCGCTTGGTGTAGATTGGACGCAAGCTGCTCAACGGCTTGTAAGACTTGCGACCAGGTCAGTGTCGTGAACAAATCGCGCAGGGCGATGCTATTTGGGCGCGCCAACGCGTGCTGTTGCAACAGGCCGAACATGGTGTCGGCATGCCAAGCCCCCGAGGCATAGCTTTCGTTAGTTTTTTGTGGATCGTGCAGAGTCAACATCATGGTTGAAAACCTAAATGTGCTAGGTAAGGCTTAGTGGCCAAAAGTTGAGGCATCTGGCTTGCGGCGCTCGGCAAACGAAGCCGACAATTCATCGTGCTCTTTGGTATCCAGATAGCCACGCAGCAGTAAATCATGCGCCATGCGCGACAAGCCGCCCACGCCGCCGTGACGCGCGTTAAACGCGGCCTTGACCGAAGCTAGAGCAAACGAGCCGCGATCGGCAATCTCGAGCGCCCACTTGCGGGTCTCGGCGCGCAATTCAGCGGCAGGCACAATTCGGTTGATCAAGCCCATCTCGAGCGCTTGTTTGGCGGGGATTTTTGGGTTCGAAAACCACATTTCTTTTGCGCGTTTTTTACCGACCAAATCTTCGAGGTACCACGTGCCGTAGCCCGCGTCGAAGCTGCCCATCATTGGACCGACTTGCCTGAAGGTTGCAGTATCGGAAGCAATTGTCAGATCGCATACCATTTGCAGCACGTTGCCCCCGCCTACAGCAAAGCCGTTGACTGAGGCGATCACGGGTTTTTGCAGACGGTCGATGCTTTCATACATCTCGAGCGTGGGTAAGACGCCCGCATAGAGTTGGGTGTCTTGCATCCCTTCTTTGCGCCCGCCAATACAAAAGAAGCGATCGCCAGCGCCAGTTAATACTAGGACACGAGTTTTGGTTTCACGGCGTATCTCGTTTATACAGTCACGAATCTCGTGACACATTTTCGGGGTGAACATGTTGCCATCTTCGGGGCGATTGATCGTGATCGTGCCAATGGGGCCGTCTTCTTCGTAAATAATTTCATCGAATGTCATAGGGTGTCTTTTTGTAGATCAGTTATTCTGTTTTTAGCAGTTTACTCGCGCTGTACAACCGGCATTGTATCTAGACAATAACTGGTAGTTTTTTAGTCAGACACGTACCAGGCTTGGCGTCGCGCGCATCGTTACGGCTCGTTCACAATTTTGGCCTGTTGGAGCGCCCTGATCTGCTCTGGGCTCAGATTTAGTCGTTCGCGCAGCACGGCTTGCGTGTCTTGGCCTAAGGTGGGGGGCGCTTGTCGGTGCACGTGGTGCTGACCATCGATGGTGATGCCTAAGCCGACTTGGGGAATGTCACCGTAACCAGAAGCGCTCTTATAAAAAAATTCTTTAGCTAAAAGCTCTTGATCTTTGGTGACTTCATCAACCCGATTAATCGGGCCTGCTGGGATCCGATTTTTGGCAAAGAGCGCCAACCATTCATCCCGAGGTCGCGTGGCGAGCACCTGCGCGATGTGCGCCACGATGGCGGATCGATGCGTGCGGCGCCCCGCGTTACCAGCATATTCTGGCTTTTGGGCAAAGGCTGGGTCGCCCACGGCCTGCCAAAAGCGTGTCCAGATGGCATCATTGCCTAGACCAAGCGATAACTGCGCATCAGCGGTATCAAACACCTGATAAATCGCGATGACCGAATCTTTGCCGCCAGAACGTCGTGGCACCTCGTCAGAGCCTAAGTAGGCAACCACGCGCGGTGCAGTAAAGCGCGTCATGGTAGCGAGCATCGAAACGTCAACACTAGAACCTTTTCCCGTACGGACACGGCCATGGATGGCGGCCATCACGGCCATGGCTAGGTCTTGTCCCGCCAGCATATCGGCTGCGGGTGTACCTACCTTTTGAGGGTCGCTCTCGCTTTCGCCGGTTAAATCCATGATCCCCGAATAGCCTTCGGCAATCAGGTCGTAGCAGGGGTGATCGCTGCGAGCGCCGGTTAAACCAAAGCCAGTCAGGCTGGCATGGATTAATTGCGGAAACCGCTTTTGTAGTTTTGCAAAACTTAAGCCCAGCTTGTCTTGAACGCGTGGTGTCATATTCAGTACCAGCACGTCAGTGGTCTCGAGCAAAGACATTAAGACCTCCAGACCCTCGGGCTTGCTGATATCGAGCGCCATACTGTGTTTGTTGCGATTGACGCTTAAAAACCAAAGTGAGGCGCCATTCAAAAAAGGTGGCCCCCACTGGCGAGCGTCGTCTCCGGTGCCCGGTTTTTCGATTTTGAGCACGGTGGCACCAAAATCTCCCAGTAATTGTGTGGCATAAGGGCCAGCAACTGAGGTGCTCAGGTCCAGCACTTGAATCCCCTCAAAATGCGAAAACCCTTGAGCGGCCTGTACGTGTGGCAAGTGTTGATAAGGCAGAGTCATTGCGAACATTATCCTGAGGTGAAGTCGGCTAAGCCGACGCATAGCCTAGAGATTAACAAAGAGAGCCCAAATCACTCGCGCCTAGGTCAGATCCTCGTTAATATTCAGGTAAATCATAACGAATCGATTCTTGGCTAAACAGTCCGGCCCTGGGTCGCAATAATCGGAGACGTTAATGTTATATCGCCTAAATCCCAGTCTTAAGGGAGTATTTGCCTTGCTAGTTATGGCTTCGCTTGGCGCTTTGTCTTTGACGCACGCCCAATCTAATAGCGATAAACCCATTAACGTAGTGATCCCTTTTGCACCGGGCGGAGGCACAGACGTGCTGACTCGCATGGTGATGCCCAAGGTGGCCGATAAGCTCGGTGTCACAGCTGTGATTGAAAATCGCCCCGGTGCTGCGGGGGCGATTGGCGCACAGTTCGTTGCTCGCGCGAACCCTGATGGCAAGACGTTATTGGTGGGCTCGGTCTCTGAAATTGGTATCAATCCGAGTATTTATCCAAAGCTTGCCTATAGCGTTGAGCGTGATTTTGTGGCTCTCACAGCATTGGCGGCGGCGCCCATGGTGCTGGTGGTGCATCCTTCGTCACAAATCAAGGTGGCCTCAGACCTTGTTAAGTTAGCGAAAGACAACCCAGGAAAAATTAATTTTGGTTCAGCGGGTACTGGTTCGGGGGCTCATATGGCGGCCGAGCTGTTTATTTTTGAGACCAAAATTAAACTGACGCATGTACCTTACAAAGGGACTGGTGCAGTGACTGCAGACATGCTGGGCCAACAGCGTGACATGGTTCTGTTTGCTCCCTTGCCAGCGGTGGCTGGTATCGTTCGCTCGGGACAGCTTAGAGCGATTGCGTTGACTGGCAAACAGCGCTCGTCGGCGATGCCTGAGGTGCCTACGTTTATCGAGGCTGGTATCCCTGGGTTTGATATGGATTATTGGTATGGCTTGATGGCCCCCGCGGGCACGCCAGAGCAAGCACGCAACGCGTTGCATGCGGCGGCGCTTGAGGTGTTAAGCGGGCCAGAGATGATCGCTGATTTGTCAAAGCAGGGCTTGGTCCCAACCATCACAACTGAAAAAGAGTTCGCCGCTTTCGTGCGAGCCGACATGGCCAAGTGGGCGCAGGTGGTTAAGGCCGCTGGTATTAAGGCCGACCAGTAAATTAGCCTTGAAAATTGGCAGCGGCTCGACCCGCTATGCGACCAGAAATAAATGCCCAGCCTAAGTGATGGCCATGACCTTCAAGTAACAAGCCGCCTTGACCCGCCGAACCGGCGGCATAGAGGCCGGGGATCACCTGCCCGTCGGTGCGCAATACTTCAAGCTTGTCGGTGACCTTTAACCCACCATCGGTAAAGACGACGTAGCTTTTGATGGGGCCTAGCGCATAAAACGGACCTTGCGTGATTGCGGGGCGAGCACCAAGGTCGTGTCGGTTGTAGTGAGTGATCGTTTCAAACAGTGCCTGCCCAGCGACCCCCATGCTCGCCGCTAGCTCTTCAAGCGTTGGTGCGCAATGAAAGATGTCTGGCCGGTTGCGCCGGTAATCATCGAGGTAGGCATAAGCCACACCCGGTGCGGTCGAGATGTAATACGGCCAGGCCGAAAACTTTTTGGCGACCACGCTATCCATGACGATCCAGCCAATCCGCTCGGGTTGTTTGGCCATGTCTTTATTTGGTTTATCGAGTTCGTTGGTAAAGCGCTTACCGTGTTTATTAATCAGCACGCCGCCTTCGCGATAGAGATCCGTCGAGGGGCTGACTGCTGTGGTTAAAAAACTCATCAAGAAGGGGCGCAAAATCCACTGAGGCAACCACTTTGCCGACCAAGCAATCAGTTGAGCGATGATTTTGGTGGGGGGTAAGCGCTGCAGCAGGTTGGCACGCGTTGGCGCTAAAAATCGCATGATCGGGCCACGCACAATGTCGCCATTGACCACAGAGGCGCCTAGCGCCATCGCCATGCGATGACCGTCGCCTGTGGCCGTGGTGTTAATGGCGTCGACCAAGGCAACCTCTGGGTTGGCCAGTTGAGCTTTTAAGTCAGCCGCCGCGCTGTAGTCGCCACTGGCGAGCACCACGCCGCGACGCGCAATAAAGGTATGCAAAGTGCCATCCGGCAAGGTGACTTCAACACCCACGGCACGTTCACCGTTAAGCACAATGCGTTGCGTCGCAGCGTTCAGACGCAGGTCGACCCCGAGGCTGCGGCAGCGGCGCGTCAGGTGGTAGGCAAACGAGCGCGAGTTAGGCACCACATTGTGCATACGTGCGACGCGATGGGGCGGTTCTTCTTCGGGGCCGACAAACACGACACCGAGCTTCATGAGCCAGTCGATCATGTCAGCGGTGTTGTCGACCAAAATGCGGCGTAAAGCAAGATTGTCTCGTGGCGCTAGTGCGCCGGCGTGCTTTTCCATATCTTCAAAATGCGCGTCGGCGCTGTCTTGAATATTTGCCTGACGTTGATGTGGCGTACCCGTTGCCGTGATCGAGCCCACCGACCACGAAGTTGAACCACCTGTTTCAGGGTTTTTTTCAAGCAAGATCACTTGACGCCCTAGCTCTGCGGCTTCAATCGCTGCGGCTAAACCGGTACCACCACCGCCAATAATTAATACATCGGTATGCGTTGTTGCTGACACAGCTTTTGCTCCGCTCCGTTAAGGGATTATTTTATACTCACGAAAATAATCAAAGCCACCTGTGAACATCTTTGGCGTGTTGATTATTTCAGTAAATCCATCGCGTTGCGCTCTAGACATGTCAGACACGACATCCCACTGCAGTGACAACACATAGTCACCATACGGCCATTGCGCCACCGTTTGCAAGTCAGTTTTTTTCAAACCATATTTTTTGATCATGGCTTGCCAAATCGCGTCTTTGTCAGAGGCAAACTTGGCGAAGGTGCTTGAGTTCGGCTGACCGACCTCCATTTTAAAGTGCTGTGCAAAGATAGGCCAAAGCTCAGACCAGCTTAATGGATCGCCATTGACGATGTTGTAGGCTTGGTTGGCGCACTGCGCTTCAGTCATCATCCAAACCGCAGATCGCGCGAGAGTGGGCAACCACGAAAATTGTGTTTTGACTTCAAAGCTGCGTGGCGTCCCAGGAAAATGTAACGGCTCACCAAGTTCGCGCAAGATCGAGGCATATAACCCCAAAACCAACAGCATGTTGCGCGCTTCATCGGTCCGATAGTTGCAAAACGCATGTGGGCGCGAGATCGACCAAGACCAGTTTTGCCCAAGCTGGCGCTGTTGCACAAGCTGTTGCTGTTCAAAATAAAAGCTCTTGAARTTACCGCAGGCGTCGTCTTCGCGATAGGGTGTGTGTCGCTCTTTGACCGTGTGGCCATAGTACTTCGTGCCATGCACGAGGTGAATATGCTGCAGATCATTTGAGTTGCTCTCGAGCGTATCAAGCAGATGTCTTAGCATCGCCACGTTCGTATCTTTGGATTCAAGCTCGCCGCCAAAATGATCAAAGCGCGCGGCGTACAGCACATGCGTGATGCCCTGCAGTGGGGCGAGTTTCTGCTGGCAGTCGTGTGCATCGGTGAGGTCGACCGCAAGCATTGGATAGGGAGCGAGTGGATCAGGCGTACGTGCTAGGCCCAAGGGTCCCCAATCACCTAGCCCCATTAAGTGCATGCCGACACTTGAGCCAATTTGACCCGTGGCACCAGCGATCAAAGTCTTGCGTGGTTTGAGCTTGAGGTTCAAAGTTATGAGCTTTGGCAGTGTTGGCGCGGCTAACCGCTAGCCGAGTTGCGCCGACGCATACAGCGCAACGTCAGCGCGTGTGGGCAAGCCGAGTGCCCGGGCGCGAGGCATCACACTGATCCCGCGGTAAGGTGTTGACTGATCAAGGCCAACTGCGCGCAACCAGGTAAAGGCTACGTCTTCGAAGGACGGCTCTTGATGGCCAAGCTCAGGTTGTGCCTGATTAGTCACGACTAAGACAGACCCTGCAGGCACCTCAGGCGCCGTGATGCTTGCCTGCTCTGCACCTTCGAAAAGGTTGCGCTGGTAAAAGCGTTTGTCTATCAAACTCAGCCAAGGCCCCATCCCCCGAATCTTTTGATAGTACGGGTCGACAAAGACCTCGGGCGAGCGAATCGAATACATCGCTAACGAGGGTGGCCAGCCGAGCGCTTTCGTTTGAAAGCGCTCGGCTGAGGTGATGCCGTCGACGGTACGCATGATGCGCAAGTGCTCGACGTACCACTGCGCCCATTGCGGCTCTTGAGTGGGATCGGTGATCCCACTTTGGCTCATAAAAATCATGACTTAGTTAATTTGTAGCCCAGATTTCTTAATCACTGGGCCCCACTTGATCGTTTCGGCTTCAATCAGTGCCGAGAAGAGTTCGGGCGCACCCCCGATTAGCTCAAACCCCATTTTTTCAAGACGAGCGCGGATCTCGGGATCGCTCAGGGCTTTGTTAAATGCTGCGTTCAGTGTTTTGATGGCCGCAGCAGGGGTATTGGCGGGGGCTAGCACACCGTTCCAAGAGGTGACGGCATAGCCGGGCACACCCGCTTCGGCGATCGTAGGTAGCTCGGGCAAAGTGAGCGAGCGCTTGTCGCTGGTCACAGCAAGGGCTCTAAATTTGCCACTCGCAATATGCGGTAAAAGTGTGGCTGGTTCGCCAAAAATCATATCAATCTCACCCGACATCAGGGCAGTCGCTGCAGGAGCACCGCCTTTGTAGGGAATGTGCTGGAGCTGCGCGCCGGCCATATCGGCAAATAGTTGACCCGCCAAGTGATTGATTGCGCCGTTGCCACTTGAGCCGTAGGTGAGTTTGCCAGGGTTGGCTTTTGCGGCAGCAATGATGTCTTTGACCGACTTGAAAGGTAGGTTGCTATTGACAACCAGCACTTGCGGCACTGAGGCTAAAAAAATGATTGGGGTGAAGTCTTTCTCTTCAAAGGGCATCTCTTTATACAGATGCCGATTGATCGAGTGCGTGCCCGAATAGGCGAACGCGATGGTGTAACCGTCTGCTGGCGCACGCGCAACGGCCAAGGCGCCAATATTGCCTGCCGCCCCTGCGCGGTTCTCAATAATCACGGGTTTGCCTAACGCGTCTGCAACTGGGTTTCCAAGCAAACGTGCAATCACATCACCACCGCCGCCGGGTGGCCACGGCACAATCCAGCGAATCGCCCGATCAGGAAACGTTTGAGCGTAGCTTGTTTGCGAAACGGAAAATAACGCGACTGCAATAAAAACTACGCGTATCAAGGCTCTGAGCATATTGGTCTCCGAAGGAATTTGTAAAGCCGAGGCTATTGACGCCTTAGTCTGTGGTTCGTGCTGACTCTGCAAATTTAACCGATTAAAACTGCACTGACGTCATGCCAACGCCGTCAAAGCTTGCCACCACCAAGTCACCAGGCTGAGCAGCAGGCATCCCACACCAACTGCCCGTGGTGACAACGGTACCTGCCGGGATTGAAGCGCCGCTAGCGGTGACGTGGCGCAGCCAGAACGGTAATAGCCAGCGAGGGTCTTGCATAGAATGGGTGCCGACAAATTCTTGGGCGGGTGCCTGACCGATCTTGACGGTACACCGCTGGCGCGTCCAGTCGCGTTCGACTTCTTGCGCGCTGTAGGGCATCCAACTACCAACCACTAGGGCGCCATGGGTTTGCATGTCTGCTAGCTTGAGCAGAGGTTGTAGCTGCTCGGTTTGTTGCCAACGTGAGTCAACCACTTCGATGGTGACCGCCATGGCGCCAATCAAGGCGTACGCTTGTTCGTGCGTCAGCGATCCGGCCTCTGCGGACGATATCAGCCGATTGATTTTGAGAGCGATTTCGATCTCGATCAAACGCATATTGAAAGGCCAGTCGCGCGCCTGAGCGGGGCTAGTCCAGACGCCCGTGTCTAAGAGGGCGCTAGACAATAAGCTGACAGCGCGCGAAGAGGCGCCTGATTTCCAGTAACGACCCACGGCGGCTTGCTCAGGTGCTAGGTCTTTGCGCACCAGTTCTTGAACAGCGTAGGCGTCGTCAGTGGATTGCAGTTGATCGACGTGCTGGGCGGGGTCGGCCAGTTGTCGCTCACGACGAGCCGCTAAAAGGGTCTGGGCAATGGCGGCAATATGGGGATTTGTCATTAAAAAGGCTCTCAATCAGATAATCAAGGATAATCCACTTCTTGACTTCGCACAGTACACACGAGATTTATGGCCTTACGCGCAACCATCTATAAAGCCGAGCTGAACGTGGCCGACGCCGATCGCCATTATTATGGCAGTCACGCCTTGACGCTTGCCCGGCACCCCTCAGAAACCGAAGAGCGCTTGATGGTTCGCTTGCTGGCGTTTGCCCTGCATGCGCACGAAGACTTGGCCTTCACTAAAGGCTTGAGCGACGCCGACGAACCCGACATCTGGCTTAAAGACCTGACTGGCTCGATTGAGCTCTGGATTGAGGTTGGGCAGCCCGACGAGCGGCGCATCTTAAAAGCCTGTGGTCGCGCCAAACAGGTCGTGATCTATTGCTATAGCGGTCAGAACAGCAAGATTTGGTGGGACGGCATCCGCAATAAGCTCGAGCGCGCGCGTAACTTAAGGGTGGTGTGTTTGCCGTCAGAGGATACTCGCGAGTTAGCGGCCCAGACACAACGCAGCATGATCTTGCACGCCAACATCCAGGACAGTGAAATTTTTATTTCAAATGATCAAGGTCAAATCACCTTTGTGCCAGAGATTTGGCGCGAGGCGAAAGACTAAGCCCTGTCGTGTCAAACACCATTTTTGCCCCAAAAAAAAATTCTTGGCTGCGGACTGAACGTAGCGCTTCGTTGCTGCGACTGTTGCTTGTCGTGACTGTGCATGTCGTGGTCTTGGCTGCATTATTAAGTTGGTCGTGGTCACCCGCGCCGATTGAAGTCTCGATTTTGAGCCTGGAAGATCTTGGTGGTGAAGTACCTGCCTCGCAAGAAGTGTCGCCGCAAGAGCGTTCGACGCTTGAGATAGCTGCCGCAGGGCCAGCACCAGAGCTGTTGCCAACAGCCGTCGCGCCCGCGCATGAACTTGCACAGCCCCAGCAGATCGATATCACACTGTCACAGGTTGCGCCCTCAGCACTTGAGCAGCAAGTCGCTCCCGAGCTTGTACCTGAACCGCTGCCGAAGGCGCAAG
>NSIQ01000008.1 GCA_002737415.1 Alcaligenaceae bacterium | reverse complement strand
ACCAACTAAAGCAGCAGCTACACCGACCGCACGGTCAGCGCCCGATGTTGACTCGCCGTCGCGCCCTGGATCTGTCACCAAGGTGATAACTGCCATAGGAGGGACAACTGCAACGACCGACGCAACCCGAGCGGAGAATACGGCTGCCTCCGGTCGTGCGAGTGGCAGCGCTCAACCAGGCACAGGCACTGAGCCCGCTTTGACGGCAGCGCGTTTTGATGCTGACTATTTGCATAATCCAGCACCTGCATACCCTTCACAGTCGCGACGTCTGAAAGAGGAAGGCACCGTGCTGTTGCTGGTACGAGTGAGCGCCGAGGGTACGCCGCTCAGTGTCGAGATACGCAACTCAAGCGGGTTCGAGCGTTTAGACGAAGCTGGGTTGCAAGCGGTGCGTCAGTGGCGCTTCGTGCCCGCCAAGCGCGGCAGCGAAAACGTGGCCGCTTCAGTGCTTGTGCCTATTCAATTTAAACGGCAATGAGTGAACGACGCGAATACGCACTGATCATTTTCCCCAAGACCTCGTGAGCTTAGCGTTTATCGTGTTGATGCTCGGCATCCGTCACGGCTTTGATCCTGATCACTTAGCTGCGATCGATAGCTTGACTCGCTACAACAGCAGCGAGCGGCCAGTGCTCGCCAAAATGGCTGGGCTGCTTTTTTCATTAGGTCATGGCTTGGTGATTGTTCCGATTTCAATCTATGCGGCAAGCGTGGTGCAACACTTCGATGTTCCGGCTTGGTTCGATACGCTGGGTACGTGGGTGTCAATCACTATTTTGCTTGGGTTGGCGGCCTTAAACCTGTTGAGCGTGCTGCGTACGCCCGCACACGAAGCGGTGCAACTCAAAGGCTGGCGCCAAAGTTTTTTTGCACGCATGCTGAACGTGCGCCGTGCGGGTGCAATGCTTGTTGCGGGCGCCGTGTTTGCGCTGTCTTTTGACACGCTGAGTCAAGCCTCCTTGTTTGCAGTTCTGGCCAGTAAATATCAGGTTTGGCACGTCGCGGTGATTTTGGCGCTGCTCTTTGTGCTCGGGATGCTGATCACCGATGGCATCAATGGCTTATTCATCGCGAGGCTGATCAAGCGGTCTGATCGCACGGCGCGAGTTGCCTCGAGAGTGATGGCGCTTGCGGTCGCGGTCGTGGGTATTTTGAGTGAAATGAGTCCAAATTTCGACGGTTGGCGCTCGGGCAAAGAAATCTGGCTAGGCGGGCTTATTGTTGCCATACTGGTCGCCAGCTACTTTGTGGGGCAGCGGCTGAGCAAGCCGTACTTGGCCAATTAATATTAAGCTTTTTGCATCTGCGTTTCATCATTGAAGCGATCTTAGAAATTTTGCGCTTCAAACTTGAAGCGATTAGGGGTAAGCCGCGCTGCCGGAGTGACCCAATTGTCACTCCAGAGCGCCTTGAATATCCCTTTGGTTAAACGCCCATCTGTGTCGCCAAATCACGAATATCTTTTGCTACCACATCCCACTCCTCGGTCGCAACCAAGTTATCTGTTTGCGTAGGGCCGTATTCAGTCGGCCGTGGCCAAAACGCAGTTTTCAGACCACAGTTTTTAGCGGCCAGTAAATCGTTATTGTGTGCTGCGCACATCATCACTTCAGCGGGATCTAAGCGCAGCGCGCTGCATACGCCAAGATACGACTCGGGTTGGGGTTTGTAGCAACGAAACACTTCGGTGGATAGATTCAAATCCCAGGGCAGGCCCGTGTATTTAGCGATGTCAGTCAGCAGCGAAATGTTGCCGTTTGAAAGCGGGGCGATGATGTACTTGCTTTTTAGACGCGCTAAGCCACCAACTGAATCTGGCCAGCCATCTAAGCGATGCCACACTTTATTGACATGCTCGCGTTGCGCTTCGGTCATTTTGCTTAGACCATACTGATCAATCAAGACGTCAAGCGATTCGCGATGCAACACATCAAGCACAGTGAATTCGCGCTTGCCACTGCGGCAGGCCTCCATCGAAGGCTGATACATACTGCGCCATTGTTCAGCAAACAAAGTCCAGTCGGCTTGAAAGCCGTTTTCGTTACCCCAGCGGGTGAGGTCACGCACGATACTACCGCGCCAGTCAACGACTGACCCAAACGTGTCGAACACCATGGCTTTAACGGTAGAGGTAAGAGATGACATGCTTTGTGCTCCGAATATTGATTGTTAGTGATGCTTTTTGAGTTAGACCCGATAAGTTACCCGTGTACCCAGCTTCGGGCCACATAGGTTGTCATTTGTATCCGCAAAAAAGACTAAGTTCACTGACCCCACTTCGCCACAAGATGCTCAGTGAACCAATCACACGCCGCACCAGCGGTTTCTGCCAGACGGATCCCGTAGGGTTCGTAATGGCCGCCTTTAAAGAGATGTAGTTTTTTAGGTTCGTGTGCGGTTGAATAGGCGGCCAACTGATCGTCGGTTGGGCAGCGAGTGTCGTTGGTAGCCAGCACCATGAGCAAGGGGGTGGGTGAGATACGTGGCAAAAATACACCCGGCTCATACGCCATGCGCAAGTCACGCGTGCGTAGGGTGACTGCGTTCACATAGCCGACGCCTTTGCCTGCAACGATGCTCCAAGCATAGCTTTCAGAACCCTCGGTCGAAATCGGCACCATCTTGGGTGGTAAGCCCTTAGCGCGATTGAGGCGATCTTCGTTGAGCTCAGCTAAAAACGCATCGAACTTATCGGTTGAAATCGAGCGCAAGGTATTTTTATAACCGCTGATGGTTGGTACTTGCGAGACCACACATTTCACACGGCGATCGGTTGCAGCCACCACTAATACATGGCCACCTGAATAGCTTGTGCCCCACAAGCCGATGCGACTGGCATCGACCTCGGGTTGCATGATGGCGTAGGTAATCGCATCACGCATATCCGAGATCTGTTGCGCGGGGTCAAGTTCGCCACGCGGCTCGCCTGCGCTTTTGCCTGTGTTGCGATGGTCGTAGACCAAGCACGCCAAACCTGCTGCACAGAACACTTCAGCAAACTTGTCGAGCGCCATCTCTTTGATCGCACCAAAGCCGTGGCTCATCACGATGGTTGGGTAGGGTGCTTTGCCATAGCCAGGGGTGTACAGCCAGCCGTCTAATTCGCAGCCAGCGGCAACAAACTTAATATTTTTTCTCATGATGTGTTGTCTTGATCTTTAAGTCTGTATCGACGGGCAACAAAGTTAAACAATTAGGATGCTATTGCGCGCAAAAGCGCTGGTAATCTTTGAAGTAGTCGGGCAGAGTCTCGACTTTGCGTAAGTTGAAGTGGCAGTGAATCGATCCAAGAGATTCAATTCACTGCATCCTTACCTCGCAAAGCGGCTATTACATCACTGCCGACGTACCGCCATCAAGATTCACACTACTACCTGTGACATAACTCGAGGCTTCAGACGAAAAGAAGGCCACGACATTAGCCACTTCTTCAGCGCGGCCCACGCGGCCGAGTGGCACTTCTTTACCTTGTGCTTCATACAGCTGTTCGACTGGAATACCAGCCTTGGCTGCTTTACGCTCGTGCTGACCAGCGCGAATCAAACCGATACAAACACTGTTGACCAAAATGTTGTCAGCCGCAAATTCTTTTGACAAAGCCTTTGTCATGGCCAAGCCCGCCGCGCGGGTAACCGTGGTTGGCATCGATTTGGCTTTTGGCTGTTTGGCACCAATGTTAGTGACGTTAATAATGCGGCCCCATTTATTTTTGCGCATTTCGGGGATTGCTAAACGCGACAAGCGAATCGCGGCAAACAGTTTCAAATCAAAGTCAGACTGCCAAGCTTGATCGGTGACCGACTCAAACTCACCGGTTGCTGAAGTGCCGGCGTTATTGATCAGGATATCGATGCGGCCGTAGGCTTTGAGGGTTTCTTGAATTAGGCGGGCGCAATCGGCCTCTTTGCTGACATCGGCCGAAATAGCTATGATTTTGCCACCCGCGGCACGGATTTCGCCAGCGACTTGGTCTAGTAATTCTTGCCCACGGGCGGCGATCACCACCGTGGCGCCTTCTTGAGCTAGCTTGGCTGCGCACGCCTTACCAATGCCTTGAGAGCCGCCGGTCACGATGGCCACGCGATTTGTCAGTTGTAAGTCCATTTTATGTCTCCAATACAGGGTCTAAAAGCTCGTTTATAGGGATATTCTAAAGGGCTAGCTTGACGCGAGCTTAATTCAGCTAGAATCATCGCACAATACAGACGGGCGCAACTTGAGTCTACAGAGATTCGACAACGCAGCGTGTGCGGTCAACGCGCCGGTGGTCTCAGAGCGTTTCTATCCTTTTTACCTCCAAATTCTAAGCAACCCATGACAACCTCAACCACTCTTCAACATACGATTGAACTGATCAAAACATTGGTGGCGTTTGACACCACCAGTCGCGAGTCGAACTTAGGGCTCATTGAGTTTGTGCGTGATCACTTAAAGGGTTTAGGTCTTGCGACCCGCCTGTCTTACGACGCTGAAAAGCGTAAGGCCAATTTGTTTGCGACCCTAGGCGATCAACAAACGTGCGGTATTGTGTTGTGTGGCCACACTGATGTGGTGCCGGTTGACGGGCAAGCCTGGGATACCGATCCATTTAAAGCACATATTGCCGATGGTCGTATTTATGGCCGTGGTGCGGTCGACATGAAAGGCTTTATCGCAGCCTCGCTCGCGATGTTGCCGGCGTATATGCACAGCGAGCTCAAGCAGCCCTTGCATATCGGTTTGACCTACGACGAAGAGGTCGGGTGCATCGGCGTGCAAACCTTGATTCGGGATTTAGCCGCTGCCAATATCCATCCGGCTGGCTGCTTTGTCGGTGAGCCGACTCGAATGCAAGTGATGACAGGGCACAAAGGCATGCGCATCACGCGTTGCCGCGTGCGTGGCCTAGAAGCGCATTCTTCGATGGTGCCCGAGGCCGTCAATGCGATTGAATACGCGGGGCGGTTGATTGAAAAAATTCGGTCGATGTCAGTGCAATTGCAAACGAATGGCCCGTTTGACCCATTGTTTCAAACGCCGCACAGCACCATGCAAACAGGCGTGATTAAGGGTGGCACTGCGCCAAATATTGTGGCAAAAGATTGCGAATTTATCTTTGATTGTCGGACGTTGCCGCAAGGCAATGCCGACGAGCTGATCGAGCAGGTGCAAGAGTACGCTGAAGTGCTGAAAACAGAGATGCGCAAAATTTCTGCTCAGGCAGATATTGAGTTTGAGACGATTGCGAATTCAGCGCCGTTGTCGACCGATCACGAAGCCCCGATTTCGTATTTGGGCAAAGCGTTGGCGCGTAATAACCTGTTAGGTCGCGTGTCGTTCGCGACCGATGCAGGTTGGCTCAATCATGCAGGGATCCCGTGCGTGGTGATCGGCCCCGGCGACATTGCCGTGGCGCACAAACCCAACGAATTTATCGAGATCAGTCAGCTAGAAGAATGCTTGGGATTTATGGATCGCTTACGCGAACGCATGACCCAAGAGGTGCTGCTAGCGTAAGATCCACTCTCGGTTCGCCTTGATTTTGTTGTGCATCGCGTCTGGGGCGAGATCAATGTTTTCAGGCCAAGCGACCGCGCCGCGGTCGATGAAGGCCTGCTTAAAAAATTAAATTCCTTCAGCGCAGAAAAGACCCTGGTCAGATGACTGGACTCAAAACGCACCTCACCTGAGATGCCGTCTGAAAAGCGCACAAGCAACGCAAGCGGCGCGATTACTTTTAAGTCAACGACATCCCAAGGCATCTTGGTCTCATCCTCTAATACTCAATTTTGTTAGCGGGTTACTAAAGAATCTCTATCAAATAGTTGCAGAAGATTTCGAGATGTAACAGCCCGCCTACGCGGTCTGTGCGGCGACCTGACGCAGCGCTTGTTCAAAGGCCTCGGCGGGTTGTGCGCCTTGCAGCAGGTACTGATCATTGATGATCACTGACGGCACTGAACTGATCCCTAAGCCTGTATATTTTTGCTGGCGGGCACGCACTTCAGCGTTGAATAAATTTTGACTTAACACTTCTTGCGCACGTACAGTATCTAATCCAGCGCGTTTGACGGCATCGATCAGATTGTTGTGATCATCCAAGCTCACCGCTAAGGTGAAATAGGTGCCCAGTAATTCGCGCTTGAGTCGATATTGGGCTTGCAAGTCAAGCTCAACCTCGGCCCAATGTAATAAACGGTGCCCATTAAACGTGTTGTAAACGTGCTTGCGACCCTCGGGGTGAAAGTCAAAACCTACCGCGGCAGCACGATCGCGAATGTTTTTTTGATTGACCCGAACTTGCGCCTCAGGCATGCCGTATTTTTCAGTCAAATGTTCGATCACATCCTGGCCGCCTTCCGGCATATGCGGATTGAGCTCAAACGGCTGAAAATGAATATCGACGTCAAACTCGCCGTCAATATTTTTAAGCGCCTGCTCAAGCGCACCCAAGCCAACCGCGCACCAAGGGCAGGCAATATCTGACACATAATCAATTTTGACGGATTTTTTCATGACGAAACAGCCCTCGGCAGAAGCTCAAATAATATTGAGCTTAAATATTACTATTACCAAGAGCTTTCAGATTCGGGCGTGGCCGACACGTGATGGATGCTGAGGTCGGCGCCAGCGTGTTCGTCTTCAGGGTCCATACGCAAGCCCATTGTCATTTTGAGTAAGCCATACACAATAAAGCCACCGATCAGGGCAATACCAACGCCTAGGCCAGTGCCAATCAGCTGAGCCGACAAACTGACTCCACCGAGGCCACCCAAGGCCTTTTGTCCAAAGATACCCGCGGCGATACCACCCCAAACGCCACACAATCCATGCAAAGGCCACACACCCAGCACATCGTCGATTTTCCAGCGATTTTGTTCGAGCGTAAAGACCAAGACAAACAGCGCGCCAGCTACCAAACCGACCACGAGCGCACCTAGTGGGTGCATCAAGTCAGAGCCGGCACACACCGCAACTAAACCTGCTAACGGACCGTTATAGCTAAAGCCTGCATCATTTTTACCGAAGAACCAACCAGCTAAGGTGCCACCCGCCATGGCCATTAACGAGTTCATGGCGACGAGACCGCTAATCTTGTCGATGGTTTGCGCGCTCATGACGTTAAAGCCAAACCAGCCTACCGTCAGGATCCAGGCTCCTAAGGCCAGGAAGGGCACGTTTGAGGGTGGATGCGCGGCCATACGGCCGTCTTTGCGGTAGCGGCCTTGGCGTGCACCGAGCAGCAAGATGGCAGGCAGGGCGATCCAACCCCCAACGGCATGTACAACCACTGACCCAGCAAAGTCGTGAAACTCTTCGCCGCTAAAGCTCTTGACCCAGGCTTGGAAGGCAAAGGGATGTTCGGGGTTCCAGGCAATACCTTCGAAGATGGGATAAATAAAACCCACTAATAAAAAGGTGGCTAATAACTGGGGGTTAAATTTTGCACGCTCGGCAATGCCGCCCGACACAATCGCGGGGATCGCTGCTGCGAAGGTGAGTAAAAAGAAGAACTTGACCAGTTCAAAGCCGCTTTTCGCAGCAAGCTCTTCAGCTCCCATGAAAAAGTTCGTGCCATAGGCAAGCGAATAGCCGATAAAAAAGTAAGCGATCGTTGACACCGAAAAATCGACCAAAATTTTGACCAGGGCGTTGACCTGATTTTTTTCGCGCACCGTGCCGAGCTCTAAAAACGCAAAGCCGGCGTGCATCGCTAAAATCATGATTGCGCCTAATAAAATAAATAGCGCATCGACACCTGTTTTTATATTTTCCATCTCGGCTCCGGGTAAAAAATCGCCTGCGTCAGGCGTTCAATCTTCAAGCGATACTGTTAACGTATCGATTTGCGTTTAGACCTAGAACGTAGCAAATGAAAACTGTGAAAATCGACGGAGTATCTTAACGCGACTGAGCGCAACGTTGGCGCATGAATAAATAAGCTATAAAAAACAAATACTTAAGAATATGTAATCGAACTATTTTGGTACAAGTAGACGGATTTCAGGAGAAGACATGGCAACGTACAACATAGCAACCATCGAAGGTGATGGCATTGGCCCGGAGGTTTGCAACGCCACCGTCACAGTATTAAAAGAGGCACTGGGGTCAAACGTACTGGCTTTTAATCAGTTCCCTGGCGGAGCGTCGCATTACGTCAAAACCGGTCAGGTCTTGCCACAAGAAACCTTTGATGCCTGCAACACGTCGCACGCGATCTTGCACGGTGCTGCAGGTTTGCCCAGCGTGAAGTATCCCGATGGCACAGAGGTGGGTAACGATTTGCACCTTCAGTTACGCTTCAAGCTCGATCTGTATGCGAACGTGCGACCGATTCGTTTGTATCAGGCTGACTTTTCGCCGCTTAAGAACCGCCAGTCTGGCGACATTGATTACATCATCGTGCGTGAAAACACCGAAGGCTTATATGCTAGTCGCGGCGCGGGCGTACTGTTGCGTGGTGAGGTCGCTACCGATACGTTGGTATTGACGCGTAAGGGCGTGTCGCGAATCGCCAAGTTTGCCTTCGAGTTAGCGCGCAAGCGTAATGGTGCGCCTTCTGACGGCGTGCGTCGCATGACGGTCTGCGACAAGGCCAATATTTTGCGCAGTTATGCTTTTTTCAGATCCGTCTGTGACGAGGTGGCGCAAGACTATCCCGATGTCGCAATCGACTACGCCTACGTTGACGCGATTACGGTACATCTGGTTAAACGTCCCGAGTTCTATGATGTGATCGTCGCTGAAAATATGTTTGGTGACATTATTTCGGATCTGGGTGCCGCCACAGTTGGTGGTATGGGGATCGCACCCTCGGGTGAGTTGGGCGATCACCATGGTTTGTTTCAGGGTGCACATGGCTCGGCACCAGATATCGCCGGGCAAAATATCGCGAGTCCCTTAGCAACGATCTTGTCGGGTTCGTTTATGCTGCGTTGGTTAGGCGATCGCCATGCTGATCAAAACTTAAAGAATGCCGCGCAACGCATCGAGCAGGCAGTCGAGGCGACCTTAGCGGATGGCAAGGAGATCCCACGTGATTTGGGCGGAGTGGCGTCGTGCTCTGACGTGACGACAGAGATTTGTCGGCAGCTTAATTAAAATGTGGTGAAGCGTTAGGCGCGGTCAAGCGTCTGCCCTGAGACGCTGGTAAATTAGTATTCGACTTCAATGGGTTGACCGAGGGTTTTTTATGATGCAAGCGACAACGTCTTCAGACATCTTGCGGGTGGGGATTGTTTCGGTGTCAGATCGCGCCTCGCAGGGTGTTTATGCGGATCAAGGGATTCCTGCGTTGCAGGCTTGGCTTGCGCGCGCCGTGTCTACCCCGTTGCAAACCGTGACTCGCCTGATTCAAGATGACGCCGCTGAGATCTCGGCGGCCTTGATCGAACTCGTGGATAGCGAGCGTTGTCATCTGGTGCTGACAACGGGCGGAACAGGCCCCGCGCGTCGCGACGTCACCCCCGAGGCGACGCAGGCAGTGGCCACGCGCGATATGCCCGGCTTTGGCGAACAAATGCGACAAATCAGTCTGCAGTTTGTGCCTACCGCGATCTTGTCGCGCCAGGTGGCCGTGTTGCGTGAGATCGAAGGCCACGCTGCCCTCATCATTAATTTGCCCGGACAGCCCAAAGCCATCAGTGAAACCCTCGAAGGCCTGAAGCGTGAAGATGGTAGCGTGGTGGTGTCGGGGATTTTCGCCGCTGTGCCGTATTGCATTGATTTAATCGGCGGGCCCTATATCGAAACCCATGACGCGGTGGTCAAAGGGTTTCGTCCGAAATCTGCCCGTCGCCAAGCCTAACGGGCCGCAAGCCTCCAGAGTGAGGTGACCTCAGCGCGACGTGCGTCGGCAAGCGGATCAGCTTCTTCTTTTGTTTTTGGGTGAGTCGGACGGGTATCGAGTCGCTCAAGCACGACCAGTCCCGCGCGCTCGATGGCCGCTAACAAGGCCGCTCTGCTGCGCAAACCGAGGTGCTCGGCCAAATCCGACAAAAGCAACCAACCCTGCCCCTTGGGTGCCAGGTGCGTTGTTAAGCCCGATAGAAACCCCAGCAACATATGCTGGTCCTGGTCATAGACCGCTTGTTCCAGGGTTGACGCAGGACGTCCGGGCAGCCAGGGGGGATTGCACACAATCAAATCCGCCTGCCCCTCAGGAAACAAATCCCCCTGTTTTAACGTGATGTGCTTTGCCATATTCAGACGATTGATATTATCTTGCGCACACAGCAAAGCGCGCGCGCTGTTGTCAGTACCGACGATGTGCTTGACGCCTTGTTTAACCAACAAAGCAGCGATGACACCGGTGCCAGTACCAATATCAAAAGCGGTGTTGATTTTCAGGGGACTCGCTCTGAAGGCTTGGCTGATCAAATCCAGATATTCCGCGCGAATCGGTGCAAAGACCCCGTAATGCGGGTGGATACGATCTTGCAGGGCAGCGACCTCGACGCCTTTTTTACGCCATTCGTAGGCGCTGATCACGCCTAGCAGTTCGGTCATGGGCATGACGTAGGGTTCGGCATGGTCGCCATACGCAGCCACGCAGGCAGTCGCCACGTCGGGCGCGCGACGCAAGCTCAGGGTGTGATGGGCTTCGAACGGCAGCAGCAGCATTCCTAGCGTGCGTGCCCGCTGAGCACGGGCCAAGCGGACTTGATGAAAGCGCTCGGGGTAGGGCTGCTCAGCATACTTCACCCGACGCTTTGCGGTGCGTCGACCGAGCGCTTGCAGTAATTGGCGGGCATTTTGAAAGTCACCCGTCCAGATCAGTCCGACCCCTTCGCTAGCGAGACGGTAAGCGATATCGGCGGTTATCGTGTCATCGGCTAAAACAGTACGTTTTGGGGGTGCCCAATTGTTTTCAGAGCGCCACGGTAGGGTTTGCATGACCTCGTCTTTTTCAAAAGAGAGCACAAGGGAAATTGCGGAATTTGGGCTGCTCGGCGGCATAAAAGTGTCTCGAAAGTTGATCTGGCTTAGGCGAAACCCGACTTTGGGGTGTTTTTAGGGAAAATACCGTCATGCTGCCGTAAAATACGCAGTTAATTCATCCTCTATTCCGTCATTTTGCTCTAAAAAAGGATTTCTCATGGCACTCGTCTCTATGCGCCAGCTTTTGGATCATGCCGCTGAGCATGGTTATGGCATCCCGGCCTTCAACGTCAATAACCTCGAACAGGTTCAAGCCATCATGGAGGCGGCCGCGCAAACCGACAGCCCAGTGATCATGCAAGCCTCAGCGGGTGCGCGCAAATATGCGGGCGAGGGCTTTCTTAAACATTTGATTCAGGCTGCTGTTGAGTCGTATCCAAATATTCCTGTGGTGATGCACCAAGACCATGGCCAATCGCCCAAGATTTGTCAGGGCGCCATTGACCTTGGTTTTTCAAGTGTGATGATGGATGGTTCGTTAAAAGAAGACGGCAAGTCGATTGCTGACTATGACTACAACGTTGCGGTTACTAAGCAAGTGGTTGAGATGGCGCACAAGTTAGGCGTGACGGTTGAAGGCGAGCTAGGCTGTCTGGGATCGCTCGAGACCATGGAAGGCGAGAAAGAAGATGGCCATGGTGCCGACGGCAAACTGACGATGGATCAATTGTTAACCGACCCTGAGCAGGCTGCCGATTTCGTACGTCGAACGCAACTTGATGCCTTAGCGATCGCGATCGGCACCAGCCATGGCGCCTATAAATTTACGCGCAAGCCCACGGGCGATATTTTGTCGATTTCGCGCATCAAAGAAATCAACAAGCGCCTGCCCAATACACACTTGGTCATGCATGGCAGCTCAAGCGTGCCGCAAGACCTGCTCGCTGAAATCCGCCAGTTCGGCGGCAACATGAAAGAAACCTACGGCGTGCCAGTTGAAGAAATTCAAACTGCGATCAAGTTTGGTGTGCGTAAGATCAACATCGACACCGATATTCGCTTGGCGATGACGGGCGCGATTCGCCGTTTCTTTGCCGAAAACCCGGGTAAATTTGATCCACGCGAATACCTCAAGCCAGCCCGCGAGGCGGCGAAGGCAATTTGTATTCAGCGTTATCAGCAGTTTGGGACTGCAGGCAATGCCAGCAAAATCAAAGTGACGCCGCTAAAAGATATCGCCGTGCAGTACACGGCAGGTAAGTTGTCGCAGGTTGTTCAGTAAGGCCATAGCAGCCAGAGGCTTCGCTCAGCGCGCAAAAAAAGCCCCTCTAACCGACTTGGTTAGAGGGGCTTTTTGCTCAAACGGTCAGGCAGAGCCAGATCATTTCTGGTGCAAGCCCTTAAAAACTGTGGTGTTTCGGCCGAACGCATCGCCTTAGCCGAGCAAGACTTGCAAAAAGGGACACGCAGACCGGTTGTGTCAAAACGATTGTTGAGCCCCACCCACAGTTCGCATCTGCTGTCGGGTCGGTAAGAGTCTCTCACTTCTTGTTAAAATCAGTACATCTTCAAGATTTGAGCGGGCGTCAAGCTCGCTTTCACTTTTATAGGCTTCGCTGTGGCCCTCACGATTCTTCAGTCTTCGATCCAGTCTCTACCCTTGCTGGCGCGCGGTAAAGTGCGCGATATGTATGCGGTGGGCGATGACAAGTTACTGATTGTTACCACTGATCGTATCTCTGCCTTCGACGTGATTTTGGATGATCCCATCCCTGGCAAAGGTCAGGTGCTCAAAGAGCTTACCGACTTTTGGCTGGCCAAACTGGCCCACGTGTTGCCCAATCACTCAACTGGCATCAACCCTGAAGATGTGGTGACCGCTGCCGAGCGCGAGCAGGTGGTTGGCCGCGCTGTTGTGGTGAAACGCTTAAAGCCAATTTTGGTCGAGGCTGTCGCGCGTGGTTATTTGATTGGCTCGGGCTGGAAAGATTACCAGGCGAGCGGATCCGTTTGCGGCATCGCGTTACCGACCGGGCTCAAGCAAGCCGGTAAGTTGCCCACGCCGATCTTTACACCAGCAGCTAAAGCCGAGTTTGGCATGCATGACGAAAACGTTGACTTCGACTACGTGATTAAAGAAATCGGTCTTGAAATGGCTGAACGTATTCGCGAGGTCACTTTGCGTTTGTATGTTGAGGCTGCCACCTTTGCAGCCACCAAAGGCATCATGATTGCTGACACCAAGTTCGAGTTTGGGCTTGATGCAAACGGAACCGTGCATTTGATGGATGAGGTCCTCACGCCAGATTCGTCACGCTTTTGGCCCGCCGATGGTTATCGTGAAGGCATTAGCCCCCCGTCTTTTGACAAGCAATTTGTGCGAGATTATCTTGAAACGCAAGCGTGGGGCAAGACCCCGCCCGCACCAAGATTGCCAGCGGATGTCATTGCTAAAACCGCAGCTAAATATCGTGAAGCGCTCGACCGGTTGGTGGCTTAGTTCTTTGCTGCGCCACAATCGACACGAGCTTTTTTATTGCTATTTGAACCCTTTTTTGAGGCTTGCAAATGACCGCTACTATGACCACCACAAATAAAGTCAGCGCCTCGCCAATTATTGGTGTTGTCATGGGCTCCTCAAGCGATTGGGAAGTCATGCAACACGCTGTCAATATGCTCAATGATTTTGGTATCGCCTACGAAACGCGTGTGGTGTCGGCCCATCGTATGCCGCAAGAGATGGCCGACTATGGCGCTGCTGCGGCCGGTCGCGGCTTGCGAGCGATTATTGCGGGGGCGGGTGGTGCCGCACATTTGCCGGGCATGATGGCAGCGCTCACCGAGGTACCCGTCTTTGGCGTGCCAGTGCCTTCAAAATATCTGCGTGGTGAGGATTCGTTGCTATCCATTGTGCAAATGCCCAAGGGCATCCCCGTCGCAACCTTTGCGATTGGCGAAGCGGGGGCGGCTAACGCAGCCTTGCATGTGATTGCAAACTTGGCCACAACCGATCGTGCGTTGCGCGAGCAACTCCTTGCGTTTCGTATCCGTCAAACCGAAGCGGCGCGTGCCATGAAGGTGCCTCTGTGATCGTACCGGGTGAATGGTTGGGGTTGATGGGAGGTGGTCAGTTAGGCCGCATGTTTTGTCAGGCGGCGCAATCTTTGGGCTATCGCGTTGCAGTGCTTGATCCTGCACCTGAAGGCCCAGCAGCCTCAGTCGCCGATATGCACATTCAGGCTGCGTACGATGATGAAGAAGGTTTGCTGCGCTTAAGCCGCCAATGTCGGGCTGTTACCACTGAATTTGAAAATGTTCCAGCCACTAGTTTAAAAATATTGGCTAAACATTGCCGAGTGACCCCTGGTGCTCAGGTCGTTGAAGTCGTGCAAGATCGTATTGCTGAAAAAGCTTACATCGCGAGCCAAGGGGTGGCGGTCGCACCTTATGCGCCAATACGTTGCGCTGCTGACCTGTACGCTGTCGGCAAGCATTTGTTTCCGGGTATCTTAAAGGTTGCCCGCTTGGGCTATGACGGCAAAGGTCAGGCACGCGTAAGCACCTGTGCGCAGGCCGTCGCAGCCTTCGAAGAGTTTGGTGCTGTGCCATGCGTGCTTGAGGCCATGCTTGATTTACAAGAAGAACTATCGGTGGTGATGGCGCGTGGGCTCGACGGCCAGTGCAAAGTGTTTCCGGTGGCTTCAAACGTACATGATCACGGCATTTTGGCGATGTCGACGGTTGATAGCCAACCTGCGGCTTTGGCGCAGTTGGCAACCGAGGCGGCACTTGCGATTGCGAATGGTTTACAGTATCAGGGCGTGTTATGTGTTGAATTTTTTATCTTGCGCGATGGTCAGTTGCTGGTCAATGAAATCGCGCCGCGCCCACATAACAGCGGTCACTACACCATGAACGCTTGCGTCACGAGTCAGTTTGAACAGCAGGCGCGCGTGATGGCACGGTTGCCGTTAGGCAGCACGCAGCTATTAGCACCGGTGGTGATGCTTAATATCTTGGGCGACGTTTGGTATACCGACGAGACTGACACCCAAACCGAGCCCGATTGGTCGGGCGTGCTGGCGGTAGCGGGCGCGTCGTTGCATTTGTATGGCAAACGCGAAGCCCGCCGAGGCCGCAAAATGGGCCATGTGAATTGCGTAGGTAATACCTTGTCTGAGGCGATTGCCTCCGCCAATCAGATCGTTAACGTGCTGCGCTTACCCGTCGCTGCCTGACGTGTCGGGGCACGGTCAACCTTTTGTGAACGCGAAGGCAAAAGCAAGTGCAAATGCAAGTCCAATCGAGATTGCTCGCGCTATCGAAGTCTTGTCGCAACAAGGCCTAGTCGCCTTTCCAACAGAAACTGTTTATGGTTTGGGGGCTGATGCTGAAAGCGCGCTCGCGGTCGAACGCATTTATCAGGCAAAAGGCAGGCCCTCTAATCACCCTGTGATTGTGCATGTCACGCGTGAAGCCGATCTGTCGTACTGGGCTGCTAGCGTGCCGCCTGAGGCGCAGTTGTTAATTGATGCATTTTGGCCGGGGCCACTCACACTCATTTTGAAGCGAGCTGCACACATCACTTCAGTCGTTAGCGGAGGGCAAGACAGTATTGGCTTGCGCTGTCCGTCGCACCCGGTCGCTCAGGCTTTGTTGCGCGGGTTTGCGGCGACACGTGCGTCAGGCCAAGGTGGGATAGCCGCGCCGTCAGCCAACAAGTTTGGTCAGGTCTCACCGACAACTGCAGCGCATGTGCGCACCGAGTTTGCTGAATTGTTTGCCCAAGGGATGCCTGTGCTTGAGGGGGGCGCGAGCGACGTCGGGATCGAATCCACAATCGTCGATTTATCTCGCCTAGAGCAAGGCGTGGGGCCGGTGTTGTTGCGCCCAGGGCACATCACGGTGGCGCAGCTTGTGCAAGTATTGAACCAAGAGGTCGCCGCGCCTGATGCTCAGGCGCCGCGCGTATCGGGCGCGTTAAAGTCGCATTACGCCCCGCACACGCCGTTGCATTTACTCAGTTTGGCTGAGTTGCAAGGTGTGGTGGCTGCGCTAACCACCAAACTTGTACCTAGCCAACGTATAGCACTCGTGACCCATAGCCCTCAAGGGATAGATGTAGAGCTAGGCAAGCAGTTAGATCGGATCAGCCTACCTAGCGACCCCGCCGCCTATAGCCGTGTGTTGTACGCCACCTTGCGCGCGCTAGATCAGCAGGGCTATAGCCAGTTGTTGTGGCAACAGCCGCCCGCGGGGCTCGAATGGGCAGGGGTGCAAGATCGACTCAGTCGAGCTGCTGCGGGTTTTGCTTGATTGTTGCGGATTTGAAGCGATTATTATTGAATTCAAGTCATCGCGACAGACTGCAAGTGCTCACAGTCAATTTCAAATTATGTATCACAAATTAGACAAATATAAACTTTTTGTATAATATGTGATATGCCTAGTAAAAAACAACCTGTTTATCCAAACGAAGAAAAGATCCTTGCCGACCTTGGTGAGCGATTGCGCCTTGCGCGAATGCGGCGTAAGTTTTCATCAGAAACTGTCGCGGCTCGCTCGTCGATCTCTCGCATGACGCTTTATCGTGTCGAGCGAGGCGACCCCTCCGTGCTGATGGTCACTTACTTACGCGTGCTAGCCACCTTGCAACTCGAAGATGACTTGGGTCTGATCGCTAAAGAAGATCGCCTCGGACGCAGTTTGCAAGATCTTGACTTGCCTCACGGAAGAACTCTCCATGCTAGATGAGCCACTCGAAGTCTGGCTTGACGCACAGTTTTGCGCAAAGCCAATGCCGATCGGGTTCGTCTCAAACGATCATGGGCAGTTGCGTTTTCAGTACTCGCAAGATTGGCTGACTGATCCTGGCCGCTTTGCCATTGACCCAGACTTGCCTTTGAGCCAGGGGGTTTATTTTCCCAATAAAGATGCTGGTAACTTCGGATGTTTGTTAGATGGTTCGCCCGATCGTTGGGGGCAAACGCTAATGAAACGCAGAGAGATCTTAGAGGCGCAAGATGAAAAGCGTAAGCCCCGAAACTTATACGAATGGGATTTCATGGTGGGTGTGCAAGACCTMACGCGTCAAGGGGCCTTGCGCTTGCGCTCAGCCTCGTACGACCAATTTGTCAGTCAAYATCGCCTGTCTGCACCACCCCTCGCACAGTTAGCTGAACTCGAAATCGTTGCTAAAGAACTGAGTCACAGACGCAACGATAACCCCAGTGCTTTGCGTCGCTGGCTTAGCGTTCTTGTGGCACCAGGCGCATCGCTGGGCGGTGCTCGACCGAAGGCAAATTTTACTCAGACCGATGGCTCGTTGTGGATTGCGAAGTTTCCATCGCGAGAAGATGACATGGATATCGGAGGATGGGAGGGCGTTGTACATGCGCTTGCCGTACAAGCCAAGCTTGATGTGCCTGATGCCAAAGTCTTTAAATTCGGCAAATACTTTCATACATTTTGCGTCAAGCGTTTTGATCGATCGCAGGGTCGGCGAGTTTTTTATGCCTCGGCCATGACGCTTTTAGGGCGGCGAGACAGCGAGGGTAGCAGTTATGTAGACCTCGCAAGATTGCTGCTAACGCAAGGCAATCCAGCAACCCTCAAGCATGATCTTGAACAGTTATTTCGCCGCGTTGTGTTTAACGTCTGCGTATCTAATCGTGATGACCATTTACGTAATCACGGCTTTCTGTTTGACGGGAAAAACTGGGGACTGTCGCCGGCCTTTGACGTCAATCCGAATTTAGCAAAGGCTGAGCATGTGCTTAACCTGGATGCGGTGACCAATCGGCCTGATTTGGAGATTGTTGCGAGTACCGCTTCGTACTACGATTTAAACGAGTCACAAGCTCAAAAAACAATTCTTGAGATAAAGGCGGTTGTGCAGACTTGGAAAGCACAAGCACACAGTTTGAAACTGAGCTCAGCAGAGATCGCGCTGATGGAACCTGCATTCAATTTCGCAAACTAAAAAAGCACCGTGTACTGACGTATGCACGCTACTTTTAAACGATCAGTGAAATCAGCTTAGAAGAACGCCTGAATCCCTGTTTGTGCGCGACCTAAAATCAGAGCGTGCACGTCATGGGTGCCTTCGTAGGTGTTCACGACTTCAAGATTGACCAAGTGGCGGGCAACCCCATACTCATCCGAAATCCCGTTGCCGCCTAACATGTCGCGCGCCATGCGGGCGATGTCAAGCGACTTGCCGCACGAGTTACGTTTCATGATAGAGGTGATTTCAACGGCGGCTGTGCCTTCGTCTTTCATGCGACCTAAGCGCAGGCAACCTTGCAATGCGAGCGTGATCTCGGTTTGCATATCGGCCAGTTTTTTCTGGATCAGCTGGTTGGCAGCCAAGGGGCGACCAAACTGTTTGCGGTCAAGCGTGTATTGACGCGACATGTGCCAGCAGAACTCTGCCGCACCGAGCGCACCCCAGGCAATTCCGAAACGCGCTGAGTTCAGACAGGTGAAGGGCCCTTTCAGGCCTGACACGCCAGGCAACATCTGCTCGTCGCTAATCTCGACACCGTCCATGACGATTTCGCCGGTGATCGAGGCGCGCAAACCGACCTTGCCGTGGATAGCCGGTGCGGACAGGCCTTTCATCCCCTTCTCAAGAATGAAGCCACGAATACGGCCGTCGTAGTCGCCGCCCACACACTTGCCCCAGATCACAAATACATCGGCAATCGGTGAGTTCGAGATCCACATTTTGTTGCCGGTGACCGTGTAGCCGTTTGCAGTTTTCACGGCACGGGTTTCCATACCGGCGGGATCGGAGCCATGGTTGGGTTCTGTCAGCCCAAAACAGCCGATCCACTCACCACGGGCAAGCTTAGGTAAGTATTTTTGCTTTTGCTCTTCACTACCAAATTCATGGATCGGGAGCATGACAAGTGAGGATTGCACTGACATCATCGAGCGATAACCTGAGTCGACGCGTTCGACTTCGCGCGCGATCAGACCGTAGCTGACGTAATTTARGCCAGAGCCACCGTACTGAGTGGGGATCGTTGCACCTAAGAGGCCCAGCTCACCCATCTCAGTAAAAATCTCGACGTCAGTTTTTTCGTTGCGAAACGCATTGACCACGCGAGGCATCAGCTTGTCTTGGCAGTACGAACGGGCGGCGTCACGCACCATGCGCTCTTCGTCGGTCAGCTGGCTATCCAGCAAAAGGGGGTCTTCCCAGTTAAATGAGGCTTCAGCGGCCATGTGGTGCTCCTGTTGCAATGCAATGATTAAACGATACCAAGGCTCGGTCGAAGTTGTCCTGAATACCCATATGCAAACGCGAGGTGACCTTCCGACTCGTTTACAAGGATTTTTTCGTTCAAGCGAAGCTTTTCAAACGCTTGCCAGGCGCCATCTTTGCTCGGTGACGCGTTGAAATTATTTCTTGAGTGCAGCCGCCCGCAGTTTTGAAATCGTGGTGGTGGGCGTAATAGTCTCAGGGTCGATCAGGCAGTGAATGATTGCGGGTTGCTTGCTTGCCACCGCGCGTTCATAGGCGGGGCCGAACTGCTCGGTCGTTTCGACGCGTTCGCCATGGCCACCAAAGGCGCGGGCATAGGCTGCGAAATCAGGGTTTTGCAGTTTAGTCGCCGACACGCGGCCAGGGTAGTTTTTTTCTTGATGCATACGGATGGTGCCGTACATGCCGTTATCGATGATCAAGACAATAATCGGCAGGTTGTATTGCACGGCCGTAGCGAATTCTTGTCCGTGCATCATGAAGCAGCCGTCACCGGCAAAGCAGACCACGGTTCTTTCAGGCCACAGACGCTTGGCGCCGACGGCGGCGGGTAAGCCATAGCCCATCGAGCCCGAGGTCGGTGCGACCTGGGTTGCAAACTGAGTAAAGCGGTGAAAGCGATGAAGCCAGGTGGCAAAGTTACCGGCACCGTTTGCCATAATGGCGTCGGCGGGTAAGTTGGCCTCAAGATACTGCATGACACCACCCATCTGGAGGGTGCCGGGCGTTTGAATCGGTGCTGGGTCGCTCCAGGCCAGATAGCTTTGGTGCAGGGCTGCGGTACCTGCCGCCCAAGGCTGCGCTGCCGGGGTTGTCACCGAAGCTAACTCTGAAGAAAACGCAATCGGCGAAGCATTCATCGCCAGCGACGCGCGATAGACGCGGCCGAGTTCTCCGCTGTCTGGGTGAACGTGCACCAGCGCTTGTTTGGGCACAGGGATGTCAAACAGGGTGTAAGCCTGGCTTGGCATCTCTGACATACGCCCGCCGACTAACAACACCAAGTCTGCCTCGGCGACACGTTTGAGCAGTGCTGGATTCAAGCCAATACCGACGTCGCCAATAAAACAGGGGTGTGTGGCCGGGAAAAGCATCTGGCGTCTGAACGACACCGCAACCGGTAGTTTGCAGCGCTCGGCAAAGGCGGCAAACTCATTGACGGCTTGTGCGTTCCAACGGGTACCACCCAAAATTGCAATGGGCGCCTTGGCCTGGGCCAGACGCGCCGCCAGATCTGCCATTTGTCCTTTTGTGGAGGCAGAATCCACCGCCTCGTAGTGGGGGGCATCGGGCACGGTCGCGAATTCGACCAGCATGTCTTCAGGCAAAGCGATCACAACTGGCCCCGGACGCCCCGAGGTGGCGACATGAAAGGCGCGTGACAAGATCTCAGGGATACGCGCGGCGTCATCAATCTCGGTCGCCCACTTGGCCGCGGTGCCAAAGACTGCGCGGTAATCCATCTCTTGAAACGCCTCACGCTCGCGCATGCCGCGTTCAATTTGGCCGACAAAGACGATCAGTGGGGTCGAATCTTGCTTGGCGATGTGAATACCCGCTAGCGCGTTTGAAGCACCGGGGCCGCGGGTTACCATGCAAATGCCGGGTTCGCCGTTGAGTTGACCTTGGGCGGCGGCCATCATGGCTGCGCCGCCTTCCTGGCGACACACGGTCACTTCAATGTTGACGTCGACCAACGCATCAAGCACCGCCAGAAAGCTTTCGCCTGGCACGCAAAATACGTGTTTGACGCCGTGACTGACAAGTTGACCAACAAGAAGTTGACCACCGGTGCGGGGCGTGTTGGCAGAGGGGGCTTGGCTCATGTTCTTTGCTCTGGAGGCGAGGGGAGGGGTGATCGAATCCAACATCATAGCGTGTCGGAGCAGTTTTTAAACCGTCTGCGCGAGCCATTCACATAAGGCGGTGTCAGTCAGATCGTCGCCCTGCAGCGGATCGCGGGCAGCTAAACGATGCTTGAGGATCAGGTCTGCTAAATGACTGCGCATAGGCATGTTGGCCTGTTTAGCCTCCCAGCGCATGCCCGCTAAGGTGGCAACGTGATACAGCCCCGTAGCCGCCTGGCGAGCCCATTGTGATTGATTTTTGCTGGCAACTTCAGCGGCAAAGTTGAAAGCCTGCTCGATACGCTCGACCTGCAGCGCTGCGAGTTCGTGGCTAACAGGTGCACCCTGAGCTAACAGTGTTTGAACGTGGTCACGTAAAGCGGGTAAAGACTCTTCGCGCTGGATGGCGCGAATGACATCAAGCGCGACGATGTTGCTGGTGCCCTCCCAGATCGAGCCTAGATGGGCGTCGCGCAACACACGGGGGTCGCTCCATTCTTCGATGTAGCCGCAACCGCCGCGCACCTCCATCGCATCGCCAGCCACCTTACGCGCATCGCGACACGCCCGAAATTTGATCAGAGGCGTCATGAGGCGCATCAAGGGGCGCTGACTTGAATCTTGGTCTGCCGCGGCCAGCGCTTGGGCAGTTTGATACATCATGGTACGCGCTTGCTCGGTGGCTAACGCCATTTTGCTAAGCTGGCGTTGCATTAAAGGCATGTCGATCAGGCGTTTGCCAAAGGCCATACGGTGCTTGGCTATGTAAAGGGCTTCAGTCAGCGCGCGGCGCATCAAGCCCGCGGCACGCACGCCGTTCGACAGGCGCGAGTTATTGATCATGTCAGCCATATGTTTAAAACCCTGGCCGCGCTCGCCCACTAGCCAGGCAAACGCCCCTTCAAGCCGAATTTCGCCGCTCGCCATCGAACGGGTACCCAACTTATCTTTTAAACGCAAAATTCGGTAGTTGTTGTGCGTACCATCGGCAAGTGTGCGGGGCAGTAAAAACAGCGAAACGCCTTTAAGCCCCTCGGCGTTTTCAGAACGCGCCAGCACCATCGCAAAGCCGGCGTCGGGGTTCGAACAAAACCACTTGTCGCCAGTCAGTGACCAACTGCCGTCAGCGGCTCGCGTGGCTTGTGTCGCCGTAGCGCTCACGTCTGAACCCGCGCCTTGTTCGGTCATGAACATCGCGCCCTGATGC
Source organism: Alcaligenaceae bacterium (assembly GCA_002737415.1). Classification (GTDB taxonomy): domain Bacteria; phylum Pseudomonadota; class Gammaproteobacteria; order Burkholderiales; family Burkholderiaceae_B; genus Zwartia. The sequence goes on along the minus strand of NSIQ01000008.1, from coordinate 137,111 downwards.
AAGGCGTCAAAGTCTTGAGTCGTGACCATTGGTAATACTTTTTCGACTAGTGCTGGGTCGCCAAATTTACGCAGGGTACGCGCCAAAGAGTCGGTCATGCTGACTGGGCAACATAAGCCAAACTCAGCCTGTACAAATAAATAGGTGAGCGCGTATTTGGCGGCCGGTGGCATGGGTGCGGGCCAGTTCAATACACCACCGCGATGCGACATGGCCGCTAAACCAAATTCGCTGTAAGCGTAACGCTCAAGCTCGACGTAAGCAGGGTGTTTATTGATCTGCGACGTGTCAATGCCAGCGCGTGTACGCACTGAAAGCGTGGGGGGGTGTTTGTCAGCGACGCCAGCCAGATCATCGAGCAAAGAGCCCGCTAACGCACCTAGTCGCTGTAAGTGCGGTAGCAAGTGTTGATGCAAATCTTTTGGTAGATAGCATGCAAGCAGCTCGCGTGCTGCGTCTGCCGCATGAAGGTTAATGCCACGAGCGTCGGGTACGGGGTGCGCCATATCAGTTTAGGATGAAGTTTTGGACAGGTATGCAAGGGTTTCTTTTGCGATGGCCAGGCTCGAGGTTAAGCCCGGTGATTCAATACCAAATAAATTCACTAAGTCTGGAATCCCGTGGGTGGCGGGCCCGGCAATCATGAAATCAGCCGCGGCTTCGTGCGGCCCCGAAATCTTGGGGCGAATCCCAGAATAACTAGGCGACAAGGTGCCGTCTTGCATGCCCGGCCAGTAGGTGCGCACAGCYTCATAAAACCCCAGGCAGCGATCAGGATCGACCGCGTAATCGACTTGATCGATCCATTGAACGTCGGGCCCAAATTTTGCTTGCCCACCCAGATCAAGCGTTAGGTGTACGCCCAAGCCTGCGTGGTGCGGTGTCGGGTAAATCAGGCGGGTAAAAGGTGCACGGCCTTGCAGGCTAAAGTAGCTGCCCTTGCACAGATATTCTGGGGGGATGGAAGACTCGGGGATCCCTTTGATGCGRCGCGCCAGCGTTGGCGCGTGCAAGCCCGAGGCGTTAATAAGCACGTTGCAAGATAACTCCATCGCGTCAGCACCACCAAACTGCAAATCAAAGCCACCATCGTCGCGCACGCTGCCCGATAAAAGCGGCGTATGAAATACACATTGCGCACCAGCGTTCTCGGCATCGCCTTGGTAAGCCAGCATCAAGCCATGGCTGTCGATGATTCCGGTCGAGGGTGAGAGTAACGCTGCAGTACAAAACAAGGCAGGTTCAAGCGCCTGTGCCTGGGCAGCCGATAACAGTTGCAGGTCAGACACGCCGTTGATGTGGGCTTTTTTTGCAATTTCAGTGAGCGTTGGGATTTCTTCGTCGCTGGTTGCCACGATGAGTTTGCCCAAGCGCTTGTGCTTGACGCCGTGTTCGGCACAGTAGGCGTACAACAGATGGCGGCCTTCAACGCACAGGCGGGCTTTGAGGCTGCCAGCGGGGTAATAAATACCGGCGTGAATGACTTCTGAGTTACGGGCGCTGGTGCCGGTGCCGATCCCCTCGGCCGCTTCAACCACCATGACCTCGCGCCCGCTTTGGGCTAAGGCTCGGGCGATGGCTAAACCGACCACGCCTGCTCCGATTACAATGCAATCAATATCTGTGCTCATGACTTCGATTTATTTTTGAAGATTAGGAGTGAGGTCGTAACCGCCCGCGTGATAGACCAAAGGCAGGCTTTCGGTGCGTTCGCAGTGCTCGACTTCGCCGATAAAAATGACGTGATCGCCTTCGTCGTAACGACTGCGGTTAAAGCATTCAAACCAGGCCGCGCATGGTAGGTCTAGCCGTGGTGAGCCGCCAGGAGCCTGCGCCAGTGGAACGTCAGAAAAGCGCTCAGCCGAGGTGCCTTTGGTAAAGCGGTGAGAAACGCCAAGCTGTTCATGGCTCATGACATGGATGACATAGCGTTCGCAACTCAGCAGAGTTGCCAGCGAGGCCGAGCTACGTGAGAGGCTAAATAGCACCAGCGGCGGGTCAAGGGACACCGAGTTAAAAGAACTAACGGTGAGACCTACGGGCGCCTGCCCAGCAAGCCTTGCGGTAATGACCGCGACACCGGTTGGAAAGCGACCGAGTGCCGCGCGAAAAAAGGCGGAATCAAAACTAGGTGCAGATGCTGTCATGTCAGGGCGAGATACGTCCAAGTGTCCAGCCGGTGCCAGAGCGTTGATAGGTGAGTCGATCGTGCAAGCGCGAAGGACGCCCTTGCCAAAATTCGAAACAGTCGGGGTTTAAACGATAGCCTCCCCAGTGAGGGGGGCGCGGAGGTTGCTCGCCATACTGTTGCTGTACGGCGGCGGTGTTCGCTTCGAGTTCGGCCAGAGTTGTTGGCTGGCTTTGGGCCGACACCCAGGCGCCTAAACGCGAACCAAGCGGGCGGCTGTGAAAATAGTCGTCAGACTCTTGCGCCGACACCTTGGTCACCAAACCGTCGATACGCACTTGCCGCTCAAGTGGCTGCCAAAAAAAGTTCAGACTCGCCCAGGGTTGTGCTGCAAGTTCTTGGCCTTTGCGTGAGTGGTAGTTGGTATAAAAAACAAAGCCAGCCTCGTCAAATCCCTTTAGCAAGACGACCCGTGCTGAAGGGCGACCTTGCGCGTCGGCGGTGGCAAGCGTCATGGCGGTGGGCTCAGCGACATTTTGTTCTAGCGCTTGTTCAAACCAAAGACCAAACTGTTCGAAGGGCGAGGTCTTGGCATCTTGTTCAACAAGGGTCCCTTTTTCGTAGCTTTGACGCAGATGCGCGATCGACATAATAAATCCAAAAGATGTGACTAAATGCTAAGAAACGAGTCAGGCAGCTGCACAGCGTGCACGCCTACGTTGAGTGTACCGTGGGGAACCATCGTCTCGCCAAAGGGATTGTTGGTGATCATTGGCCGTTTCTGCTATTGCGACTGCTGTTGCGGTTGCTGGATGGTTATTGCTGCTGTTGCTGAATTTGGTTTGGGTGTTTGCGCCGGTGTCTCAGACGTTCGGTCAAGGTAGCTAGGTGCTCATCGCAAATTCCAGCGGCTTTGAGCGACACCGCAGTTTGTGTCACATAATCGAAGCACGATCCATACGTGCCATGCGCTCGACAGATAATCTCAACTAAGTCATCCTCAGGGGGTTGTTTGACATAGGCAGGCCCATTTCTATCGATCACAAAGGCCATCGCTTTGATACTGCCCAGAGGCGTCGCGCACGTGAGCCAGCTTGGTAAGTACGCGCCGGTTCCCATCTCGCGTTTCCAGACGGCATCAAAGGTCTGCTCGACGTTTTGACCAGCAATTTTGAACACCATCCCCTGGCAGGTACCGGTTTGCTCCAGACCAAATACCAGGCCGGGAATTTCAGGGGTRCCCCGGTTGATGCGCGACCACAGGCATAGCGAGCGGTGATAGCCCTCTAGCGAAGCCGCACGCTGCTCGATGAACTCAAATTCGGGTCGCCATATCAGCGAACCATAGCCAAAAATCCAGAGATCTTGCCCTTCCCGCCAATCTTTAAGCGCAGTCTCAAGTGAGGCTAGTCGCTCTTGTTCAGTCCAGCGCAGAAAGGTATTTGCGGGTGGCGGGGCCGGATGGGTTAAAGACATGTGCGTTATTGAGGTGGTGGTGTTGTGGGTTGGGGCGTATCAGTTGTGCTGCGGTTTTCGTTTTTGGCATCGCGGGTGAACCAGCGGCCTGCACCAAGTGCTGCGGCGGTGATCCAAAACAACGGCATGACGCCTCCCATGACGGTACCCAAGGCGCCAAAGGCCAGTGGTAACGTGACTTGACAGCCGTTAATCAAGGCCATGCGCAAACCAAAGGCCTCGCCTGCACGACCCGAAGGAGCATGGTGCTGCAACAGAGCCAAAATCCCGGGTTGCGTCGAGCCCAGTGCCAGCCCAAGCACAAAAGACATTGACATCAAAATCCAAACTTGCGAGAAGAACGGGTACAACAAAAAGTTAATGCCCGAGGCGAGCAAGGCAGCATGAATCAGTTGCCACGGGCGAACATGGCGTTGAATCCAGGGCAGCACGATGCGGATGACGATCGTGGCGCAGGCAAAAGCCGCCAAAATGAGCCCGATAGTTGTGGCGGACAAACCCGCACTGACACCAAAAATTGGAACGACAAAGCCGTGCGTGTCCCAGGCACTTGAAAGCAGCATGTTCGCGATAAACACTCTGCGTAGTGCTTTGCTGGCAAAAAGGTCGGTGACGCTGCGCTTGACTTCGCTGGGGGGCGCTTTGATATGAGAGGTGATTAAGTAGCGCTTCATGCGCAGGACACCCACAAAACACAGGATCGGCGAGATGGCTAACAAGGCAAAGACGCTTCGGTGCCCGAGATGGTCAATCGAGATGCCGGCGACAAGCGGGCCGATTAGCCCCGAGGTGGCCATTGACAAGGAGAGCCACGAAAAATTACGTAAGCGTTCTTCGCCACTGCTTTGACCCATCTGGCGCTGCACCGCGATTTGAAAGGTCATGTGACCTGAACCAATCAACAATGCCGCAATCATGAGAGACGGTAGGCTTTGCCAGGTAAATGGCATCAGGGATCCCACAATCACCATGATCGCACTCGCCCGCATCGGCTTGTAGGGTCCGATCGAATCAATTAAACGGCCGGCCTGGACCGAACAGAGCATCGGTAAAAGCGCAAACACCGCGATCAGTACGCCCACTTCAAGAGTCGAGCGTCCGAGTTCGAGTGCGGTCAGGGTGACGGCGACCCTGCCGCCCGAAATCGCGATGTGCACTAGCATGATCAACAAACACAGAACCCCCGCGCTGGCAAAAGCAGACGGTAGAGGTTGGGGCGAAGGTTGGGGGGGCGACATGCTCACAGTATTAAGGGTAAATTGTCTTCCTCTGATGCGCTCTTGTCGAGCGTGCCGTGCGGTTTTTTGGGTAGATCATGCAAAAAGACCTCTTAACAGAGCAATTGAGCCACACTTCTGATGTCGAGCGCCGCTTCGGCGGGCTTGAGCGACTTTACGGTGCACAGACGAGCGTTGCGCTGCAGCACGCTCATGTGGCCGTGGTGGGCATTGGCGGCGTGGGGTCTTGGGCTGCAGAGGCGCTGGCCCGCAGCGGTGTGGGGGCGCTCACGCTGATCGATCTTGATCATGTGGCCGAATCTAACATTAACCGGCAGGTGCACGCTCTGACTGAGACCTTGGGTCAGTCAAAGATTGCGGCGATGGCCCAAAGAATTCAAAGCATTCATCCCGACTGTCGCTTGACGTTAGTGGATGATTTTTTAACACCCGACAATGTCCAGCAGCTGCTGCCTGCTGGGCTGAGTGTTGTGCTTGATTGCACCGATCAAGTTCCAGCCAAGATCGCGATGGTGCTGCAGTCGCGAGCACGTCAGCAAGCCTTAATCGTGTGCGGTGGGGCTGGCGGGAAAACCAATTCATTAGCTTTGCAGGTAGGCGACCTAGCCCAGGCCACGCATGACGCCTTATTGGCCCGAGTGCGCAATATCTTAAGACGGGATCATCGTTTTGCGCGCGCGTCCAACGCCGCGGGCAAAGCGCTCAAGCGCGTGCCTAAAATGGGGGTACGCGTGCTGTGGGTTGACCAACCCACCCGGTTGCCTGCAGTGCTGCGGCAACCGGCAGGGGGGCAGCCTTTGCAAGGGCTGTCTTGCGCTGGGTATGGTTCAACGGTTACCGTCACAGCAGCGATGGGATTTGCGGCTGCGGCACAAGCAGTGAATACTATCCTGCACGCGCATGCTGGGGCCGCGCTCTAACAATAAATTACGAATGACGATAAAGACATGACTCAACGTAAAGCATTAGCAAAAATTTTATCGATGGCCGACTTTGAACGTGAGGCTGAAAAACGCTTGCCGCGGCCGATCTTTGGATATGTGTCGGGCGCCTGTGAAGATTGTCAGTCGTTGCGTGCCAATCGGGATGTGTTCGCAGAGTACGAATTCATTTCGCGCACGCTGGTCGATGTTTCAAGCCGCAGCCAGCAAGTTGAAATTTTTGGTAAGACCTACAGCGCTCCTTTTGGTATGGCGCCGATGGGGATCACCGCGATGTCCGCGTACCGCGGAGACATCGTCTTGGCCGAAGCGGCTAAGCAAGCCAATATCCCGATGATCATGAGTGGTTCGTCATTGATCAAAATGGAAGAGCTCATTGAGCGCGCACCCGATGCATGGTTTCAGGCTTATTTACATGGAAAGACCGAAGACATTGCCCCCTTGATCGATCGGGTGGAAGCTGCCGGTTTTAAAACTCTCGTGATAACGGTTGACACACCAGCCTCATCTAATCGCGAGAACAATGTCCGCACCGGTTTCTCAACGCCGTTGCAACCCAACTTGCGCTTGGCCTGGCAGGGCGTGACGCACCCCCGCTGGCTGTTTGGCACGCTGCTTAAAACGCTGTGGCATCACGGGATGCCGCACTTTGAGAATTCGTTTGCGACTCGCGGCGCACCGGTGATTTCAGCGAACGTTGCCCGAGACTTCTCGGCGCGCGGTCAATTAAGCTGGGATCATGTGCGCGAGATCCGTAAACGCTGGAAAGGCCCTTTAGTGATCAAAGGCATTTTGCACCCGGCCGATGCGGCGCTAGCGAGGCAATTTGGGTTGGATGGCGTGATTGTCTCGAATCACGGTGGTCGCCAGTTAGATGGTGCTGTGGCGCCGTTGCGAGTCTTGCCGCAGATCGTTGAGCAGTTCAAAGACGGTCCAGTCATGCTTGATAGCGGCGTGCGTCGCGGTAGCGATATGATGAAAGCCTTGGCCTTGGGTGCTCGCAGTGTGTTTTTAGGGCGACCCTTTAATTACGCGGCAGCAGTCGGTGGGCCAGAGGGTGTTGCTCACGGGATTTCGCTTTTGCAGCAAGAGGTGTCGCGTAACATGGCTATGATGGGGATTAACAAGTTAAGCGAACTGACACCTGACTCGTTGCTGCACGTCGGCACAGTTCACGCCAAACAATAAAAAAGTTATTATTTTTTTATACCAAAGATCGTTTACTTATTTTTTTGGAGCAGATATGTCACAACTCGGATTCGCCATTTATACACACAAGCACACGGTCAGTGATGCTACGCTTAAGCGTTTTGCAAAACTCGCGGTTGCAAACATCAGCGACGTCATGAGTCGCACCAACGGAACCGTGGATTTGCGCCCCTTTCATAAAGGCGGAAAAATTCTGGGTCGCGCCTTTACGGTCAAGACAGCACCTGGTGATAATTTGATGGTGCACAAAGCGATTGATATGGCGGCCCCGGGCGATGTGATCGTAGTGGATGCAGGTGGCCTGCAGCGTAACGCCATCATCGGCGAGATCATGTCAACGCTGGCCGCGAGTCGCAAGATTGCGGGTATGGTTATCGACGGCCCGATCCGCGACTCTGACAGTCTGAGTAAAGGTAAATTTCCGGTTTTTGCCCGTTCGATTTCGCATCGTGGTCCTTATAAAGAAGGCCCTGGCGAAATTAACGTGACTGTGTCGATCGATGGCATGATTGTGCATCCCGGCGATATTATTGTTGGCGATCACGATGGTTTGTTTGCGATCCGCCCGCAAGGTGCCGATGCGTTGGCCAAACTCGTCGAAGCCGTCGAGAAAAAAGAAAAGAACATTCTTGCTCAAATCGCCAAGGGCACACTCGATCGCTCGTGGGTCGATCAGGCGCTACATGCCAAAGGCGTCTTGTAATAATTGAAAAACCGCACGCATGACCATAAGAGACAAAAATGAGAAAGCAAGTCGTACGTTTTGATTTTTGGTTGAACCCTGTGTTTGATCAACATCTTAAGAGAGTGTTGGATATCGACCTCACGGTCTGTCGTTACACAGACGACGAAAAGAAAACGCTTGAGGTATTTAAAAATGCCCATGTGTATCACATCTGTGCAGCGCGCGACGAGGTGCCAACTCATTGGTGGGTCAACGAAGACTTGCTTAAAAAGAGTCCCAACTTGTTGTGCGCCTCGGCTTCGGGCGCGGGCTACGATCCGGTCGATCTTGCGGCCTGTAATCGTCATGGCGTTTTGGTGGTGAATCAATCGAGTTGCAACGCGGATTCAGTGGCTGAGCATGCGATGGGTTTGTTGCTGTCTGTTAAGCATCGCATCACGGCTTGTGATCGCATTATGCGTGCCAATGCTTACACCACACGTGAAGACTTGATGGGTAACGAGATTCGTGGTTTGACGCTTGGTATCGTGGGGATGGGTAATATCGGACGACGTGTCGCGCAATTGGCCAAGGCATTTGGCATGACGATTATCGGACACGATCCCTTTTTGTCTGACGACGAGATTCAAGCGCGTGGCGCAAAGGCGGTGAGTTTTAACGAGTTGCTGACGCAAGCGGATGTGATTACCGTGCATTGCCCACGTTCGCCAGAAACGTTGAACTATTTTGGTGCTGAGCAATATCGTGCGATGAAAAAAGGCGCTGTGTTTATGTCAACAGCGCGTGGTGGGATTCATGACGAAACGGCGTTATACGAGGCGTTGCGTGGCGGTCATTTGTCGGGCGCTGGGTTGGATGTATGGTCGGTTGAACCACCCGCACAAGATAACCCTTTACTGTCTTTGCCAAACGTGACGGCAACCTATCACATTGCTGGTGTCACCCACGAGGCGCGACGTAACGCGGCCTCGATGGCAGCTGAGCAAATTGAGGGTATGTTGAAAGGACAGCGCGCACCTCGCATGGCCAACCCAGAAGTCTGGCCCGTGTTTCTTGAACGGTATAAAAAGATGTTTGGCTAGCACGGTAACTTTACTTAACATGGGGACGTTACGATGAAAAWWTTTTTGAAGAACTTTGTGCAGCGTGCATTAATCTCTGGTGCGCTGTTGTTAGGCCTGACTGCAGGGGCGAGTGCTGCGGGCTATCCCGAGAAACCCATCACGATGCTCGTCGCCTATGGGCCTGGCGGCGGCACCGATTTAATCGCTCGACTGATTGCTCCCTATCTTGAAAAATATCTGGGTAACGATGCGCGAGTTGTTGTGAGCAATAAAGCGGGGGCGGGCGGTGCGATCGGATTTACAGAACTCGCAAAGGCTGCACCCGACGGATACACTATCGGCTTTTTGAACACTCCCAATCTAATTTCGATTCCAATCGAGCGTCAGGCCAACTATACCTGGAGGGGTTTCGATCTGATCGGCAATTTGGTAGATGATCCTGGTGCTTTCACTGTGAACAGCGCCAGYCCCATGAAAGACCTAAAAGACCTCGTGACATACGCGAAGGCGAATCCCGGKAAAGTGACCGTGGGCTCGACAGGCGTTGGTTCTGATGATCATTTAGCGATGCTATTTTTTGAACGTGCTGCGGGCGTCAAAATGACGCACATTCCTTACAAAGGATCGGCCGAAGTGCGTACCGGCCTGCTGACCGGGCAGTTAGTGGTTGGGGCGATCAACGTCGGAGAAGCGTTGCAATTCATGCAAGGTGGCGTCCCAATGCGTATGTTGGGTCAGATGTCGCTGAAGCGTACAAACTTGGCACCTGATACCCCCACGTTTGCAGAGCAGGGGTTTCAGATGGAAAGCGCTTCGTTGCGTGGGCTTGCTGCACCGAAAGGGTTGCCCGTTGATATTCGCGAGAAACTGGTCAAGGCCATTGCTCAAGCCGCCGCGGATCCTGGCTATTTAAAGCAAGCGGCTTTGTTGTTTGCCCCTGTGCGCTACCTGGCCCCAGCAGCTTACGAAAAAGAACTGCTCTCTACCGAAAAAGACCTGCTCGAGTTATGGAAACGTGCGCCTTGGAAAGAGTGATTCTGTTCGCTGCACGTTAAACCAACCGCGCAGCCCATTGGATAGCCTGAGGCTAGCTGCCGGTTGTTCAAAATCGGTGCGCGTCAGTACGGCTTCTCGTACTTGATGCGTGCTTAACAAATGCTCTCGCATGACGCCGCCCAGTAAGCCGCAGGCTAAGGGCGGCGTCACCCAGTCATTGTCTTGTTTAATATAAATATTTGAGCGACTGCCTTCGCACAACTCGCCGCGCTCGTTGACAAAAATCAAATCAAAAAAATCGTGATGCGCGGTAAGCCACTGGGTTGTTGGCTCGTACCAAGGGCGGTGGGTTGTTTTATGTTGAAGCAGTGACTCATGGCTGTCGAGTGTGAGTGGTGCAAGCGCAACCAAAGGGCGTGCCTGCAGCGCAGGCAGCGGTGCGGTGGTGATTTGAAGCTCGCCGTTGGGTGTCATGATGAGGCGCACCCGCGTGCTACCGGTTGACGTCGTCATCTTCAATAGCGCGTTTTGAATCGCTTGCTCAACGGTGACGCGGCCAGGCCAGTTAAACCCCAAGCTCAGCGCAGACGTTTGCAGACGTAGTAAATGCCCGAGAAGCATTGGGATCCGACCTTGCGAATCGGCGCGCATGGTTTCAATTAATTCAAAACGGTGGGCATTCGTTGTCATTTTCAATACAATGGCGGCGTGGTTGCCTTTCAAGGAAATCACTATGTTACTCAGATCGAGGCAATGCAAGATTTGGATGCGGTTGAGGCTGAGCGAGTTCGGGTCTGTCAATCACGATTCGAGCTTTCCAGTGGCATTCGTCCCACTCAAGCGCCGCGACCGAGTCGTGCACAATGCCGCCGCCAACGTGATACAGACCGCTCCCGTCTTGCTTGAGTAGCAGCGTGCGAATGGCGACATTCAGCGAGAAATCACCATTGGGTGCGAGCCAACCCAGGCTGCCACAATACAAACCACGCGCTTGCGCTTCTGTTTGTTGAATACGTTTCATCGCTGCGATTTTAGGTGCRCCGGTGATCGAGCCACACGGAAATAGTGCACGTAAGATTGTCTCAAGTGAGGTGTTGGTTGCGATTATCGCTTGAATGGTCGAGGTCATCGTCCATACCGAGGGATACGCTTCAAGCGAAAACAAAGGCGCTGCAATCACAGTCCCTGGTGTCGCAATACGCCCCAGATCATTGCGCAACAGGTCGACGATCATCAGATTTTCAGCTCGGTCTTTTGCGCTTGCTTGTAAGCCTTGACCAAGACGTTGATCTTCAAGTGGGTCGTTTGAGCGGGGGGCGGTTCCTTTCATCGGGCGAGTGATTAACGTTGTACCGCGGCGTTGCAAAAACAACTCTGGTGAAAACGACAAAACTGTTTGTTCAGCGTCTTCGATAAACGCGGCATGCGCGCTTGGGTGTTGATTGGCGAGCTGACGATACAGCTCTTGTGCAGAGCCTTGTGTAGATACGTTCAGGGCAAAGGTGCTATTGATTTGATAGACCTCGCCCTGCGCGATCCATTCTTTGATTTTTTGAATCCTGTCAAAGTAATCGGCTCGCAACAGGCTTGCTGTGACTGAGGTAATGCACGCCCGAGCTGCAGCCGAGTCAGGTCTGCTGTGATCCCACGGCTTTTCAACGACGATTGAATCGAAGACGAGGGCGGTTAAACGGCTGTGGGGGTTGAGGTCAGTTTGACTAACGCTCGAGGGTGTTGGCAGTTGAGTTTGAGCCGCGCCTGCGGTCGTTTGCAGCGCTGGCTCAAACCACTCGCCGAGCTCGTAGTCGAGCATGAGAGCGATCCAGTATCCGGCACGTTGCGCAGCCTCGATGGCTGCGAAGGCCGCAGGCAGTTCGGTCGCGCTACAGGCAGTGATGCGTTGGCGCAACCCAGACAAGACCTTTGCTTCGCCCGCCAGCCGATCTTCAAAACGGCACAGCGTCACGTCGATTGCCTTGCTCTGGGAAATGCCGTTCTGTCCTTCACGCTTGACTCCGTCGCTGACGCGCGCCTCTAGTCTGAGAGGTGCCATTGTGTCGTTGCAGCATGCCGTTAAGCACGATGCATAAACTCATAAAGCACTTCGCCAGTGTGCGATTTTGAACGTACGGCCATCACCTGCTCGGGAGTCCCTTCGATCACCAACTTGCCGCCACCTGTGCCGCCCTCTGGACCCAAATCCAGTAGCCAGTCGGCCTCGGCAATGATGTCAAGATTATGCTCAATCACAACTACGGTATTGCCAGCCTCAACGAGCCGATGCAACACACGGATGAGCTTCTCGACGTCTGCCATKGACAGGCCAACGGTTGGTTCATCTAGCACGTAAAGTGTATGAGGCAGTCGCGACGCGCGACCGGTGGTGATCACGCCTTCCGTCATCCGGGCTTTTGCAAGTTCGGTGACTAACTTGATCCGCTGCGCTTCACCCCCCGACAGCGTGGGTGAGGGCTGTCCGAGCGTGATGTAGCCCAACCCGACATCTTGCATCAGTTGCAGTGGATGTCGAATTTTTGGATGTGCGGCGAAGTAGCCAATCGCATCATCGACTTCAAGCGACAGCACTGCACCTGCGTGCTTCTCGCGCATGCGTACACCCAAGGTATCGGTATTAAAACGCGCGCCACCGCAAGCGTCACAGGGCACCTTAATGTCCGGCAAAAAGCTCATCTCAAGGGTGCGCATGCCTTGTCCTTCGCACAACGGGCAGCGACCATCGCCGGTGTTAAACGAAAAGCGTCCTGCGCCCCAGCCACGGATCCGCGCCTCTTGGGTATCGGCAAATTGCTTGCGCACATCATCCCAAAAGCCGATATAGGTTGCGGGGCACGAGCGTGGTGTTTTACCAATCGGCGTTTGATCGACTTCAAGTACGCGATCGATCGAGTTCCAACCCTCAATGCTTTCACAGCCGTGCCATTGTGGGTCTGCGCGCAGCGAAACTGCCGCACCTAGATTATCGAGCAACACTTCACGGGCGAGCGTAGACTTGCCTGAGCCWGATACACCTGTGACTACGCTCAGGCGTCCAATTGGGAAATGTGCCGTGAGGTGACGCAAGTTATGCAGTTTTGCACCCTTGACGGTGATCATCGGCGTATCTTTTGCGACCGGCCTGCGTGGCTGCAGAGGGTGCGCTAAGGGGTGCTTTAAGTAATGCCCAGTTGTAGACTCTGGCGCATCCATCAGGTCTTGCAAACTGCCTTGGGCTACCACGCGCCCGCCGCGAATGCCCGCGCCGGGGCCGATATCAATGATGTGTTCGGCGCGGCGAATGGTGTCATCGTCGTGCTCAACCACTACCAAGGTATTGCCATTTTTTTCAAGTCGCGACAAGGCTCCCAATAAGATTCGATTATCGCGCGGGTGTAAACCAATCGTGGGTTCGTCAAGCACATAGCAAACGCCTTGCATATTTGAACCTAGTTGCGCGGCCAGTCGTATGCGTTGGGCTTCACCGCCAGACAGCGTTGGCGCGGCGCGATCCAGTGCCAGGTAGCCTAGACCAACTTCTTGCATAAACTGCAGACGACCACGAATCTCAGACAAGATGTCGCGCGCAATCTCTGCGTCGCGTCCGCGCAAAACTAACGCCGTAAAAAAAGTGTGAGCATCCGAGACAGCCAAGCCCGCAAGCTCGGCAATCGATTTATCGCGCCACAGCACTGCGCGTGAAATAGGATTTAAACGCGCACCCTGACAACTCGTGCAGGTCGTTGCCTCGCCTTCGAACCAGGCGTTCCAGGCGGTCTCTTCGCCGGTTTGTGCTTCGTCAAAGCCCTGTAACTTTAAGCCGGTGCCAAAACAACCGTGACACCAACCGTGCTTTGAGTTGTACGAAAACATACGCGGATCGGGTTCTGGAAAGCTTGTGCCACAGCTTGGACATGCACGTTTGACCGAGAAATGCGTTTGATCGAGTTTGGCTGACATGTCAGCATGCAGCCTGTCGAGCGACCACACCACACTCATTACGCCTTGGCCATGCTCGAGCGCGCTGCGCACRCTTTCACGCAGTTGAGCTTCGTTGTCAGTGCCAACCACGAGATCGGCCACGGGTAACTCAATGGTGTGTTCTTTAAACCGATCTAAACGCGGCCACTTTGCGGTACCAATAAATTYATCATCTACCCGTAGATGGGTGTAACCCTTGCCAGCAGCCCATTTCGCCAGATCAGTATARAAGCCTTTACGGGCTGTGACTAACGGTGCCAGCAAACCGATGCGCTGCCCCTTATAGTCGCGCATAATCCGAGCCACGATCTGATTGGCACTTTGTGGTTCGACGCTGACCTGACATTGTGGGCACATCTGCGTGCCCAGTTTCATGTACAACAGCCGCAAGAAATGATGAATTTCAGTCATCGTTGCAACGGTGGATTTTCGACCGCCACGACTGGTACGCTGTTCAATCGCGACGGTAGGTGGGATGCCAAAAATAGCGTCGACGTCTGGCTTGCCTGCAGGTTGCACAATCGCGCGCGCATAGGCATTTAACGATTCAAGGTAACGGCGTTGCCCTTCGTTAAACAAGATATCGAACGCCAGCGTTGACTTACCCGAACCCGATACCCCCGTGATGACGGTGAACTTATCGTGCGGGATACTGACGTTGATATTTTTAAGATTGTGCTCGCGCGCATGCAAGATATCAATGCTGGTAGCGGCGCGACGTTTCTCTTTTAAGACGGTTTGTAGCGAACGGCCTAGCGAGTTACCCGTTGCGCCAGCGGGCTCGCGCAACGCGTGGGCTGCTTGTCGAGGATCGTCGGTTGCGAGAACGTCGAGCATCGACGCACCAATCGCGTCAGGCGTCATGGCGACCGCATAATCGCGTAGCGCTGCGCCGGTATGCGAAGTGGCGTGTGCCATGACTTGTTCAGGGCTACCTGAAACAATGAGTTCGCCACCCGCGTCACCACCTTCTGGCCCTAAATCAATCACCCAGTCTGCCGCACGAATCACATCAAGATTGTGCTCAATGATTAATAGTGTGTGGCCAGCACCGAGTAATTTTCTGAAGGCACGCATCAAACGCGCCACATCATCAAAGTGCAAACCAGTAGTAGGCTCATCGAATAAAAATAAACTGCCTTTTTTGGCAAGTTTGGCCGTCGAGATGCCGCCGCGGGCGGCTTCGGCTAAGTGACCCGCTAGCTTTAAACGTTGCGCTTCGCCGCCCGAGAGCGTGGGCACAGGCTGGCCGAGCTTGACGTACTCAAGGCCCACATCCTCAAGCGGCGCCAAGCCAAGCTGCACATCACGCAGGCCTTTAAAAAAGTCAAGTGCTTCAGAGACCGTCATGTCGAGCACGGCATCGATCGAAGCGCGTCGGCCCAGATGTTCGATTTCAACTTCACGCACTTCAGGTCTAAAGCGCGTGCCATCGCAGTCTGGGCAACGAATATAAACGTCAGATAAAAACTGCATCTCGACGTGTTCAAAGCCCGTGCCACCGCAGGTCGGGCAGCGCCCATCGCCGCTGTTAAAACTAAAGGTGCCGGCGGTGTAGCCCCGCTCGCGAGCAACCGGCGCTTGAGAAAACAGTTTGCGAATCGGATCAAACGCGCCGACATAGCTGGCTGGATTCGAACGAGCAGTTTTGCCAATCTGGGCCTGATTGACCATGACGACTTCGGCAAGTTGCTCGGCACCCAGAAGCCGGTCAAAGGCGCCGGGCGACTCGGTCGGTTTACCCATGATCTTGAGTAAACCTGGATAGAGCACATCTTGGATCAAGGTCGACTTACCCGAGCCCGAGACGCCTGTGACACAGACTAAACGACCGAGCGGGATTTCGATTGAAACATTTTTGAGATTATTAGCCGTCACGCCTTCAAGGAGCAGGCGAGGGGTGTTGGGCGCAACCGGTAAAGGCCTGGGAGCTTCGACCTTCATGCGGCCGCCCATGTATTGGCCGGTTAAGGTTGTCGCGTCGCGCAGTTCAAAGGGCGTGCCATCAAATACGATCTGACCCCCACGCTCGCCGGGGCCCGGACCCACGTCAATGACACGGTCGGCGGCGATCATCACCTGTGGATCATGCTCGACCACAACCAAGGTATTACCCGCGTCACGCAAGCGATGCATCACTTCAACGACTCGATGAATGTCGCGTGGGTGCAGGCCAATTGAGGGCTCATCCAGCACAAACAGGGTATTGACCAAAGACGTACCTAGCGCAGTAGTCAGGTTGATGCGTTGCACCTCGCCGCCCGAGAGCGTACGGCTTTGTCGATCAAGCGTCAGGTATCCCAAGCCAACGTCACACAAAAACTTTAGTCGTGCACGCACTTCGGTTAACACCAGATCCATTGCGGCATCGAGCCCACCGTCAAACTTCAGCGTATCGGCAAACGCGCGTAATTTAACGATCGGGGTCAACATCAAATCTTGAATCGATTTGTGTTCGATTTTCCAGAGCAGCGCATCGGGCTTTAGGCGCGCTCCATGACAGGTGGGGCAGGGGGTATAGCTGCGATACTTTGACAGCAACACCCGCACGTGCATTTTGTATGACTTGGTCTCAAGCCAGTTAAAGAATTTTTGTACGCCGTACCATTGAGTTTTCCAGGCGCCGCTACCGCCTTTCCAAAGTGGGTCGCCATCGAGCACCCAGTCTTTGTGCTCTTGGGGCAAATGGCGCCACGCGGTGTTGACTGAAACATTGGCGCGTTTGGCGTACTTGAGCAGCTCTTCGTGGCACTCTTTGTAGCTTGGCGTTTGCCAAGGCTTCACAGCACCTTGTTCGAGTGTTTTGTTCTCGTCGGGGATGACTAAACCAAAATCGATCCCGATCACGCGACCAAAACCGCGACAAGCCTCACAGGCGCCAAGCGGCGAGTTAAACGAAAACGTGCTGGGCAAAGGGTCGCTGTAACTGATGTTGCAGTCAGCGCAGTGCAGCTTGTCGCTGAATTTCCAGACTTCGGTGTCGACGCCGTCTTGATCAAGCGCATGCACGGCGATCAACCCATTGCCCATTTTTAAGGCAATATCAAAGGCCTCCATGACCCGCGAAGCCTCGGCCCCCTCAAAGCGAAACCGGTCTTGCACCACGCGAAGCGTGCGTAATTGAGGCGATAGCATCGCCGATTTTTTTGAAGTCTTTTTGACGGGCTTAGCTGGGACGGCAGCAGCGACTGCGTTCGGCTGCGTCGGGCTCTCGTCCGCATGTACACGGGTGTAGCCTTGTTGATCCAAAAAGCCCCGTACCTCATCTTCGGTAAAGTTGGCTGGCACTTGCACAGGAAACGTCACGACCAAGCGCGGATTGCCGGCCTGGGCAGCGCGCTGAGCCATGGCAGAAAAAATCGATGCCGTGCTGTCGCGACAGACCGCTTGCCCACAGCCGCGACAAACTAATTGCGCGCCGCGCGCAAAAAGCAGCTTCAAATGATCGTTCAGCTCGGTCATGGTGCCCACAGTGCTGCGTGAGCTGCGCACTGGGTTGGTCTGATCAATCGCAATCGCTGGCAAGA
This sequence comes from Alcaligenaceae bacterium, assembly GCA_002737415.1. GTDB lineage: Bacteria > Pseudomonadota > Gammaproteobacteria > Burkholderiales > Burkholderiaceae_B > Zwartia. The sequence continues at coordinate 119,872 of NSIQ01000008.1, read as the reverse complement.
TGCCCTCAATGCGATCAACGACCGGCTTATCCATGCGGTCTAAAAACTGCCGYGCGTAAGGCGAGAAGGTTTCGACGTAGCGCCGCTGCCCCTCTGCGTAAAGCGTATCAAAGGCCAGTGAACTCTTGCCCGAGCCGCTGACACCCGTGATAACGGTTAGATCGCCAGTGTTCAGGGTGAGGTCAAGATTCTTGAGGTTGTTCTGGCGCGCGCCAGTAATGCGGATCGTTGGGTTCATATTACGATTTTAAAGCCGAGACTGGGTTCACCGGGCTTTGGTGGAACAATACCCTTAACGCGACAAAAACTCATCGACCTGTGGGGGCGAAAGCTCTGCAACACAAAAGGATGTTCAGGCCGGGCGCAGGCTGGGTRGTGCGTTCAAAATGAGCAGCSGAGATTAAATTTTTGTGACTCCGGGGGGCGGGGACATTGACTCTGCGCCAATTGTCTGGCGCATCACCTCTGCCAGCGCTCGGGCGGCGAGCGAAGGTTCTTTGCCTGGCGGAAAAATCAAACCGAGTTTGCGTACGACTGCGGGACGGCTCAAAGGTCTGACGGCAAAGCTTAGGTGCGTGGGGCCCGGGCACAACATTGAGGGTAAAACGGTGACCCCAAGGCCTGCTTCAACCAGGCCTAGAAGCGTTTGAATCTGGGTGGTTTCGTAAACGACGTTCACTTGTAGGTTTAAGCGCTCAACGGCGCGATCGAAGGCGTCACGTATGCCTGAGCCTCGCCTGAGTAAGACCAAATCTTGTTTACTCAGGTCGGCGCCCGTCACCCTGCTTTTTTTTGCTAAAAGGTGGGTGGCTGGACATAAGACTTGGAAGGAGTCGAGCAAAAGAGGAATGGCTAAATCTGCTTTAATCAGAGGGTCTTCGCTGACGATCGCAATATCGCACTCGCCCGTGTCGACGCGGTGCATGATGCCCCGCATATTGTCATCTAAAAACACGACGTCGATCTTGGGATAGCGTCGCTTCATTTCGGTCAGTACGGGGGGTAACAGGCTGTAAACCGCCGAAGACAGGCAGGCAAGGGTGACGCGGCCGCGCCCGGTCGTTGCGAATTCGCGCAGCGCGGCGACAGACTGATCCAAGCCTTCGAGTAAGCGTTCGGCATCGATTAAAAAAACTGAACCTGCCTCTGTCAGGCGCACTGAACGTGTCGTACGGTCGAACAACTTGACATCGAGTAACGACTCAAGTTGAGCGATCGCCTGACTGGTGGCAGGTTCGCTCAGGTGCAGGGCGTTCGCGGCGCGTCGAAAACTGGCGCGCCGTGCGATCTCGATAAAAATTCTTAGGTGTTTTAAGTTTGGGTTAAGCATAGGTTAATAAATAAGTTATATGAAATAGTAAATTAAATAATTCGAATTGTGTAATTTATAAGTACTTTCTAAACTGAAACCATAATAATTATTGACGGGGCAAAGTTGGCAAAGTTAATCACGCGCAAGCGGGACAAGCTCGGGAACGCCAGCCGCGGCTTGAGGGCGACCTTGGTCGCTTTATTGGGCTTAGGCTGCATCGCCCAAGCTGCGCAGGCGCAAGTGGGAGTCGGTTCTGGCGCGCCTGCCAGCGGCGCGGGCGTGGCGTCCTGGCCCGAGAAACCGCTTCGTCTGGTCGTGCCCTTTGTCACTGGGGGCGCGGCTGACAGTGCTGCGCGTATCCTTGCGCCCGCCTTGCACAAAAAGCTAGGGCAGTCAGTCATCGTTGAGAATCGGCCTGGCGCCGGAGCCGCGATCGGCACAGCCGCGGTTGCCGCCGCACGACCCGATGGCTATACCCTGCTGATGGGGAGCGCCAGTAACGCGATCGGCAACCTGCTGTACAAAAACTTACCCTATGTGTTTGCCCGCGATCTTGAGCCGATCTTGTTGGTGGCCGAGGTGCCAGGCGTGATGGTGGTGCCCCGCAGCTTGCCGGTGCAAGATTTAGCTGGCTTTCTTGCCTATGCGAAAGCGCACCCGGGTGAGGTGACGTATGGCTCGCCGGGCGTTGGCACGAGCGTGCATCTTGCGGGTGAGTTGCTAGAAAGTATGACGGGCGTGTCAATGCTGCACGTTCCCTATAAAGGTGCCGCACCCGCGATGACGGACTTGTTGGGCGCGCGCTTACAGGTCATGTTCCCGGCGCTGTCAGCGGCGCAGGTGCATATTAAGGCCGGCGCTTTGCGCGTGTTAGCGGTCACGACAGCGCAACGTTCATCCTTGGTTCCTGACATTCCGACCGTTGCAGAACTGGGACTGTCTGGTTACGAAGTTGGCGGGTGGATCGGAGTCTTCGCGCCTACGGGACTTGACTTAAACGTCAGCGCGCATCTTCAACTAGTTTTAACCGAAGCGCTCAGTGAGCCGGAGATACTTCAAACGTTTTTTAGCGCGGGCATCGAGCCGACGCCCGCAACGGCACAAGTCTTACGCGCGCGTGTTCAGGCCGATGCTACGCGTTGGGAAAAATTAATTCAAATGAAAAGGATCGAATTGCAATGACCCAGAGCTTCACAGAAAGATCGTCAAATCATATCTCCTCGGTTGCAGACACGAAACGTCAGCACGCGCAGACGTTGATCGACGCCATGGCTACGCCAGTTTTGCAACATGTGATCGCTGGGCGTTCGTGTCCGAGTCTTAACGGTGAAGTATTCTCGAACTTCTCGCCCTTTGATGGCTCGCTGCTTAACGTCACCGCTGCAGGGACGGCGGCCGACGTACATGCCGCGAGCCTGGCCGCGAACGCCGCGTTTGACGATTGGCGTAAATGGCCCGCCGCGCGAAGACGCGATGTCTTGCATGCGATCGCGGATCATTTGGAGGCACACGCTGAACAAATTGCGCTCATCGAAACTGCCGATACTGGTCAGCCGCTAAAGTTCACCACTAAAACTGCGACGCGAGGCGCAGAGAATTTTCGCTATTTTGCGGATTTGTGTGGACAAGCGGCTGATGGGCACTCCTATCCGACTGAGACGCATTTGAATTACACCATGCGCACGCCGATCGGCCCGGTCGGGATCATCACACCGTGGAATATGCCGTTTATGCTGGCAACCTGGAAGATTGCCCCCGCGCTCGCTTCAGGGTGTACGGTCGTTCATAAGCCGGCCGAATGGAGTCCTTTGACTGCCACGCTTTTGGCGACACTCGCGCTTGAAGTGGGTTTGCCAGTTGGTGTGTTAAATGTTGTGCATGGATTAGGAGAAACTACAGGCCAGGCGCTGACGCAAGAGCCTTTGATTAAGGCGATCGGCTTTGTCGGTGGCACCAGCACGGGCTCGCACATCATGGCACAGGGTGCAAAGAGTTTGAAGCGCGTGCATTTTGAACTCGGCGGAAAAAGCCCGGTCGTCGTATTTGATGATGCGAATTTTGAGCGGGCTCTAGATGCCGTGTCGTTTATGGTTTTTAGCCTCAACGGTCAGCGTTGCAATGCGGGTTCAAGATTGCTAGTGCAAGAGTCGCTTCACGATCGGTTTGTTGAACGGTTGGTTCAGCGCGCTCAGAGCATTCGGGTGGGCAACCCGTTTGATCCAGCCACTGAAGTCGGGCCGTTGATTCATGCTCGACAGCTCGATCGCGTTCGCGAGTTTTGCCAAAGCGCAGAGCAGGCCGGTGCGGTGCTGCGTTGCGGCGGTACGCCGAGTAACGCAGCCGAATTGCCCTCAGCAGGCCACTGGCTCGCACCAAGAGTGGTTTCGGCGGTCACGCCAGACATGGGCATCGCCAAAGAAGAGGTGTTTGGCCCGGTGTTAGCGGTGATGCCCTTTAAAGACGAGGCGCACGCGCTGGCCTTGGCTAATGACAGTCGTTATGGTTTGTCGACCTATCTTTGGACGAGTGACTTGGGGCGGGCACATCGTTTGGCGCGTGCGTTCGATTCTGGCATGGTTTGGGTCAACACCGAGATTTCGCGCAATCTTTCGACGCCGTTTGGCGGAATGAAAGAAAGTGGTATCGGACGCGACGGTGGTAACTGGAGCTTTGACTTCTATATGGAAACGCGCAACGTCTGCATCGGGCTAGACACGCATCCGATTCCACGGATTGGGAAGGACTCGGTATAACCATGGCGACTCGTCCAAACATTTTGTTCATTACGACAGACCAGCAGCGTGCGGATTGCATTGGCTACGAAAATGAACAAGTCAAAACGCCGCACTTAGATGCACTGGCGCATTCTGGCGCTAGATTTTCAAACTGTATTTCACCCAGCGTTGTATGCCAGCCTGCCCGTTGTGCGATTTTGACTGGACGCTTGCCCTTGACCAACGGGGTTTGGGATAACGGCGTTGACATGGACCCTGCCATGGGTCAGCTCGGGATGGCGGCGGTGCTTGGCAGGAGCGGCTATGCCACCGCCTTTGTGGGTAAAGCGCATTTTTCCTCAAAAATTACTTTCGCCGCTACCGGCTCGCCCGAGTCACGTCAAAGCGCGCTTGATTATCCTGACGACTGGTTCGGCCCGTATATGGGTTTCGAGCACGTTGAGCTTGCCTCCTTAGGTAAGTTTCACCGCAGCAGAATGCCAAGCAGTGCTCCACCGATTCATCGCTTCGAACATTTTTTTCTGTCGCACCCTGAGGCTCTGGCGCTTTGGCAACAAAGTTTGACCGAGGGCAGTGGCGCGGCGCAGACTTGGGATTCAGCTTTGCCGGCCGCATGGCATAGCAGCGCGTGGGTAGCCGATCGGACTCTGGCCTTTATGCAGCAGCAGTCGGCGCAGCGGCCATTTTTTGCCTGGGCTTCGTTTCCGGATCCGCATCATCCGTTTGATTGTCCGGCCCCTTGGAATGCTATGTACGACCCGGCACGGATGAAGTTACCAGAGCACCGTCACCTGGATCTCGACCAACGCCCTTGGTGGCATCGCGCCGCACTTGAAGGTCAACCTCAGATCGCTGATCCCGAGTTGGCCAAGTTTCGTCAAGAAGGTTTTAAGGTACCACCGCAATCCGATCAACAGCTCGCTGAAATGATGGCCAACTACTACGGAATGATTTCTCATGTTGATCACCAGGTGGGCCGATTAATTGAAGGCTTAAGACAAAATGGACAGTTCGAGAATACTTTGATCGTTTTTGCAAGTGATCACGGAGATATGTTGGGTGATCATGGCTTGTATTTAAAAGGGCCGATGATGTATGAGGGGGTCTTGCGTGTGCCGCTGATCATGGCAGGTCCGGGCATTGAGGCCGGAACGGTAATTGAAACGCCGGTGTCTACGCTAGACCTGGCGGCGACTTTCGAGCAGCGCGCGGGTCTGGCTTGTACCAGCGAGCAAAGTCGGTCTCTCGTGCCGGTTTTAGCAGGAACTGAAGTCCGTGACTGTGTCTGGAGCGAGTGGCATGTTCACCCTTCTAGGCTCGGTGTGGCGTTGCAGTTGCGTAACGTGCGAACTTCGCGCTACAGCTGCACCTTTGAGTTGGGATCTGGAAGCGGAGAACTCTACGACCTTCAGGCGGACCCGCAACAAATGGTGAATCGTTTTGAGGATCTTGGCTATGCTGAGCTGCGGGGTCAGTTACACGCCCTAATGCTTGCGCGTCCTGGGAAAATACTCGACGTGTTGGCTGAGCCAGTGGGGATCGCCTAATGAGCACTCAAGCGACAACGCTGGCGACAAAACCTGTCAGCGAACATGGGGCCGGCTCTTCAATTACCGTTGTGGTGCCGTTTCCAGCCGGCGGGATTGATTTGATTCTCAAGATGTTTTTAAGCGTTTGGTCTGAGCATTTGGGCCAAGAGATCAAGCTTAGCAATCGCCCCGGCGGCACGGGCGCGGTGGGCACACTTGAAGTGGCTCAGGCGCAGGCAGACGGTCTGACGCTACTGTTTGCCTCGCAGGGGCCGTTGTTGTATCAGCCTCTGGTGAACCAAGTTGGCTACGACGCACAGCAGTCATTTGTCCCTGTTTGTCGGGTGACCTCGACCCCGAGCGTTTTAATTGCCTCTGCTAGCAGCGGGCTGAACTGTGTAGCAGATCTCTTGTTAAGAGCAAAAAATAGCTCGACGCCACTGATCTATTCATCGCCAGGTCCGGGCGGCTTGCCGCATATCGGAATGGCGGCGTGTGCACGCACGTTAGGCATCGAGATGCAGCATCAGCCGTTTGCTGGCGCTGCAGCCGCCATCGAGGCGCTCAAACAAGGGCAAGCTGATTTGATTGCAGAACAGTTGCCTACTGCTGTTGCGCTTGCTGGGCAAGGTAATCGCATCATCGGGGTGTTTGCGCCCGAGCGACTAGCCTCGCTGGCAGCAGTGCCAACCATGCTTGAACAGGGCTGTGACTTGTCTTTTCAATCGTGGAACGCGTTGATGGCGCCGGCGGGCTCAGCGACAACGACACTGCAGCGACTGAGTGAGACCTGCAAGGCAGCTTTGGTCGCTGTTGCGCCGCAGTTATATCGAGAGATGGGGATGGAGCCCGCGTATTTGAGTTCTGCGCAAACCGCCTCGTTTATTGCTGGTGAGCTAAGTCAGGCACAAGCTTTAGTTCGGTTAAGTGGAGTTGCATCTTTGAAATAAGCCAACGTAATCGAAGAACACGAGTCTTCAAAAAAGGAAAATAATATGTTGAAAAGAATCCTGGGTGGTGTAGTCGGTTTGTTAGCCGTGGCGTTATTGTCGGGCCAGAGCGCGCACGCGCAAGAGTTTCCAGCGCGACCACTGACGCTCGTGGTGCCCTATCCAGCGGGCGGTGGTGCTGACATCATTGCGCGCATGTTTGGCGAGGCGCTGAAAGAGCAGTTAGGGCAAGCGGTGGCCGTCACGAATCGGCCCGGCGGTCAGGGCACCATTGGAACTGCCGAGATCATCCGGTTGGCGCCTGATGGGTATAACTTGGTTCTTAGCGCAGTGGCGACCTTAACGGTGCAGCCACACCGACAGGATTTGCCTTATAAAACGCCTGATGACTATGATCCAATTATTAAAGTGGCGAACTTGCCGATGGTGCTGGCGGTGCCAGCAAATGCGCCACAAAAAAGCGCTAAAGCCCTAATCGATTTTGCAAAGGCGAACCCTGGCAAAATTCGTGTCGGTACACCGGGCAACGGTTCGGTGGGGCACTTGATCGTTGCGAGTCTCAATGCCAAAGCTGGCATCAAACTGGGTCATATTCCCTACGCGAGTGGTGCTGAGTCGATTCCCTCTTTGCTTGGTGGGCATATCGAAGCCGTGGTGGCCCATCCTTCCGAGGTCTTGCCCCACGTCAAAGCTGGCACTCTTGTGGTGTTGGGCACGTTTGAAGGGCAGCGCAGTGGCACGTTTCCGGATGTCCCCAGTTTTAAAGAGTTAGGGATTGACGTTGAAATGGGTGTCTATTATCCGTTGGTGGCACCAAAAAACCTTCCGGCAGACGTCAAAGCAAAACTGTTTAAAGCTGCCAAGGCGGGCATCGAAGGCCCCGCTTTTTCTGAGCAGGCCAAGGCGCGTGGTTACATTATCGATATCAAAGAGCCAGAGGCCTTTCGCGCAGAGTTGTGGGATTCGTATCGGGCAAATGAGGTGCTGCTTAAGTCCTTGGGCCTAAGTAAAAAATGAGTGCTCGTTTGGCAAGTGCCTTAGCAGCCTTATTTTTTATGCTCCTGGGCGGCGCACAGATCTGGTTGTCTTTTCGCTTGCCAGACGGGTTGGGACTCAGTCCCGCAGAGCCCGGCCCAGGTTTGTTTCCGATGCTGGTAGGTAGCTTGCTGCTGACGTCTGCGACCTCGGTGCTCGTGCAAACTTTAGCGGCTCAACGAGTCGCCGAGTCCACGCGCGAGCGGTTTCCGGTTGATATTGTCTTGTTGGCAGCGCTGATTGCTGGGTTTATTTTTTTATTGCCACGCTTAGGTTTCGTGGTCTCGGCGTTTTGTTTACTGCTTGGCACGCTCTCACTGTATGGTATGCCGGGTTGGTGGCGGCGCGTCGGCACGGCGTTCGTAATGACGGCCGTGTCTTATTTGGTGTTTACGCGTGGTCTGAGTGTCAACTTGCCAAGTGCTTCGTGGCTGAACTGAGATGACGACCGTTGAGGGACTCGTCTACGGCTTTTCGATAGCCTTGCAATGGAACAACTTACTGGCTTGTTTTGCGGGAGTTTTGATTGGAACGGTGGTGGGTGTCTTGCCTGGCATCGGTCCGATTGGCGCGATGGCTTTGCTTTTACCTGTGACGTACTCGATGGGCCCCGCCTCGGCGTTGATCATGTTGGCCGGCATCTATTACGGGTCAATGTATGGCGGCTCTACCACCTCGATTTTGTTAAAGGTGCCGGGCGAGGTCTCTTCGGTGATCACTACGCTCGATGGTTACGAAATGGCACGTCGGGGTCGTGCTGGGGCAGCGTTGTTTGTCGCGGCGATTGGTTCTTTTGTGGCGGGCACGGTAGGGATCTTGGGTTTAGCATTTTTAGCGCCAACACTGGCTTCAACGGCCTTGCGCTTTGGGCCGCCTGAGTTTTTTGCGCTGTGTGTGTTGGGCTTATTGGTGTTGTCGCGCTTAACCGATTCATCGTTGGCGCGTGCTGCGGTCATGGTGGCACTAGGTTTGGGGCTGAGTACGGTGGGCATGGAGCCGATGTCGGGTGTTTCGAGGTTCACCTTTGGCTCGCTTGAGTTATCGCAAGGGTTGGAGCTAGTGCCCATTGCCATTGGGYTATTTGGTGTCTCTGAGTTGTTGTCCTCAGTGCATGACAAGCTAACAGCCCAACGGCCTCTGACGGTACGATTACGTGAGCTGTTGCCAACACGTGCCGAATGGAAGCGCTCACAGTGGCCCATTGCTCGGGGTTCAGTCCTGGGTTTCCTCTTCGGTTTAATTCCAGGGCCAACTGCAATYATCGCTACCTTTAGCTCTTACGCACTTGAGCGTAAATTGTCTAAACATCCCGAAGAGTTTGGCAAGGGGGCGATCGAGGGCGTTGCAGGCCCTGAAAGTGCCAACAACGGGGCGGCGCAAGGTGCGTTCATCCCTTTGTTGGCGTTGGGGATTCCGTTTGCGCCGGCCTCGGCGATGCTGTTGACGGCTCTCTTGATTCACGGAGCGCAGACGGGCCCGCTGCTGATGGTGAACAGCCCCGAGATTTTTTGGGGCGTGACCTCAAGTATGTATATTGGTAATCTGATGTTGTTGTTGCTGAACTTGCCCTTGATTGGGGTCTTTGTGGCCTTGCTACGCTTGCCCATGTATTTCATTTCAAGTCTGGTGGCGTTGTTGTGCCTGGTGGGCACCTATGCAATCTCTGGCAGCTTGCTAGATCTGTGGGTCTTGTTGGCAAGTGGCGTCGCGGGCTACGTCTTACGTCGCCTAAAATTTGAGCCCGCGATTTTGCTTATGGCACTGGCGCTCGGACCGATCCTTGAACGCTCTTTCTTGCAATCGCTGTATCTGACACAAGGCAATCTGGTTGAGGTTCTTTCGCGACCATTGGCTGGGACGATGTTTGCCCTGGCTGCATTGGTATTGCTGCTGCCCCTGTTTAAGTGGCTGTTGCGACGCAAGTCACGCTTTTAGAGTACTATCATGGCGTCCTTACCGGAGAATTGCTATGGCTTCAGAAACAAAACGTACGCGCCGCAACACGCTCGAGCGCCGTTGCTTAGGCAAGGCTTTTAAGCGCCTGTTCGTCAACGCCCCTAAAGGCGTGTTCAAAATGCTTGAAAAAGTCAAAAAATCCTAAGTTTTATATAGTCTTTTTTGGTAAATCAGAAGCTCGGTCATGGAAATGACTGGGCTTTTATTTTTGTTGGAGCAGGTCAAATAGCAAGGGTTATCTCTAGGTGCCTGAGGGGCGTCTTGCACCTGCGCGGCGAGTGATAATCCATGAATGAATAAAACCAAGGGAGAGACAGGCATGAGCAGCTCAACAAGGTGGGTAAAGCGTCCAGAGGGCTCAACCTGGGGTGACTTCGGGCCCGATGATCAGCGCGGTCGCATTAACTTGCTGACCCCTGAAAAAATCAAACAGGGCGTGGCCGAGGTCGAGCACGGTCTTGCCTTTTGTTTGAGCCTGCCGCTTGATCTGCCTGGGGGCAATTTACTGAACCCGCGCCGTTTTCCGCCCGTCATCCGTCCGACCCTACGCGACGGGCGCCCAAACATGAACTATCGTTTGTTTAGCGACAATGATCAGCACACAGATGTCATCAGCGACGATCTGGTCGTGATGCATCTGCAGTACTCAACACAATGGGACAGTCTGGCGCACGTTGGTTCGCTGTTTGATGCGGATGGCGATGGCATCCCTGAAGCCGTCTACTACAACGGCTATCGCGCCGGGAAAGATATTCAAGGTCCGACCGACGGAAAAGATGCGGGCGTGCCCCTACCAGGTGATCAGCGCAGCACCTCTAACGCGATTGCTCTGGGCATACAAAATATGGCCGAGTCTTGCGTACAAGGACGCGGCGTGATGATTGATTTTCATGCGCACCTTGGCAACAAGCGTGAAAACATTAGCTACGACACCTTGATGCGCATCATGGAGCAAGACAAAGTGGTCGTTGAGAAAGGCGATATGGTTTGCTTGCACACGGGCTTTGCGCAGATGTTGATGGACATGAAAGGCAAGCCCGATCTCAAGCTTTTAAATAATAGTTGCGCAGCCTTAGATGGTCGCGATAAAAAGCTGTTGAACTGGATCACCGACAGTCAGTTGGTAGTGTTGATGGCCGATAACTATGCGGTTGAAGCGCATCCGGCAACGAGTCACATTGGTTGTTGCGCCACCTTGCCGATTCACGAGCACTGCTTGTTTAAGTTGGGCGTGCACTTGGGCGAAATGTTTTATTTGACACAGCTGGCGCAATGGTTGCGTAAAAATGGTCGTAATCGCTTCTTGCTGACTGCACCACCTTTGCGTTTACCCGGTGCGGTAGGCTCACCCTCAACGGCGGTGGCGACTGTTTAATGAAAGACGTTATCCGAATTGGTTCAGGGGCCGCGTGGTGGGGCGACCGTGTTGAACCCGCTGCGCTCAATGCCGAGAAGGGTCAGCTCGATTATCTGTGCTTTGAAACGATGGCCGAGGCCACTGTCTCGGCCGCTCAAGTGCGCGCACGGCGTGACTCCTCCTTTCCAGGCTATGACACCTATCTAGATGATCGGATGAAGGCGGTGTTGCCCGCTTGCATGAAAAACGGCACCAAGATCATCACCAACCAAGGCTGGATCAATCCAGATGCCGCTGCCAAACGGATTGTGTATTGGCTGAATGAGTTTGGCTTTAAAGGCGTCAAGGTCGCGTCTGTTAATGGCAGCTTAATTACCGAACACGTGCTGGATTTGACGGATGTGATTTTAGAAAATGGTTTACCCACTTCGACGTTGAAGTCGAATTTAATTTCGGCTGAAGTCTATCAAGGTGCCGAGCCGATTGTCGAGGCCCTGAAAGCGGGTGCCCAAATCGTCATTACAGGCCGTGTCGCTGACCCCTCAATCTTCATGGCGCCGATGATGTATGAGTTTGATTGGGATCCACTCGATCACGTCAAGCTGGGTCAAGGCAATGGCATCGGTCACTTGCTTGAGTGTGGCGCGCAGGCGACAGGCGGGTATTTTTCAGATCCAGGGTTTAAAGATGTGCCAGAGCCCTGGAACTTTGGTTTTCCGATTGCTGAAGTCAGTCGCGATGGCACTGCGGTCATCACCAAAGTGGCCGGCACGGGAGGCGCGATTACGCTCGAAACGATTAAAGAGCAGATGCTCTATGAAGTGCATGATCCCGCAAATTATTTGACCCCGGATGTGGTGGTTGATTTCACCACCGTGCAGATTGAGCAGATTGGCGCGGATCGGGTTCGTGTCAGTAATATTGGTGGCAAGCCGCGCACACCAACGTTAAAGGTCTCGATCGGTTGCACAGAAGGCTTCATAGGCGAGGATATGTTTTTTTACGCTGGCCCTGGTGCCTTGCGCCGCGCCGAATTAGCCAAAAAAATTCTTGAAGAGCGCTTCAAAATCGTCAAGTTGCAGGCCGAAGAGATCAGAATTGATTACTTGGGCTTGAACGCCATTCACGGCGCAGCAACACCCGCCGATGCCCCAGAGCCTTATGAAGTGGCCGTACGTGTTGCCGCTCGCACCAAAACGCGTGAAGAAGCGGCTAAAGTGGGTCGTGAGATCGACGGCATGGCCGTATCTGGCATCGCGCATACGGGCAAACGTGTGCCACATCAGGATCGCACCCGCGAAGTGATTGGCGTGTGGTCATCATTGGTGGCACGCGAAAAGGTGTTCGCTTCAGTGAATTATTTTGTGAGCTAAGCCATGAAAGTCAAACTACAACATGTGGCGCATGCACGTTCAGGCGATAAAGGCGATACCTCAAATATTGCTGTCTATGCCTATGTGCCCGCGTTTTATCCGCTGCTCAAAGAACAACTGACTGCCGCTAAGCTTAAGGCTTTTTACAAAGGCGCGATTAAAGGCCCAGTGACACGCTACGAAGTTGAGAATTTACACGCGATGAATTTTGTTGCGCAAGGAGCTTTAGGGGGCGGCGTCTCGAGAAGCCTGTGCTTAGACAATTATGGCAAGGCGTTGTCAGCCGCGATTCTTGGTTTTGAAATTGAAGTGCCCGAGGCGTTACGCTCTTCATTACGTGGCCAACATTTGTTGGCGAACACCTGATTGTTTATCAATAGAACTTTGCGTTTGACCTTGTGATGAAAAAAAAACACACCATACTAATTGTCGGGGCCAGTGGCGTTGTGGGTGCAGCCGCTTTGAATCACTTTGCTTCGCTGCCCGACTGGAATGTGATCGCGCTTTCAAGACGCTTTGTGAATTTGCCATTTTTGGCACAACATGTCAGCGTTGATCTCACGGATCGCAAAGCTTGTGAGCAAGCGGCCTTAGGCTTGTCAAACGTCACGCATATTTTTTACGCGGCCCTATATGAGTTGCCTGAGCTTGTTGCAGGATGGCAAGACCCCAAACAGATGGCGGTTAACGAGGCGATGCTGCGCAATTTGCTGGATGCGCTTGAGCCCGTAGCGAAAAAATTACGTCACATCACACTGATGCAAGGTACTAAAGCTTATGGAGGTCATGTCGAACCGGCGCGTGTGCCAGCAAAAGAGCATTGGCCCCGCCATCCACATAAAAACTTTTACTGGTTACAAGAAGATTTACTACGTGAACGTCAGACCCAAGCGGCTTGGACCTTCACAATTTTACGTCCGCAGATCGTGTTTGGCTATTCGGTATTTAGCCCGATGAATATCGTCGCAGCGATCGGTGCCTTTGCAGCGTTGCAGCGTGAACAAGGTTTGCCCTTAAGTTTTCCGGGGGGTGGGCGTTATATCAACGGTGCAAGTGACAGCCGTCTGATTGCACGCGTGGCTGAGTTTGCGGCGACAAACGAGATTGCAGCCAACGAAACCTATAACGTTGTGAATGGCGACGCACTGGTTTGGCACGATATCTGGAGTTCGATTGCAGCAAAGTTTAATATGCCAGTGGCTGAGCCTGCGCCGCTCTGTCTCGCCGACAATATGCCTAAGCATGAGACGCTTTGGGCGCAGCTTGTCAATAAACATGACCTCGCGTCCTTTACGCTTAGTGAAATCATTTCAAGCTCGTGGGAATTTACCGATCGGGCGTTTGCGCACGGTGTTCAGTATCCGTCTGATTCAGTGCTGAGTACGATTAAGTTACGTAAACATGGTTTCGATGATTGCTATGACACCGAAGCGTCTTTGCATGATTGGTTAGAGCTCATGCAAAAGAATAGGCTGTTACCCCGATAATACAAACGTTTTTAATGGAGCTAAGATGAAAACAATCAAAAATGCCGTCAAATTTTTTGGATGCCCATTGATCTGTGTGGCTGCGACGTACCTCGCCTTACCCAGCGCCTCGGCGCAAACGACGTTTGCGGATAGACCGATACGCGTGGTGGTACCTTATCCCGCGGGCGGCACAACAGATTTGCTCGCACGCGCAGTCAGCGGGCGCCTCGGTGAGCTACTTGGGCGCACAGTCGTGATCGACAACAAACCGGGCGCAGGCGGCGTGATCGGCTCGCAGCAGGTGGCCAAGTCAACGCCTGACGGACATACGCTGGTGTTTGCCAGCATTGCTTCGCACGGCATCATCCCCGCACTACAAAACCCACCACCGTACGATGCGGTTAAAGACTTTATGCCGATCACGTTGGTGGCCAGTACGCCAAACGTGTTGCTTGTCAACGTGAATGTGCCAGTTAAAAACGTGCAAGAGTTGATCGCTTTAGCAAAAGCAAAGCCCGGCACGATCAACTTTGGCTCGACCAGCCACGGTGGTTCTCCTCACATGACAGGTGAGCTGCTTAAAACCATGGCGGGTATCGATATTGTCCACGTGCCCTACAAAGGCGGCTCGCCTATGTTGATCGATTTAATTGGTGGGCAGGTCGCGATAGGGTTTGATAATCTTCCGTCGTCAATGGCAAATATCCGCGCCGGCAAGGTACGAGCCTTAGCGGTCACGACAACCACCCGTTGGCCCGGTGCACCCGACATCCCGACAATGAGTGAAGCCGGTGTGCCAGGTTTTGACGTCTCGGCGTGGTTTGGTTTGTTGGCGCCTGCCGGCACACCGCAACCGCTCATTGATTTGCTCAGTAAGCACCTCATGGCGATCCTGCGTACCGATGCGATCAAGGCGCAATTCTTAGAACTAGGTGCGTCACCTGTGGGCGATACGCCGGCCGAATTCAAACGCTTCATCGAAACCGAGCGCGATAAGTGGAGCAAGGTTGCTCAGGCTAACAACATCAAACTTTAATGAATGATGAAACAAGCATTTATTAAGGGTGTCGGTAACACCGCCTTTGGTCGGCTTGAGGGCCGTAATACCCTTGATTTGATGGCTCAGGCGACCAAGGATGCTTTGACCACGGCTGGTTTGGTTCGCGCAGAAATCGATGGCGTACTCTGTGGCTATGCCACGACGATGCCGCATTTGATGTTGGCTAATCTGTTCTGTGAGCGGTTTTCTTTACGCCCCCAATACGCTCACGGCATGGCGGCGGGAGGGGCAACCGGTGCGGCAATGCTGATGCTTGCGCGCGAACTGGTGCAAAGCGGGCGTTGCCGTAACGTCCTGGTGGTGGCCGGTGAAAATCGCCTGAGCGGCCAGACACGCGACAGTTCGATTCAGACGCTCGCGCAAGTGGGTCACGCAGATTTTGAAGTGCCCAATGGGGCCTCGGTGCCCGCGTATTACGGGTTGATGGCTTCGCGCTATATGTATGAGGCTGGCGTCACCCGCGCAGACCTCTCTGAATTCGCGGTACTGATGCGTAACAACGCGCGTCGCCATCCAGACTCTCATCTCACACAAGAGATTTCGGTTGCCGATGTGTTGGCGTCAAAGCCGATTGCTGAGCCTTTGCATTTATTGGATTGTTGTCCGATCTCTGACGGTGCGATGGCCTTGGTGGTGTCATCTGAACCGGGTTCAGGCGTTCGCGTCAAAATGGTTGGGGCGGGCCAGGCGCACTTTCATCAACACTTAACGGCGTTACGCGATGTGATGGACACGGGCGCTGCTGCGGCTGCGAAGATTGCATTTAAAGAAGCAGGCCTCACGATCAAGGCTATCGATTATTTAGGTGTCTACGATTCCTTTACGGTTACGTTGTTGATGCTTCTCGAAGAAGTCGGTTTTGCGCCTCGGGGGCATGCGGCAGAACGTGTGAGACAGGGCGATTTTTCGCAACACGGCGCTCTGCCCTTAAATACGCATGGCGGTTTGTTATCGTTTGGACATTGTGGTGTGGCGGGTGGCATGGCGCACACCGTCGAGGCGTACCGGCAGTTCGCCGAGAAAGCGGGGCCTCGTCAGGTCAAGACACCCACCCATGCCTATATTCATGCAGATGGCGGCGTGATGTCGTCGCACGTGAGTTTGCTTCTGTCGCGCGAGGGTTAACAGATGACGATCAACGCACACGCGATCGTTTCACTGGCCCAACCTTATGTTGAGGGTTTGGCCGAAAAGCGACTTCGTTATCAGCACTGCGAGTCCTGCGCTGGCGCACAAACCTTTGCGCATGATGCTTGCCAGTTTTGTGGTGCAGAGACGCTATCCTGGCGCACGTCAAGTGGCCGCGGACGCGTTCACGCTGTGACCGTCGTCGCACGTGCACCCTCAGACTATTTTCGTTCGCTGGCGCCCTATACCTTGGTCGTTGTGACGCTTGACGAAGGTGCGCGAGTGATGGGACACGCTGCAGCGGGCATACAAATCGGCCATGCAGTGATTGCTACATTTTTTAAACATCTGGATCAAACGCTGGTGCGTTTCGAGCCCCATCCCTAGTATCTCCCTCGCGGCATCAACCGGAATCTTTATGTCTGACTTGCTTGAAACAGCTTTAAACCCGCGTACCGTTGCGATTATTGGTGCCTCAGAAAATATTCACAAAATTGGCGGTCGTCCGATTTATTTCATGCAAAAAGGCGGCTTCAAAGGAACGATTTATCCCATCAATCCAAGCCGCGAAGAAGTACAAGGCTTAAAAAGTTACGCGTCACTGGCGCAGTTACCCGAAGTGCCTGAACTTGTGTTGATCGTGGTGGCAGGCGATAAGGCTGTTGAGGCGGTTGAGGATTGCGCGGCGCGCGGTGTCAAGTCAGTGGTGGTGATGGCCTCGGGCTTTGCGGAAACCGGCCCTGAGGGCCGCGTCACACAGCAGCGTATGACCGACGCGGCGCGAGCTACCGGTATGCGCATCTATGGCCCTAATACGCATGGCTTGGCAAATTTTGGCACCGGTGCGATTGCAGGGTTTTCAACCATGTTTATTGAGCGCACGCCGCAAGACGGCCCCGTGGCGGTATTGAGCCAAAGTGGAGGCATGAGCGCGATGGTGTACGGCTTGTTGCGCGAGCATGGTATCGGGGTGCGTCACGTGCACGCCACGGGCAATGAAGCTGACGTCACGGTCGCCGAGATGGCCTGGGCGATTTCACACGACCCCGAAATTAAGCTTATGCTCCTCTATCTTGAAAATATTGCGAATCCCGAAGTTTTAGCCCGCACCGCTGCCTACGCACGAACGCGCGACTTGCCCATCATTGCGGTCAAGGCAGGGCGTTCAGTTGGCGGACAACTGGCGGCTTCGACACACACGGGTTCAATGGCCAACGAAGAGCGTGTGGTGAACGCTTTCTTTAAAAAGCATGGTATCTGGCGAGTGCGCGACCCGCATGCACAAGCGCTGTGTGCTCAGGCCTATTTAAAAGGCTGGCGCCCAACTGGCAATAGGCTTGTGGTGATTAGTAACTCAGGCGCAAGCTGTGTCATGGGGGCGGATGCCGCTGAAGACAACGGCTTGCAGCTTTCAGTCTTGTCAGCGTCAACACAGGCGGCCGTGGCAAAATCTTTGCCAGGTTTTGCAACCACCACCAATCCGATCGACATTACCGCGGCCTTGTTATCAAACAGCGGCTTGTTTAGTGAAGTACTGCCCGCGGTGGCTCAAGACCCTTCAGCCGATATGYTTTTTATTAACATCCCGGTTGCAGGGGCAGGGTATGACGTTGAGGCCTTTGCGCGTGATACCGCAAAATTCGAAGCACTGACGGGCAAACCCGTTGCCGTAGCAGCCTGGCAAGACACGGTTGCCAAGCCTTTTATCGCCGCGGGCGTGGCAACTTTCGCGAACGAGGCACAGGCAGTTGGCGTGCTAGGGCAACTTGCAGCACATTCAGCATTGATGCGCGAATCGTTTGAGCCCTGGCATAGCCTGCAAGCGGTAAAGGTGCCAGATGGCTCGGGGGCTTATTGCAGCGAAGCGCAGACGTTAAAACTCTTGGCTGAGCATGGCATCCCGATTGTCAAACATCATTTGTGTCAAACCGCGGCCGAAGTGCGCGAGGCCTTCGTGTCGGTTGGCGGGCCTGTCGTGATCAAAGCCTGTTCGGCCGAGGTTCCCCATAAGTCAGAATTTGGCCTGGTGGCTTTGGGTGTACAAAACGCAGATGTCGCAGCCACAATATTTGAATCACAGTGTAAGAAACTGAGCCAAATGAACGTGGGTCACGAGGGAATCATTGTGGCTGCCATGAGCCGTGCACGTCACGAATGCATGGTCGGTGCGCGGTTTGATCCGGTATTCGGGCCCGTTGTGATGATTGGCGCGGGCGGCAAGTATGTTGAAGTCCTGAAGGATTATGCGGTGTTGTTGCCGCCCTTTAATGTTCAGCAGGTTGAACGAGCGCTGCAAGGCTTGCGCATGGCGCCTTTGCTCTCGGGGGTTCGTGGCGATGCTCCGATGGATGTGCAAGCCTTTGCACAAGTCGCAGTCGCGGTCGGACGCTTAATGATGGCCGCAGGGTCTAGCATTGCCTCACTCGACTTAAACCCAGTCATGGTGGGGGGCGTCGGTGAGGGTGCGTTGGTGGTCGATGCGTTGCTCGAGCGCGGTGCTGCCTAATTAATCGGGGAAATCCCTGAGTCGGACTTAGTGCGTCAAGATAAATCGTCGAGTGGCATTGACGCTTTCGTCGCATTGCGGCACTATCTGAAGCGTTGACCTTACACCTCAGGAGAACTCCATGCGTCGCTCACTTTTTGCCGTCGCGCTCGCCGTTGCTGCCGTAGTGCTCTATCATTTTTTTCCTACTTTGCTCCCTACCCTAGGAGCCGCTAAGACATTCAAATGGGCGAGCCAAGGCGATATCTTGACCCTTGATCCGCACTCACAAAACGAAGGTTTGAATATCGCGGCTAATTTATGGGTCTACGACCCTTTGCTTCAAAACAACGACAAATTTGAAATTGTGCCGTCTCTGGCCACTTCGTGGGAGCAAATCAATCCCTCACTTTGGCGCTTTAAATTGCGCTCGGGCGTTAAGTTTCACGATGGGTCTGATTTTACGGCAGACGATGTCGTATTCTCAATTAAGCGCGCGATGGCGCCCTCTTCGCAATTTAAGTCATATGCCGCAGGCATCAGTGACGTCAAAGCCATTGATCCGCTYACAGTCGAGATTGCCACGGATGGTCCCAATCCCGTCTTGCTTCGTCAGTTGCCCTCGCTTGGCATGATGAGTAAAGCGTGGTCAGAAAAAAATAATGCCGCCCTGCCGCAAGACTTCAATAAAAAAGAAGAAAGCTTCGCGGCGCGTCACGCGATGGGCACGGGTCCTTACATTTTGAAATCGCGCGAGGTCGACATTAAGACGGTCTATGTCGAAAATCCAAATTGGTGGGGTAAGGCGACTAAACAAGGCAACGTGACCGAAATCATCTACACCCCAATTAAGCAAAATGCTACGCGCACGGCAGCGTTATTGTCTGGCGAGATTGACTTTGTTTTAGATCCGGCCGTGCAAGACATTGATCGCCTGCGTTCGCAGGTAAAAGTGCTTGACGGTAACGAAAATCGCACCATTTACATCGCGATGGATGTGAAAAGCCCTGAACTGAAGTACAGCAACGTCAAGGGCAAAAATCCTCTGGCCGATGTGCGTGTTCGCGAAGCCTTATATCGTGCGATTGACATTGAGGCGATTAAAAAATCCGTCATGCGAGGGATGTCCTTGCCAACGGGCGCGATGATTTCGCCGCAGGTGCATGGTTATTCAGAGGCGCTCGGCAAGCGGGTGCCTTTTGATCCGGTCAAAGCGCGGGCCTTATTAAAAGAAGCTGGATATGACAACGATCTTGAGTTTTCAATCGACTGCCCGAATAACCGCTACATTAATGACGAGGCAATTTGCCAGGCTGTTGTGGCGATGTGGGCCAAGATCGGTGTCAAAACCAAACTCAATGCGATGCCGCGGGCAACGTTCTTTCCAAAAGTTGCAAATGGCGACACCAGTATTTATTTGTTTGGCTGGGGCGTGCCGACCTTTGACGCTTTTTACACGCTTGAATCGTTGATTCGTAGCAAAGGCACGGGCGCTGCCGGCGCCTTTAACTATGGCGGTTATTCAAACCCGAAAGTCGACGCGCTGATTGATGCGATTAAAACTGAGATCGATGACGCAAAGCGCACTGCGATGATTCAAGAGGCCTTTACGATTCACGCAAAAGAATTTGGCACGATTCCGTTGCATGACCAGGTGATCCCTTGGGCGATGAAGAAAAATATCGATATCAAGCACCAACCGAATAACCGTCCGGTTATCGAAAGAATCATCATCAATTAATTGAAGTAACGGCCTTGGCTGAGCGGTAGCTCAGTCAAGACCGTTTTTATTCGAGAATCCATGTTTGCTTTTATTTTGCGCCGGGTGCTTCAAGCCGCAGGCGTCTTGCTTGCTGTTGCGCTTCTTGCCTTTGTGCTGTTCCAGTACGTAGGTGATCCGGTCATGATCATGTTGGGACAAGAAGGTACACCTGCAGAGCGCGATCAACTCCGAAAAGAGTTGGGCCTGGGCGATCCGGTGATTGTGCAGTTTTATCATTTTCTGAGCAATGCCATTCAGGGTGAGTTCGGGTTGTCGCTGCGTCAAGGTCAAAAGGTGTCGAGCCTGCTGCGCGAACGCCTCCCTGCGACCCTAGAGCTTTCAATCGCGGCCGCAATCCTTGCCTTGTTGGTGGGTTTGCCTTTGGGTGTCTATACCGCCCTTAAGCGTCACGGTAAGCTCTCGCAGGCCGTGCTTGCGTTCTCGTTGTTAGGTGTATCGTTGCCAACTTTTTTGATTGGCATCTTACTGATTTTGATCTTTTCGGTGTCGTTAGGCTGGTTGCCGAGCTATGGCCGCGGGGACACAATCAAACTGGGTTGGTGGTCAACGGGTTTGCTCACTAAAAGCGGCTGGACTCACCTGATCTTGCCGGCGGTGACGCTATCGTTGTTTCAAGTCGCGCTGGTTTTGCGCTTGGTACGCTCTGAGATGCTTGAGGTCTTGCGTACCGATTACATCAAGTTCGCCCGCGCACGGGGTTTGACAAAACGCGCGATTCATTTTGGACATGCGTTAAAAAATACACTCGTACCGGTGATTACCATCATGGGCCTTCAGTTAGGCGGAATCATCGCCTTTGCGATTGTGACTGAAACCGTGTTTCAGTGGCCGGGGATGGGTTTATTGTTCATTCAGGCGGTGCAGTTTGCGGATATTCCGGTGATGGCCGCGTATCTATGTCTGATCTCGTTAATCTTTGTCTTGATTAACTTGACTGTCGACTTGTTGTATTTTGCAGTCGATCCGCGCTTGAGGGCGGGGTTAGGTAAACACTCGGGTGGGCATTGATGCGCGCTGCATTTGCTAAATTTTGGGACGGAGACTTAGCTTGGTCGTGGCGACACACGCCTGTCGCAATCGTTGCGGCCATGCTGCTGGCGATCTTGTTGATTGCGGCCTTCGGCGCGGATGTGCTCGCACCGCATAATCCGTTTGATCTGGCTACGATCAACTTGATTGATGCGTTAAAGCCACCTGTCTGGCTCGCCCAAGGCACGCAAGAGTACCTGTTGGGTACCGACAGTCAGGGCCGTGATCTGCTCTCTGCGCTCATGTACGGCACGCGTGTCTCGCTGTTAATTGGTTTAGCCGCAGTGTTCGGCGCAATGTTGTTTGGCATTGTCTTGGGTCTGATCTCGGGCTACGCCGGCGGTCGAATCGATGCCTTGATCATGCGAGTCGCTGATGTTCAGTTATCGTTTCCGGCGATCTTGATTGCCTTATTAATTGATGGTGTCGCGCGCGCGGTGGTGCCGGGGAATATGCACGAGGTGATCGCGTTTCCGGTGCTGGTTGGGGCGATCGCCCTGGCGGGTTGGCCCCAGTATGCCCGCACGGTGCGCGGGTCAACCTTGGTTGAAAAAAATCGCGAATACGTGCAGGCGGCCCGAGTCATTGGAATCTCGCCACCCGTCATCATGTTTAGACACGTACTGCCCAATGTGCTTGGCCCGGTCTTGGTGCTTGCGACGGTACATCTGGCAACTGCGATCATTACCGAGGCCACCTTATCGTTTTTGGGAGTGGGCGTGCCCCCGACGTCGCCGTCTTTGGGCACCTTGATTCGTATTGGTAACGACTTTCTTTTTTCAGGTGAGTGGTGGATCACGATTTTTCCGGGGGCGGCGTTGGTGTTATTGGTGTTGTCGGTCAATTTGTTGGGTGATTGGTTGCGCGATGCCTTGAACCCGCGTATAAGCTGAGCCGCCTGATGTCAAATATTCTTGAAGTTAAAAATTTAAGTGTCGAGTTCACGACTCGCCACGGCACACTCAAGGCATTAAATGAGGTGTCGTTTTCAATCGCAGCGGGCGAAGTGGTGGGGGTGGTGGGTGAATCGGGGGCGGGCAAGTCGTTGACGGGGGCCGCCATTATTGGTTTGCTTGAACCGCCGGGGCGTATCTCAGGCGGTGAGATATTGCTTGAAGGGCGGCGCATTGATCAATTACCAGACGAACAAATGCGCAAGATCCGTGGACGCGAGATTGGCGCGATTTTTCAAGATCCGCTGACGTCTTTGAACCCTCTTTACACCGTTGGGCATCAAATTACAGAAACCATCGTGACGCATCTGTCCTTGTCCTGGTCGCAAGGGCGTAACCGCGCGATCGAGTTGCTTGAGTCCACAGGGATCCCAGCAGCGCGTGAGCGCATCGATCATTATCCTCACCAGTTTTCAGGTGGCATGCGTCAACGTGTTGTGATTGCACTAGCCTTAGCTGCCGAGCCAAAATTGATTGTGGCCGACGAGCCGACCACCGCGCTTGATGTGTCCATTCAAGCTCAGATTATCGAGTTATTGAAAAGGCTCTGTCGCGAGCAGGGTGCTGCCGTAATGTTGATTACGCACGATATGGGGGTGATTGCCGAGACGGCCGACCGTGTGGTCGTGATGTACGCAGGTCGGATCGCCGAAGTTGGTAAGGTTCGCGATGTGATTCACGTGCCACAACATCCTTATACCGTAGGCTTGATGGGTTCAATCCCCACCATTCACCAGACGGTCGAGCGTCTTGTGCAAATCGATGGCACGATGCCGCGACTCAATGCCATCCCGCAAGGTTGCGCGTTTAATCCTAGATGTGCGAAGGTGATGGCTCGGTGCAAGCTTGAGCGCCCGGAGCTTCAAACACTCGGTACTTCGCAAGTGGCTTGTTGGTTGCATACTGAGGCCAAAAAAAATGAAAGCTGACCAGGTGATTGAAAAACAGCCTTCAGAGGGCGCACAGGCTACGTTTGAACCGCTCATTGAAGTTAAAAATGCAGCCCGGTGGTTTGATGTATCGTCCCCTTGGCTTGAACGCGTCTTGTCACGCAAGCCGCGCAGTGTGTTGCGTGCAGTCGATGGCGTGTCGTTTTCGATTCGTAAAGGCGAGACGCTTGCCTTGGTTGGTGAATCAGGTTGTGGCAAATCAACGATTGCGCGCTTGCTGGTGGGGTTGTATCCACTGACGCATGGGTCGATTACGTTTGATGGGCAGCCCCTGTCGAACATGCAAGGGCGCAAGGGCTTAGCGTTACGCAAGCGTTTGCAAATGATCTTTCAGGATCCGTATGCAAGCTTAAACCCACGCTGGCGAGTCGGGCGCATCATTGCCGAGCCTATGCTTGCGCACACTCAACTTAGCGTAGCCGAGCGCGACGAACGTGTCAGTGAGCTGCTCACGCAAGTGGGTCTTCACCCCACCGATCAAAGCCGCTATCCGCATCAGTTCTCGGGCGGGCAACGGCAGCGTATTTCGATCGCGCGTGCGCTTGCCGTCAACCCAGAATTTTTAGTGTGTGATGAGCCGACCTCGGCGCTTGACGTGTCAGTGCAGGCGCAAGTCCTGAACATCATGAAAGACCTGCAGCGCAGGCTTGGACTGACCTATCTGTTTATTTCGCACAATCTGGCGGTCGTGCATCATGTAGCCGATCGCGTGGGGGTGATGTACCTGGGGCGCATCGTAGAAATCGCAGATCGCGATGCCTTGTTTGCAACGCCTCAGCACCCGTATACCCGGCTGTTGCTCGCGGCGATCCCTGATCTGACTGGGCAAGGTAGGTCACGCACGCCCGTTGCAGGCGAAGTGCCCAACCCCCTGAACCCACCCTCAGGCTGCACCTTTCATCCGCGTTGCCCGCACGCGCGCGAGCAGTGCAAAACTGAAGCCCCCATCATGCAAAACTTCAAAGGCAGCCAAGTGGCCTGCCATGGGGTAGTGCAGGGCTGGGAGATGCTTTAGGGTCTCGCGGGCAGCCTAATGCAAGGGGCCCTTAGGTGGTTTCAAGTCGCCTGCGTCGTCTTCAAACCCGACATCATCCAACTCATCATCATCTAACTCTTCAAGCAACTCAAGGTCAGGGTCTGGCAGTTCTTCGTCCGACAGTTCAAAGGGTAGCAATTCAGTCAGTTCGTTTGAAAAATCAAACTCATCGCCGTTGTGATCCAGACGTACAAAACGTGCTTCTGGATCCTCGGTGATTTGGATTGACCACAGGTATTGGCAATCGTAGACCTCGGTATCTAGATCTAGCCCGCCTCGCCCACCCACAAACCGTGCGTTGGGGCCACCCATCTGCACATGCATGGCCGTTTCGTCAGGTTTTTCGTCTACCCCCAGCGGGATCGCAAAAATCACCCATTCGGCGTCATCATCGAGCCCAACCTCGGCGAGCACCGACTTGCCCATATAGGCACTTAAGCCATCGGCGGTTTTGCCCAGCATCAAGAGTTCTTGTTCGGTAAAGTGCAGGCTTAAGTCAGGTGTGGTCATCGTAGGCAGGCCCCCAAAAGGGCAAAAATTGAAAAATAAAGTATTCGGTAGAGCGATGCCTCCATCATAGCCGCAAGCTTGCCCCCGCAGCCCCGCCCAAGCTCTACAATAGACGCCATCGATTGTTTTCACGAGAGCGACAGACCAAATGGCCCAGTACGTATACACCATGCACCGCGTCGGCAAGACCGTGCCCCCCAAGCGTCAGATTTTGCGCGATATTTCGTTATCGTTTTTTCCGGGCGCCAAGATTGGCGTGCTGGGGACAAACGGCTCGGGTAAATCGACCCTGCTCAAGATTATGGCCGGTGTCGATAAAGAGATCGAAGGCGAAGCCGTACCGATGCCTGGGCTCAACATTGGATATCTTGAGCAAGAACCCAAACTCAACCCGGACCACACCGTGCGCGAAGCGGTCGAAGAGGGCTTAGGCGCCGTTGTCGCAGCGCGCAAACGCCTCGATGCCGTTTATGCAGCCTACGCTGAGCCCGACGCTGATTTTGACGCGCTTGCAGCTGAACAAGCTGACCTTGAGGCGGTGATCGCAGCGGCAGCTTCTAGTGGTTCAGACGATATCGAAACCCAGATGGAAATCGCCGCCGATGCCTTGCGCTTGCCCCCCTGGGATGCCAACGTAGGCAAGTTGTCGGGCGGTGAAAAACGCCGTGTGGCCTTGTGCCGCTTGTTGCTGTCTAAGCCCGATATGTTGTTGCTTGACGAGCCCACCAACCACTTAGACGCAGAAAGTGTTGAATGGCTTGAGCAATTTTTAGCAAAATTTCCGGGTACGGTTGTTGGCGTGACCCACGATCGTTATTTTTTGGATAACGCCGCTGAATGGATCCTTGAGCTTGACCGTGGTCATGGCATCCCCTGGAAAGGCAACTACAGTTCGTGGCTCGAGCAAAAAGGCGCACGCTTAAAAACTGAAGAGTCGACTGAATCCGCGCGTCAAAAGACCATCAAAAAAGAACTTGAATGGGTCCGTCAAAACGCTAAAGGCCGTCAGGCAAAATCCAAAGCGCGTATGGCACGTTTTGAAGAGTTGTCCTCGCACGAGTATCAAAAGCGCAACGAGACACAAGAAATCTTCATCCCCGTGGCTGAGCGCTTAGGTAATGAGGCCATCGAGTTCGTCAACGTCAGTAAAGCCTTTGGCGATCGCTTGTTGATTGATAATTTAAGTTTCCGCGTTCCGCCAGGCGCGATTGTTGGCATCATTGGCCCCAACGGTGCCGGTAAATCAACCTTGTTTCGCATGATCGCAGGCCAAGAAAAACCCGATAGCGGTCAGGTCAATATCGGCTCAACTGTCAAGATCGCGTTTGTGGATCAATCGCGCGATTCGTTACCCAACGATAAAACCGTGTTTGATTCGATCGCAGATGGCGCCGATATTTTGACTGTCGGCCGCTTTGAAATGCCCTCGCGTGCTTACCTCGGGCGCTTTAACTTTAAAGGTGCCGATCAAGGCAAGATGGTGGGACAGTTATCAGGCGGTGAGCGTGGTCGGTTGCACTTGGCTAAAACCTTGATCACCGGCGGCAACGTGTTGCTGCTTGACGAACCCTCAAACGACCTTGACGTTGAAACACTACGTGCAGTTGAAGACGCCTTGCTTGAGTTTGCTGGCTCGGTCATGGTGATCAGCCACGATCGCTGGTTCTTAGATCGTATCGCTACGCATATCTTGGCGTTCGAGGGTGATTCACAAGCGGTATTTTTTGACGGTAACTATCAAGAATACGAAGCTGACAAGCGTCGCCGTTTAGGTGAAGCTGGTGCTGCGCCTAAACGGATTCGGTATAAGGCTTTGCGTTGATAACAATGTGCTTACCGTTCGAGATTTCGGTAGAAGTTTTCGTACGATCCTAAAAGCAAGAGCAATCTTGTTTTTGGATCGTATTCAAAAGCAAGCAACGTTAGTTGGTCGTTGTATGTGAACCTATAAAAAAATACGCCAGCAAGGTCGCACTTTTTTGCTTCGCCTAGGGTCGGGTCTTGAACGATTGCAGCAACAGCTTGATCGACTTCCGCTTTTTGTTTTAGGTGCAGTTTTTTATAACTGCGACTGAATCGGTTGGTTTGAAAAACTTGTACTGTTGACAACGACATCAATCACTCGTGCTTTTAGGGACGAAGGGCGTGGCTAAACTTTGGCCTTCGGCACGTGCGATGAGCAAGTCTTTGACAAACTCAATGGGCAGATCCGGGTTGTCTAAGGCAGCTTTACCTATCATTGCCAAAAATTCTAATTGCCCCGCTATTGTGCGTCGCTCGGCGTGTGCGTGTGCTCGCGCCTCATTATAAAGCGCATCGTCGATTCGTACAGGCAYACCCATGATTCACCTCGAAGCTTTTGACTACAAAAGTAGTATTTTGATCGAGAGAAACTTACGTAACAARGGGACTGGCGATGAAATCTGTACAAATTCAGGAGTACATAAGTAAATATGGTTTAGATCATGCCAGTTTGGGTGCTACAGGCTACTATTTAGCCATCAGTGCATGAACCTTTAAAGATGGAGCCATGACATGGAAACGATCAATTTAAGTATCACCGGTATGACTTGTGGCAACTGCGTTAAGCATGTTGAAAAAGCGCTGAAGGGCGTTGCAGGTGTGACAGGGGTTGAAGTCGATTTAGCCGCAGGCGTAGCGCGCGTGGCGGGTGATTTTTCAAAAGGGACGGCGGCACTGACTGATGTGTTGAACGAAGAGGGCTACCCCGCGCAGATAAAAAAATGAACATGACCCATTAGATGCAGCGATTGGCCGACAACCAGCTCATGCCCACGAAAGAGATCACATCGAATGAATCTTCGGTTTAGCCGGCGACTGTAGATTTAGTTTTTTACGGTTAGGTTCAATTTCGCTTAAGGGCTCAACGCACTGCATCGTAGCCAGGCACCGTTCGGTCAGCAATTGATACTGACCAGTGCCCATTGATTTCCAGTCTATCTCTTGGTCTTTGAGTTCTCGTACCACCTTTGCAGGTGCACCCAGCACCATGCTGCGCGGGGGGATGATCATGCCTGTTTTGACAAAAGCCGAGGCCCCAACGATGCTGCAGGTGCCCACGACCGCCTCATCCATCACCACAGCATTCATACCCACCAGCGCGTTGCGTTCAACCCGGCAGCCATGCAAGATGGCCCCATGACCCACGTGGCCATCCACCTCAACCACGGTTTCGCGATCTGGAAACCCGTGCACCACGCAACTATCCTGAATATTGGCACCCTCTTCGATCACAATCCGCCCAAAGTCGCCACGCAAGCTTGCCAAGGGCCCGATATAACAACGCGCGCCGATGATCACGTCACCGATTAGCACGGCGGTGGGGTGTACGTAAGCGGTTGGGTGCACGACAGGAGTGATTCCGTCGATGGCATAGACCTTKAGCATAGTGGCTTATCCTGTGTGTCATGAGCTTAATAGCCTTGTTATCATACCTTCCATTACACCTACACAGAGACATCATGAGCCGAGCCCCAGCCCAAACCCGTGACGCGTTCGCACACTTTCACAAAATCGAAACTCGCTGGAAAGACAACGACGTCTTTGCGCATGTGAATAACGTTGTGTATTACTCGTACTTTGATACGGCAGTCACCGCTTTTTTGATTAAGCAGGGCGTGCTCGAATTGCAAAAGTCAAAGCTCGTAGGCTTAGTGGCTGAAACGCATTGCCGTTTTATTAGCTCGATGGCGTTTCCGGATACCGTGCATGTTGGCATGCGCTTGGGCAAACTTGGTAATAGCAGCATTCGCTACGAAATCGGCATCTTCAGAAATGACGATATGCAGGCTTCAGCGCAAGGGTACTTTGTGCATGTGTATGTTGACTTGGCGACCAACAAAGCTGTGCCCGTTCCAGAGTCATTGATCAAGGCAGCAGACTTGTTGCGTGTACCAGGCTTGGGTGCGGTGGAGCACTAACATGAAAATGCATATTCTCTCTGGCGGTCGTCTACGTTTGCGTAAAAGTATTTATATGCCTGACGCTGAGCGGCAAGAGCTCATCGAATTGCCGGTGAATTGTTATTTATTGCGTCATCCAAAAGGTAATGTCTTGTTTGATACAGGCTGTCATCCTTCAACCACAACGGATGCAGCAGGGCGTTGGGGTTCGATTGCGAAGGCGATTGTGCCGATTTCAAAGCCAGAAGAAAACCTCATTGATCAATTGGCATTAGTCGGTTTACAGCCAGGCGATATTGACGTGGTGGTGAACTCACACTTTCATTTTGATCATTGCGGCTGTAACGAGTTTTTTAAAAAAGCAACGGTGATTTGTCATGCCAAAGAACTCGCGGCTGCTAGCGAAGTTGAGTCCGAAAAAATGGGATATCTTGCGGTAGATTGGAAACACAGCCTACCGCTTGAAACGATCACCGAGCAACGTGATTTGTTTAACGATGGGCGTATCGTGTTGTTGCCCATGCCAGGCCACACGCCAGGCATGACAACCGCGCTAGTGGGTTTAGATCGCTCTGGCTCATTTTTACTGGCTTCAGACTCGGTCGCCTTACGCGCAAATCTGGATTTGGATATCAACCCCCGCAACACCTGGAGCCCTGAGCATTCAAGTCAATCGATGAGCGAAATCCGAAAAATCGAAAATGCTGGCGTTATGGTTTTATTTGGGCACGATGACGAGCAGGGGAAGGGCTTGCTGAAAGGGGTTGAGTTTTACGACTGAAGAGATCTCGTTAGCCGCCAGCCCTCATTCAGCTTAAGGAGAGTTAACGAGCCTCCAGCAATCCTTCGGACCTTACGACAAATAGCTATTTACCAACTCGCGGCTGTTTAAAAGCTCTTTGGCTTGGCCTTGCATGGCGCAGGCGCCGTTGCGTAGCACGAGCGCCCGGTCGGCGTATTCGAGCGCGAGCATGGCGACTTGCTCAACCAACAAAATCGCTAAGCCTTGGTCGGCTAGGCCTCGCAGTGTCGTCATAATCAGCTGAACAATTTGTGGGGCCAAACCTAGCGAAGGTTCGTCTAGCATCAACACCTTGGGTTGCATCATTAAGCCGCGTGCAATCGCAAGCATTTGTTGTTCGCCGCCTGATAACGAACTGCCTGAAATTTTTTGACGTGCTTCGAGCACCGGAAACCGTTGCCATTGTTCTTGCGTGCGTTGGGCGATGACGCTTTGGCTTAAGCCGATGTTGATGGCACCAATCGTGAGGTTATCGCGCACTGACAGGCCAGGAATAATCTGACGGCCTTGTGGGACGTGAATTAAGCCTGCGCGCGTCAGTTGATGGGCTTGAACCTTGTTGGTGCTTTGGCCATTAAAAGAAATTGCGCCTGATTCAAGAGGCAAGAGGCCGGACAACGCGCGTAGCAAAGACGTTTTGCCGGCACCGTTGGCACCAATCACGGCGAGCATCTCGCCTCGTGCTAAGTCAAGACTGATATCTCTTAATACTTGATTGGCGCCAATGTTTGCGCAGAGGTTGTTGGCGTGAATCATTTTTTCGCCCCAGTGCCAAGATAGGCTTCTATCACTTCTGGATTGTTTTGAATCTCTGCGGGTGTGCCGCAGGCAATCAGTTTGCCAAAGTTCAACACGCTAATGGTGTCGCACACCGACATCACGAACTCCATGTTGTGCTCGACTAACAAAATCGTGATCCCATGCGAACGCAGTTTGGTAATCACTTGCGCAATCGCTTTGGCCTCTTGGGTATTCATGCCTGCAATCGGTTCATCGAGCAAGAGCATTTTTGGTCGCTGCGCAATCGCGCGTGCGAGCTCAATGAGCTTACGGTGCCCATAGGGGAGCTGTGTCGGTAGGCGTTCTGCAAACTGCGCAAGCCCAAAAAACTCTAAGATCGCAAAGGCCTCTTTGCGCTCGTCGCCTTCGAGTTCACCGCCCGATAGCCAAGTCACAAAATCGTGGCTGTACGAATGTTTATGAGCGATCCCTAACAGCACATTGTCGAGCACCGAGACGCCTTCGATAAGCTGAAGGTTTTGAAAGGTGCGCGCTAATCCTAAGTTGGCGCGTTTGGCAATATCAAGCGTAGATAAATCGATATCGCCCAAGTGAATCGAGCCCTCATCCGCGCGATAAATGCCTGCAATCATGTTGATGATGGTTGATTTTCCGGCGCCATTTGGGCCGATCAAACCGTGAATCGTGTTTGGCTTAACCTCGACTGTGACTTGATCAACGGCTTTCAAACCGCTGTAACTTTTGCTGATGTTTTGAACGCTTAATGAGGTATTGCCGCTTTGCTGAATAGGCAGTGCTTCGGCTTTTGAATTGGCTGAAGCTAGACCTGACGCTGTCGCGCCCACAGGTGTACCAGTGCCGGCGCCACCTTGCTCTGGCTTGCTGCCGTCTCCTGTTGCATCAGCCAAAGACGCACCACTTTTGAAGCGTTGTGCCAGACTATCAATCACACCCGCCGCACCTTTCGGAAACGCGAGCAAGACGATCAATAAAATCGAGCCATAAATCAGCAAGCCATACTTATCAATGCCTGCAATCACCTCGACAATCGCTAACAAGATCAAGGTGCCAAGCAGTGGACCAGTTTTGGTACCCAAGCCACCAACAACCGTGGCGATCAAGAAGGCGATACTCAAGCGCACCGAAAATGCGTCGCTACCCACATAGCCTGATTGGTGTGCAAAAAACGCACCACCTAAACCAGCCAACGCTGCGGCGAACGCAAAGATGGCGGCTTTCCATAAGCTGACTTCAACGCCCACTGACGCGGCAAAGACTTCTGATTCGCGGATGGCGCGCAGGTTGCGCCCCAAGCGACTTTGATTGATAAAGTCAGCCAGCAGTTGCACGACAATCAGGCTTGCGCCCGATACGTAAAAAAATACCGTGGCAGACATTTTAGGAAAGCCAAGGTCAAGGCTGGGCACGCCTGATAAGCCCATCGCGCCGCCAGTCAGGCTGATCCAGCGCTGCCCAACGATATCCAAAATATAGCCAACGGCAAGCGTTGTCATCGCTAAATACAAGCCACGGGTGCGCAACGCAAACACGCCAACCAAGCCGCCACCTATGGCAGCAATCAAGACGCCAAAAGTGATCGACAGCGGGACAGGCCAACCCAACTTAAGCGAGGTGAGTGCCGAGCCATACGCGCCTAAAGCATAAAACCCAGCCTGACCAATTGACATTTGACCAGACAAACCTAGTAACAGATTCAAACCCGTGACGGCAATCGCGGTATAGAAAAATGTTTGTGCCAGAAACAGATAAAAGCCGTTGATAGGCAACCAGGGCAATAACAAAAATATTGCGATCGCAACAGCGTAAGGCAAACGGTTTGATTGCTGTACTGGCATCGTGCGCACGTGCAGAGTGTTATCTGACATCTGCGCTCCTCTCTGAAAACAGTCCAGAAGGTTTGATCGCAATAATGATCAAGGCCGCAAGCAGGGGGTATAAGTCGCCAAAGCCTGAGTCGACATAGTTTGAAATCGATTCGAACACGCCAAATAAGATCCCGCCAATCAAAATCCCAACCGGGTTGGCAAAGCCACCGATCGCCGCCACGATCAAGGCTTTGATGGTGAGTACCAAGCCCATCTGGGGGTTGATGGTGACGATTGGGCCGATCAGTACGCCGGCCACTGCAGCCAGAATCGATGCAATCACAAACACTCCAACCTTGACGCGATTGGTATGAATCCCCAGCAGCATGGCCGCCTCTGGATTAAACGCAACGGCCTGAATCGCCTTGCCCCAGCGCGAATGAAACATGAAGCCATAAAACAGACCGACGATAAACACGGCGGCCACGATCACTAAAATTTCTTCTACGAACAAACCTGCACCCAAGACCTGCACCACCTCATCGCGCTTTGAGCTAAACAAGGGGGCCGAGTATTGTGAGGTTTTGCCAAAGCCAAGTTCGATCACGTTCTGCAAGATCAAGGCAACGCCTGCGGTGGTCAACATCCATGAATAGGCACCAATCAAGGTGTCTTTTTTGCGATCAAGCGGCCGAATCGCAACGCGGTCTAACAACCAGCCCATCACAGCAAGGATGACTAGAACAGCCACAACGGCTAGGCCAAGTGGCACGTCGAGCTTGCGAAACAGCAAGAGCAAAAACGCCCCCACCATTAAAAAGTCGCCCTGCCCGAAGTTGACGCGATGAGTGGTGAGGTGGGTGATGTAGAGACCAAGCGCGACGAGGACGTAAATCGCCCCCATCGCCAGGCCGCCCGACAGCACCTGGACCAGATTGCCGAGTTCCATCTTAGTATTTCAGACGGGTCACAACACCATTTGTCCAGACGCCCAAGAAGACGTTTTCGTAGTCAAGACATTCGTGGTCAGTTGCACTAAAGGGCTTAGCAGGTGTCGCTGACACCGCTTCAATACCAGAGATATTTTCAATCGCATCGCGGATAGCATTTGGATCAGCTTTGCCGACTTGATTAACCGCTTTGAAGACAATTTGCGCGGCATCATAGCCCAATGAGGTCACAACGGGCCAACGGTACTCTTTACCGTATTCTTTTTGCATCCGTTCATCAAAGCTTTTCGCGCGTGGTGTGTTGACATCGAGTGCCTGGCCCATGACGGTACCTTCGATAGCCTCTTTGCCAACAATTTCAAGAACTTTTTGTGACGACAGCCCCCAGTTACCCGCGACAACAGGCTTGTAGTTGATGCGTGGCATTGGGCGGAAAGGCAACTCAAACGATTCGTGAAAATTTAAGACTAGCTCGGCTTTGGCATCGCGTAATTTGACCATTTGTGGGGTCAAGTCGTTGACACCGGGCGCTGCGGCTTCGATCGCGACTAACTCCATACCGCGTTTCTTTAGACCCTCTTGAATCTCTTTGGCGGCAAAGTTGCCATAGCCTGTGGTTGAATGCACCAGGCCGATACGCTTAAAGGTTTTTGCACCCCAGTCAAGCATTTGATCAATTTGAAATTTCTCGACCATCGAGCATCTGAAGATGTAGCTGGGCTTTTCGTTTATGAACTGGGTCGTGATGTTGGTGGCAATGCCTGGGCCTGCCATTAAGGGAATGCCAGCCTTTTGCAAGATCGGTGCCATCGCCAGCACGTTGCCACTGCTGACCGTACCGATCACGACTGGGACTTTGTCATTTTGGATCAGACGTTGTGCGAGCGATACTGCACGTTGTGGATTGGCTTCATCGTCATAGACGACCAGTTCAATTTTGGTCTTGCCACCAGCAGCTTGATAATCTTTGAGTGCAAGCTTAATTCCCTGAAGGTACGACTCGCCAAAATCTACGATTGCAGGCGGGCCGCTGAGGCCTTGGATGACCCCCACTTTGACTTGCGCAAGCGAGGTGGCTGTGCAGGTGATAAAGGCTGAGGCGAGTGCGACTTGCCAGATGCTACGTTTGAAGGCTGTCTTCATTTTGTTGTCTCCGGATTGATATCTTGTTTTTAATCAGACCTAATGTGTTTTTCACTTATTCGACCTGTTGCTAATACAAAACTTTACTATGATATTTTAAAAATAAACATCCCTAATTACCCTTGAAATTCGCCTCGCGACGCTCTTTGAACGAGGTGACGCCTTCTTCAAGATCGGCGGTAAAAGCCACATCCCTAAACGAACGTGACTCCCATTTTAGGGCCTCGTCCATGTGCATACCCATTGAGCGACGCACCACCTCTTTGGCAAAGCGGTGCGACAAAGGCGCACGCTTGGCAAGCATGGCGGCGTAATCCAAGGTCTTTTGCAGTAACTCTGCTTGTGGGTAAATGCGATTGACCAGGCCGATGCGATACGCGTGCTCGGCATCCACGCGGTCACCCGATAAGATGATCTCCATGGCGTGACCCATACCGACAATCTGGGGCAAACGAATCAGCCCGCCATCGCAGGCATGAAACCCCCACTTAGAATCTTGCAGCGCAAACTCAGCGTTGGGTGAGCAAAAGCGCAGATCGCAAGCCAGCGATAATTCAAAGCCGCCCGAAATCGCAAAACCGTTCACGGCGGCGACAATCGGTTTGTCGATATCAAGGTTGCGCGTGATGCCGCCAATGCCCGGGCCGTTGGTATATTTTTTACGAAACTCTTGTGCTGGTGCGCGGGCAAAATCCATGGTGTAGGTTTTTAAGTCAGCGCCGGCGCAAAAGGCTTTGTCGCCAGCGCCGGTGATCACCGCGGCACGCGCACTGTCATCATTGTCAAACTCATGCCACATGGCTACAAGCTCATCGTTGGCCGCAAAATTTAACGAATTCATTTTGTCAGCGCGATTGATCGTGATCAGTCGCACTGCGCCGTGCTTTTCAAAGGTGATATCAGACATTCTTTTGCACTCTAAAGGTGGGTGTCACAGGGCCCGTTGGCTCTGCCGCGGTGGTGGGGACGGCAACAACACGGTCGCCCAACTGATCGCCGTCTTCGGGCAAAAAGCGGCCGGTAACCCGAAAGCCATTATCCAGATCAAAGACGCCGACGTGATACATGCCATCGGCCTTGAAGCGTAACGGTGGCTTGCGCACAGTGGTCCAACTCACCAGTTTGCCGATACCAGAAATTTGCACCGGATTCATTTCACTGGCCAAACATTTCGCGCAGGTGCTGATGCAGGCCGCGTCTAGGGTGCCGCACTTGGCGCATTGGTGAAACGTCAGCATCTCGGGTTTGAAGAGGGTTGCGTTCGACATGATTAATCGCGTCCCAAAATGTTCACGGTGCAGGCAACGCCGGTGCCRCCTAAGTTGTGGGTCATGCCGATACGCGCGTTGGCGACTTGATTGGTGTGCTCGCCACGCAGCTGTTTAACCACTTCGTAAATTTGACCGATACCGGTTGCGCCCACGGGGTGCCCTTTAGCCAGCAAACCACCACTTGGATTGATGGCGACATCGCCGTGCATACCGGTGCGGCCCTCGGCAGCCCATTTGCCCCCTAGCCCGCGTGGGACCAGGCCCAGGTCTTCGCTGTCGATAATCTCGGCGATCGAAAAGCAGTCATGTAACTCACAGACATCAATATCTTTCGCCTGCAGGCCGGATTGTTCATAAGCCTTTCTTGCGGCGGTGACGGTGGCATCAAACGAACACAGGTCAGGGTGATTAGCGATGCGGGGTGAGCCACTGGTTTGAGCTGACGCCAAGACGCGAATTTTATTTTGCCGTGCCTGACTCGACAGCAAAGGCTCGGCGCACAGCACGATGGCCGCGGCACCGTCGCTCGCAGGGCAGCAATCAAACATTTGCAAGGGGTCAGCGATCATGGTTGAGGCACAAATTTGCTCAAGGGTGAGCGACGCCCCCATTTGTGCTAAGGGGTTCTTCAAACCATTGGCTTTGTTTTTGATGACGACTGACGCGATGTCTTCGCGTGTGGTGCCGTACTGACTGGCGTGAATGCGCCAAGCCATGCCGAACAGCCCCGGAAACGTCAGGCCGCTTGGGCCATCGTTTTCGTTATCCATGGCGCAGTTCAGGGCTGAAGTCACTTCAGCGGTTGAGGCGTGGGTCATTTTCTCAACGCCCACCACCATCACGGCATCGCACATGCCGCTTGCAATCGCAATCCAGGCGTGCCTAAAGGCGATGCCACCCGAGGCGCAAGCGCCTTCGACTTTGGTGCAGGGGATGTTACCCAGGCCTAAGCGCTCGCCCACGATACCTGCCAAGACCTCTTTGCCGGTGAGTGGGCCGCTAATGAAGTTGCCCAAATACAAGGCGCCGATCCGCGCGCGGTCGATGCCAGATTCGACGATGGCACGCGCAGCGGCCTCAACGGCCAACGATTCAATCGGCGTGGCAATATGTTTGCCGAAGGTGGTCGAGCCGATACCCGCTACAAAGACGTCACGCATGATTATTTTCCTTTGGCGAGTTGCTTTCGCAGCTCTGTTTTAAGAATTTTTCCGTAATTGTTTTTTGGCAAATCGTCGCTAAAAAAGTATTCGCGCGGGCGTTTAAAGCGAGCCATATTGTCCAGGCACAAGGTATCCATCTCGTCAGTGGTAATGGTCATCCCAGGCTTGACGACTACGAAGGCAACAGGCTCTTCACCCAGGTCGGGCTCTTGACGCCCCACCACGGATACCTCGGCTAAAGCAGGGTGGCGTAACAGCACTTCTTCGATTTCGCGCGGATAAATATTCGAACCGCCGCGAATGATCATATCTTTTGACCGATCGCGTAGCGTCAGATAACCCTTGGCATCCATGATGCCGATGTCGCCTGTCCAGAGCCAGCCGTCTTTGATCGCTGACGCAGTGGCTTTGGGGTTGTTCCAATAGCCCAGCATGCGGGTGTCGCTGCGCGACACCACTTCACCCAGTTCGCCTGGGGGCAACTCTTTGCCGTCTTCGCCGACGACGCGTACTTCGACGCCGGTGCGTGCTGTGCCGCAAGACGCTAAGCGTGCCATGTGCGCCTCATCACGCGGCCCTTCGTGATCCAGCTTTGACAGCGCGGTCATCGTCATGGGACTTTCGCCTTGACCATAAATCTGTACCAGGCGGGGGCCGAGCAAATCGAGTGTCTGCACCAGATCACTGACGTACATCGGGCCACCACCGTAAAACACAGTCAGCAGATTACCCGCGGGGTTCTTGATCCCCTCGGCCGAGCGAATCATGCGCGACAGCATGGTGGGTGCTGCAAACAGGGTGACATCTGGATATTGTTGCAGGGCCTCAAAGACAATATCTGTGCTGAAGCTTGCTTCAATCACTTGGTGGCCACCGCYAAATAAATGCGGCAGGGCATAGAGCCCAGCGCCATGCGAAAGCGGTGCGACATGCAACATGGTTTGGCCGCGCCGCACGCAGTCAACGTCCGCTCCATATTGCAAGCTCATAGTGATGAGATTGCGGTGCGACAGCATCGCACCTTTGGGGACACCGGTGGTGCCACTGGTATAAAAAATCCAGGCAAGATCGTCGGGCAACATCGAGACGCACGGCACCGGTTTCGAGCGCACATAGCCTTCGTATGYATCGTCGTCCACCACAATGATCTGCCGTTTACCAGGCAAATCGGCGAGTGCTTCAGCTAGCCCCGCATACAAAAAGGCGCTTGTAAAAATCACTGCCGCAGCAGAATCTAACGCGATCGGCTTGACTTCGCGCGGATGTAGTTTTGCGTTCACTGGTACCGCACAAAGTCCTGCGGCCCAGGTGGCAAACAGCACCTCTATAAACGCGTTGCGGTTTTCCATGCATAAGATCACGCGCGAGCCGGGCGCAAGATGCAAGGTGTTGAGCAAGCCACCCGCCAAGCCATGCACACGCTGTGCGAGCTGGCCATAGGTGAGTGTTTGTTTGCCGCAAGTCAAGGCGCGAAGCTCAGGATGACTGAGTGCGCGCGTTAAGAAGGATTTTGCAATGTTCATCAGACTTTTTAATTTTTTTAAAGTTCAGATTAGAGGCTTGTCGCCTCAGCTGATCATATCGCAAAAAAACGCGCGCTTATTGCGCCGGCATGCGAGCCCAACGGCTAAACAAGCTGCCGACGGCTCGATAACTTTCTTCTTGAGCGGCATATCTGAAGATAATGAGAACGCGCTCGTGGGTGGGATCAACGATCACCGACTGCCCATACGCACCTTGCCAGGCATAGGCGGGTACCCCCCATTTTTTGGTCACCCAGGTTTGGTACCCGTAATCCCAAAAGCGCTGTTTCACCGTATCTGATGTCTGGCGTGTTGTGGCTTGCTGCATAAACTCAGCCATGCAGGGGCCGTCAGCACCCTTAAGCAACGCAACCGAGCGCATGGCCAAGCGGGCCCAGTCGCGCAAAGCAGCGCCAAAGCCAGCAGATGCATATAACTGCCCTTGCTTGTCGGTGAGCCAGGTTGCTGATTGTTCTGGCTGGCTGGGTTGCCAGATCTTTTGTTCAAATAGTTGTGCAAAATTGCCAGTGCCGTTGACTGCTAGCATCAAGGCATTGGTATCGCTATTGTTGTAAGAAAAAATATGAGGGTTGACTTTTTCGCTGCCATATTTTTTTAAGAGGTCATGAATCGTAATGCGGCCCGTGGTAATGTCATTCCATTCGCCAAACAACGATCCGCCGTCTTCGTCTGAGGCGCGCGCGCCGCTACTCATGGTCAGCAACTGTCGCAGGGTGGCCTGACCAAAGACGGTTTGCTCAATAGTTTTTGCATAGGCACCTGCGCGGTCATCAAGCGATCGAATCTGACCTGCGCAAAGGGCTTGCCCCACAGTCATGGCAGTTAAGCTTTTTGCCATCGAGTATGAAAAAAACTTGGTCTTGTGGTCGGTGCCTTTTTTGAATTGCTCAAATAATATTTGCCCGCGCTCGAGCAACATGATCCCCAACGCAAATGAATCGTCATTAAAGGCTTTTCTGGCTAAGTCAACGATCGTTTGTTGGTTGGTCGTTAGTACGCCCGCCGCACTGAGTGAAAGGGGTTGCGCAACCTCAGCGAACTGATGACGGTCAAACGGAAACGAGCTAAGTGCGCCCGTGATGTAGTCTTGCCGGATGGCGGGCTCTGCGGCTTGAGACGGCGTCAATAGAAAAGACAGTATTAGCAAGCAAAGATGTTTTTGTAGTGCTTTCATTGCTAACTCACAGGTTTGACGATTCAACGAAAAGCCCCAAAATGCTGAACGAGTGTTCAGCATTTTGGAGCTTTTTCAAGATATCACATTTTTTGCTTTGGCTTCAGCGTTGCGGCATCTCGATCTTAACTTCAAGCACTTCAAGGCTATCTTGCCGCTCAAGATTGACCTTGATATCTTCAGGATTGATTTTGACGTACTTCGAAATGACTGCGATCAGTTCGCGCTGCAAGGCCGGCAGGTAATCAGGTGCTGCACTTTGCCCCCCGCGTTCGTGAGCCAAAATAATCTGCAGGCGTTCTTTTGCAACGCTGGCGGACTTTTTCTTTTCGCCCAGCAAAAAAGACAGAAATGACATCATTTGCCTCCAAACAGGCGCTTAAACAGGCCTGGCTTTTCGTAGTCGACAAAACGCAGTGGTTTGTCTTCGCCCAGATAGCGTGCGACCACATCTAGATACGCTTCAGAGACGTCGGTATCTTTGAGGTGAATCGCCGGCAAACCCTGATTGGAGGCCTGCAAAACAGACTCAGACTCGGGGATCACACCAATCAGCTTGATGCGCAAGATATCTTCGATGTCTTTGAGCGACAACATCTCGCCGTCTTCAACGCGCTTAGGGTTGTAGCGGGTGAGCAGGAGGTACTCTTTTATGGGTTCGTCAGCTTCGACAGCGCGGCGCGATTTTGACGCCAAAATACCCAAGATACGGTCCGAGTCGCGTACCGAAGAGACCTCTGGATTTGTCACAACCAGCGCGTCATCGGCAAAATAAGCGGCTAACAAAGCGCCTGTTTCAATACCCGCTGGTGAATCGCACACAATGTAATCAAAGCCCATCTCTTTGAGGTCGTTGATGACTTTCTCGACACCCTCTTTAGACAGGGCGTCTTTATCGCGCGTTTGCGAGGCGGGCAAGACAAACAGGTTGTCACAGTTTTTATCTTTTATGAGCGCCTGATTGAGTGTGGCTTCGCCTTGAATCACATTGACAAAGTCATAGACGACACGTCGTTCGCAGCCCATGATCAGATCAAGGTTGCGTAGGCCCACATCAAAATCGATGACGGCGGTTTTAAAACCACGCAGGGCCAAGCCCGACGAAAAACTGGCGCTTGTGGTAGTTTTGCCGACGCCACCTTTACCTGAGGTCACCACTACAATACGTGTCATGACTGACTAACCCTTATATAAGACTGCAAGAATAATAAAAATCGAAGCGTTTAAAAATGAAACTGCTATTTTTCG
Source organism: Alcaligenaceae bacterium (assembly GCA_002737415.1). Classification (GTDB taxonomy): domain Bacteria; phylum Pseudomonadota; class Gammaproteobacteria; order Burkholderiales; family Burkholderiaceae_B; genus Zwartia. The sequence goes on along the minus strand of NSIQ01000008.1, from coordinate 79,437 downwards.
AGAGGCTTCATATGTAACGCGTCTTTTTACAGATGAATCACGGCGGGGCGTTGATGCAGCTCGGCCGGCAATTTAGAATCAATCACACGGTAAACGCCAGAGATAGCGACTAGCTCGGCGTCAAGCCCAGTCGTAAAAATGCGGGCAGCCGTGTCACCRCGTGCGCCTGCCATGGCTTTGCCACGCAGAGGACCGTAAACGTGAATATTGCCGTCAGCGATAACTTCGGCGCCGCGACTCACCACACCCATCACGATCAAATCACTCTGGCGAGCATAAACCCGTTGGCCCGAGCGTAGGGGGCCACGCACGACCATGGTGGGGGCTGCTGCTGGGGCGTCAGGGTTGGGCGACGCGTTTGCTACGGACGCTGCGTTCGAAGCCGATGCGGTTACGTGACTTGCGGCGTTGTCTGCCGTGTCAGCAGCGCCATCTGTCGCGCCTGCCACAGCATCAGCCGCCGCAGGCGTCGGTACGTGTGCGGTAACCGGCTCGGCCACCGAAGCCGCTGATTGCGTGTCTGAGGYATTGCGTACAGGGCTCGTTGATAAATCAACTGCGGTCAGCCCACAGGCTTTGGCCGCAACCAGATTATCGCCTTGCGCCACCACACCAATCACAGGCAGGCGGTGGTCGGCAAAGGCCTTAAGCAACGGTGCCCAGTCAATCACTGCGTCGACTGCGCCTGCATCAATCACAACCGGTTCGTTTTCAAAAAAAGCACCGGCGTCAGTCATGCGTTTTTTTAGCGCCTTAACCAGCGTTTGAGTGTCGGCGTGCTGCAGCACGACACGAATCGCTTAGAGGGTGGCGCTTTTAAAATCGAGGGCTGAAATATCAGTTGTCATGAGMCAGAATAATAACTCAGACGCTAGTCGCCCACGTGTCTTTTAGCGTTGTGACACGATTAAAAACGGGCCGCTCGGGGGTCGAGTCAACCGAGTCAACAGCAAAGTACCCGAGGCGCTCAAACTGAGAGACTACGCCATGAATGGCAACCGTACCCGGCTCAAGCCACGCCTTGACGCTTTGCGCCGAATTGGGATTTAAGCAGGTCAAAAAGTCGTTGTCGCCTGCATCCGGAAATGGTTCTGAAAACAGACGGTCATACAGGCGAATCTCAGCGGGGATCGCCTGCGCCGCACTGATCCAAGTGACAGTGCCTTTCACCTTGACTGCATTCGAGCCGGCCGTGCCACTTTTTGTGTCTGGGTTGTATTCAGCTTGCACTTCAGTGACGTTTCCTGAGACATCCTTAACAAAGCCGGTGCAGGTCACCACGTAACCGTACTTCAAGCGTACCGAGTTTCCGACAAACAATCTAAAGTACTTGGGAGGTGGTACCTCAGCGAAGTCTTCTTGCTCAATCCAAAGTTCGCGGGTAAAGCCAAACTGGCGCTGTCCCGCTTGCGGGTCGTGCGGGTTGCGCGGTGCCTGACAAGGCTCGACCTGACCCGCTGGAAAATTGGTAATGACAAGTTTTAAGGGTTCAAGGATGGCAACCGAGCGAGGGGCAACCGGGTCTTGCACTTCGCGCAACGCCTGATCCAATAAGCTGCAGTCAATGCGAGCGTTATTTTTAGACACTCCGGTGCGGTCACAGAACAGACGCAACGCTTCGGGCGTGTAGCCGCGACGACGTAAGCCCACAATGGTTGGCATACGCGGGTCATCCCAACCCGTGACGTGGCCCTCTTTGACGAGCTGAAGCAATTTGCGTTTGCTGGTCACGATGTAGCTCATGTTGAGCCGCGCAAATTCGTACTGATGGGGCAGGGGGGCTGCGAACTTACCAAGTTCGTTGAGGYGGTTCAGCGTCCAATCGTAAAACGGGCGTTGATCTTCAAACTCGAGCGTGCAGATGCTGTGGGTGATGCCCTCGAGCGCATCTTCGATTGGGTGGGCAAAGGCGTACATCGGGTAAATACACCATTGGTCACCGCTGCGGTGGTGGGTGGCGTGCCGGATCCGGTACAAGACGGGGTCGCGCAGATTAATATTGGGCGACGCCATCTCAATTTTTGCGCGTAACGCCATACTGCCATCGGCGTGCTTGCCTTCGCGCATTTCGTTCAGTAAACGGGTCGAGTCGGCAGCAGGGCGTTCGCGCCAAGGCGAATTTTGGCCAGCTTCGGTGAGGCTACCGCGCATCGCGCGCATTTGCTCGGGGCTTTGCTCGTCGACGTAGGCGTGACCGGCTTGGATCAATGCCAGCGCGCAGTCGTACATCACACCAAAATAATCGCTGGCAAAAAACAGGTGCTCAGTGCCGTTTGCCTGCCAGTTAAAACCCAGCCACTTGACCGCATCAATGATGCCATCGACATACTCTTGTTCTTCTTTTTCGGGGTTGGTGTCGTCAAAACGCAGATGACACACGCCACCATAGTCGCGCGCTAAGCCAAAGTTCAGGCAGATGCTCTTGGCATGACCAATATGCAGATAGCCGTTGGGCTCGGGCGGAAACCGCGTGCGGATCTTGGCGGGATCGGGCGAGCCGTTTGCCTGAACAGACGCGGGCCCGGGATGGCCGGCCCACCGCTTGCCCTCAAAGCGCTGGGCGGCCAGATCAGCTTCAATAATATTACGTAAAAAATTGGTCGTTACCGGTGAAACAGGGTCAGTGGACATACAGAATTTTGTGCATTGAAGCCGTATTAAAAGGATCATTTTGCCACGACCGGTCTACACTAGCCCGAATCATGGAAATTTCAACACTTTTTCTCGCACAGATTCAGTTCGCCCTCAGTCTGAATGCGCACGTTTTGTTCGCGGCGCTTGCCATGGCGTTGGGGTGGATTCTTTGTGTGTTTCGGTATCAGGCCTGGCAAGCCCCCGAGTCGGGGTGGACAGCCGCCTACCGCTTTTGGGTCAGAACGTTCGCGCTGTCGTTTTTTTTAGCGTTAGCGACGGCTTTGCCTGTGTTGATTGAGTTTGGTACGCTCTGGCCCGCGCTGATTGAACGCACGGGTAACGTCGCAGGTCCGCTGTTGGCGTTTGGGTTAGCCACGTTTTTTATCACTAAAGCGTTGTTTATGGGCGTCGTGCTGTTTGGTCAGCGCCGTGTGTCTGCGAAAGTTCATTTTTTTGCGGTGCTGATGGTAGCACTTGGCTTGACGCTGACCTTGTTTTGGGTAATCGTGCTGCACACGTGGGCGCAGGCGCCGGTAGGGGCCGCGCCGATCGACGGTCGCTATCAGTTGTATGAATGGAGCAAGGTGATTTTGACGCCGTTTGTCTTGTGGCGCTCGTTGGGCTTCGTGGCGGGGGCGTTTTTGTTTGCGGGTTTCTTGTTGTTGAGCGTGACGGCCTGGCAGGCCCTGCGCCGTCCGCTTGATGCGGGTGAGCACTTATCGTTTCGTGCAGGGGTGCTGGTGTCCTTGTGCGCCTTGATGCTTTATTGGGCTGCGCTTGATGGCAATGCGCGAATGGTGGCGCGTTATCAACCGGCGGTCGCCGCCGCGCAGGTGGGTTATTGGTATAGCTCGACCTCACCTGAGTGGGTCTGGCTGGGTTCGCCCAACGTCAAAACCCGCTCGACTGCGGTTTTTTTGGCCTCTGACTTAAGTGCGAAAAGATGGCTTGGCAGGCAGGCCAACGAAAGTCTTCTGGGATTAGACCTGACCGGCGAGGTGCTTCCCCCCGTGGTGCTCTTGTTTTGGCTCTTGCGCGCGGCGTTACTCGCCGGAGCCTTGTCAAGCGCGCTCATGTTGTCCACCCTGGTTGTCGTGCTACGAAAAGGCTTGGAGCCCGCGCGTTATCCAAAATGGCTGTTGCGCACTCTGGTGTGGTCGGGCGGCTTGGGTGCCTTGACCTGGCTCTTGAACTGGAACCTCTCTGATCTGGGGCGCGCACCTTACCTGGTGTGGGGCAGTCTGCTTCAGCAAGACGCGGTCGTCCAGGCCCCGCCCGCGACGCTTGCGTGGGTGCTGGCCGCAGCCCTTGCTTGTTATGCAGTGATGGTGACTGGCTTCATTCAGCTGTTGTCGCATGCCGCGCGTTTTGGTGTGGTGCCCGTGCGCAAACCTGGGATGCGACCGTGATCGACGCACTGGCAGCCTCGTTGGGCTTAAGCGCGAGTGCGCCGTCTTTCTGGATGCCGTTGCTCATGATGGCGTTACTTTTTGTACTGATTTTAGGTGGCGCGTTGTTCGACGGGTTTGATATTGGCGTTGGTGTGCTGGTGCTATTGGCACCCAGACACGTGCGTTCGCAATTGATGGTCGCTTTGAGCCCTTGGCGCGATGCCAATGGGGTTTGGTGGCTGCTGGCCGTGGGCTTATTTCTGGCCGCGTTTCCTTTAGCGTGGGGAGCAGTCTTGGGAGCGCTTTATGTGCCCATGTCGCTGACGGTGCTGGGGGTGATGCTGCGCAGCGTCGCGTTTGAGTTTAGGATTCGCGCCGCCACCGAAAAGCGAGACCGCTGGATTGCCTTGTTCTGGCTCGGCTCGCTGCTGACTGCCTTGGGCCATGGGGGCTTGTTAGCCCAGTTGGTGTTGGGTCTCAAACAAGATGCCTCCGAACGCTGGTTCACTGTTTTTATTGCCCTTTGCACCGTGGCGGCCTATGCCCTGTTGGGCGCCTGCTGGCTTGTGATGCGACTACAGGGTGATCTGCAGCTTTTTGCAGCCCGTTGGGCTCGGCACGCGATTCGTTGGGCGGCTGCCGGCATGGTTGCGCTCTCGATTGCTTTGGGTCTTGCGAACCCCGCTATTTTTTATAAATGGAGTAGTGCGACCAACCTTGTGCTGGCCGCTCCGGTTTGGCTGCTGATGCTTGGGTGTTTTGTCGGGATTGATATGAGCCTGACCCGCGTGACGCAGTCTCGTTATCGCTCGTTAGTTTGGCTACCGTTTACACTCTGTTGGCTTTTGTTTGTCGCGCTGCTTGGCGGGTTGACCTACAGCATGTTTCCGTTTGTCGTTCTGGATAACCTCACTTTATGGGATGCCGCGTCAGCACAGGGTTCGTTACAACTCGTGCTGGCAGCCACGGTCGTAGTCTTGCCCATTCTGGTGATTTTTAATCTGATGACCTATCGGGGCCTGTTCGGTCGGGCGCCTTAACGTGCGGGACTAAGTTTGGGCCTTGGGTAGACGAATTTCGACGCTGAGGCCGCCATGCTCTGCCCGATCGAGGGTGAGTGTGCCGCCGTGAGCCTGAGCGATTGCTTCTGTCAGCGCGAGGCCTAAGCCGACGTTGCCGGTTCGCGTGCGGGCCTGGTCGAGTCGCACAAAAGGCTTGAGCGCCTCGGCGCGCTGCTCTGGAGCGATCCCTGCGCCGTGATCGCTCACCGTCATGACCGCCCAGCGGTCTAGTGTGGTCAGTGTGATCTCGACCGGAGGCGCGCCATGATGCAAGGCGTTGCTGATTAAATTGTCGAGCAGGCGCGAAAGCGCCACACTATCCGCGTTGATCCGAACCGGCTCAGGCACACCGATCAGCACCACTTCGTTGCGAGCGCCATGCCAGTTTGCGACGCGTTCAAGCACCCACTCGTTGAGTGCAAACGTCGTAAAGTGGTACGTGGCGGGATCTGAACCTCTGACATATTGAATGAACTGATCGACCATGTGCTGCATATCTTGCAGGTCTTTACGCATGCCATCTTTCAAAGATACGTCATCGGTCATCTCAATGCGTAGCCACATTCGCGATAACGGCGCTTTGAGATCGTGCGGCAGTCCTGCCAATAAGGTGCGTCGCGTCGCCTCTGACTGGCTGAGCGCCTCAAGCATGGCGTTAAAGCGTTCTCCCAGACGTTTGATTTCGGCGGGGCCCGCGGGCTCAACACGTGCGGGCTTGCCCGCGGCGAGGCGGTCGGTCGCATCGACCAGTCGGGTGATCGGGCGTGTGATGTGCCACGAGAACCACGCGGCAATCAGCAACACTAGAGCAATTCCGCTGAGCCACCAAATAATCAGCGACGTTGCCACAGGGGGGTCGATGCGATCAAGTGGAATCACGAGCCATTCGCGTTGACGAGGCGTTTGCTCTTCAGTGGTGCGGGTAAGTGAAATAAAAATTTCTGGAGTAGGACCACGCGAGAGTGCCACGCGACTGTCGCCGCTTAAGCGATTGTTCAGGCGGCCAATCAGTCTTGCCAGACCGCGCCTGACGTCGTCGCTGACGACTGTTTCGCGTGACAATGGTTTGGCAGGCGCTAAGCCCGACGGCGCTTCTAACGGCATAGCTCGGTTTGGATTCGCCGCGGAGGCGGGAGGCGGGGGGCGCGGTGTTTGACCGTCTTTAGGTTGGGGCATCCGGGTCGCGGCCTGATCGGGGCGTGTGGCCCGGCGCTGCAACCTGGCCTCGTTGGGCAAAGGCTTGGCCCACAGACGCCATTGGCCTTGTGAAGCTTGGCGAACAAACTCGGCCCGTTCGGGTGGCGGCACATGTTCCATCGAATATTGCAACGTACGTATGGTTGTCGCTAATAAATCCAAAGCAACCGTTTGGGCATGATCGCGCTGATACACCGAGACAAGGTAAAGGGTGGCCGCCTGCCCCGCCAGCACGGTCGCCAGCACCAATAACACCAACCGCGAGCGAAACGATTGCGGCAGAAAAAACGTAAGCATACTCACGGCGAAAAACGATAGCCGGTGCCCCAGACGGTTTGAATCCAGCGCGGCTGTTTAGGATCGTCTTCAAGCGCGCGACGCAGGCGCAAAATCGCAATATCAATGGCGCGGTCGTTACGCTCGCCCGACTCGTCATCGCGCGCAAGGGTGAGCAGTTTTTCTCGCGATAAGGGCTTGCCGGGATTGCGAATCAAGGCTTCAAGCAGATTGATTTCGCCACCGGTTAGTTTGACCACCTCAGCGTCGCGCGTGAGTTGACGCATGACGGGATCAAACGTGAACGCACCAAATTGCACAGGTGCATTTTTGGTTAAGGCCGACGCGCCACGCTTGCGGCGCAGCACAGCTTGAATACGAGCGAGCAATTCGCGCGGATCAAAAGGTTTGCCAACATAATCGTCGGCACCTGCTTCGAGGCCGATGATACGGTCAACGGCCTCATCGCGCGCAGTAAGTAGAATGACGGGGATATCTTCGCCCTGCGCGCGCAAKGCTCGACACGCTTCGGCACCATCGATGCCTGGCATCATGCGATCAAGCACAAGGAGTTCAGGGGCAAAACGCAAAATACGGGCAGGCAAATCGGTTGCGTCAGGCGCAACCAGCGTATCAAACCCGTGCTTGTTCAGATAGTCCGCTAGCAACTGACGCAGTGCGGGATCGTCGTCGACCACTAAAATTTTTATGCGCGCTTCAGGGCTAGTTCGCGATTCCATTGTTAGAGTGTGCAACGTGGCGCGGTTTTGGGCAAGCGTCTTGAAATCAATTGAAACGATCTTGTGCGCTTGATTGTAGGCAGTTCGCAATCCCCTACAATACCGCTATGACAATGCTGACTGATTCAAAAGCCAAAAGTGGCGCCGCCAGGGTGCTGGCTCGCGTGTTTGGCTATGAAGCCTTTCGGGGCGATCAGCAGGCAATTGTTGAGCATGTGATTGGTGGGGGCGATGCCCTCGTTTTGATGCCCACGGGTGGCGGAAAATCCCTTTGTTATCAAGTCCCTGCRCTTGTTCGTGCGGGTGTCGGGATTGTCGTGTCGCCTTTGATTGCTTTGATGCAAGATCAAGTCGACGCGTTGACAGAACTAGGCGTGCGGGCCGCTTTTTTAAACTCAACCCAAGACTGGCAAGATTCGCGCGAGGTCGAGCAGGCCTTTTTAGCGGGCGAACTCGACTTGCTCTACGTGGCGCCCGAGCGGTTGTTGACCGAGCGCTGCCTGCAACTGCTTGGGCGTGGCAAACTGGCGTTGTTCGCCATCGACGAGGCTCATTGTGTGTCTCAGTGGGGGCACGACTTCAGACCCGAATACCTGGGCTTGTCGATGTTGCACGAACGCTGGCCCGAGGTGCCGCGTCTGGCACTCACGGCCACAGCCACCGATGTCACCCGTAGCGAAATCGCCGAACGTCTGGCTTTAGGCGACGCGCAGCACTTTGTCGCGAGTTTTGATCGACCCAATATTCGTTATCACATTGTCGAAAAACAAGAGGTGCGTAAGCAACTCCTACAATTGTTGCGCCAAGAGCATGCCGGCGATGCGGGGATTGTCTATTGTCTGTCGCGCAACAAGGTCGACGAGACTGCCGCCTTTTTGTGCGAACAAGGCATCGAAGCCTTACCTTATCACGCAGGGTTAGGCGCGGCGCTTCGGGCCAAAAACCAGTCTCGGTTTTTGCGTGAAGACGGTATTGTGATGGTGGCGACRATCGCRTTTGGCATGGGAATCGATAAGCCTGATGTACGTTTTGTGGCCCACATCGATCTGCCCAAGTCAGTCGAAGGCTATTACCAAGAAACCGGGCGGGCCGGGCGTGATGGTTTACCCGCCACTGCCTGGTTGGCTTACGGCTTGCAAGACGTCGTGCAACAACGCCGCATGATCGACGAGTCGAGTGGTGATGACGCCTTCAGGCGTCGACTCGGTTCACAACTCGATGCCATGTTGGGCTTATGCGAAACCATTACGTGTCGGCGCGAGCGTCTGCTGCAATACTTTGGTCAGTCAATGTCGGCTTGCGGGAATTGCGATAATTGCCTGACGCCGCCTCAGGCGTGGGACGGCACGGTCGCCGCTCAAAAAATGCTGTCGACGATTTACCGACTCTGGAAAGAGCGCGGGCAACGCTATGGTGCTGGTCACTTAATTGATATTTTGCGAGGCAAGCAAACGCCTCGTGTCCTAGAGCACGGGCACAGTGCGTTGACGGTCTTTGGAATCGGCCAAGACTTGTCTGAGCAAGCCTGGCGCAGTGTGTTGCGACAACTGCTCGCCCATAGCTTGCTGATGGTCGACCAAGAGGGCTATGGCACGCTCGCCCTGACTGACCAAAGTCGTGCAGTCTTGAAGGGTGAGCGCACGCTGATGCTGCGACGCGAGGCCGTACGCCCGACTGAACGTGCAGGGCGAAGCCCGACCGCGCCACGCGCCAAGTCGCTGCCGCCCGACCTGCCGCTGGCAGCCCTGCCTGTCTTTGAAGCCTTGCGCAGTTGGCGCGCCGAGATCGCCCGTAGCCATGGCGTGCCCGCCTACGTTATTTTTCAAAATGCGACTTTAGGCGAAATCGCCCGCGCCAGGCCTGCTAGCCTCGAGGCCTTGTCGCACGTGAACGGTGTAGGCATCAAAAAACTCGAGTCGTATGGCGACTCGATTTTGGCTTGCATTGCAGAGTTTGAAGACGCGAGGTAAGTCACTCGGTTTGTGCAAGTGTGAGCCCTCTGGGCTCAGTCGAATAGTTGTTCGTCGCCGCTTGCGGTGCTTGGCGGTTTTAAGCCCAGATGACGCCAGGTGGTTTGCGTGGCCATGCGTCCGCGTGAGGTGCGCTGCAGGTAACCGTGCTGAATTAAATAAGGTTCGATTACGTCTTCGATCGTGTCGCGCTCTTCGCCAATGGCGGCGGCCAGACTGTCGACCCCCACTGGCCCACCATCAAATTTATGGATGATGGCCTCTAGAAGTTTACGATCCATTAAATCAAGCCCTTGCGGATCGACCTCAAGCATAGAGAGCGCGGCCTTAGCTACTGTGGCATCAATGGTGCCGTCAGCCTTGACCTGTGCGTAGTCACGCACGCGGCGCAGCAAACGATTGGCGATACGCGGGGTGCCGCGCGCACGTCGGGCGACTTCTGAGGCACCTTCAGGGGTAATGGGGACTTGTAATAAGCCAGCGCTGCGTGTGGCGATACGGGTGAGTTCTTCGGCTGTATAAAACTCGAGCCTTGAGACAATGCCAAACCGGTCGCGCAAAGGGTTCGTGAGCATGCCCGCGCGCGTGGTGGCGCCCACCAGCGTAAAGGGTTGCAAGTCAAGCTTGACGCTGCGTGCTGCCGGCCCTTCGCCGATGAGAATGTCAATCTGAAAATCTTCTAGCGCTGGGTAGAGGATTTCTTCGACGACGGGGGATAAGCGATGGATTTCATCGATGAACAATACGTCGTTGCGCTCAAGATTGGTCAGTAACGCTGCCAGATCGCCCGGACGTTCAAGCACCGGTCCAGAGGTTTGGCGCAGATTCACGCCCATTTCGTGGGCGATGATGTGTGCAAGCGTGGTTTTCCCCAGACCTGGCGGCCCAAAGAGCAGCACATGGTCGAGCGATTCTTGCCGGTTGCGTGCGGCGGCAATAAAGATTTGCAGTTGCTCGCGCACCCGTTGCTGGCCTACATATTCTTCAAGTGCGCGGGGGCGCAAGGCGCGCTCGACCGACTCCTCGTTCGGTGAAGTGGCTTGCGGGGCCACCAAACGCGTGGGTTCGGGGCGGGAGCTTAAAGAATCGGACTGTATCGCCATGAAATCGAGGTCTTTACTTTTCGTGATGCTGTGTAAGGGGTGAGGGCCACGCAAAAGCCTTCAGACAATCGTACACTATCCCTTATTCAAAGACCCGATTTCGAGAAAATTCATGTCAATTATTTTGCCAACTTACGCTGACGTTGTTCATGCCGCGGCCACGCTTAAGGGTGTCGCGCACCGTACCCCTGTCATGACCTCAGAGACCGCCGATCGCGCGACCGGCGCCAAGCTATTTTTTAAGTGCGAAAACCTGCAGCGTATGGGGGCCTTTAAGTTCAGGGGTGGCTACAACGCCATCGCGAATTTGTCGCCAGAGCAGCGTCGCGCCGGCGTTCTCACCTATTCGTCTGGTAACCATGCGCAGGCGATCGCTCTGTCGGGCAAACTATTGGGCGTGGCCACCACAATCATCATGCCGCATGACGCACCCGTCGCTAAAAAAGCCGCGACTGAGGGCTATGGTGCTACCGTGGTCTCCTACGATCGTTACAAAGAAGACCGCGAAGATGTGGCACGCGCGCTGCAGCAAAAAACCGGCATGGTGATTATCCCTCCGTATGACCATCTTCATGTGATCGCGGGTCAGGGCACTGCAGCAAAAGAGTTGTTCGAAGACGTGGGCGACTTAGATTATTTATTGGTGTGCTTGGGCGGTGGCGGTTTGCTGGCTGGCAGCGTCTTGTCGGCGCAAGCACTGAGCCCAACCTGTCGGGTGTATGGCGTCGAGCCCGAGGCCGGCAATGATGGCCAACAGTCTTTACGTAAAGGCGAGGTCGTACGCATTGAGCCTCCTAGGTCGATTGCCGATGGCGCTCTGACGCTGTATCTGGGCCAATTGACCTTTGGTGTCATCAAACAAACGGTGACCGACATTTTGACCGTGAGCGATTCGCAACTCGTTGCCACCATGAAATTCTTTGGTGAGCGCATGAAGATCATTGTCGAGCCAACCGGCTGCCTGGGGGCCGCTGCGGTCATGCACGGCGCCTTGTCGGTGCCTGCTGGCGCGCGCGTGGGCGTGATCTTGAGCGGTGGTAATGTAGACTTAAAATCTTATGCGAGTTTTATCACGCAGGCTTAAGTTTTTTAGGGGGCGGTATGCGCATTCTGGCAATTGGCGGGGCGGGGTTTATCGGGCGCCAGGTGATTGGTCGTCTAGTGTCACAGGGGCATGTTGTGCACGTGCCAACGCGCCAGTTTCAGCATGGCCGCGAGCTCTTGGTGCATCCTACGGTGATTGTGATGCAAGCCGATATCCACGACGACGCAACGCTTGAACGTTTAGTGGCGGGTTGCGACATCGTCCTGAATTTTGTTGGTATTTTGCATAGCCGCGAAGGGCAGCCTTACGGGGCCGATTTTGAGCGCGCCCATGTGCAACTACCACGTCGCATCGCCCAGGCGTGCCGCACGCACCAGGTTAAGCGGTTTATCCACATCAGTGCCTTGGGTGCTGACCTGCAAGGGCCAAGCGGCTATTTGCGCTCTAAGGCGGTGGGCGAGCAGGCGATTCGCGACAGCTACGCGGCACCGGGCTCTGGCGACTTCACGATTGTCAGGCCTTCAGTGGTGTTTGGTTCTGAAGATAAGTTTATGAATATGTTCGCCAAGCTGGCGCGCTTTTTGTTTGTATTGCCCATTGCGGGTGCGCACGCAAAAATGCAACCAGTCTTTGTCGGTGATGTGGCCACAGTCGTGATGACGGCGCTGACGCTGCCGGCAGCTGCCAACAAAACCTATGCCCTGGCGGGCCCGCGCGTCTACACCCTAGGTGAACTCGTTAAGCTTGCAGCACTCTGGAGTGGTCACCCTCGGGTAGTGGTCGATTTGCCGCTCTCGCTCGGTCGTTTGCAAGCACGTATCTTTGAATGCCTGCCAGGCGAGCCCTTGCTGTCGCGCGATAATCTGGCGTCCTTGTCGGTTGATAATGTGACGAACGAACCCGTTGACGCTGAGTTAAATCTGGTGGTGACGCCGCTCGAATCTATTGCGCCGATTTATTTAAAAGGCACTKCCTAAAAAAGGCGACTCGGCCGATTATGTGCAAGTGTGCACGCGCATCTGCGCTGCTAACATATCGGACCGTCACTTGAGCTTGAGCACAAAAATCTACCCAACACAACACGAGACAAGTCAATCATGGCAAATGTTAAACAAGGTAAGGCTCTTAATATTCAAGACTCGCGCATTTTAATTGCAGGCGCAGCGAGCCTAGTGGGTTCGCACACGGCTGATTTATTATTAAAAGAGGGTGCGCGTGAAGTCTTGCTGCTCGATAACTTTTCGTTCGGCTCAATGGAGGCGATCGCGCATTTGCAAAATGATCCACGCATCAAGATCGTACGCGCAGACTTAATGCGACTGCCAGAATTGTTAGATGCCACTAAAGGCGTTGATGGCGTCGTGCACCTGGCCGCGTATATGACTTTGGGATTTTCGCAAACGCCCTGGCAGGCGGTCGATGTGAATATTCGTGGCGCGCAAAACATGCTCGAAGCTTGTCGTGTCAATCAAGTTAAAAAATTTATCTTCGCCTCGTCGAACGCGGTCTACGGTTACGGCACTGGCATCAAAGGTGCTTTGCATGAAGAAACCCCTTTTTATTCATTGGGCGCGCCACCCGCCGCGATTTTGTATGGTGCGTCAAAGATCATGGGCGAGCAGTTATGCCGCCATTATCATCAAAGCGCCGGTCAGGATTATGTGGTCTTGCGGTATTCAACGGTATATGGAGAGCGTCAGCATTATCGGGCCGCGAACTCGCTTTACATCATGGAAACCTACGATCTGGTTCGAAAAGGGCTGGCGCCTGTTTTGCCGGGCGATGGCACCGATACGAAACATTTTGTGCACGTCTCGGATGTGGCCCGCGCGAATGTGGCCGCTTTAAAAAGTGCCGCGACCGATGTGGCCGTCAATGTCTCAGGCCCGGCACCCATCACGACCGGCGAATTAGTTCAGTTGGTACTTGAGTATTGCAAAAGTTCACTCAAACCAGAGATTCGTCCCGACCCACCTGGCAAAGTCCGCCTGACCTCGGGCGGGGCGTTTCACATCCCCCATGACAAGGCGGGCGAGGTGATTGGCTGGAAACCAATCGTCCCCATGAAAGAAGGTGTCGCTCGCTTACTCGCCTGGCTAGAAGAACAGCACAAAAAAATAAAATGACGTGCTTAAACGTTCAATTAACGGAGACGACTGATGCAAGACTATCTAAAATGTTGCAGGGGATTAGTACTGGGTTGTTTAGGGCTGTTTGCGAGTGTTGCTGCGGCCTGGCCCGACCGGCCAATTGAAATCGTGGTCGGTTTTGCGCCGGGCGGGGGGACAGATATCACCGCAAGAACGCTTGCGACGCATCTTGAAAAAGAACTCGGGGGCTCGGTGGTGATCGTGAATAAGTCGGGTGCCTCTGGAGCAATCGCTTTGACCTATGTGGCGCGCGCAAAGCCCGATGGGCATACGCTTGGTATGACGAATATGCCGGGCTTATTGACGATACCGATTGAGCGAGCAGCAGGCTATATTCCTTCTGATTTCACTTATCTGGCGAACCTGGTCAGAGACCCGTGCGCGTTCAGCGTCAGTATCAACTCGCCTTACCAAACGCTTGCAGATCTGTTAGTTGCCGCGCGGGCAAACCCCGGAAAAATCAGCGTGGGGACTGCGGGAATTGGCACAGACGATCACTTACAAATGGTGATGTTTGAAAAGCTGACTGGCACCAAGTTAAATCATGTGCCGTTCACTGGTTCTGCACCCCAGCGTAACTCTGTGTTGGGTGGTCATACGTTGGTGGGTGGCATGAATGTGGGCGAGGCGATGCCTTATAGCGGCGTGAATTTGAGAATTCTCGCGCAGGCTAGCGATGGCCGCTCAGAACTCGCGCCGGCTGTGCCGACGTTCAAAGAGCAAGGAGTGGATTTGGTCTTCGCGTCTGAAAGAGGCTTGGTGGCGCCCAAGGGCTTGCCTGCAGAAATACAGAATAAACTCGAACAAGCCTTGGCCAAGATTGTACAAAATCCAGAGTTTCGTCAGCAAATGAAAACTCAATTTACAGAGATCGATTATCTGGCGAGTGGTCCCTGGCAAGCCCGATTAAAGAGGGCGGACGCAGAGTTTCGTGCGCTTTGGCAAACGCAACGCTGGGCTGAATAATGATGAATAGGTAACAGGATAATCACATGAAAATGAATCGTTGGTTCGCTCAAACAATCAACCGCCTAAGCTTGGTGTATCTGGCTGTTCTGACGGCGCTCGCACTTTGCGCGAGTGTGCTTCCCGCCCAAGTGCTGGCAGCTGAGTTTCCTCAAAAAGCAGTGACTTTGGTGGTGCCCTACCCGGCGGGTGGGGCGACGGATGTGATTGCGCGACTGCTTGCTGAGAAACTGCCTGCGGTCTGGGGGCAACAAGTGATTGTGAGCAATCGTCCCGGCGCGGGCACCACGGTTGCCGCAGAAGCGATTGCACGCGCGCCCGGTGACGGTTATCTGCTGTACATGACCACCGCGGCGCACACGATTAGCGCCAGTCTTTATACCAAGCTGAACTACGATCCCCTTAAAGATTTTGCCCCGATTGCTTTGATCTCGACGATCCCTCTGGTGTTGGTCACGACTGTGACCTTGCCGGTTGATACGGTGTCTGATTTRGTTGCGTACGCGAAAGCGCAAAAAAATGGTTTGTCCATGGCGTCTACCGGAAATGGCACACCTCAACACCTGACGGGTGAACTGTTCAAGGCCAAAACTGGCGTGCCCCTCGTGCACGTGCCATACAAGGGCGATGCGCCGATGTTGACGGATTTAATCGGTGGTCAAGTGCASGTGGCGTTTGTGACGCTCTCTGCGGCGCTGCCTTACATTAAATCCGGAAAACTACGGGCGCTTGCACTGGCGCATCCTACCCGCACCCAAGCGCTTGACAAGGTTCCCACCATGACCGAGGCCGGGATCGTGGACTTTAACGCCGCCACCTGGTTTGGCTTATTTGGCCCGGGGTCAATGCCGCAGGCCTTACGTCAAAAAATTTACCAAGACGTGCAGCGGATTGTGGCCGACCCTGGGATGCAGCAACGCTTGCTTGAGATGGGGGGTCAGATCAATAACAGCTCGCCCGAGGCCTTTCAAAAAGTGATCGACACTGAGGTTAAAAATTGGGCGCAGGCCGTCACGTTATCAGGCGCACGCGTGGACTAAAACGCGTGGCCGAGAGGACTTAGCGCGACAAACTCTTGAGCGCGAGCCGAATGCCATCCGAAACACTCACGCCCTCGGGTAAGGTTTTGAGCGCGGTCAGCGACTCGCGCTCTGAATAGCCCAAGGCGGTGAGGGCGTGTAGGACATCGGTTTGGTGACCGGCAGACACGCTGGGGCTTGCCCCTAAGTCTGCGCCAAGTTTGCCCTTCATCTCGAGCAACAGGCGTTGCGCGGTTTTAGTGCCAATGCCAGGGATGCGCGTCAGCCGCGCCGGCTCTTGTAGCGTGATTGCCTGCGCAAGGTCCGCCACCGACATGCCTGATAACACTGCAAGCGCTGTCCGTGCGCCAATACCGCTGACTTTGACGAGTTCTCGAAAGGCGGCGCGTTCTTGCATAGTAGAAAAACCAAATAAAATATGTGCGTCTTCACGCACAGTCAAATGCGTCAAGATCGTGACCTGAGCGCCGAGCTCAGGTAGCGCATAAAAGGTGGTCATCGAGACATCGATTTCGTAGCCAACACCTTGAACATCCAGACCAATGCGCGGTGGCATTTTTTCGTAAAGCGTACCTGTTAAGCGACCAATCATTTTTGGCGGTTCCTAAAAGTTAACCGAGCAAGCGGCCACCACGTACGCGGGTACGACCCTTGGCCGTACGTTGCTGATAGCTCGTGACGCCGAGTTTTTCGGCTAAAGGACTCACGTGCGCGTGACAGATCGCACAGGCCAGCGCATCGGCAGAATCAGGTGCCGGCACACCATCTAACGATAACAGGCGCTGCACCATCAGCTGCACTTGTTCTTTTGCTGCACGTCCAGCCCCCACGACGGATTTTTTTATTTGCAGCGCGCTGTACTCGTGTACAGCCAATTCTCGGTCAGCCAGCGCGCAGAGCGCTGCACCGCGCGCCTGGCCGAGCAGCAAGGTTGTGGCTGGGTTGGTGTTCATGAAGACGATCTCGAGGGCTGCCACATCGGGTTTGGTGTCTTCAACCACTTGCCGCAAGTTATCCAAAATCACTTTCAGCCGCAATGGCAGGGTAATGTTGGTGGGGACGACGATCGTACCGCTTGCGACGTAGGTCAGGGTTGAGCCCTTTAAATCAATCACGCCGAAGCCTGTGCGGCGCAAACCTGGATCAACACCTAAGATTCGCATCGGGTGTGGCTCATTTGATGTTCAAGCGTTTGCAAAATGGGTTCAATGCCTGAAGTGGCGCATGCCGGTCAGCACCATGACGATCCCGCGTTCATTGGCTGCGGCGATGACTTCGTCGTCGCGCATGCTACCGCCTGGTTGAATCACGCAAGTTGCTCCCGCGTCAATCACGACATCCAAACCGTCGCGAAACGGAAAAAACGCATCTGAGGCAACCGCTGAGCTCTTCAGGCTCAGACCAGCATTTTCGGCTTTGATCGAAGCGATGCGTGCTGAATCAATTCGACTCATTTGGCCAGCCCCTACGCCTAAGGTCATGCCCTCGCCACAGAAAACAATAGCGTTTGATTTAACAAATTTTGCGACTTTCCAGGCAAACAGCAGATCGAGGAGTTGCGCGGGGGTCGGTTGTTTGCGGCTAGCCACTTTTAAATCGCTCGCCTGCACGGTGCTTGAATCAGGGGTTTGCACTAGCCAGCCACCGCCTACGCGTTTAACGTCGATGTCATTTCGCCCCACGCCCATGGGCACCCGCAGGACCCGAACGTTTTTCTTGGCAGTTAAAAATTCAAGCGCAGCCTTGTCGTAGTCTGGGGCCAGTAACACCTCGACGAACTGCGCGCTGATCGCTTTGGCGCAGGCTAGGTTGACGGTGCGATTAAAGGCGATGATGCCGCCAAACGCTGAGGTGGGATCTGTTTTAAAAGCTTTCAGATAAGCATGGACCGCGTTGTCTGCCACGGCCACGCCGCAGGGGTTGGCATGTTTGACGATGACGCAGGCCGGTTCGGCAAAGCCGCGAACGCAATCCCAGGCCGCATCTGAATCGGCGATGTTGTTGTAGGAAAGCTCTTTGCCTTGCAGCTGCACAAAGTTACCCAGCAAGCCTGCCGGGCAGCTCGGATCGACGTAAAACGCCGACCGTTGCTGAGCGTTTTCGCCATAGCGCAACACTTGTTGTTGATGGACTTGCAGTGTCAGGGTGTTGGGCCAGGTGCTGCGCGCGGGAACAGTTTCTTGGGCAGGTTCGGGCTCGATCAGGCTGCTGAGGTAAGCCGCAATGGCTCCATCATAGGCGCTGGTGTGCGCGTAGACCTTGGTGGCAAGCGCTAAGCGTAGTCCGTAAGAGGTACCCCCTTGGGCATCTATTTCTTGTAAAACACGCGGGTAATCAGCAGGATCAATCACAACCGTCACCCCACCGGCCTGTGAACCGTGATTTTTAGCAGCCGCGCGTAACATGGCGGGCCCTCCGATATCGATGTTTTCGACGGCGTCGGCAAAGGTGCAGTCTGGCTTTGCCACAGTGGCGCGAAACGGATAAAGATTGACGACCAGCAGATCGATCGGCTCAATGCCATGCTCTTTGAGTGTCTGCAAGTGTTCAGCGCTATCGCGTCGTGCTAACAGGCCACCGTGAATTTTTGGGTGCAAGGTTTTGACGCGACCGTCGAGAATTTCGGGTGAGCCAGTGTGCGTGGCAACCTCAGTGACTGTTAAGCCTGCTTCGGCCAATAGTTTGGCTGTGCCGCCAGTTGAAAGCAGACGTACGCCACGCTTGGCGAGTGCCTTGGCAAACTCTAGGATGCCGGCTTTATCTGAAACAGAAAGCAGTGCAGTTTGAATGGTCATATCAGTTTGTGAGCGAGTAGCTTTTTTCTGAGCGTATTGCGCGTAATACCTAGCATCAGGGCGGCATGCGATTGGTTGTTGTTGGCGCGTTGCATGGCGACCGCGAGTAGCGGACGTTCGACGCAGCCTACGACCATGTCATACAGGTCGGTGGGCTCGGCGTCACCTAGGTCGGCAAAATAGTTCTCAAGACTGAGGCGAACAGCTTGATCCAGGACATTGTTTATTTTCATGAGAATGGTCCTCAGGCGGCGCGCAGATATGGCTGATGTAGTCCGTGATTGTCGCAGGTTGTGGCCCCACTGTCTGCACCCGCCGCCGCCTGAGCTAAAAACCACTGATCGACTGCCGCAAATTGTTCGGTGGTGGTCTCGAGGCGGTTAATGTGGTCTGCAAAAAGCTTGCCGCCCGGCAAGCCGCTGACGTACCACCCAATGTGTTTACGTGCAGTTTTGACGCCGACACCCTCGCCATAAAACTGATAATGATCGGCTAAGTGATGCAGCAGTAAATCGCGCATCTCTGACCAACTGGGCGCCTCGAGAGTTTGGCCGGTACGCAGAAAATGGTCGATCTCTCGGAAGATCCATGGACGGCCTTGCGCAGCGCGACCGATCATGACGGCATCGGCACCGGTGTAGTCCAGTACGGCGCGCGCTTTTTGCGGACTGTCGATATCGCCATTTGCCACGACTGGAATGGAGATACTGGCCTTCACTTCGCGAATGGTGTCGTATTCGGCCTGACCTAAATACAGATCGGCGCGGGTGCGTCCGTGTAGTGTGAGCGCGGCGATGCCGCTGTCTTGCGCCACGCGGGCAATGCGCAGGGCATTGCGGTGTTCGCGATCCCAGCCTGTACGTGTTTTTAGCGTGACGGGTATGCCAAAAGGCGCGCACGCCTTGACGACGGTATCGAGAATCCGGGCGACTAAGTCCTCGTGGCGCAGCAGTGCTGAGCCCGAGGCGACGTTGCACACCTTTTTAACGGGACACCCCATATTAATGTCGATGACTCGGGCGCCTTTGTTGATATTGAACACGGCCGCTTGCGCCATCATTTCGGGATCAGCACCGGCAATTTGCACAGAGACGGGTTCGTTTTCGCCCTCGTGATTCAGACGTCGCGACGATTTAACGGTTTGCCATAACTGTGGGTTACTAGCTGCCATTTCAGAGACGGCATAGCCTGCCCCGAGGCGCTTGCACAATTGACGAAACGGCCGATCGGTCACCCCAGCCATCGGAGCGACAAAAACGTTGTTACTTAAAGACCAAGGACCGATGTTCATGCCAAATTGTAAACGCTTCGCGCCTGGGTGAGCTGGCGCTATAGCCGGAGGCCTTGCAGCAAGTGGCGTGCGAGCGGGGCACGCAGGGCAGGCACAAGATCCATGCCTAGCAAAGCCAGGCCGGCAGCATGTTCAATCAGAGGTAATTTTGTGGTGAAGACGCGTGAGAGCAGATCGGTTAAACGAACCGTTAGCTGGCGATCGGGCGCGCGCAGTCGTTCGAAGCGCTGCAAAGCAGCCATGGGCGCCTGCTCTGGCGCGACCAGCCAGTCGCGACAAGCAAGCGCAAGCGTCGCAGCATCACGCAGCCCGAGGTTCAGGCCTTGGCCGGCGACAGGGTGTAAGGTTTGTGCGGCGTTGCCAATTGCCACGCAGCGCCCGTCAAGGAGATGTGGGCGCAAAGTCATGCCTAGTGGGACGCTTGCCACCGGGCCCTGTACCGTGAGTGTGCCCAGCCTTGAGCCAAACATCTCAGTCAGCGCCCGAGAAAAATCTTCGCGCGTGAGGGCTTGCAGGGCTTTGGCGCGCTCCGGCGTACAGCACCAAACGATCGACTGTTCGCCCAACGCGTCGGGGTGAGGCAAAACGGCTAACGGGCCTTCGTTTGTAAAGCGTTCAAACGCCCAGCCTGCCCGCGGCAGACTCGCGCGGGCGCGGGTCAGTAAAGCAATTTGCGAATATTGATGGTTGGCTTGAGTGCCAGGCATGCCATCAGCGTGAATCGCGAGTTTTGCGCGCAGCTGCAAGGATCCCTGCGCGAGACTGACCCCCGAGAGGTCTTGCCCGAGCACGTGCGCGCTTGCGCCTTTTAAAACCTGTACGCCGCTGCGTTGTACCGCTTGTGTGAGCTGAGCGTGAAGCTGACCATAGCGCACCACGCAGCCCAGTTCAGAGACGTCAAAGTCGCTGTGTCTGATCACAGTGCGCCCCAGACGGCCGCGCTGCGACACATGAATCGTCTGTATCAGGGCGGCCTGCTGCGGCCAGGCTTTTAAGCTCTCGAGTAACACCCGGCTGCCGTGATTCACGGCCAAGACGCGGGGGTCGAGCTCGGGTGTGTGGCCGTACTGCGAGGCGCTGTCGGCCTGTAACAGCGCAATCCTTTCAGGGTGCGCAGTCAAACGGGCAAGGAGCAGCGCCAGCGCACTGCCGGTCGGGCCACCCCCTAAGATTGCGACATCAACGTCTTGAACTAGCATGTTTCCATTTTATGACATCGCAAGGGTTCGAGCCGTCTTGCCCCTCTGGGCACACTAACTCAGCCGCAAAGGGAATAAAAATGTGCTGAGTGATTGGTGCTAAAGTTCTGAGCGGAAACGATCAGAGACAAATTTTGAGAGCGTTGTGTCCCTCGTTCTGACGTTCAAATCTGACGGACCTTAATGACTGCTTCAAACGTATCCACTTCTACACCGATCGCGCGGTTTCGTCACAAAACGACGGTTGGCTTGCTCGCTGCATTGTTTGGGTGTGTGGGCGCGCATTGGTGGTACCTGGGGCGCCGTCAGGCTTGGCTGGTCAGTGCGACGGGCGTGGCACTCATGATCGCCAGCGCTTTTGCTGACGTCTGGTACGAGAATCCAGCTTTTTTCTTGTTGTTTATTCCCATTCTCGACGGCTTCATCGAAGCGATCGTGCTGTGCCTGATGAGCGATGCCCGATTTGACGGGTTTTATAACCCGGGCTTGGTGCGTGAGCGCCCCAGCGGTTGGGGCGCCATTTTGATCGCGATTTTTACGCTCTTGATCGGTACCGTGGCCTTGATGTTTGGCATTGCGATGATCGTGATTTATGTTTGGACCGCGTTGGGGTGGCTTGAAGGGTTTGACCTGAATTCGGATTAGTCGCGCGGCTGGGTCACCCTGGCACTTATGCACGCGAACGCATCAGCGCTTCGATCTCGTCTGGCGCAACAGGGACTCCGCGCGAGATTAGCTCGCAACCCGTTTCGGTCACGACGGCATCGTCTTCAATTCTGATCCCGATGTTCCAAAACTTTTCTGCGATATCTGGCGCAGGTCTGACATAAAGGCCGGGCTCGATGGTGAGCACCATCCCCGCGCGCAGTTGACGCCAGGGCCGATCTTGATCAGACGCCGGCGGACTGCGATAGCTTCCAACGTCGTGCACGTCCATTCCGAGCCAGTGGCCGGTGCGGTGCATATAAAAACGTCGGTAGGCAGCGGTTTCGAGGGCTTGCTCAAGCGTGCCTTGCAGCAAGCCCTCGTCGAGCAAACCCTGTGTCAAAACGTTTACAGCGGCCTCGTGTCCCACATTGAAGTGATATTGTGGTGAGGTTTTTTCAGAGGCCGCGCGTTGCGCCGCCAAGACGAGGTCATATAAAGCGCGTTGTGGGCCTGAAAACCGACCATTTGCCGGAAACGTCCGCGTGATGTCAGAGGCGTAACCATCAAGTTCGCAGCCTGCATCGATCAAGACCAACTCGCCGTCTTGCAGCACCGAGTTGCCTGCGCGGTGATGCAACACGCAGGCATTGGCGCCGCTCGCCACAATGCTGTCATACGCCACAGACTGAGCGCCGTGTTTGCGAAAGTGGTAGAGCAGTTCGGCTTCGAGCTCGTATTCGTGACAGCCTGGGCGCGCGGCCTGCATRGCGAGCACGTGGCCTTGCGCAGAAATCTTGGCAGCTGCTCGCATCGTCGCGAGCTCAGAGGCATCTTTGAGCAAACGCAGCTCGGCCAAGACTTCGCTCAGATCGTGCCACTGCTGCGGCAAGGCGCGGGTATCGCGCACGCTGGCCCGGGCCGCGGTCAGCCAGTCAGTGAGTTGCTTGAGAAGCTCGGGGTGCGCAGGGCGTGATAAGGTACTAAATAAGTTGCGCTGGCCCGTCAATAAATCCGTCACACGCGTATTTAGGCCCTCGAGCGCGTGAGCCTGATCAAAACCAAAATGGTCGGCGGCAGCCGCGGGGCCCCAGCGCACCCCAGTCCAGATTTCGACCTCAGGATTTTTGTCCTCGCAAAAGAGGATGCTTTGATCGGTGTCACCCGCGATCAGTACCAACCAAGCCTGCGCCTCGGTGAACCCGCTCAGGTAATAAAAATCGCTGTCATGGCGATAACTGTGATGGTTGTCGCGATTGCGCATGCGCTCTGGTGCAGTCGGTACGATCGCGATGCCCCCGCCCTGGCTGTGCATCCAAGCCAGTACTTGCTGACGACGCAGGTTAAAGCATTCGGGGTGAGGGGTTGCAGCAAGCATAGGGGTATCGCAAGAGTCTGTTGAACTATCSACATACTACAATCTCTGCGTGGCTTCTGTCTGAGAAAGCCTCACTCGATAAGGTTTTGTGATGGATTGGATTGGCTGGCTCGAACCCTGGGAGCTCTCTCCTACGCTGCTGCTGTGTTTCATCACCTGCGGAGTTCTCTTTGTGCGTGGCCAACGGGTGCATCGTGTCAGCCGCACCCGCCAGTGTTTTTTTTGGTTTGGCTTGGCACTGCTGTATCTTTCGTTGCACACGATGCTCGATTACTACGCTGAGCGTATGTTTTTTATGCACCGCATCCAGCACTTGGTGTTGCATCACCTGGGCCCTTTAGTCGTCATGGCGGCCTAYCCGGGTCAAGTGTTGCGTGCCGGTTTGCCGCTTGCGTGGCGTCGCGGCCTGCGGCGGTTTAATCAAACCTTGCCGGGGCGCAGCGTGAGCGCGCTTTTGACGAATCCCATTATTGTGCCGGCGCTTTTTATCTTTTTGGTCGTCGTGTGGTTAATTCCTTCGGTGCAGTTTTATTCGATGTTGGATTGGCGCCTGTATCGTTTGATGAACTGGTCGGTGGTGGTGACAGGGTTTATGTACTGGAATCTGATTCTCGACCGGCGCGTATGCCCGCCTTCGGCGATGTCGCCTGGTGGTCGGGTGCTTTCGCCGATTGTGACGATGGCGCCACAAATGGTGGCGGGCGCCATCATCGCCTTTACTGAGCGCGACCTGTACCCCTTGTTTGATCTGTGCGGTAGGGCCATCCCCATGGATGCGCAAACCGACCAAATGATTGGCGGTTTGACAATGTGGATACCCGCCGCAATGACCGAGGTTATTGGTTTGATGGTGGCATTACGCAACTTAATGCGTTTATCCGCCAAGGGGCGCTGGGGCCAGTCGCCGCGCCAACAGGACGCTCAGGGTGCTAAGTTGTGATACTTGCGCCCAAGCGCGACGTTGGCTCTGAACCAGCCTTCTTTGTTGCCGCAGTCGTAACGCACACCCTCGTAGCGATGCGCGAACACGGCTTTTTCTTTCATGAGTGAGGCAATGCCGTCAGTGAGTTGGATCTCGCCGCCGGCGCCAGCCTGTGTCTGCCGAAGGTGCGCAAAAATTCGGGCATCGAGCACGTAACGTCCCACAACAGCCATGCAAGATGGTGCGACAGCGGGTTTTGGTTTTTCAACGATATGGAGCACACGTTCGGTACGCGCGCTGACAGGATCGGTTGCCACAATGCCATACTTTTCGGTGTCGCTTAACGGAACTTCTTGTACGCCTAAAATACTGCCTTGGTAGGTCAGGGCCGCGTCAATCAGTTGCCCGATGACCGGGCGATCAGCGTCCAGCAAGTCGTCTGCAAGCAGCACCACAAAAGGCTCGTCTCCGATGACGGGGGCCGCGGTGAGCACGGCGTGACCTAAGCCCAGAGGGGCAGATTGGCGGATATAGATACAACTGACATGCGAGGGCAAGATGCCTTGCACAATTGCCAAAAGTTCGGACTTACCTTTGCGGCCCAGTTCGGCTTCCATCTCGGGCGCAGAATCAAAATGATCTTCGATGGCGCGCTTGTTGCGACCTGTCACAAAAATCAAGTCTGTAATGCCTGCCGCAACGGCTTCTTCGACCGCATATTGAATCAAGGGCTTGTCAATAACGGGTAACATTTCTTTGGGCATTGCCTTGGTGGCAGGTAAAAATCGAGTGCCTAAGCCGGCGACCGGGAATACTGCTTTGCGAACGGGACGCATAATGAATTCCTGAAGGAAAGACCGTATGACTTCGGAACTTAATGAAACTACCAGTATCATAAACGCATGAGCCATGACAGTTTAATGAAATTTCTGCAATCGAGATCTCAAAAGTGCATCGCGGCGCTATTAGTGCTGACGCTGGGCTGGCAAAGCGCCTGGGCGCAGCCCTCCTCGACCCCAAGTCTAGGGCCTGCTTCAAGCGCTGATTTGTCGCCGRCGCTTGAACGACGCCTGGGCGAAGCGATTATGGTTCAGGGCAGATTCGACGCCGCTTACCTCAAAGACCCCGATTTAAGCCAGTATCTGAACGCCATGGGCAAAAGGCTCGCGGCTCAGGCGCCCGGTGGTGCACCGGATATTGAAGTCTTTGGGGTGCGTGACGCCGTCATCAACGCGTTCGCGATGCCTGGCGGCTACATTGGCGTACACACGGGGTTGATTGTGACCTCAGGGGCCGAGGCCGAGCTTGCGGGGGTACTCGCCCATGAGATCGCGCATGTGACGCAGCGTCACATCGCGCGAGGCCTGACCCAGCAGCAACAAAGTGGTTATTTGGCACTTGCGACATTAGCGGCCTCGATCTTGGCCGCACTCACGCCCGGCGGCGGACAAGCTGCAATGGGTATCGCTGCCTTCGGTCAGGCCGCGGCCATCGAGCAGCAACTTGGCTTTTCTCGCGACGCCGAGCAAGAGGCTGATCGCACTGGATTTGAGATTTTGCGCAAAGCTGGTTACGACCCCAACGGAATGGCTGTAATGTTTGGACGTCTGATGCAGTCCTCAAACCTGAACGAAGGGCGGGGCGGTGGGGTGTATGTTTCGACCCACCCACTGAGCATTTCGCGTATGACCGACATGCAAAACCGGATTCGCCAGTTGCCGGTCAAAACTTATCAAGCTTCGGACGAGTTTTGGTTTGTTCGGGCCAAGGCTCGTGTTTTACAGGCGACTGATTCGCGGGTCTTAGTGCAAGCTGTTGAGCAACTGCAAGAAGAGACTCGCATCGACGCCAAAAGTGACCAGAGCGCAAACTTCAGTGCCACCAGGCGCACAGCGGCCTGGTATGGCTTGTCGTTTGCCGCCTTAACCCGCAAAGACTTAAAAACGGCAGCCAGCGCCTTGCAACAAGCGCAGACCGCCATGGCAAACTCGCCTTATTTAGACTTACAACGTGTCGAGTTAGAGCTCGCTAACCGGCAGGTCGCTACGGCCTTAACAAGCGCGCAAGCCGGGCAAAAACGCTGGCCTGAACGACGCGTCTTCGCACTCAAAGTTGCAGAATGCCTGCAGCTGCAAGGCCAAGACAAAGAGGCCATCGCCTATCTGCAAGAGCAGCTCAAGCGCTGGCCTCAAAGCGAGCCGGATTTTTATAAAATGCTCGGTAGTAGTCAAGACCGTTTAAATAACCCCGTTGCTGCACGTCAGGCGATGGCAGCGTATTACGAGCAGGTTGGAGCCTTGCCTGCGGCCGTGGCCCAATTGCAGCAAGCTCGCACCTTATCGCAAGACTTTTATGTCCAGTCGCAAATCGATGTGCAAATTCGCACGCTCAGTGCAAAAATCGCCGAAGACCGTCGTCTGCTCGAACGTTTCAAGTCTTAGCCGACACAGCAGTTTGGACGCCTTCTCCCTACAACTTCAGGGCTTGGGCGGCACCACGGTTTCAAAAAAACTTGCRATCCGGGTGGGCAGCCAGTTCAGGTGGCCAGGCCAGGCGCCGCTGACAAAGCCCGCGTGTCCGCCGAGTGCGGGCTGATGCAAAGTGATCGCGTCGCTGCAGTCGGCTGGCCCGGTCAACGTATGCTCGGGCAAGAAGGGGTCGTTACGCGCATTCAACACGAGCGTCGGCACCGTTATTTTTTTTAGCCACGGTTTGCTGGCGGCTTGTGTCCAATAGTCTAGGGCGTCTTTAAAGCCATGCATGGGCGCTGTGTAAGCGTGATCAAATTCGCGTAAATCGCGCGCTTGACTTACCCTCAAGACATCGATCACGCTTGGATACCTGCGCGCCTTCTCGAGAACTTTTGGCTTCAGTGAGCGCAAAAAATAGCGCGAATAGATTTCACGATTGAAGAGGTTGTCAGACAGGTGGTTGCCCGCAGCGACTAAATCCAGAGGGGCCGAAACCGCCGCCGCGGCCAACAGCCACGTTGCGTGTGCCGCATATTCACCCAAATATTTAAGTAAGGCGTTGCCTCCGAGTGACACACCCATTGCGTGCCAGCGCGCGCCCGGGACCTGCTGGCGCACTGTCTCAAAAATAAAATGCATCTCGACCGAGTCGCCTGAATGATAAGCGCGTGCCAGGCGGTTGGCGAAGCCAGAGCAGCCACGAAAATGCGCGATTACCACGATCCAGCCCTGGGCTTTGAAATAGCTTGCAACCGCTTGTGCATAGCGACTCTGGCTGCTGCCCTCGAGACCATGAAAAACGAGCAGGGCCGATGTGTGTGCGTGGTGGGCTAGTTGCTGCTGTTGGGCTGGCGTGAGCCAGCGAGCCGCCGCCGTATGGCTTAAAGCCACGTCTTGGTCGTGCCTGGCAGGCAGCGGTAAGCCTGGGACAGCCCAGTCTAAATCGATAAAATCACCGTCGGGTGTATCGTAGCGCGCCCGCAAAAATTTAAGTTTGTTGTTTGGCGCCACACACGCGCCAAACAATGTTTGGCTGTGCCGCTCGGGCAGCCAACGCGGGGCCGGGCATGGGGTCAGATCAAGAGAAGCCGTCACTTTGACATAGGCTTAGTGCAAAAGTCCGGGCGAGTCGTGTTGTTCAAGTAACCCACTTTGCTCGGGAGCGGCAGAGGCGTGGTGCATGACTAAGCGCCAACCCGTCGGTCCTTTATGATAAACGTTGGTGGCGTAGCAGTGTACAACCTCAGTGCGGTCTGGCCCGCGCATGGTGACTTGTTCAATCAGCGAATGCACAGTGCTCATCATGCTCTGCGTACTGATCATTTTGGCGGGCCGAATATACAAGGGACCATTAGACAGAATCTCTTGCCAGGATTCTTTGACCGCAGGCAAGCCCACAATGCGTAGGCCACCGGGGTGAACGCAGACGATGTCTTCGTCTTCGGACCATACTTGCATCAGCCGGTTGAGATCAGCGCGTTCAAGCGCCTCATAAAAAGCCAGTTCGGCTTCCTCGGGCGTGGCGAACATCACAGGCATCAGTGTGACCTTTAGTGTCGGTGACCAACGGTACCGGCTGCCAGCTGGTAATGAGTACCGCAATACGGGCAGTTCACCGAGCCTGTTTTGGTCACATCCAGAAACACGCGCGGGTGCATGCTCCAGAGTGGCGCACGCGGACCGGGACAATGCAGAGGGAGGTCGGCTGCGCCGACTTGAACCGGCGTTTGATCTTTGCCAGAGGCAGAAGCTTGCGTCATCGTGAATCTCAAAAAAGTAATCAATCGTTCAAAGTGTAGCAAGYCCACAGTCTACAACGCTTGCCATTTTTTCTGGGGTTGTGTGTGCTTGCGCTTGGGTGGGTGGTGTGGCTCGCACAGCCCTTGCCCCAGCGGGTAGGACTGCTTTTCTGACCGCCTGAAGGGCGATCCCGAGTTAAGGGGGCTGACTAGAGTACAATCAGAGGTGTTTCCTTAATTAATTCAATGACTTCAATCTTTCAAACGACTTGACTTCCACWACACAACCAACTGATACGCCCGCCGTGGCAACGCCAACTTTTGCCGAAATCGGGTTGCACCCGTCTTTGCTGCAAGCCGTGATCGACACGGGCTACACGATCCCGACCCCCATTCAGGCTCAGGCCGTTCCGCTGGC
This sequence comes from Alcaligenaceae bacterium, assembly GCA_002737415.1. GTDB lineage: Bacteria > Pseudomonadota > Gammaproteobacteria > Burkholderiales > Burkholderiaceae_B > Zwartia. The sequence goes on along the minus strand of NSIQ01000008.1, from coordinate 51,006 downwards.
GATGGCGGGACAAGATGTCATGGGAGCGGCGCAAACGGGCACGGGTAAAACCGCGGCGTTCACTTTGCCGATTTTGCATCGCTTGATGCCTTCAGCCAACAGTAGCGCCTCGCCCGCGCGCCACCCTGTCAGAGCACTGATTTTGACGCCGACCCGCGAACTGGCGGATCAGGTCGCCGACAGCGTGAGGCGCTACGGCAAACTGACGCCTTTGCGTTCAACGGTGGTCTTTGGCGGTGTAGATATCAACCCACAAAAAGAGGCCTTGCGTAACGGTTGTGAAGTGCTGATCGCAACCCCTGGGCGCCTGCTTGATCACGTCGAGCAACGTAATGTCAACTTAGGCCAGGTCGGTATCCTTGTGTTAGACGAGGCCGACCGAATGCTTGACATGGGTTTTTTACCCGACCTCGAGCGTATTCTTCGCTTGTTGCCAACGCCGCGGCAAACGCTGTTGTTTTCGGCAACGTTTAGTAACGATATCCGCAAACTCGGCCGCACTTACCTCAATAATCCGATTGAAATCGAAGTGGCAGGGCGTAACGCGGCCGCTGATACGGTCACGCAAATTGCCTACGCGATGCGGGGTGATGCTAAACGCGCTGCGGTGGTTCATTTGGTAAAGTCGCGCGGTCTGAAGCAAGTGATCGTGTTTTCAAACACCAAAATTGGCACGGGTCGGTTAGCGCGACAGCTTGAGCTTGACGGCGTGCGCGCCGAATCGATTCATGGCGACAAAACGCAGGCTGATCGCATGAAGGCACTAGAGGCCTTCAAGGCAGGCGAGCTTGAGGTCTTGGTTGCGACCGATGTCGCTGCGCGCGGCCTGGACGTTGCGGGCGTACCTTGCGTCATTAATTATGATTTGCCACATAGTGCCGAGGACTACGTGCACCGTATCGGCCGCACGGGTCGGGCGGGTGCGTCGGGTGAGGCTATTTCGCTGTTCGCGCCTGCCGAAGAAAAGTATTTGCTTGATATTGAAAAGCTGATCAAAACTACGATTGTGCGTGGCACCCTCGAGATCCCGGGTGGTTTACTGGCGCAGCTTTCTTCGTCAGACGATTCGCGTCCAGGGCGCTCGAGCCACGGCGCTGAGCGCGCTGCGGGTGGTTCTGCTGCGGGGCGTAGCCACAGTCCTCGGGCCAGTCATGGCAGTCATGCTACCGAGCGCTCTGACAGAAGCGCGCGGCCTGTCCGTTACGGTGCTCCAGCCAAGCCGCTTGATGATTTTTTTACCAAGCCTTATCAGCCTTCGGCGGCCTCCGTCGAGGCGGCCGCTGCGCAGGCGCCCGCGCGAATCGCCCAAAAGTCCGCTTTGCTCGCTAAACGCCCGGTGGGGCTGTTGTTGGGCGCGGCACAAAAAAAGTCTGACTAAAACGCTGCGGTTTGTCTCAAGCGGCGTCAAAGACTTTGCGCTTGGCTGCGCGGGTTAAGACTGCAGGCTTAGGTTTTGCAGTTGCGCCAGTAAATCTTCTGGCAAACCTGATTTTTGCGACTGTCCTGCGACCTGCATGGTCTGGATCAAGCGATTCAAGTGTTCGATGTGTGGCAGCAGCGGTCCCATAAAACGGATCTCGCCGTTTTGCACCATGCCAAGCGTCGGAAAATTCTCAACATCCTCATCGCCCAGCAGCTCGGGATAGTCTTCGATGTCGACCCAAATCAGGCAGGCCTGTGGGTGTTGTTGCGCCAGCGACTCAAACTTTGTTTGATAGGCTTTACAGGCATCACACCACGCCGCGCAGAAACATAGCACGACCAAAAGGTCGGGCGTCTCGAGGGCCTTAGCCAGAGTTGGCGAGTTTGGAAAATAAACGCTCATTTCGACATAAAATATCAGGGCTAGTAATGGTCTGTTCACCTATGATAGCCTCGTTTACGCGATTTCAAGAAAAGACTCATTTCACACGCTTTTCGGTCGTGTCTTCGCTCACCAGGAAACCCTCGCCTTGACTACACTTTCGCCTGCAGCGCACTCGGTCGGTTTGTCTGGTGTAGGCGAGGCTTTTGGTCGGGCCATCGTGTCGCAATTTCATCCGCGAATGCTCTTCGCTTTGTTGATGCCGTTTTTAATTGTGTTGGGTGCCGCAGTGGTGCTACTTTTTGTTGCGCTTGGCCCACTCACCGACTGGCTCAATCGGCATATCACCGACTCAAACTGGCTACTCGCAGCCAACGAATGGCTGGTGTCGCTGGGCTTGTTCTCTTTGCTTTCTGCCAAAACTTGGCTGCTGACGATGGCGGCAGTGTTGGTGTTATTGCCGGCCTCGGGCATCCTCGGTCTGGCCGTGGCTGCAGTGTTTGTCATGCCTATCGTTGTCTCGCATTTGTCGCGTCACCGCTTCCCTGATATTGCACTCAAAGGCGAACACGCGTTTGCGGTCAGTGTCTGGAACGCGCTCTGGGTCAGTGTGGTCTTTTTGCTGGGCTGGATCTTGACCTTACCTTTCTGGCTGTTTCCGCCTCTTGGCTTGTTGGTTTCGCTTTTGTGGTGGACCTTCGCCTTTTCGCGCATGATGCGCATTGACTCAATTGTCGAGCACGCCAATGCGGTCGAACGAAAAATCTTGTTAGAACGCCACGGTAAGGGCTTTTGGCTGATTGGTTTTTTCTGTGCGCTTTTGAATCTGTTGCCCCCTGCGTGGGTATTTTTGCCTGTGTTCTCGGGTTTGGTTTACACCAGCTACGGACTCGAGGCCTTACGACGGTTGCGCAGCGAAAAAACTCTTGAGATGTGAGATTTTGTTTTGAAGAGTCATGATTTTTATGAAGCTGATTACGTCTGAATCGGGTAACGCCTGCGCTGCTGTTCAGAGTCCTTGCATTTGTGTTGAAATATCGAACATCGTTCTTTTTGATTGACCCCATTTTTCTGGAAACAACATGTCTGCCTCTCAAGACAACGCGCGGTTTGGCCTCATTATTGTCGGCGATGAAATCCTGTCGGGCCGCAGGCAAGACAAGCACATGACTAAAGTGATTGAACTACTCAGTGCGCGCGGTTTGCAGCTGTCCTGGGTCGAAATCCTGTCTGACGACCGTGCGTTGCTCATTGCGGCGCTTGAGCGCAGCTTTGCTTCAGGTGACATCGTGTTCAGTTGTGGTGGCATTGGCGCAACCCCTGATGATCATACCCGCCAGGCTGCAGCTGCAGCGTTAAAACTGCCGTTGGCTTTGCACCCGTTTGCCGCCGAACAAATCGGATTGCGGGTGGCCGAAACGGCGGCCAAAGGACAAGGTAATCCTGATCTCAATGCGCCAGAAAATCAACAGCGTCTGCAGATGGGTTATTTTCCGCAGGGCTGCGAAGCCGTGGTCAATCCGTTTAATCGGATTCCTGGTTTTTACATTTCAAAGCACACTTTCGTGCCTGGTTTTCCGGTGATGGCCTGGCCGATGCTCGAGGCGACGCTCGATAGTCGCTACGCGCACTTGCATCATAAAAATCAACAGGTCGAGCACTCGTTTTTAGTCTACGGAATGCCCGAGTCGCGCATCACTCCCGCGCTTGAAGCGCTCGAGCAAAAATGGCCTGGTGTGCGGGCGTTTAGTTTGCCCTCGGTCGGTGAGGGGGGCGGGGTGCCACATATCGAGTTAGGGGTAAAGGGCGACCCTGAGCCAGTTGCTTGTGCGCTAGAGTTTTTGCGGGCTGAGGCACTCCGCTTGGGTGCACGTTACGAACCGGTTCCAGCTAAGTAGTTAGCGCTGGCTAAGCTTGTCTGCCGCAAGATCTCGTAGTTTGACGCGCTGAAACTTTTGGCCGTTGGCGCTCGCGGTGCTTGGAAACTCGTCGACAAACCAAAGATGAGCCGGAATCTTGAAGGCGGCTAGTGTTTTTGCGAGGCTCTTTAAAATATCGGCTGCGTTGGGAGGTTTGCGTTTATTCTTTGCGATCGCAAAGGCGACCGCGCGCGGCTGTCCGTTGATTTCGATCCCCACGACTTGAGCGCCTTCGATTTCGGGCTGAGCAGCTAACACGTGTTCGATTTCGGCGGGATCCACCAAAAAGCCACCTAAGCGCATGGTGTCGCCCATCCGCGCTTGATACACAAAACTTCCATCGCTCCGCAGGTAACCCAGATCGCCAGTTTTAAAGTAGCCGTCTGTTGTGAAGGCGTGGGCGGTGGCCTCGGGGTTGTTGTAATAGCCTTTAAACAGGGTGGGCGAGTGAATCTCGATTTCACCCGAAACGCCTAGCGCGCAAAGTGTCAGACTGTCGGGGTCGCGTACCCGCACCGATGCCAGCGCGCCCGCTGCAGGAGTGCCCCCGCCAAGCACTCGCTCTTCAAGCGCAAGGTCAGCGCGTTGCGCCGAAAATAAGGAATGCACCTCACTTGAGCCATAGAGCCCGTACATCGGAAAGCCGCGAGGAATCAATTCTTGTGCAAGTTCGATAAAACGTGCGCTGAACGCGGCAAAACCAAAGAGCTTGAGTGACTGAAAGGAGACAGCGTCGGAGTTGTATTCGGCAAAGCGTCGAAGCATTTCGTCGCTACCAAAAATATGTGTAATTTGATGCTGCCTAATTAATTGACTAGCCAGGGCGACATCAAAAAAATCCATCAATACTACGGGCATTTTGGCCGCGATGGCAGCTAAGGCACTGTCCAAGCCATACACGCCGCACAAAGGTAGGGCGGTCAGTAGTGCGTCGCCAGTCTCGCCAAAGCGATAGCCTTGTGCAATGTGTCGCACGTGTTCGCTCAGTGTTTTTTGTGTGTGCACCACGAGCTTAGGACCTTTCGTGGTGCCAGAGGTCGTGAAAAAAATAACAGGCAGATCTTCAAGCTCAGGCGACTGCGTGTGGCGTTGGGCCAGTTTTTTAGCTTCAGACGGCGCGCGCGGACTCTGAGCATTTTTCGTGTTCACGTGGTTTGGTTGCCGGCATGCAGAATTGGTCTCTTGCGCAAGCCTTGGACCAAAATGGAGCACAGGCCGTTCGAGTAGTCGAGCCGGCGTCAGGTCATCGGGGTCGACGACTATAATTTTTTTGAGTTTCGTCAGCGTGCTGGCGTCAATACCTTGAACCACTTCAGCAAAATCAATTTTTCTAAAATTGAGTTGCAAAATTAAAAAACTTGCGTGCGAGTTCGTTAAAATATAGTGAACTTCGTGACTACGATATTTTGTGTTGACCGCAACAAGCGTAGCGCCCAAGCGCGCGAGTGCGAAAAAAATCGCCAGCCATTCGACGCGATTGATCAACCATACGGCGACATGCGTATTGGTCTTTACACCTTGCTCTGCGAGCCAAGCCTGTGTGTCTTGTACAAGCTGGTCAAATTGAAGATAAGAGATATGCCGATCCTCTTGGATCAGCATTGTCGCGTCTGGTGTTTGGTTTAAAGGCTGTTCATAGACAGAGTGCAAGGTGCACAACTGCGACATGTCAATAGAGTTCCATGAGATCGGCGTTATTGCTAAAGGCTTCAGGGGTGCCTTCTCGAATCAGCTGGCCAGATTTCATGACGATCACGCGATCTGAAATTTTTAAGGCCTCGCGAATATTTTGCTCAACGATCAAGATCGACATCTTGCGCTCTTGCTGTAAAGCCCGTAAAGGCCCGGCTAAGTCTTGAAAGAGCTTTGGCGCTAAGCCGATTGAGGGTTCGTCAAGCAGCAGACAGCGCGGTTGACTTAATAGCGCCCGACCTAGCGACACCATTTGTTGCTGGCCGCCCGAAAGCGTGCCAGCACGCTGTGTATAAAACTTTTTGATCATGGGTAGTACGCTCATCACCCAGTCGAGCCGCGCCGCCTGGTCGCCCACGGCAATACTATTGGCCCAAAAGCCCAGCCGCATGATCTCGGCGACGGTTAAGCCTGGGAATACGCCGCGACCTTCTGGCACAAGGGCAATGCTCGCAGCATTCATTGCGCGCGGATCGGGTTTGTTTACGACCTTTCCCTCGAGCGTGATGGTACCTTCGGCCAACGGCACAAGTCCAAACAGCGCTTTTAAAAGCGTCGATTTACCCGCACCGTTGTGCCCGATCAGGCACAGCACCTCGTTGTAGCCCAAACTGACATTAAAGTTTTCAAGGACAGGTCTGCCGCCATAACCTACGCGCAGATTTTTGGCCTCGATAAAATTAGCCGCGGTCATGCGCGCTCTCCAAAATAGATGGCTGCAAGGTGTGGGTCTTTTAAGATATCTTCAGAGCTACCTTGAGCAAGCAACTTGCCTTGATCCAAAAACGCGACGCGATCTGAGAGTTGAATCACGATATCTAGGTTATGTTCAATGATACAAATGGTAATACCGCGCTTGGCGTAAGTGCGTAACAAGGTGACAAAGCGTTCGAACGAACGCGGATCGAGACCTGAGGCAGGCTCGTCGAGCAGCCAAAGTTTTGCCTCACTTGCCATAATTCGGGCAAGACTTAAAAATTTTCGTTCAGCGTAGGCAAGGTCAACCGCGCGGTCGTGACGTTTGTCGATTAGTTGTGTCTCATTCAGAATTTCAGTGACGCGTTGCTCAGCGGCTTTGCGACCGCTTTGCCAGAGCCAGCTACCGCGTTCCATGACCGTCATGACGTTTTCTTCGACAGTCATTTGACTGTACAGGCGCAAATCCTGAAAGGTACGTGCGATCCCTAAGCGGGCGACCTGCCAGGGCTCAACGCCCTTGAGCGATTTGCCCAACCAGTGCACCGTGCCACTCGTTGGCATCAGGTGACCGGTGATTAAATTAAATAAGGTCGTCTTACCCGCACCGTTTGGTCCGACTAGTGTTGTGATGACGCCGGCGGGTAAGTCAAGTGTCACATCATCAATGGCTTGCAAGCCGCCAAAGTTTTTATTTAAATTTCGCATTTGCAGCAAAATTTCTTGCGCTGAAGTTATTGTCGTCATGCTGAGTTCTCTTTGCTGCGACCGCCAACCAGACCGCCTGGGCGAAACATCATCAAGAGCACCATGGCTAAGCCATAAATGATTTGCTGAATCGCACCAAGTTCGGTCGGAGGCAAAAAGGGCAAGTAAGTCAGTGCTGCGGGCAAAGACATCAGCAGCGCGGCGCCCACAATCGGCCCGAACAAGGTGCCTGTGCCGCCAATGATGACCATCGCCATTAAAAGAATCGAGGTCTCGAGCGTGAAGCTTTCGACGTTGATAAAGCTGATGTAAAACGCATAAAGTGAGCCGGCTACGCCCGCTAGGCCAGCGGCAACTGCCACAGACAGGGTCTTGACCGCGTTGACATGCTTGCCATAAGTTTGCGCTGCTGACTCGCTGTCACGAATCGCCATCAGGCTTCGGCCAAAGCTGCCGCGCACCAACAGGGCGGTGATCCCGACTACGATGCTAAGCACGACCAAAGCAAGAATTAAAAACGCCGTGTCGTCGTTAAAGGTATACCCCCAAAGTTTTGGGCGCGGGATGCCAATCATGCCCCCCAAGCCACCTGTGATGGATTTCCATTCAGAGAAAATGGTGATACCAATCACTTGTAAGCCCAGCGAGGCCGCTACAAAATACTCACCTCGCACGCGTAAGGCGGGAAGCGCAAGCGCCATCGACAATAGTGCAGAAATGGCAGCCGAAGCGGCCATGCAAAGCAGCAACGAATCAGAGGCATGCATGGCGATGTATGCGGTCGCATAAGCGCCCACGCCAAAGAAGATGGCGTGCGCTAGCGAAAAAATGCCGGCATAGCCCATAATAAAATTCAAGGTCAAGGCCAAAATCGCATTGATGCAAAACAGAACGGCAATATTTTGAAGATAGGCAATCATGTTTTGTTCTCTCTTAGGACACAACCGCGCGACCGTACACACCACCCGGGCGGAACAGGATGAACAAAAACAGAATCACGAAGGTGACAGCTTCGCTCCATTGCGGATCAATCACGGCTAAACACAGGTTTTCAGCCATCCCTAAGATGAGGCCGGCCAGCGCTGCACCGCGTAAGCTGCCGACGCCCCCGACGATGGTCGCGGCGATACTGATGAGCATCACGTGGTTGCCCATCGCCGGGTTCAGGCCCGATGTGGCGGCCGTCAGAATGGCGGCTGGTACAACCAGAACCGAACCAATTAAAAAGACGTATTGCGATAGTAGACGCGGCGTGAGCCCATAGACTTCAATCAGGTTTGGGTTTTCACCCAATGCGCGCAGGGCAATACCGAGACTCGTTTTCGTTAACAACCACTGCAGTGCGATAAAAAATATTAAGGCGCAGGCAATGACTACAGCAGCGATCGGTGCGACATACAGCCCTGACATCACCTCAAGACTTTTGCTCAAAGGGGTTGACACCGTCACTGCACCACGGCCAAAGATCATCCCGATCAGGTTTTGTACGATGATGGCCATGCCAAACGAGGCGACGAACACCGTAAAAAATGAGCCTTCGTGGCGCTGAATGATTGCGTAGACATAGCGGTCAAGCAGCACGCCGAACAGGCTGGCTGCAAAGGTGGCTGCAAGCGCCGCCACCGGCCAGCTCAGGTGCAGTACCGAATAACATTCATAAAAGATATAACCGGCAATCGTAAAGGTTGCCCCATGCGCCGCATGAAAAATTCGGGTCATGCCAAAAATCAGCGAAAACCCGGCTGCAATCAGCGCATAGAGCGCGCCGGTTTGCAGGCCGTTAATAAAAAGTTGCGTGAACAGCATGTGGCAATATCCTAAAGCAAGCGAAACTGAGGAAAACTTATTTGCCTGCCGAGACCACTTTGGTGGTGCCGTCGCCAACAATTTGATTGATTTGGATCGGGGCCTTGACTGTGCCATCTTCAGCGAACGAAACGGTCGCACCGACAAATTCAAAGGTCTTGGTGGCCTTGCGTTGGGCAAGTAAGTTTTCGCCGGTGACGGGTTTACCTGCTTTTTCGAGGGCCGAGGCGAGCTCAGCAAACGTTAAAACGGCGTTGTAATAGTTCACCACGTAGGCGCCTGGCTCTTTGTTGTACTTAGCTTTGTAGTCAGCCACCACGCGTTTAGTCAGGGGGTCATCGCGCGTAAGGTTTAGCTGCTGGGCAGTAAAGTAAGCGCCCTTAGCCTCAGGCAAGGATAAAACAGACGGTGTTGAGAATGCCGAGTAGCTCGCAATCGGTTGGTTAATACCGTTATCGCGCAGTTGCTTAATCAACTGAACTTGCTGGTTGCCGTAAGACGCAATGTAGACAACATCGGGTTTGGTGTCGCGCACGCGAGCGGCAATGCCCGAGAACTGTTGTGCGGTAGTTGGAATCGAAAAATTACCGACCATTTCGCCGCCTGCGGCTTTTACCTCTGTTGTGAGATCGGTGAGAAGCGCCTGGCCGATTGGGTCGTCGACATACACCATGGCTATGCGTTTAAAGCCTTTTTCTTTTACTAAGAAAGGCGCCATGGTGCGAACTTCAAAGTTGGCTAAAGGAATCACGTTCCAGAAGTAGTCGCCCAGCGTTGCAAGGTCGGGACCGACGGCACCACCGTTGACGATTACGGTTTTTGTGCGCGCACCGACAGGCGCGACGGCCTTAGAGACGCCTGTGAACGCAGACAGTGCATAAGGCACCTTCGAAACGTTGACTAGCTTGGTGGCCGCTGTGACGCCTTGCGCGGGCAGCGCCTGACTGTCTTCGTAAATCACCGACAAGGTGCCAGATAATTTTTTGTCAGCGTTGATGTGCTCAATCGCTAAGCTGACGCCCGTACCAAAAATTTGACCGTATTCGGCATTTGCGCCACTCATCGGAAAAATTGCACCGATCTTGTAGTCTGCAGCTGCAGCGGGTAGCGCCCAGACAGCCTGAATAAGGGTAAGCCCTAAGATGAGGTTTTTCATGAGATTGCTCCGAGAGTGTTGTGAGCAAAGCGTGCAAGAGGCAAGCCTGATCACAACGGGTTTAATTTTACGTTTTTGCTACGAACGCTTCACTCGCCGCATTCTTTCAGGATTTTGCCTCTGTGTCCAATGAGAGTGATAGGCGTTAATCTGTATTGCCTTTTCAACTGTTTAATGTTGCGCGGCATCATGAAGCATGCGCGCACGTAAATTTTTCTTGTCGACTTTATTTGTGCTCGCGATACGGGGCAGAGCCTCGATAAAAATAATGGACTTAGGTTTTTTATAACTTGCGATGTGCTGTCGACAGTGCTCGATCAACTCTTGCGAGTCAGGCTGCTGCCCTCGGCAGACGATAAAAGCCACGACTGCTTCGCCCCAAGTTTTATCAGGCGCACCCACGACGGCGACTTCAAACACCAAAGGGTGCGTCAGGAGCGCCTCTTCAACCTCGCGCGAATAAATGTTTTCGCCACCCGAAATGATCATGTCTTTTTTTCGGTCGACTAGAAATAGAAAATGCTGAGCGTCAAAGTAGCCTAGATCGCCGGTGTAGCACCAACCGTCTCTGAGCGCCTGGTGTGTGGCGACAGAATTGTTCCAGTAGCCTTGCATGGTGGCGTCTGACAAGATGGTGATTTCGCCGACTTCGTTGGTGCTGCAGGGTGAGCCATCGTCTTTGCGCAGTACGATCTGACAACCAAAGTAGGGCTGACCAGCTGAGGCCAGACGCTTGATGTCGTGTGGCTTACCCTCTAGCATGTGTTGATGCTTATAGAGGCAAGTGCCCAGCATGCTTTCAGTCATGCCATAGACCTGCATAAAGATCGGCCCAAATTGCTGGATTGCCCGCTTGAGCAGTGGCACTGGCATCGGTGCAGATGAATAAATCACGGTATGCAAACGGTTCGGTTGGTTGAGCTGCTCGCTTGGTGCGTCAAGCAGCGTTTGAATCATAATTGGAGCCAAGAGCGCTGCTGTGATCGGTTGCTGAGATAGTGCCAATAAGACTTGGCTGGCGTCAAAGGCGCGGTGCACCGCAACGGCGCCACCGGCCCAGGCATATGACAAGTAAATACTGAGCGCACCCAAGTGGTAGAAAGGCATCACAAGCAAGGCACAATCTTGCGGGCTCGCGGCAAAGATATTGGAACAACTCTTGGTCTGCTCAAGTTGCCCGCGTTGGCTGTGCATCACCCCTTTTGGTTGGCCGGTCGTGCCGCTGGTGTAGACCAAAAAGATGGTGTCCTGCTCGCGTGCGATTAAGGCGGGTCGGGTCGATGCAGCTTGGCTGAGCAGCTGTCCGTAGTCTTTGTAAGCGTTGGTCAGAGTGTGGGTTGGCGTACCGATGCAGATGAGAGCTGGAAGCGTCGTTAGGCTCGCGCAGATCTCTTGTACTCGCTCGGCGTATTGTGCTTCAAAGAGCCATACGCTTGGGATACTATCTTGAAGAATATGCACTTGCTCACGCGCACTGAGTCGGTAGTTGAGCCCAACGCAGGTGAGGCCAGTCAGCCCGGCGGCCGCGATCAATTCAAGTGTTTCGATACAATTTTGTGCCAAGATCGCGACGCGGTCTTGCCGGTGCAAGCCTAATGACAGTAGCGCATTGCCCAGTTGATAGGCGCGCGCTAATAGCGTCGTATGTGTGACTTCATGGTCGTTGAAGTAGATTGCAGTCTGATCGCCAAAGAGCGCAGCATTTCTTTCAAAGATTTCGCCTAAGATCACAAGATGCCTTTGTTATTGTGTTGAAGTAAACATTTGCGTTGAACTGAGAAACTCTAAGCTTATGATACCGTTTGCCGGCTGGCTATACAAAGATGTCAGTTTCTCGGCTCGATGATAAAAAATAAAGACCAGTTAGAGATCCTCCTCGCATTGACGCGCGAGGCTTTGTGAGAAAAAAATGAATTTCGAAATAAGTAGCGAAAACAAACTTGTTGCAGATACGGTGCGACGCTTTATTAAAGAGCGACTCGCCCCGCTTGAGGCCGGCATTGACGCAGCCGATGAGATTGATCCCGTGATGATTCGTTCTTTAAAGCAAGAGGTGATCGCCTTGGGCCTGTTTGGCTACAACATGCCTGCCGCGTTAGGCGGACCCGATTTAAGTGTCGAGGCACAATGCCTCATTGATGAAGCACTTGGGCACACCACCATGCCTCTGGCTGAGGCCTTTGGGCACTTGCCGGGGTCGTTGCGGGCGGCCAGCGCTGAGCAGCGTGAATGGCTTGTGAAGCCCTTAATGCAAGCCCAGACCACCATTGCCTATGCTTTGACCGAGCCAGCCGCAGGCTCTGATCTGTCAGCAGTTGCCACGCGCGCTGAGCAAGTGCCCGGTGGCTGGCGCCTCAATGGTACGAAGCACTTTATTTCAGCAGCCGAGCATGCCGATCATTTAATCGTGCTGGCTGTCACCGACAAGCTGGCACCGCTTAAGTCTCGGTTCACAACGTTTATTATCGAGCGCAACAATCCCGGCTGGAAGACCCTCAGGCGTTTTCGCAAAATGGGCTGGCATGGTCACCCGTTATCAGAACTGGCACTTGATGAATGCTTTGTTACTGATACCCACGTGCTGGGGCAACCGGGCGAAGGTTTTTTAACCATGATGGCGACCATTAATAATGATCGCTTGATGGTGGCATGCAAGTGCGTTGGCATCGCCCAAGCTCTCACTGACCTGGTCTTGCCCCACGTACGCCAACGCAAAACGTTTGGCGCTACCTTGTCAGAACATCAGGCGATTCAGTTTATGTTGGCCGACAACGATGTCGAGTTGGATGCGGCGCGATTATTGACGCAAAAGGCCGCCTATTTGGCCGATCAGGGTAGCATTGAGTTTCGCATTGCAGCCTCGCGCGCGAAGTTATACGCAAGCGAAATGGCAGGGCGCGTAGCTGATAAGGTGATGCAGATTTTTGGTGGGGCGGGGTATATGGCAGACTTACCCGTTGAAAGGTTCTATCGCGATGTACGGGCGTTTCGAATTGGTGAAGGTACGTCTGAGATGCAGCGGTTACAGATCGCGCGTCATGTGATTTTGAACGGTTAGCGCTGCGCAAGCGTTGCGATGGCACTAAGGGTGTTTGGCGCGAATCCTAATTTTTAAAGAAATCTAACATTGCTCGATTGGTGTCCTCAGCATTTTCATACTGGGCCCAGTGCCCAGCACGTGCGATCTTCGCTAGGTGTGCGGTAGGCAAAGTTTGTTGTGTCAGTTGCATGCGCGCATCAAGCGCCGGGTGTGCATACTGATCGTGTTCGCCCCAAAGGATTTGAATTGGGCAACTCACCTGTTTAAGGTTGGCAAGCAGGAGGGAGCTTAAGCTTAAGGGGCGGCTATCAAAGCGAGTCTCATTGATGTGTATCCGGTGCATGGCGAGCATCTCGTYGGTGATCGATTCTGGGTAGTACAGCATGATGGCCTTTAGATTGTGACGCATCACCTCGTTTTGTGCCTCAAGCGAGCTACCGGCGCTACGCATACTGCGGGTGTCGATTGGCACGGCGCGCTTGATGCCGTAGCCTGCAGGTCCGACGATGCTCATCTTCTTGAGCCGCTCGCCAAACTTAATCGCTAGGCCGCTCGAGACCACAGAGCCAAAGGAAAACGCACCAATTAAAAAAGGCTCGCGCGTGAAGGCAAGCGCTTGAAGCTGCTCGTAGACATAGTCAATGTATTGCTCTGAACACAAGCCCGCAGGCAGCTCAAGCGACTCACCAAAACCTGGCAGATCAATTGCCCAAACACGGTAGTGTTCAGCAAGCGCCGCTGTATTGCGTATCCAGTGCTTGCGTGAACCGGTACCGCCGTGCACGAGCAAAAGATTCTCGCCGGCACCCGCCACGCTGTATGCGACAGTCGATTGAGACTTAGTCATGACGTCAGTATCTTTAGGTGAAAGATTATTTTTTAATACCAAGAATTTCACTTAACACTTCGTCGGTGTGTTGCCCCAAGGTGGGTGCCGCGCAGCGATACTGAACCGGCGTTGCAGAGAAGTTCATCGGGCTCGCGGTCGTTGGGCTTGAGCCCCCCGTTGGGTGAGGGATATTTTTCCAGATTTCGCGTGCAATGACTTGAGGGTGTGCAAAGACCTGATCAATGGTTTGAATCGGGCCACAGGGTACGCCGACCGCCTCTAGTTTGGCGATCCAGTCGTCGCGCTCACCACCCGCCATAATCGCTTCAAGCATGGGAATGAGTTCGGTGCGGTGAATGATGCGCGCCTGATTGGTCGCAAATTTTGGGTCGGCGCCACAGTGTGCGATGCCAAGCGTGGTGCAGAAAGCTCTAAACTGCGAATCGTTACCGACCGCTACGATCATGAAACCATCAGACGTTTTAAACACCTGATAGGGCACGACGTTTTGATGCGCATTGCCTGCCCGAGTGGGCGCGACGCCCGAGGTCATGTAGTTTAGGTTTTGATTCGCCAACATTGCAATGTGACAATCTAATAAAGCGATATCAAGGTGTTGCCCTAAGCCGCTGCGCTGACGCTCTTGGATCGCAGCCAAAATCGCAACAGAGGCGTACATGCCCGTGATGATATCGGTCACGGCCACGCCGGCCTTTTGGGGCCCTCCACCGGGCAAATCATCGCGCTCTCCCGTAATGCTCATTAAGCCACCCATGCCCTGAATCATAAAGTCGTAGCCGGGGCGTTCGGCGTAAGGTCCCGTTTGTCCAAAACCCGTGATCGAACAATAGATCAGTGCAGGGTAGGCCTCTTTCATACTTTCGTAATCCAGACCATATTGCTTGAGGCCACCCACCTTAAAATTTTCAACCAAAATATCGCAATGCTTGGCAAGCTCTTTGATAAGTGCGATGCCCGCCTCGCTTGCCAGATCAATTTCGATCGAGCGTTTGTTACGGTTCGTGCTGAGATAGTAGGCAGCTTCTTTGGTGTCGTTACCTGCCTCATCTTTAAGGTAGGGTGGTGCCCAGGCGCGCGTATCGTCACCGAGCTTCGGACGCTCAACCTTGATGACATCGGCACCCAGATCAGCGAGATTTTGTGTGCAGAAAGGGCCAGCTAAAACGCGCGAAAGATCTAGCACGCGAATCCCTGCTAACGGCGCGAGTCGTGGTGGCTCGGGCGCTTTGTGACTTTGACTGTTTGTCATAGATTGTTGCTTGGTGAGGTTAATACAGGCCCAGTTGATGCAAACCCAACTGATGCACGCCCCGATCAGGCGTGTTCAGCAAAAGGCGTCTAAGCTTTGATTCCTGCATAGCCATGGCTTAGCACCATGAGGTCACGCTCTTTGACCTTGGCCCGAAAGCGAATAGCCTCTTTGCCCTCGCGCCACATTTCGCAAACTAAGGTCTCACCCGGAAACACCGGCGACGAGAACCGCGTATCAAGTTGTGTCAAACGTGTCGCATCATTGTTGCAGGCTGCCTGAACAATCGCGCGCGCCGCGACACCATAGGTACACAAGCCGTGCAAAATCGGGCGTGGAAACCCAGCGTTTGCGGCCACTTCCAAGTCGGCATGCAGGGGATTGTTATCCGCACACAGYCGATAAATGAGCGCGGCCTGAGGCAGGGTTGGCAATTCACACAAAAGATCAGGCGCACGCTCTGGTGTGGACTGCAGCGCGGCGGGCGCCTCATCGCTCTTGCTAAGCCCGCCATCGCCGCGACAGAAGGTCGTCGAAGCGAGCGTGACATACAAGTTACCTTCAGGGTCGTGCAGGGTGCGTTCTGACAACACTAAGGCGCCTTTGTCAGCACCTTTGTCAATCACGTGGGTGATGCGACCGCGGCCAATCACACGCCCCGAAGTTGGCAAAGGCTTGTGAATTTTAAGCCGTTGCTCACCGTGGACGAGCTTGACCCAGTTCACGCCAGCTTTTGGATCTTTCATCCAAAAGCCCGGGTAACCCAAGACCACCGCCATGGTTGGAAACGTCTGCATATTTTTTTCGTAGACGTATTTCAATTGTTCGGGATTGGTAGGCTCTTGGCCAAAGCCGATACCGAGCGCRTACAAAATACTGTCGTTCTCGGTATAGGTCTGATCAACCTCTGCAAACTTCCAGTTCTTGATATTGTCGTAATCCATGATCAGATTGGATCCCAGTCAATTGCGTCGGGCGAACGATCGAGGGCTGTGAAGTGATGACGCATTGCGGGTGCGGCGATTTCAGCGATGGCTTCAGGTGTCCAGCCGGTGCTCATGTGTACCGAACGAATGGGTCGTGGCTGGCTAAACAGCATGATCTCGTTGGCGCGCACGCCAAAAATTTGAGCAGTGACGTCTTTGGCTTGCTCGCTAGCCAGATAAACTGCCATGGGGCCGATTTTGTTAGCGTCCATTTTTTGTAACTTTGCGACGCGCGCTTTTTCTTCAGGCGTATTGGCTGGAATCGAACTCGTCATGCGGCTCCAGGCGAACGGCGCGATGCAGTTTGAGCGCACGTGAAAACGCTGCATATCAAGCGCGATCGATTTTGAAAGCGCTGCAATGCCCAATTTGGCTGCAGAGTAATTCGCTTGCCCTAAGTTGCCGATCAAACCAGAGGTTGAAGTCATGTGTACAAAGGCGCCAGACTCTTGTTCACGAAAATGATTTGCCGCGGCGCGGCTAACAAAAAATGTGCCGTTCAGATGCACGTCGATAACTTGGCTCCATTCCTCGTCACTCATTTTGTGAAACACGCGATCACGCAAGTTGCCGGCGTTGTTGACGACGATGTCGATGCGACCAAAATGTTGAATAGCAGCTTCGATGATTGCGTTGGCACTGGCGCGCGTCGATACGCTATCGGTGTTGGGCACGGCCTGGCCACCCGCAGCGATAATCATGTCGGTTACTTGTTGGGCGGGGCCTGCCCCGGCGCCTGGGCCTTCACCCGATAAGGTCGCGCCGATGTCGTTGACGACTACTTTTGCGCCAGCCGCAGCCATTGCCATGGCGATACCACGTCCGATTCCACCACCCGCGCCTGTTACTACGGCGACTTTACCTGCCAACATTCCACTCATTTGATGCTCTCCGGTTCAATCGTTTAAACGATCTGTGTGTGCGATGCTCGCGCTGCCGCAAAAAATTTTTTTACAGAGTATTCTATCGCGTACATAGTAGAGTGAATGTGGCTCGCCGGTATTCAGCATTCACAATGCGAGACTTCACTGTTTTGGAATCTTGCGCGCGGTGCAGTCAGAGCAAATAAAAATCAGGGATAACCCTTAAGGAGGCAAATGTTGAGAGTCAAGCATTCACTGATGAACGTTGTGCGCATGGGACTATTCGTGGTGGGCTGGGCGTACTTTGGGTCTGTTGCTTTGGCACAGACGTCAGCCAAGTGGCCCGACAGAGCCGTGAATTTTAGTGTACCTTTTCCGCCTGGCGGGCCTGTGGATACGACCGCTCGCTTGACCGCTGCGCCGTTAGCGCTTCTTTGGTCTGTGCCAACCCCGATTGAGAATAAAGCGGGTGCGGGTGGCATCGTTGGTGCGCTCGCCGCGGCTAAGGCCGCGCCGGATGGGTACAATTTTTTCTTTGGCGCGATACACCATGCCATTTTACCGAGCTTAAAACCCAACTTGGGCTACGACATTCAAAAGGATTTCCTGCCGGTTGGATTGACGGCGCGTTTTCCGATCGTGTTGGTGGTGCATCCGAGCTTGCCTGTTAAGAACGTTGCCGAATTAATCGCTTACGCGAAGGCTAATCCTACCAAGTTATCTTACAGTTCGTCCGGAACGGGTGGCGGTACGCACCTCGCGGGTGAGTTGTTCAAAAGTATGGCGGGAATTATGATGCAACACATCCCATACAAAGGCAGTGCGCCTGCGATGCAAGATCTTGTTGGCGGGCAAGTGCAGTTGATGTTTGCAGACGCGACGTCAGCTCTGCCGTTTATCAAGTCGGGTAAGATTCGCGCTCTAGCGGTTGGCAACCCAACGCCTTCTGTTTTTTTTCCTGAGCTGCCCACGATCGACGCTTCGGGTCTGTCCGGCTATGAGGGTTACTCGTGGACAGGGGTATTTGCGCCCAAGGGCACGCCAGCTGAAACGGTGCAGCGTATCAATGCCGATATGAAACAGGTGTTGTCTGAGCCTAAAACCGTTCAGGCACTCATGGCTGCAGGTGCCGAGCCTGCGCCTAACACGCCAGAAGAGTTTCGGGCGTTTTTGGCCAATGAAATCACAAAATGGGGCGAGATTATTAAACGCGCCAACATCAAGGCAGACGATTAATTCAAACACGAGCACAAGCGGACAAACCGCGGGCTTAGCGCAGTACGTCGCGCTTGGCTTGTTCGTATTGCGCGCTTAGCAGATCAACGAGTTCGCGCACCGATAAGATGGTGTCGATGGCACCCACCCCTTGCCCAGCACCCCAGATATCTTTCCAGGCTTTGGGACGCAAGTCTTTATTTAAGGTGACGGCGCCGCCCACTTTGGCTGCAAGTACTTCTTCGGGCTCGATCCCAGCGGCGATGATGCTGGCTTTTAAATAATTGCCTGGTACGCCAGTGAAGTAAGGCGAATACAAAATCTCGGCGGCGTCTGCCTCGATTACCATATTTTGATAACGATCAGGGGCCATTGACTCTGTCGTGGCAATAAAGCGTGTGCCCAAGTAGGCAAAGTCGCAGCCCAGTGCGCACGCGGCCAAAATATCTTTACCGTGCGAGATGCAGCCAGACAAAATAAGCGGGCCTTCGTAAAAACTACGAATTTCGTTGACCAGCGCGATCGGATTGAGTGTGCCCGCGTGACCACCGGCCCCGCTTGCCACCAGAATCAGGCCATCGACACCTGCGTCAATCGCTTTGCGCGCGTGACGGGCGTTGGTGACGTCGTGCAATACGATGCCGCCATAGGGGTGCACCCGGTCGACCACCGTGTTTGGCGCGTGTAACGAGGTAATAAAAATGGGCACCTTGTGATGCGCGCAGATCTCAAGATCGCCCTCCCAGCGCGGGTTTGAGGGGTGCACAATCAGGTTGACGCCAAAGGGCGACACGATCGCTTTTGGATGTTGCGCTTTGTAAGCCTCTAACCGCATTTTGATTTCGGTCAGCCACACCGGCAGCTCTTCCTGTGGCCGCGCGTTCAAAGTTGGAAATGTGCCAATCACGCCCGCTGTGCACTGCGCGACGACAAGATCGGTGCCTGATACGAGAAACATTGGCGCGCCGATCACAGGGATGCGGGTTTGAGCTAAAAGGTGCTGCAGAGTCGAGGTGGTGGCGGTGGTGTTCACGTGCAAGCCTTTAGAATAATCTTAAAACAAACAATAAAATATGATGAATCAAAGAAACGTGAGTAAGTCGTGAGTCGAAACGATCATTAATCTTGTTGCAGCTTACCTGTAATGATGACGTTTTCCCACTTCATATATTCGAGCACGACGCGTTCGCTCAGTTCTTTAGGACTTGCTTTGTCGATTGTGTAGCCACCATCTTCGACAGCCTTGCGAAACCCCGCGTCGCGTTTGACAGCCTCGATGGCAGCTGAAAGTTTTGCAACAATCTCAGCAGGCAGTTTTTTGGGTCCAGCGACGGCAAGCCAGCCAACCACTTCATAGTCGGCAATACCCGCCTCGATCATCGTGGGTACATTGGGCAAACTTGCGTTGCGCTCTTTTGAGGTCACGGCTAAAGCACGTGCCTGTCCGTTTTCGACGAAGACCTTGCCTGTGCTGGTGACGTCAAACATAAATGTAATCTTGCCACTGATCACATCCATCATCGCGGGTGAATTACCCTTATAAGGCACGTGCAGCATTGGCGCTTGCGTCGATTGAACTAAGAGTTCTGCAGACAAATGGTTTGAACCCCCAAAGCCAGCAGAACCAAAAGAGACTTTATCTGGATTCGACTTGGCGAACAACACGAGTTCGGCAACAGTTTTGGCGGGAATTTGTGGCCCGATCAATAACACGTTGGTGAAATTGACCACCGAGCCGAGCATGGTGAAATCTTGACGTGGATCAAAGAGCTTGGTGCGTTGTACGATCGGCGAAATCGTCATCGTCGGGCTGGCGATAAAGTTTAAGGTAAAACCGTCTGGCGTTGCTTTTGCCGTGGCATCTGCGCCGAGCATTCCGCTGGCACCTGCGCGGTTTTCAACGATGACAGACTGTTTGAGCTGCTCGCTTAAAAATCGAGAAAACGTGCGTCCTGTGACGTCGACCGGTCCGCCCGGCGGGTAGCCGACAATGAGTTTGATTGGTCGGTCTGGCCAGTTGGTTTGCGCGAGGGCGCAGGTGCCCAAGCTGGCTGCGACGGTCACGCAGCTCAGCAGGCGTGTTGCAAAGCTTAGGGCCTGCTTCGCGAAGCGATTTTTAAACTGTGCGTTGACGAATAGTGCATTCATTTTTGCGTACCTGTTTATTTTTTTGTTCAGTTTTTATTGAATGGTCGCGCCTGAGTCTTTGACCGCTTTACTCCACTTTGTCAGCTCGGCGTCAATATGCTTACCAAAAGCAGCCGGGGTTGAGCCTAAGGTGGCGTAGCCACTTTCGGCAAGTTGGGCCTTGATTTTTGAATCGCTAGCAACCGCTGCAAACGCCTGGCTGAGTTTGTCAACGATTGCGACAGGCGTGCCGGCAGGGGCGAGTATGCCGTACCAGACGGTCACGTCAAAGCCGGGCAAAGTATCGGCAATGGTTGGCGTGTTTGGCAAAATTTCGGCTCTGGTCAGGCTGCTTACCGCAATGGCCTTAAGTTTGCCTGCTTTGACTTGTTGAAAAGAAGTCGAAATGCTGTCAAACATAAACGACACTTCATTACCCAGCATTGCAATCACTGCGGGCCCACTCCCCTTGTAGGGGATGTGAATCATTTTTGTGCCAGTTTGTGTTTTAAACAGCTCAACTGAGAGGTGGCTCGTGTTGCCGTTGCCCGCTGAGGCATAAGACAATTTATCAGGATTTGCCTTGGCATACGCGATAAGTTCTGGGATGGTATTGAAGGGTGAACTAAGTGGTGCGGCCACTAACAGAGGCAAAGTCGCAATTAGTGAAATCGGCGCAAAATCTTTTCGTGTGTCGTAGGGCAATTTTGGATACAACGCATCATTAATTGCGTGCGCGGTAAGGATCATCAAGATCGTTTGCCCGTCAGGCTTGGCGCGGGCCAAGGCACTGGTGGCGATTGTGCCACCGGCGCCCGCTTTGTAATCCAGCACAATGGTCTGGCCTAATTTTTTTTGTAACTCGGGCAACATGGGGCGCGCCAACATGTCGGCGCTACCACCAGGCGGGTAAGGAATCAGCAAGGTGATGGGTTGAGTGGCAGTGCTTTGTGCCAGCACCGCGCTGCTTAAGGCCAAGGCGCCTACGCTCAGCGCGTAACGCAGTCTTCGCAAGATTTGTCTCTGAAGCATGGTGTTTCCTTTGTTGGTAGGTGACGTCCAATAAGAGTTAGCTTATCCGGTCTCGCACGGGGAGTGTTGTTTTTTTCGCAAGGGTTTGTGCGCCCCGGTGCACTTGGGCATGCCTACTCCATCTGGAGCTTGGCCATTTCGACAATTTTTCTCCAGCTGGCTTGTTCTTTCTCCATAAAGGCGCCGAATTCTGCCGGTGTCCCGCCACCAGGCGTGCCGCCCATCTCGGCAAAGCGTTGCTTGATGTCAGGCATCTCAAGCACTTTTTTTGTTGCTTGTTGGATTTTATTGATGACCTCAGCAGGCGTCCCGGCCGGTGCAACGAAACCAAACCAAGCGGTGACGACCATGTCTTTGATGCCAGCCTCGGCCATGGTCGGGACATCGGGTAATTGTGGCGAGCGCTGCTCGCCCGTAATGGCCAACGCGCGGAACTGCCCAGAGCGAATAAAGGGGATTGAGCTGGGTAGGTTGTCGATGATAAAGGTCACTTGCTCGCCCAGAAGCGCCGCAACGGCAGGCCCCATCCCCTTGTAGGGTACGTGTGTGAGCGTCAAGCCAGTGCGCTGGGAAAACATCTCGGATGACATGTGGGGCGATTGCCCCGTACCGGGCGAACCAAAGGAATAGTTTCCCTTGGGGTCATTCTTGATCGAGTCGACGAGATCTTTAACCGATTTATACGGCAACTTGCTATTGATGACTAAAATATTTGGTACTGAAATCACCAAAGTAATTGGCGCAAAGTCAGTCGACTTATAAGGCAGATTTTTATAGAGGCTGTAGTTAATACCGTTCGGGCCAATGTTGCCAAAGCCAATGGTGTAGCCGTCAGGGGCTGAGCGCAACAACGCCTGTGTGCCGATGATTCCGGCCGCACCCGCGCGATTTTCAATGACGACCGTTGTGCCTAAAGCCGCCCCAAGCTTTTCGCTCAGCAAGCGGGCCGTAATGTCAGTGGTGCCACCTGGTGCCGCAGGCACAATCAGGGTGACTGGCCTTTCTGGCCAGGCTGCCATGACGTGGGCGCTTAGCCCCAAGGCGGCAACTGCGAGCGCGCAGGCGCGAATTAGGGTTTTCATGAGTATCTCCTCAGACTTTGTTTGGACAGTGTTAGCGCGATTGTAGGTGCATTTGGGCTTCTAGAACGCAGTCTTCCAAAATCCGAGATTCTCTGACAGAGTTGGGGCGTTAAGATGGCGCATCGAGGAGAAAACCTATGGATCTGACCTGGACCACCGAAGAATGCGCCTTTCGAAAAGAGGTGCAAGATTTTGTTCACGCTAAATTACCTGCAGCGTTGCGCGCGAAAGCGTTTGCACACCACCGCGTCACCCGCGAGGAGTTTGTGTTTTGGCACAATACGTTGACTGATCACGGCTGGGGTGCGCCGAGTTGGCCCAAAGAATACGGTGGCACAGACTGGAACCCCGTTCAGCGTTTGATTTTTGAGATTGAGTCGTTTAAGGCTGGGGCGCCGCGCTTGATTCCGTTCGGGCTGAGCATGATTGGACCGGTGCTCATGAAGTATGGCACTCAAGCTCAAAAAGATCATTTCTTGCCGCGTATGTTGCGGTTAGAAGACTGGTGGTGTCAGGGCTATTCAGAGCCAGGCTCTGGCTCTGACCTGGCCTCATTAAAGACCCGCGCAGAGCGGGTGGGCGACCGCTACATTATTAACGGCCAAAAAACTTGGACGACCTTGGCGCATCACGCGGACTGGATCTTCTGTTTGACGCGCACCGACTCGAGCGCCAAAGCGCAGCGCGGGATCTCGATGATCTTAATCGACATGAAGCAACCGGGCGTAACCGTACGTCCAATCAGGACCTTGGATGGCGGTGCTGAGGTCAATGAGGTTTGGCTTGAAAACGTCGAAGCGCCGCTCGAAAACTTAGTGGGTGAAGAGAACCACGGTTGGACCTACGCAAAATATTTGTTAGGCCACGAGCGAGGCGGTATTGCCGGCATCGGTCATTGCCACCGCGAACTTGCGATCTTGAAATCTTTGGCCGAGCGGACGATGGCAAGCGGAGAGTCGCTAAGCTTAAGTTCAAGGATACGTGACAGCATTAACCGCGCCGAAGGCCAGTTGTTAGCGCTTGAATTGATGGTGTTGCGCGTGGCTGCGGGTGAAACGGATCCAGGGCCGAAGGCGTCTATCTTAAAAATTCGTGGCTCTGAATTGCAGATGGAACTTGCGCGTTTGCAAATGCAAGTGGCGGGCGCTGATGCCTGGCCCTACGACCCCGAGTGGATGTTTGCGCAGGCCGAGGATCATGGGCCAAGCCCTGAGTATTCGCCGGCCGCGGCAGCTGCATACTTTGATATGCGCAAGACGGCCATTTATGGCGGTACCAACGAAGTGCAAAAAGGCATCATTGCCAAACAAATCATCGGAGTATAAGAAACATCATGGATTTTACATACTCACAAGAACAGCGCATGTTGACCGATAGTTTGCGTAGGTTGATCGAAGATAATTGGTCGCGCCCCAAACGTCGCGAGCGTCAAAAGGCTGGCGTGTTAAATCGCAATGCCTGGGCGAGTTTGGTTGAATTGGGCGTGGGCGGCTTATTGGTGCCCGAAGAATTTGGTGGGTTTGCTGAAACACCTGCCACGATGCTTGCGGTTCACCAAGAGCTTGGACGCGGTCTTGTCAGTGAACCTGCGATTTCAAGCGCAGTGATTGCTGTGACGCTGCTGGCCAATAGCGAAAATCAGGTACTCAAGCAGCGTTGGCTGACCGCGCATGCTGAGGGTGACGCAGTTTTGGCAGTGGCGTGGCAAGAGCAGGGTGAACGCGACTCGCAGCGTCCCCTGTGCACACGTGCGACAACGTCTAAAGAGGGCTACTCGCTTGAGGGTCGCAAGATCTTGGTCTGGCATGGTGCCGGCGCGCAGGCGGTGGTCGTATCGGCGTTGCTTGACAGTACGGTTGCCTTATTTTTGGTGCCTGCAGATACCCCGGGTTTCTCGGTTCAAGATTACCCAACCTTTGACGGTTCGCGCGCTGCCACCATCCACTTTAAAGACGTGAATGTGTCAACCGAGCACCTGATCGCAAGCGGTGTACAGGCCGAGCAATTGTTGGCCCTAGCGCTTGATCACGGCATTACCGCTTTGTGCGCGCACGCCTGCGGTGCGATGGCCTATCTGACCGACAGTACGATCCAATATTTGAAAACACGTCAGCAGTTCGGTCAACCACTCGCCGCGTTTCAGGTGTTACAGCATCGCTTAGGCGATATGGTGATTCAATCTGAAATGGGTTTGTCGATGACCTATGTTGCCGCGATTGCACTCGGCGAAAAAGATTCCGTGAAACGCAGTCGTTTGGTCTCGATGAGTAAAGTCGAGGTCGCAGCCGCTGCGCGTCTGGTGGGCGAGATCGCCGTGCAACTGCACGGCGGGATGGGGATGACCGATGAGCTTGAGGTTGGAGATTATTTCAAGCGACTCACCTACACCGATATGCTGCTGGGTGATACCAATTTTCACTTGCAACGCATGCAAGAACTCGAAGCGGCTTAAAGGATTTTGATGTCAGCGACTGATTTAAGCGCGTGGTTAGGTAAATCACAAACGCTAGCAGATCGGATGGATCCGGGGCATGCAGCGCGTATCGCTGTCACGCTCGGGCGCCCCATCCCAGAGTTGGGCGCTGTGTTGCCGTCTTTGTGGCATTGGGCGTTTTTTTTAGAGACCGTGCCAATTGCGTTGACCGGCACCGACGGTCATCCCGCACGCGGAAGCTTCTTGCCGCCTGCCGACAATCGCAATCGTATGTGGGCCGGTGGTCGGGTTGAGTTTGACGGTGGTTTGGTTGTTGGTACCGAGGCACATAAAACCTCGACGGTGACTGCAATCAAAGAAAAGGCTGGCCGCACAGGTTCGTTGTTATTTGTGACGGTCAAGCACGAGATTGTGCAAAACGGCAAACTTGTCGTCAGCGAAGAGCAAGATATTGTTTATCGCGAACCTAGCGCGCCAAAGCTTCAGGGCACTGAGCCAGCACCTACATCACAATGGAAACAACCCGTTGACCCCAGCGCCGTTTTGCTCTTTAGGTACTCGGCTGTTACCTTCAATAGTCATCGTATTCACTACGACTACCCTTACGTTACCGAAAAAGAGGGCTATCCAGGCTTGGTGATTCATGGTCCGTTGATCGCGACGTTAATGTGTCAGGCATTTCAACAGGCTCATCCTCGCGCAACGCTCAAGCATTTGTCATACCGGGGCTTACGCCCCTTGATTGCTCCGACTGCCTTCGACGTTGCTGGCACCGTCACCGCGTCAGGCGAGGCCAAACTTTGGGCCGAACAAGATGGGACGCTCGCACACCAAGCTGAACTGAGGTTCGAAGCATGAGCACCACTCCTAGACATTCAGGCACTTCGGCAGGCGCCAAGAAGGGCCCGCTGCCCCTAGAAGGTATCACCGTGGTCAGCCTTGAACACGCGATTGCCGCGCCGTTTTGTACGCGCCAACTTGCGGACATGGGAGCGCGCGTGATTAAGATTGAGCGCCCAGGTGTTGGCGACTTTGCGCGCAAGTACGACGAGCGCACGCGCGGGATGGCTTCGCATTTTGTCTGGACCAACCGTTCGAAAGAAAGCCTCACGCTTGATTTGAAACACGCTGATGCGGGCCCGATCCTTGAGCAGTTGTTGGCGCAGGCCGATGTGCTGGTGCAAAATTTGGCGCCGGGTGCCGCTGCTCGGATGGGCTTATCGTTTGGGGCGTTGCATGCTAAGTTTCCTAAACTCATCGTGTGCGATATCTCTGGGTACGGAGAAGGCGGGCCTTATGAAACTAAAAAGGCCTACGACCTGCTGATTCAAAGCGAAAGTGGCTTTGTGTCGGTGACTGGTTCGGTCGATGAGCCCTCAAAGGCGGGCTGTTCGATTGCAGATATCTCTGCGGGCTCGTATGCGTACTCAAGTATTTTGAACGCGCTGCTGTTGCGTCACAAAACAGGGCTCGGTAGCCATCTTGATGTGTCGATGCTTGAAAGCATGGTCGAATGGATGAACTTTCCGCTGTATTACGCCTTCGAAGGCGCTGCACCACCGCCGCGCTCGGGCGCTTCGCATGCCACCATTTACCCGTACGGTCCTTTTCCGGTTGGTGATGGCAATACGATCATGCTGGGCCTGCAAAACGAGCGCGAGTGGGTGATCTTTTGCGAAAAAGTTCTTGCCCAAAAGTCGCTCGCGATAGATCCAGAGTTTGACAGCAACACAAAACGCGCAGCAAATCGCGTACGTTTGCGTGCGGTCATTGTCGAACTGTTTTCAAATATGACGATTGCTCAAGTCGAGCAAAAACTTGAAGACGCACAAATCGCCAATGCGCGCGTCAACGAGATGAAAGATGTCTGGGCGCATCCGCAACTCAAGGCACGCAATCGCTGGACTGAGGTGCAGAGCCCCGTTGGTCTGTTACCGGCGTTGTTGCCGCCCGCCACGAGCAATCAGTTCGACGCGCGTATGGATCCGATCCCAGGTATCGGTGAGCACACCAGGGCTATCCTAAAAGAGCTGGGTGTGAATGAGGCTGCCGTAGCGAGGCTGCTCGCCGACAAAGCGATTTAGGTTGTTAGGCGTGAGTGTGGCGAACGCTGTGTTGACATGCAGCACGCCTTCGTTGTGAGATGCGAATGATATGAATCGGTCAGTCTGTCGGTCGCTCAATCAACTAATCGATCTAGCTTTTGATCTTGGCACCCAGCAAGCAAAGTTGTGAAGCTTCCTTGTGCGAGTTGCAAGTCGGGTGTCAGGTCTTTTAACGGACGCAGCACAAACGCGCGGTGGTGCATGCGTGGATGAGGCACGCTTAAGCGTGGTGTGTCAATTGTGAACGTGCCATATAACAGCAGGTCAAGATCAAGCGTGCGCGGCGCGTTGCGGTAGGGTCGTTCACGTCCGTGCTCTTGCTCGATGGCTTGCAAGCGATCAAGCAAGCTTAATGGCTCAAGCGTTGTGTCAATCGCGACAACGGTATTGATAAAAATGGGGCCTTGCGCATCGACGGGGTCACTGCTGTAGAGCGGCGCTTGTTTCAGCGTCAAGATGCCACTCGACTGACGGAGCGCGTCGATTGCGGCTGCGATCGTTTGCCGAGCATTGCCTAAATTTGCTCCAAGCCCGATATACGCGAGAGTGCTCATTCAACAAACGGCGCATCTTGTTGCCCCGTGGCGACTCTGGGGCTGCGCCGACGTCGGCGAGCGCGTGGTGCCCCTGTTGCACTTTCACGCGGCAACTGGTTCAACTCTTCGATCATTTCGGCTTTGCCCGAATCATCTGCATTGGCCAGATCCATCCACCATTGCGCCAGTACGCTGTCAAAGTCGCCGGCAGCCGCGCGCAATTGCAGAAAATCTACCGCCGCCCGAAAACGTGGTTGCTCAATCATGCGCCAGATGGATTTAGGTAGACGACGATCAAAGCGAGGCTGCATAAACCAGATCTCGCGCATGTCAGCGCTGAAACGCTTTTGAATCGCAAGTTTTTCGGTTTGTTCATCAAGTACCGAATCAGCCGCTTGCATTAAGGCCGGGATGCCAGTCTCGCCCTGCTTAAGTAGTTGTTGCCAGCGCAATTCGACTTGATGCCACAGCAACGCGGCGAATAAAAAGCTCGGGCTGACAGTTTTTCCGGCACGCACGCGATGGTCGGTTCGATCCAAAGCAAGTTCAATGAAGGCCTCGCCACCGGGTTGCTCAAGCACGACATCAAGCAGTGGCAGCATGCCTTGATGCAAACCATCTTGGCGCAGCCGTTGCAGGCAATCCATGGCGTGCCCACAGGTGAGCAGTTTGAGCATCTCGTCAAACAGGCGCGAGGCGGGTACGTTTTCGATCAGGCCCGCCATCGATTGCAAAGGCTCTTCAGAGGCCGGATCAATTTTGCCATTGAGCTTCACGGCAAAGCGTACGGCGCGCAGCATGCGGACGGGGTCTTCGCGATAGCGCGTGCGTGGGTCACCAATCATACGCACCACGCGGTGCTTCAGATCTTCAACGCCTTGGTGGTAATCAATGACATCTTCAGTAGTGGGGTCGTAATACAGTGCGTTGATCGTAAAATCACGGCGCGCCGCATCTTGCGCATGGGTGCCGAACTCGTTGTCGCGCAGAATGCGGCCATTTTCGTCGGTCGCCTGCGATTCAGAGGCCGGGGCGCGAAAAGTCGAGGTTTCGATGATCTCTTGGCCAAAGACAACATGTACTAATTGAAAACGTCTGCCGATGATGCGCGCGCGCCTAAATAAGGGGCGCACTTGTTCAGGCGTGGCGTTAGTCGCCACGTCAAAATCTTTTGGTTCAAGCCCAACGATCAGATCACGCACGGCACCGCCCACGATATAGGCTTGGTAGCCCTCGTGTTGCAAAACTTCGCAGACTTTGATGGCGTGGCGCGAGACATTGCGGCGATCGATGCCGTGTTTGTCGCGACCAATACGCTGCATACCGGTTAAGCGTTGGCCCAAAAGTTTGCCAACAAAACGTTTGAGAGTGTCTGTAATCATTAGGATTTATGCTCGGCCTGCTGAGTAAATATATTCAAGACTGGCCAATTGCGTTCTTGCGCAACGTTGAGCAGGCTGGGGCTTGGGTTGGTCACAATTGGATGTGTGACCACCTCAAGCAGGGGCAGGTCGTTAATCGAATCGCTGTAAAAATAAGACTCGCTAAAATCCTCAAGCTTGCGATTGAGTGTTGCAAGCCAGGCATTTACGCGTAGCACTTTGCCCTCTTTGAAGCTGGGCGTGCCGGCGATTTTTCCGGTGTAATGGCCTGAAAGGTATTCGGGCTCTGTGGCAATTAAGGTRGGCACGCCAAAGGCGCGCGCAATCGGCGCGGTTACAAAACTGTTGGTTGCCGTGACGATGGCACAAAGATCACCCGCTTCAAGATGCTTTTGTACAAGGGTAAGCGCCTGTTCGGTTATGGCTGGGCGAATCACGCGTTGCATATAGTCTTCGTGCCAGGCTGCCAACAGATGCGGCGGATGCGCGGCCAGTAAGCCAAGCATAAATTCAGCAGCCTGTTCGGCCGTCAGAGCGCCCGCGTTGTAGCGATTCATTAAGTCTTCGTTACGCGCGAGTGCCACGACCGGATCGCCTGCACGACCTGTTTGGGCAAGGTATTGGGCCCATTGATGATCGCTATCCAAAGGCAAAAGGGTGTGATCCAGATCAAAGAGGGCCAGTCGTTGGCTAAGCATGGGTATATGTGGTTAACAGCGTGAAAAGTCAGGCAAAAGGAAGTGAAGACTGTAAAAAATCGCGATCGGCTAGCATCAGGCGTAAAAGTGGCACCGTCACACTGCGGTGCTTTGACAGCGAATACCGGTCAAGCGCATCGACTAACGCAAATAACTGACGAATGTCGCGTGAATAATGCGTCAACATCCAGTCGAGCACGTCTCCAGACAAAGGCAAGCCCTGTCTTTGCGCATAAATCTGTAGCGCTTCAAATTTTTCTTGATCAGAGAGTGGGTCAAGGCGAAAAACCAGATCCCAACCCAAACGCGTACGCAGATCTTCGCGCAGTGACATCATCATGGGCGCTTGCTCGCCCGTCACCGCCAGCGCAAAAGCGTCTGCGGTCGTTGCAAGTTCGCGCCAGCGATTGTACAGGGCAAAGACGCAAGCCTGCTGTTCTGGGGGCATTTCTTGGACATCGTCGACGCAGACCAGTTGCAGGCGTGCGCCAGAAAGCGGGCGGGTCGCCCAGGCCATCATGTCAGTCGGTGAACTTGCTAAGTCAAAGAAAACAGTGGGTTTTTCGGCGGCAAGGGCTCGCAGAACGTGGCTACGCCCGGACCCGGGAGGCCCCCAAAGATACAAGGCGCGCCCGGGCGCAAGCTGTCGTGCCGCTTCAATGGCGGCCGCATTTGACCCCACGACGGTGTTGTCCAAAGTGGGGGCTGGCGCGGGGATGATTTCTAGAAGTAACTGCCGACTCATCGACTCGTCGTAAAATTGGGTATAAATACGGGGAAACCCCGCAATTGTCACACAACCTCGGCTTTTTCTTATGACTCAACCACAAGCACCCCTCACTTACCGCGACGCAGGCGTTGACATCGATGCCGGAGACGCGCTCGTTGACCGCATCAAGCCGCTGGCTGCGCGCACCATGCGAGAGGGTGTTTTGGCGGGGATTGGTGGCTTTGGCGCGCTGTTTGAAGTGCCCAAGCGCTATAAAGAGCCGGTTTTGGTGTCGGGCACCGACGGGGTCGGTACTAAGCTTAAACTAGCCTTCGACTGGCAGCGCCACGACACGGTGGGCATCGACTTGGTGGCGATGAGCGTCAACGATATTTTGGTGCAGGGTGCTGAGCCTTTGTTTTTTCTGGATTACTTTGCCTGCGGCAAATTGTCGGTCGACGTGGCGGCCCAGGTAATCGGTGGCATTGCCCGCGGTTGCGAGTTATCAGGTTGCGCCTTGATTGGCGGTGAAACAGCCGAAATGCCTGGCATGTATCCCGATGGTGAATACGATTTAGCAGGCTTTGCCGTGGGTGCCGCTGAAAAATCCAAGCTGATCGACGGTAAGTCAATACGACCGGGCGATGTGGTGCTGGGCTTAGCTTCCAGTGGTGCACACTCAAACGGGTTTTCGTTGTTGCGCAAGATTTTGCAACGCGCAGGCGCACGACCCGAACAAGATTTTCATGGCCAGCCGTTGGGTGATGTCGTGATGGCTCCAACCCACCTTTATGTTAAACCGGTGTTAGCGGTGTTGGCGCAGTTTGAAGGTCAGATCAAAGGCTTGGCCCATATCACGGGCGGCGGCTTACTTGATAATGTGCCACGTATTTTGCAGAAAGGCCTACAAGCACATTTGCATTGCGATGCGTGGCAGATGCCACAGCTCTTTTCTTGGCTGCAACAACARGGCGGTGTGGCCGATGCTGAAATGTATCGTGTGTTTAACTGCGGCATTGGTATGGTTGCCGTGGTGGCACCTGAGCATGCACAAGCCATCAGCGCGGCTTTGCGTGCGCAGGGCGAAACGGTATACCAGTTGGGTGACATTCGCGAGTGCGCAGAGGGTGCGTCGCAAACTGTTGTGATGTAACGGCGCAAACATGTCTCAACGCAAGMGTTTGCAATGTTGATTGCAAAAGACTTTGACTTTTGGGGCAAAGCTATTCGAGAAGTTGGGATTAAGGTAGATCAGTAATTTTTGAAATTGCCTGTATCACCTGATCGATTGCGCTCGGTGAGCAGGCGTCGATGAGGTGGCGGTCGGGTTGGCTACGCAGCCAGGTGATTTGGCGCTTTGCCAATTGACGAGTGGCTGAAATGGCTTGCTCTCTCGCCTGTGTCAGGTCAAGTTCGCCCTCGAGCATTGCCCAGAGTTGCCGATACCCTACGCAGCGAACCGAGGGCAGACCCGGATGCAAATCACCCCTGGTGTATAGCGCTTGCACCTCTGCGACAAGACCAAGTTCAAGCATTTGATCAAAGCGTTCGGCGATACGCGCGTGTAGCAGGCTGCGCTCGAGTGGCTCGAGGCTTAGCGTGATTGTCGCGACCGGTTCGTCGGCGGGTTGTGTGGCGCCCAAAAGGGCAGACATGGGCTGCCCACTAATTTGCCAGATCTCCAGAGCGCGGCCAATGCGCTGACTATCGTTAGGAGAGAGGCGTTGGGCTGTGAACGGATCAATGGTTCCTAGCCAAGCATGCATTGCTGGCCAGCCCTCAAGTGCTGCACGCGCCTCAAGTGCCTTGCGAAGCTCTGGATCGGCAGCGGGCAGGTCGTTCAAGCCATCACGCAAGGCTTTGAAATACATCATCGTGCCCCCGACTAAAAGGGGAAGATGGCCGCGCGACTGAATGTCACGCACGCATTGCAAGGCGTCGCGTCGAAAGCTTGCCACTGAATAAGAATCGGCTGGATCAAGAATGTCTAGCAAGTGATGGGTGACCTCACCACGCTCTTGTGCGGTGGGTTTGGCCGTGCCGATCGCCATGCCGCGATAGATGGTTGCCGAGTCAACATTAATAATTTCAACAGGCCAGCGCTGAGCAATCGCGCGCGCGGCTGCGCTTTTACCAGACGCTGTTGGCCCGGCAAGGCAAATGAGTGGCGCCTGCGAGGGCAAGCTCATTGGCCTCGCAAAAATAGTTTATCGAGATCTGACACACTAAAGTGCACCCAGGTTGGGCGCCCGTGATTACATTGATCTGCGCGTTCGGTCTGCTCCATCTGGCGCAACAATGCGTTCATTTCTTCGAGGGTGAGTTGCCGGTTTGCGC
Source organism: Alcaligenaceae bacterium (assembly GCA_002737415.1). Lineage (GTDB taxonomy): Bacteria > Pseudomonadota > Gammaproteobacteria > Burkholderiales > Burkholderiaceae_B > Zwartia. Next base: position 18,580 of record NSIQ01000008.1, on the reverse strand, counting down.
GCACTGCACCGTGGCACGCCATGGTGGCCAGTAGGGTATTTCGTTGCTCGGTTAGTAAGCGACTGGCACCCACTTGTTCGATGTCGCGCAGTACGCCGCGGGCCAAGGCCTCGAGATCGCCGCGGGCAAGCATGGCTGGTACCGAACGCAAGGTCATCGATTGTGGGCCAGCAGCAGCCAGTTCAAACCCGAGTGCACTGAGTTGCTCGGCACATTCTTCGGCAAGCGCGAGCTCTTTTTCAGTGACTCGAAACACCACTGGCACCAAGAGTGTTTGTTGTGGCAGGGTTTGCGCGTCGATGGCCGTTTTGAGCTGCTCATAGACCACGCGTTCATGCGCGGCATGCATGTCAATTAACGCTAGCCCAGAGGCCGTTTGTGACAGGATATAAATGCCGTGCACTTGCGCGAGCGCGCGGCCTAGCGGCCAAGTCTCGTTGCTGTCAGTCCTACCGTTCTCAGACGTATGACTTTCATTGAGTGGCTGATAAAGCGCTTTCCAGGCACCGGGTTGTTCAAGGCCGTTCGAGGCAGGCTCGCGCAGTGCGAAGGCCGCTTGCGCACCCGGATTCCAGCGCGGTGCAAACGCCTGCGCGCCTCCTCGTGCAGCCAACCTATCAGCCGTGGTGCCGTTGGGCCAACTGCCGCCAGGGATTGAGTCACTGTTCAGGGGCATCGCAAACGCGCCAAGTGTCGCACTGTGTTCACCTTGCGAAATTTGATGGGTGCCTGCCGTCCCGGCTAAGGCTTGCGTGATGGTTTGTGCGACAAAGCGATGCACGGCACCTGTGTCACGAAATCTGACCTCGTGTTTGGCAGGATGGACGTTGACATCAACGGCTAGCGGATCAATTTGTAAAAACAACACAAAGGCAGGCTGGCGATCGCCGTGCAAGACATCGGCGTAGGCGCTGCGAATGGCGTGCGACACGGTGCGATCGCGCACATGACGGCCATTGACGAATAAAAATTGCCGATCGGCGCGCGCGCGTGCGGCCGTCGGGCGGGTGGTCACCCCCATCATGGATATAGGACCAGCTTGCGCGTTGACTTCAATGCCGTGTTCGTTGAATTCAGAACCCAGCACATCGCTAATGCGGTGCAGGGCAGAGGTGGGTAGCCACTGCCGCACAGCACGCTCGTTATGAAACACCCTAAAGCCGACTTCAGGAAACGCCAACGCCACCCGTTCAATCGCGTCGATGCAATGACCAAACTCAGTGGCCTCGGCACGTAAAAACTTGCGTCTTGCAGGCACAGCATCAAATAAATATTTAACTTCGACCGTGGTGCCCAAGGCGCCCGCAGCCGCCACGGGCTCAGTCATGCCACTTTCGAAGCTAAAAGCGTGTGTGGCTTCGCGGGTGCGCGACGTGATGGTTAATTGCGAGACCGCAGCGATCGAGGCCAAGGCTTCGCCGCGAAACCCCATCGAGTCCACCGACTCAAGTTCGGCAAGAGAGGTGATTTTGCTGGTGGCATGGCGCGTCAGCGCCAGTGAGAGTTCTTCGGCGCGGATTCCGCTGCCATCATCAATCACGGCGATGCGGCGAATGCCGCCGGCTTCAAGGCGCACCTCGATCGATTGCGCACCCGAGTCGACTGCATTTTCGGCTAACTCTTTGAGGACGGAAGCCGGACGCTCGATGACTTCGCCCGCTGCGATTTGGCTAATCAATAAATCTGGCAGGGGGCAGATCGGGCGATGTGTCGACATTGCAGGCACGATGAGGAGGAAGTTTGTATTTTAGAGCTTTGCGCGCGCTAGCGGTTCGCTGGAGCTTGCGGGTGTCCAGACCTTAGCCAATTGAGGCCAAGTGCGGGTTTGCAGAAAAATAACGCGAGATACCACCTAGCAAGGCCACTGCAAACTTTTCCTGATCGGCACTATTGCGCAGCATACGCTCTTCGTCAGGGTTGCTGATGAAGGCGGTCTCGACCAGAATAGACGGGATATCTGGTGCTTTTAAGACAGCAAAGCCTGCATGCTCGACTTGTGGCTTGTGCAGACGATAGACGTTCTTGAGTTCGCTGAGCATGGTGCTAGCAACTTTGGTCGAGTCTTTAATCTGCGCCGTTGTCGATAAATCTAGTAAGACTCTTGCCAGCTTGGGATCTTGCACGTTTAGGTTCACACCACCAATGAGGTCGGCGGCGTTCTCTTTATCGGCCAGCCAGCGTGCTGCAGTGCTTGAGGCACCACCATCTGATAAAACGTAGACAGAGCTGCCGCCTGCGGTCGGTCGCACGAAGGCGTCGGCGTGAATGGAGACAAACAAATCTGCCTTGACGCGTCTGGCTTTTTCGACGCGTACGTGCAGCGGAACAAAATAGTCGCCATCGCGCGTAAGGTACGCGCGCATTCCCGGCGTGGCGTCAATCTTTGCTTTCAATCTTTGTGCAATGGCAAGTACCACGTCCTTTTCGCGAGTTCCGCCCTTACCTATAGCGCCTGGATCCTCGCCGCCATGGCCCGGATCCAGTGCGATGGTGACGACACGACGACCACGTTCGAGCTTGTAGGGCGCGGGCTTGCCTGTGCCAGACAAGGGTGCGATCGCGCTCGGCGATACAGGCAGGCTTGCCATCGCCGAGCCCTTTGAACTGCGACTAATATCGGCAAGAATTTGCGCAAGCGGATCTTCATCCGTTTTTTGCAGATTGTTTTTCAGTAACGCCGCGAGTGGATCGTGTGCGACCTTTGGATAAAAATCGAGTACGAGTCTGAACTTGTAGTCGCCCGCAGGTTTAAGGGTGAACACCTGTGGCGCAATGGCTTGTTTTAAATCAAACACAATGCGTACAACGTTCGGACGATTTTGCGCGACGCGCAAAGTGCTGATGTAGGGATCGTCAGTGCGCACCTTGCGCACGAGTTCGTTTAACGCTGGGGTGACGTCGATCCCTTGAATATCAACCACCATTCGGTGTGGAGTTTCGAGGGTGAAATGTTCAGCTTTGAGTTCGCTATCAAGCTCAAGAGTGACGCGCGTGTATTCTTCGGCAGGCCAGGTGCGCACAGCCAGTAATCGCGTGGCCATGGCCAGGCGAGGGATGAGAGGAAGCAATAGAAGGGTGGACGCAACGCCTAAAAGGCGGCGTCGGCTCAGCGCTCGGGTGGGCGACGATACTGTGTCGCGCTTTGAGGCAAAGCGGTAAGCCATTTAATTCCTTTTTCTGTAAAAGCACTGAGCGTGACGAGACGTCCTGCACCTGCGTACGCCAGCTCAATCAGTAAGTCTGGCGCGCTGAGTAAATCACCGGCTCGCTCGGGCCATTCGATCAAAATTAACGCCTGGTTTTTAAAGAGATCGCGGAAGCCTGCATCTAACCATTCTGCGGGATCGCTAAATCTATAAAAATCAAGATGATACAAGTATAAGTTAGAAACTTCATAAGATTCAAGTAGGGCGTAGCTTGGGCTTTTGATTCGTCCAGAAACGCTGCACCGCCGCAAAAAAGCTCGGACGAGTGCTGTTTTACCTGCGCCAAGTTCGCCTTGAAGGTGAATTCGCCCTTGGGCGCCTGGCCCGGGCGTCAGTGTGCCCGCGGCGTTTGGGCTGAGTTCGGCGGCGACTTCGGCTAAGGCCCGTCCAAGCGCCTCGGTGGCGGCTTCGTTTGGCAGGTCGAGGCTCAGTGTTGGGCTTAGTGGTGTCATAGCGCGTGGTTGGGTAGGCAAAACACTCAGGCGCAAAAGCCTAAGTTGTCCTCGATGGCTCAGTTTAGTGTACGCAGCGAGACCGCGTACGCGCCCGTGGTCGAGGGCATCGCGGCGAATAAACTAACCATCTGTCGCCTTAGGGAATCGAGTCCAAGCGAGGATGTCAAGCTTGTCAGTGTGACGCATTCAAAATTTGCTGTTAAAAGAGATCTTACGTTTAAGGAGGGCGGCGACTTGTCTATGACAGCAACAGAATCCGCTTCGATCGGCGAATTTATCGACGCAGTGTGGCTTGAAGATGGGTTAGCTGCCAATACCCTTGCGGCCTATCGTCTGGATTTAATCGGCTTTGAAGAATGGCTCAGGCAAGCGTGCGGTCTTGAACTCGAGGCGGCAACGGGCGGCAATATTGAGGCTTGGTTTGCAGCCAAGCACGCGCAAACCAAGCCCAGTACTGCGAATCGTCGCCTCGCAACCTTACGCCGTTACTACCTGTGGGCGCTACGGCAGCAGCGCGTCGCAGCAGATCCCTGTTTGCAATTAACCACCGCGCGCCAACCCTTGCGCGTGCCTAAAACCTTGTCCGAGAGGCAGGTTGAGGCTCTCTTGCAGCAACCACCGGTGCACACCTCGCGAGGCTTACGCGATCGCGCCATGCTTGAGGTCTTGTACGCAACCGGATTGCGGGTTTCAGAGTTGGTGGGGGTGGGGGTGCTCGAAGTGAGCTTGAGCGACGGTGTTGTGAGGGTGGTGCAGGGCAAAGGTGGTAAAGATCGTTTAGTGCCGTTGGGTGCCGAGGCCGCCCACTGGATCGCTCGCTACCTCGCCGAGTCGCGCCCGCAGTTAATGGGCCAAAGAACCAGCGCCGCGCTCTTTGTGACCGCGCGCGCCGCCCCGATGACGCGACAGTCTTTTTGGTTGCTGATAAAAAAATATGCAGTCTTAGCGGGGGTCAATGCGCCGCTTTCACCGCATGTCTTGAGGCACGCCTTCGCCACACATTTACTGAATCACGGCGCAGATCTGCGCGTGGTGCAGTTGCTGTTGGGGCATTCTGATATTTCAACGACTCAAATTTATACCCATGTCGCACGCGAACGCCTAAAAAGCTTGCACGCGCAACACCACCCGCGAGGCTAACGCCTGTTTGGGGTGCTACCCCGCGCATTTGGTTAAACTACAGCCTGATTCGGGGCCTGACGGCCGCTGAGTTGTTCGATTGCCTGCTAGATTCTCGCCGTAGCACAGTGGATAGTGCACATGCCTCCTAAGCGTGGGACACTGGTTCGATTCCAGTCGGCGGGACCAGCTTGGCTGAAAGCAGTCTTTTTCTTGCAAACGAGAGTTTTTTACAAGGCTTTTCGTTATGATCAGTGGAAAGCGACTGCGACCGTCCGGCCGTAGCCACAGAACTAGAATCATTCACCCGGCAACATGACGCAGACCCACAGCCCCGAAGCACCCAAGCCCCAATTACTCGACGATCCTCTTGCCTCACGCACGATTTTGATTGGCACCTTGATTGTGTTGCTGGCCATGGGCGTTCGTGCCACGATTGGCTTGTTCATTCAGCCCATGGGGCTTGAGCGTGGCTGGGCGCGAGAGGTCTTTTCAATGGCCTTTGCTATTCAAAACTTAGCGTGGGGGTTTGGTGCGATTGGTGCCGGCATGATGGCCGATCGGTTGGGCACGGGCCGCACGATCGCGTTATGCGCAGGTTTATATGCGCTAGGGTTGCTTGGTACGCGCTATTCAAGCACCGAATTTGAGCTGTATCTGACCGCGGGCGTGTTAGTCGGCTTGGGTCAGGCGGGTACGACCTTTGCGGTGATCTTGCCTGTGATTGCACGCACCGTCCCCTCAAGTTCTCGCAGTATGGCGATGGGTATCGCGAGCGCCGGCGGCTCGCTCGGCCAATTCTTAGTGGTACCGACGGGTCAATTGCTGATTGACACCTTAGATTGGACCGGCGCGTACTGGGTGCTCTCACTGACGCTGGCGATGACGATTCCCTTAGCTTGGTTTTTGCGCGGCACACCGAACTCCAACACCGGCCCACAGCAAACGATGTTTGAGGCGATCAACCAAGCGCTCAAGCACCCGACCTATCACTTAATTTTCTGGGGCTATTTTGTGTGCGGCTTTCATACCGCCTTCATTACGCTGCACTTACCGGCGTTTGTCGTCGACAAGGGCTTGAATGCAAGCACGGGCGCCATTGCGATTGGCTTAATTGGTTTGTTTAATGTGTTCGGCTCTTTTACCGCTGGCAAACTCGGCGACACGTACAGCAAAAAGAACTTGCTGGCAGGTTTGTATGCCTTGCGCTCGGTCGGCTTGATTTGGATTTTGGTCATGCCCACTTCGCCGTGGGTGGTGTATGTTTTTGCGGCTTGGATGGGCGTATTTTGGTTGGGCACCGTGCCGCTGACGCAGGGCCTGATCGGTCATATCTATGGGCTACGGTTTGGCGCAACCTTAATGGGTATGACGTTTTTAGGGCACCAATTAGGTAGTTTTAGTGGCGCTTGGTTTGGCGGCTATGTGCAGGCTGTAACGGGTAGCTATGATTTAGTGTGGTGGCTTGGCATTGCTTTGTCTTTACTTGCGGCCGCACTTTACTTACCTGTTCGCGAAGTCGAGCTCAATCCGTCAGTGATGGCTAAACCCGCTTAACGTAACGCTGATGCCGACTCTTGCGCGCAAAACTAATTTTTTGGTGCGAGCCGGACTCGCGCTGTTGCTGTGCACCGCGCTGGCCATTGGTTTTTTGGGCTACTTATCGCCGGGTATGCTTCTGAGCTGGGAAAACATCGCCTCGATGTGCGGCTTCTAGAGTTTTGGCGATGCAAAATTTATTCGAGCTGCCTCAGATCGACTACGACGGGCTCGGTCATTTAGTTGCGCGCAAGACCACGATTCTCACTGTCAATAATCGGCTAGCGCGCGGCGTGCTTCAAGCGCTTGCTCTTCAACAAACGGCTCGGGCACAACAAGTGTCTGAAATACCTGCGGTCGTTCCTTGGTCGGGTTGGCTCGCACAGCAGCTTGGGCGTGCGGTGTTTCAAGACGGGTTGCTCGAGCGGCGCCTGTTGCTCGATAACTTTGCTGCGCAGACGCTGTGGGTTGAGGTGATTACAGAGATCGAACAAGACTGCGTGCTGCTTGATGTGACGCAAGCCGCCACGGGGGCGATGCAAGCCGCTCAGTTGATCGACGAATGGCACATTACGGTCGATGAGTCTGTCCAGACGCAAGAGTATAAAAATTTTGTCGGCTGGCGCGATGCCTATCGTAGCCGTCTGCATGCCTTAGACGCGCTTGACCCAAATTCGGCGGTGGCGGCTTTACTGCAGCATATTCGCGCCGGGTTGGCGTTGCCTCAAAACATCGTGCTGGCTGGATTTGCCGAAATTTCACCGCGGTTCGGGCTTTTGCTTGATGCCCTTGTGGCACGTGGCGTTCAACTTTTAGTGCTTCAAAACCTGGCCGTAGCGGCGGGAGAACTGCGTCGCGTGGTCGCGCCTAATGCGCAGGCCGAGTGGCTCGCGGCCGCGCAGTGGGCGCGTACCCAACTTGCGTCTCAGCCCGAGGGTCGTTATGCAATCATCGCTGTTTCTTTAGATGCTCAGGTGCCGTTCGCGCGCCGAGTGCTCAGCAACGTGCTCAGTAATGGGCAAAGGGTACCTGAATATGCTTTTAATATTGCGGTGGCCCGGCCCCTGGCCGACTGGCAGGTCGGGCGCGCCGCTTTGGCGTGGTTGCGCACGTTTGTTCTGTTCAAAGAGCAAAACGGTGGCGCACCTGCTGAGTTCAGCGCAGCACTGTTGGCGGGCTATTGTGCGGGTCATGCAACCGAGCTCGGCGCACGCGCTTTAATCGACGCACGTTGGCGACAAAGCTACACAGGTCACGTGAACCTCGCAAGCTGGACAGGGTCTCTGTCTAAGCTTGCGCAACTCTCACCCGCTTGGCAGCGCGCCTGGCAAAACTGGCAGTCGCTTGAGGCGACGGCGTCTTGTGACTTTTGGTCTCAACACTTTCGCGCAACGCTCGCTTTGCTGGGATTTCCCGGTCAGACGCAGCAAAGTTCGGCGGTCTATCAAGCGGTCGAGGCGCTCGACGCCCTATTCGAACGATTTGAGTCGCTCTCGGCGATCTTGGGTGCTTTGACGGCAGGCGACGCATTAAAACTTTTAAGTCGGCTCGCGCGCAGCACCCCGTTCCAGCCGCAGCGTGCGGCCAACGCCCGCCTCGACGTCTTGGGTTTGCTTGAGGCCGAGGGTGGGCAGTGGGATGGCGTTTGGTTGCTGGGTCTGACAGATGAGGTCTTGCCTGCAGTCGCCAAGCCTAATCCTTTTATACCGATCTCGGCGTTGCGCCAAGCGCAAGCGCCCCGTTCAACCCCCGAGCGCGAGCGTCATTGGGCTGAGCAGATTTTTGCCAATCTATGCCAGACTGCGCCACACATCGTGCTGAGTTCTGCGCAGTTTGAGGGTGAACGCCGGTTGCGCGCCTCGCCCTTGATCGCGTCGCTTGAGCCCAGCCTAGAGAGCTGGACTGCGGCGAAGCTTGCGTTCGCGCCCGCTGAACTCGAACGTCAACGCGACGACCAAGGCCCCGCGGTTGGCGAGCACGAAAAAATCTCGGGGGGGATCGCCTTGCTCGAAACTCAGGCGCGTAATCCTCTTTGGGCGTTCCTGCGGTACCGCCTTTTTGCCAGAGGATTGCCTGCTTACACTGAGCTTGCCGACAAAATGCAGCGTGGTTTGTTTTTGCACGGTGTATTAGAGTGTCTCTGGCGAGAACTTGACACGCAAGAGGCGTTGCACGCGGCCGTGACAAACCGGACGCTAGACGCGCAACTTGAGCGGATCGCCAACGAAGTTGGATGCAAAGAGTTACGCGCTTTTAGTGAGACCTTGCGAGAACTCGAAATCGCTCGCGGAATTGACGTCGTCAGGCAATGGCTGGCGCTCGAAGAAGCCCGTCTGCCTTTTCGCGTTCTTGAGGTCGAACAGAAGCGCGTACTATCAGTCAAGGGCTTGGCCCTTGAGGTGCGCCTGGATCGACTCGACGCGGTCGCGGGCGTTCGCAATAAAGTCATCATTGATTACAAAACCGGTGCGACCTTACCCAAAGTGTTGAGTGACTGGAAAACCGCCCGACCGTTAAATTTACAGGTACCCGCTTATGCGATGATGCTTGAGCAGTCTGCGGCGCCTGAAACGYCAGGTGCCGACCAAATTGCCGACCCAATCGTCGATCAAGTTGTCGGCTTAGTCTTGGTTCAGTTGCATGCAAAAGAGATGGCGGTGGCGGGTTTAGTCCAACAGCAGTGTTTGGATTTAAAAGGGCCCAAGACGCTTGACGAAGCCAAATTTGGAGACGAAAACTGGCAGGCAATGTTGACCAGACTGCGAACTTCCATCGAAACACTTGCGATCGAGTTCATGGCAGGTCATGCGTTAAATGAATCTTGGTCAAAAGATGATTTAAAGTATTGCGACGTCTTGCCCTTATTGCGCCTGTCTGAAGATGAGTCCGACGATGAGTGAGCGACAACCCAGCGATGCGGCGATCAGGCTTCAGGCCACCGACCCTAGACACTCGTTTTTAGTGCAGGCCCCCGCAGGCTCTGGAAAAACAGAGCTCTTGACGGATCGAATGCTGGCGTTGCTAAGCACGGTTAAGCGACCTGAAGACATTGTCGCCATTACTTTCACGCGTAAAGCGGCCGCCGAAATGCACGAGCGCGTGCTTGAAAAATTAACCAAAGGGCTAAGCGACACGCCGCCAGCGCTTGAGCATGAGCGCCGGGGCTGGGAAATGGCGCGCAAGGTGCTTGAGCGTGATCGAGAGCATCAGTGGGAGATTCTGCATTATCCCGCGCGCTTGACGATTCGTACGATCGATTCGTTTTGCGCTTCGCTGGTGCGTGCGATGCCCTGGATGTCTTCGATGGGCGGTCTGCCCGGCATTTCGGAAGACGCGCGGCCGCATTATCTGGCCGCGGCGACCGCGACACTTGAGCTTGCCGCTTCAGAGCCTGAGGTTAAGCGTTTGCTTCAACATATGGATTTGGACGTGACAGCAACGCGCGATGCGTTGGCCGATATGCTGAGTCAGCGCGATCAATGGTTGCCGCACGTTCAGCAAGTTGGACGCACGGAGTCGGCTGAGCGAGACTCTGGCCGCGACAACTTAGAACACAACTTACAGCAGGCGATCGAACGGGATCTCGAGCGGTTACTTGTGCAAATGCCGGCCGGCTGGGCGCAAGAGCTTGCACCTTTTGGGCATTACGCTGCCAGCAGTCTGATGGCTACCGGGGCAAGTCATCCGATCGAGGCCCTGTTGGACTGGTCGGGTGAGGAATTCGAAGCAAGCATCGATGAGCTTGGCCGTTGGAAAGGCCTCGCGGCGTTGCTGTTGAAAAAAGAGGGTGATTTTCGTCAGACGGTTGACAAAGGGACCGGGTTCCCACCTGTCCCCGAGTCCAAATTATTAAAGGCTGGTTTACTGAAGTGGCTTGACGCACAACGAACAAGTGACGAGGCTCTTGTGCGGCCCGAGTGGGTGCTTCGTCTCGCCGCGATTGCTCAGGCGCCGCAGGCTGAATTTACCGCCGGGCAGTGGTCCATCATTCAGGCACAAATTCGATGTTTGAATCTGGCAGCGGGTCAGTTGGTGCTGCAATTCATACGAGCGGGCGAAGTTGATTTTATTGAGATTGCGCGCCGTGCGGACTTGGCGTTAGGGCACTCAGACGAGCCGACCGAGCTCTTGCTTAAGCTCGACGCGAGCATTCAACATTTATTAATTGATGAGTTTCAAGACACGAGCCTTTCGCAGATTTCGCTCATTACGAAGCTCACCTCGGGTTGGCAGCAAGGTGATGGACGAAGTTTGTTCTTGGTGGGCGACCCGATGCAGTCAATCTATCGGTTTCGCAAAGCGGACGTCAGTCTGTTTATTAAAGTGCGGGATCAGGGCTTAGAGGGGCTGGCGTTGACCTGTTTGCAGTTGACCGATAATTTTCGCTCGCAAGGCAAAATCGTGCAGTGGGTCAATGCGACCTTTAAGCCGATGTTGCCCGAGACGGATGATCCGACGATTGGCGCGATTTCGTATGCGACGTCGGTGGCTTTTAAAGCCGACACGACGCTTGAGGCTGTGCAGTACCATTCATTCTTGCCTGGTGATGAACAAACCTCGCAGCATTGCGTCGTTGAGTTAGCGCGTCAGGCGTTGGCGCAGTTTAATCAGCCCCAACACAAGCACCCTGTCGCAATTTTAGTGCGTGCACGCGCGCACCTGCTCGATGTCACTCAGTTGCTGCAGCAAGCCGGAATCGCATGTCGGGCGGTTGAGTTGGTACCGTTGTACAAACGCTCGTATGTGATTGACCTCGTGCAACTTGCACGGGCCTTAACCCACCCAGCCGATCGTCTGGCTTGGTTGTCAGTGCTGCGTTCGCCCTACTGCGGCTTGACTCTCGAGAGCTTGCACCGCCTGTTCGCGCAACCCTACCAGACTATCTCCGAACTGCTGCGCGCCGCGCTTGAGCCAAACGGGGCAGACCAAACGTGCATGGCTCAACAAGTATTGATGCCGGCAGAATTTTTGCGCTTGCGTGCCGCAGCGACGATCTTGCTTGACGCCTTAGTGCAAGATGATGTGCAGCCTTTTGCGGCGCGCCTTGAAGGCGTTTGGCGTGCCTTAGCGGGGCCGTCATTCGCTCAGTCTGAGGCAGATTTGCAAGATGCTGAAAGTTTGTTTGAACTAATTGAGCGCCTTGCGCCTTATGGTGCGCTTGATCTTGACGTGCTGGAAGAGCGGTTAAAAAAACTCTATGCCGCGCCCGACCCGCACGAGCGTGCGGTTGAAATCATGACCATGCATAAATGCAAGGGCTTGCAATTTGAGACCGTGATTCTGTATGGCTTGCAAAAAAAACCTCCACCAGATCGCTCGCCCTTGCTGCGATTTGAACAGGTTGGCGCACAGTTGATGCTCGGCCCGATCAAAGCGCGCGCGAGTAAAGAACAGGATCCTATTGCGAAATATCTTGCGGCGCGCGAGAAGTGTCGTGGCGAGTTTGAAATAGACCGTTTGTTGTATGTCGCCGCGACTCGCGCCAAAGAAGTGTTGCATTTGGTGGCAGATTTTAGCTTGGCAAATAAAGAGTTGGCGTTGACTGAGCCGACTAAAGGTAGCTTGCTAGAACGATTGTGGCCGACTTGGAATCGGGCTTCAATTGCCCGAGTGCTCGTGCGTCCAGAGGATCACTCAAAGACGATGCCCTTTTATCGAGGCGGCCTGCTCAGCCGACTGGCGCGAGTACCCTTGCCTTCGGTGGGGGTCGCGCACGCAAGTTTGCCCAGCGACGCCACGGCCACGGCAACCCCCGAGGTTGCCAACGCTAAGACTGCGCCAGCGCTAGCTGCGGCGCCCACTTATAACGCCGCGTATGCTTGGCCCGCGACAAAAACTTACGAGCGCGTGTTGGGCACATTGACCCACGCCTGGCTTGACCACCTTGGCGAGCAGGGTGTCGCATCGTGGTCAGAGCGCAGCTTGTTTGAGCAACGTGCGCGGATCGAACGTCAGTGTGTGCAGGCGGGTGTGCCTGCGCCAGAGGTCGCGAACGCGGCGCACGAAGTGCTTGAGACGCTACTTGCGATGCTGCGGCACGACCGAGGACAAAATTTGCTGCGCCAAGTGGGCGCACGCCGAGAATGGGCGTTGCTCGATGCCTCAGGTAAGGTGTCTGTGCTGGACTTGGCCTTACAAGACGAGCGGGGCTGGTTGGTGGTCGACTACAAAACGGGTCGTCCGCTACATGCTGAAACGCCTCAAGCCTTTGGCCAGCGAATGTTGTCGCGTTACGCCAAGCAATTGCAAGGCTATTGCGATCAAGTGACGGGATTGGATGGTCGGGCGGCGCGCGCAGCGCTTTATTTTCCTAGGGACGACCTGTGGTTCGAGTTCGAGCCGTCAGCAAGTCCTGAGCCCTGATAGAATGTAGGTTGGCGGGCCCCTTCGCATGGTTCGGCGGCAAATCTGGTCAGGTCGGGAACGAAGCAGCCATAGTCGTGCAGAAACAGTGCCGAAGTCAGGCTCGCCTCTCTAATTTTGTTATTGTCTGTGGTCTGTGACGCTGGTCAGTGGCTCCTGTCGTTGATTGTTGTCTGTGACTTTGTCAGTAATTTTTGTCAGTGATTCGCACCTCTCATGACTTATCTGGTCCTTGCGCGCAAATGGCGTCCCCGTTCGTTTGACACCTTGGTCGGTCAAGATCACGTTGTCCGGGCCTTGGCGCACGCGCTTACAACGCAGCGCCTGCATCACGCTTGGCTTTTTACGGGCACACGCGGTGTAGGCAAAACAACGTTGTCGCGTATTCTGGCTAAAGCTTTAAATTGCGAAACCGGCATCACGGCTACACCTTGTGGGGTGTGTCAGGCTTGCGCGCAAATCGATGAAGGTCGCTTTGTGGATTACCTAGAGCTCGATGCGGCCTCGAATCGCGGCGTTGAAGAAATGACGCAGCTGCTTGAACAGGCTGTGTATTCGCCTAGTGTAGGCCGCTTCAAGGTCTATATGATCGACGAGGTTCACATGCTAACCGGGCATGCGTTTAACGCGATGCTTAAAACGCTTGAAGAGCCCCCAGCGCACGTCAAATTCATCTTGGCAACGACCGACCCACAAAAGATACCGGTCACTGTGCTCTCGCGCTGTCTGCAGTTCAACCTTAAGCAGATGCCGGGCGAGGCGATTGTGGGTCATCTCGAGCAAGTCCTGAACTCAGAAAACATCCCTTTCGAAGTTCCCGCTTTACGGTTATTAGGGCAAGCTGCTTCGGGTTCGATGCGCGACGCCCTGTCACTGACCGACCAGGCAATCGCCTTCAGCGCTGACAACATTACCGAAGAAGCCGTACGCGGGATGTTAGGCACGATCGATCAGCGTCATCTGATTCGCCTGCTCGAGGCTTTGCAAACGGGGCAGGCTGGCGCCGTGCTAGAGATCGCAGACGAATTGGCCACCCGTGGTTTGTCGTATCGTGCTGCGCTGGCGGATTTGGCGATTTTGTTGTCGCGCATTGCAATTGTGCAACGCGTTGCACAGGCGGTTGACGAGGCTGATCCGATCGCCGCCGATATCAAGCGTTTGGCAAGCACGCTGCAGCCTGATGCCGTGCAATTGTTTTATACCGTCGCGGTGCACAGTCGCTCAGAACTCGCCATTGCGCCCGACGAATACGCGGGTTTTGTGATGGCCTGCCTGCGCATGTTGTCGCTGTCGCGCGCGGCCGGCGGAGCCTTGCAACTCGAGCCGCCTCAAGTCGGGCAGGGCGTACTGAAGACAGGTTCTTCGCCTTCTCAGACTGTGGCTGCCATTGCGCCGACCCCAGCGCCAACGCCCGAGCCACAAAAAAAAACAGTTAGCCTTCCGGTGATAACGCCTCAGGCGACAACACCTCAGGCGACAACACCTCAGGCGACAACACCTCAGCTTGCAGCAAGTCAGAAGCGCGCGCTCCAAGCGCAAGCGCACGCGGACGATGTTGAAGCTGAGTCTTCCTTTGCAGACCCCGAGCCTGAGTTCTTTTCGGGCGACGAGTTTGATGGGCGTTCAGAGCCCGTCTTTGATCAGGCCGATGATGAGGACTTCGTTCAAGCCGCTCCGGCTCCGCGCTCTGACACGATTGTGTTACCCGAAGACTGGGCTGGATTTTCAGCTAAATTACCGCTCTCAGGCATGGCCGCGCAGTTGGCGCGACAATCTGAATGCGTTGCCATTTCGGGCTGCACAATGACCTTAAGAGTCGCCACAAAAGCCTTGTCTGAGGGCGCGCATGCCGAGCGTTTGCGTGCCGTCTTGACTGAATATTTTGGCTTCGTGGTGCAGGTATTTTTTGAGATTGGTCAAGGTCAGGGTGGGTCTGCGCACGCTGTAGATCAGGCTGAACAAGCTGCACGGCAGCAAGCCGCCGAACAGGCCGTTAAGCTCGATCCATTTGTACTGGCTTTGGTAAAAGATTTTGGCGCGCAGGTGGTGCCGGGATCGATTCGTCCGGGCCACGCATCGCGCTAAGCTTTGCGTTGCGATAGGGCGGTGCAACTCAAATAAACATTCAAGGAGTGAGTGACTGAACCAAGTAATACCAAATCATTTATTTTTTACTCAATCAATCAAGGAAGCCAGGCCATGATGAAAGGACAAATAGCGGGTTTGATGCGTCAAGCGCAGCAGATGCAAGAAAATATGAAAAAAGCGCAAGATGCACTCGCTGATATTTTGGTCGAAGGTGCCTCGGGCGGTAGTTTGGTGAAGGTCACGATGACTTGCCGCCACGATGTCAAGCGGGTCACGATCGATCCAAGCTTGCTGGCCGACGACAAAGAGATGCTCGAAGATTTAGTGGCCGCCGCCTTTAACGATGCCTTGCGCAAAGCCGAAGCGACCTCCCAAGAAAAAATGGCAGGTGCCACCGCGGGGATGCCCCTGCCACCTGGGATGAAGTTGCCGTTCTGATGAGCAAGACACCTGCTGAGCCGCAACCGCTTTTAGCCTTGGTTGAGGCGTTACGCCGTTTGCCGGGGGTTGGTGCGCGCACTGCGCGGCGCATGGCCTATCACTTGCTGCAGCACGATCTGAAGGCCGCGCAGCAACTCGGGCAGGCGTTGACCGATGCGGTGCAGCGACTGCAGCATTGTATTCAGTGTAATGGTTTTACCGAGGTGCCGGTGTGCGCCGTGTGTGCACATCCCGAGCGCGACCCGAGCCTGCTGTGCATTGTCGAAACGCCGGCCGATCAAAATTCGATCGAGGCGACACACAGCTATCAGGGGCTGTACTACGTGTTAATGGGTAGTCTGGCCCCGCTCGAAGGAACGGGTCCTGACGAGCTCGACTTTGAGCGCGTCCTGAAGCGCGCGAACGACGGGGTCGTGCAAGAGGTCATCTTGGCCACAAACTTTACGGCCGAGGGTGAAACCACAGCACATTACCTCTCTGAAGCCTTACGTCTAAAAGGTATCAAAGTCACGCGTCTGGCGCGTGGAGTGCCGGCCGGTAGCGAAATTGAATACGTTGACGCAGGTACCGTTGCTTGGGCATTACTCGAGCGCAAGCCCACCTAAGATCGTCTTTTAATTAGGGGTAAACGCCGTAGTGTGGTGGCGGGGGCTGTGCTTAAATAGAGTTTCAAAAATATTTCGAGAGACGCTCATGTCGTTTTCACGCCGTCAGTTACTTCAATTCGCGGGCTCCGCTAGCCTGTTATCTGCGGCGCCTTCTTTGGTGCTCGCGCAAAAACTTGAAAAAGCCGCCGTACACATTGCCGTGGGTGGCAAGGTAGGCACCTATTATCAAGCGCTGACAATTGCGGAACAGAAAGGCTTCTTTAAAGACGAAGGCCTTGATATCAAAATTTCTGACTTTGCTGGCGGTTCAAAATCCCTACAGGCCGTGGTGGGTGGTAGTGCGGATGTGGTGTCGGGCGCTTACGAGCACACCATCAACCTGCAATCAAAGGGGCAGTTTTTTCGCTGCGTGGTCTTGCAGGGTCGTTGCCCAATGATCACTGTTGGCGTCTCAAAAAAGACATTACCCAATTTCAAAACTGCGGCCGATTTGCGCGGTAAAAAAATTGGCGTCACGGCGCCGGGTTCATCGACCAGCATGATCGCAAGTTTTTATCTTTCCAAGCACGGTATCAAGCCCACTGAGGTGTCCTTTATCGGTGTCGGCACGGGCGCCAGCGCGATCTCTGCCATACGCGAAGGTCACATTGATGTGCTTTCTAATATTGACCCGGTCATCACCACGCTCGAAGACGCCAATGAAATATTGACAATCGTCGATACTCGGCGTTTAAAAGATACGATCGACATTTTTGGTGGAAATATGCCGGCCGGTAGCTTGTACATGCCACAGGCGTTTATCGACGCGAATCCTAGAACCGTGCAAGCGTTGACCAACGCGATGGTGCGGGCGGATAAATGGATTATCAAAGCAGGCCCTGCGGGCGTCATAAAGGCTTTGCCGGCGGCGTATTTGCAAGGTAAACCCGATATTTATTTGAAAGCCATCGAAAAGTGCATGGAAGCAATTTCGCCGGACGGCATGATTCCTGAAGACGGCCCGCCCACGGCACTCAAGGCTCTCGCTGCCTACAACACAGAAATCCGCGATGCCAAAATTGATTTATCTAAAACATTTACCAATGACTTCGCCCGGCGTGCCAATGAAAAATATCCTGAAGTCAAAGTCTAACTTGAGTATGGTTCATGGCGTTCACTGAAGCACAAGCAGTCTCGGGCGTTAGGCAAGACGAGGCTGCAGCACTCTTATTAAAAGATATTACCTGCACGTTTGTTTCGCGCGACGATGCCAGCCAGCGCTACACGGCCGTTTCGAGCACCACGCTCGCGGTGGCGCCCGGTGAATTCGTGTCGGTGGTGGGCCCCACGGGTTGCGGCAAGTCAACGCTCTTGAATATCGCGGCGGGCCTGCTTGCTCCGTCTAGCGGCGTGGTCGAGTTCTTTGGTCAGACGCTTAACGGGATCAACAGTCGTGCGGGGTATATGTTTCAAGGTGAGGCGTTGCTGCCGTGGCGGTCGGCGCTCGATAACGTTGTGGCGGGGCTTGAGTTTGCGGGCGTTGAGCGTGCGCAAGCCTGTGAGCAGGGGCGCGAATGGATGAAGCGCGTGGGCTTAAGCGGATTTGAAGATCGCTATCCGCATCAAATGTCTGGTGGGATGCGTAAGCGCACGATGCTTGCGCAGACCTTGATTCGTGACCCTGACATTATCCTGATGGATGAGCCCTTCTCGGCGCTCGATATTCAAACCCGCCAGCTCATGGAAAACGAAGTGCTTGAGTTATGGATGGCCAAGCGTAAAGCGGTGCTGTTTATTACCCATGATTTAGACGAAGCGATTGCCATGAGCGATCGCGTGGTGGTGTTATCGGCGGGCCCTGGCACGCACCCGATCGGTGAGTTCGTCGTTGACTTGCCGCGCCCGCGTGATGTCGCCGAAGTTCGTATGCAGCCGCGGTTCGTTGAGTTGCATAAAGCTATTTGGACGGTGCTACGAGACGAAGTTCTAAAGGGCTACGCCCAGCAAAAGCGAGCTTGAGATGTTGAATTTTTTGAAACCCACCTCCCAACTGTCATTGCGTATTTGGCAAGTCAGTATTTTAATTTTTGTCATCGGTGGCTGGCAGCTAGCCTCTGCCGATCCAAAAATAGCCTTCTTCTTTGGTAAACCCCTTGGCGTATGGGGCAGAATTTGGGATTGGTTTGTCGCCAATGGCGATATCTATTCGCATTTAGGAATCACGTTAACCGAGACCGTTCTGGCCTTCTTTATCGGCACCACCTCTGGACTTGGCATGGGCTTGTGGCTCGGCTTGTCGCCCATGGCCAGTAATATTCTCGATCCCTATATCAAAGCCTTAAATTCAATGCCTCGCGTCATTTTGGCGCCGATTTTTGCGATGTGGTTTGGCTTGGGGATTTGGTCAAAAGTGGCGTTGGCGGTCACGCTGGTATTTTTTATCGTGTTTTTTAACGTCTACCAAGGCGTGCGTGAAGTCAGCCCGACCTTGCTTGACAACGCCCGCATGCTGGGCGCGGATCGCAAGCAACTACTCAGGCAGGTGTACCTGCCTAGCGCGACTAGCTGGGTCTTTTCAAGCTTGCACACGTCAGTGGGTTTGGCCTTTGTGGGCGCCGTGGTGGGCGAGTATTTAGGCTCTGCGGCCGGGGTCGGTTATCTGATCTTGCAAGCCGAAGGTACGCTAGATGTAAATACCGTAATTGCTGGTATTTTTGTGTTAACTGCTTGCGCACTAATCTTGGATTCKCTGGTCGGTATCATCGAAAAACGTCTGATGCGC